>JAFPUM010000055.1 GCA_017395425.1 Clostridia bacterium | reverse complement strand
ACGCTTGATTGCGGCGGTATCGGCTGGTACGAACAGAAAAAATTCGTACACATCGACACTCGCAAAAATCGCGTCTGCTGGAAGGATTCCGGCGGCAACGTCCGCAAGTCATTCTCGGAATGTCCCTATGCCGAACCGTCCGAAAACCGGAAATTCGGTGACAAAGGTGCCGCGTGGATTCAGTGGCACTTGAAGAAGTGCGGTGCAAAAATCAGCATTGATGGCAAATTCGGCGCTGTCACGAAAGCCGCCGTCATCGCCTTCCAGAAATCCCACGGTCTTACTCCCGACGGCATTGTCGGCGAAAAGACCCGCCTGATGCTCAGACGGGAGGTGGTATGATATGGCTATTGACTGGGGCAGATTTGCCCGCATATTCATTGCAGGAATGGCGAGCATCTGCACGTTCCTGTTCGGAAAGCCCGATATTTGGCTCATGACGCTGCTGGCATTCGTTGTGATTGATTACGTCAGCGGTGTGATTGGTGCATACATTAACCTCCAGCTTAGCTCGCATATCGGATTCATCGGCATTCTCAAAAAGGTCATGTATTTCTTCGTCGTCGCGGTGGCACACTGCGTGGACGTTGCAACCGGTGCGAACGGCGTATTGCAGAACATCGTTGTAGGCGTGTTGATCGCCAACGAGGGTATCTCTATCCTCGAAAACTGTGCGAAGTGCGGCATCCCCATTCCCGACAAGCTCCTCAAAGCCCTCGAACAGATCAAGGGCGATGACAACTCCACAGATTTAAAAAACCGGCTCATGTGAGGATGGAAGAATCCTTGCATGAGCCGGGGTTGCCAGTGTTTAACCATATCTTTTGTTGTATGCACCTCCGTATTGACTGATAATCATCTGAGCAAGTTTTGGGTTGGGATTTTTGATATTGACGGGGTATTGTAATTTTTTCTCATAGCTCCACATTATCTGCACGCTCCTTTTTTGTTTCTGGCGCCCATCGACGGTGTAAAGCAACCTCCCGCGCCGGTATAATCCCACGGCCACGGATCATCAATCCAATTCCAGTGCTGCCCATTCCCCTTGGGATTGCTGAGCGGACCGAATTGGCATTCATACTGCTCCCGGAGCTTTTGAGCATTGGCGCGGTGAAGTTGAAGAACCTTCATCGCCGCTGTACAGTCAGGGTGCGTATCCAAAAAAAGCATCAATTCATATTGGGCAAATTGACACGCAGAAAGCTGTGCCAACAATTTCTGTCTTTTGTCCATCTGATTCATCTGCAATGACACCCTCTTCCTAAAAACGGTTTGTCAAGCGCGGGAAACAGCGTGCCGCGCTGCAACGCTTCTGCTTCGTTATACTGTTTGCCGAAAGTCTGACAGGTAATAAACACCATCACGGGCAGTGATTCAGAAGTATGACTACCGCAGCGGTTATCCGCGGAATCTGTATCACCCTGACAACAGTCACACGGTTTGTGATATTCCGTTGACATTACATCGTCCTGATCATCTGCCTGAGCCTGCATGACGCTCTGATCATACAGACATTGCGCCTGCTTCAAAGAACGCCGGATAAAACGGCTGTAATCGTGAAAATCGTCCTGCATACTATCTCTCCTTTCAGATAAGTGCTTGATCTCGGAAAAAACACAATGGCGTATTTCCTGTTATCATATTATTCTACAAGCAACTGGCTGGTCACGGTTATTTTTCGCTTGCAAAACGCCTTTCATTATGTTACAATTAACGGTAACTGACAGATGGAGGTATCAATATGTATTGTATCAACTGCGGTAAAGAATTAGATGATGACGCACTGTTCTGTGAGGCGTGCGGCTGTCCGGTGGATTTATCGGAAACGGCAGACGAAGCTGAGGCAGAGATAGAGAATGCCAACGTCCAGGCGCCACCCGATCTTTTGTGCGATATCGACTATGCCCTTTCCGCATCCCAGACCATCAATCTGGAGAAAGAACCCATGCTCCCTCCTGAGCAGCCGACCTTTCTTCCCTCCCCCAAAACCGGAAAGCGCCCCCTTCCGATTCGCGGAATTGTGCTGGCAATTGCTTTTTTTGCGGTGGGAATGACTGCCGGATGGCTTTTGGGCAGCCATGGCAAAGAAACAAAATCTGATACTGCTGAATCCACACCAAAACCGCTGTATATCACGATACAGCCTGAAACCGTGATGGCAAGGAAGGGTGAAGATGTAACCTTTGAGATCAAAGCCGAAGGCGAATCCCTGACCTATCAATGGCAGCTCTCAGACGATGAGGGGGGAAACTGGCGTGACAGTGCCAATCAGACCGCCGTCTATAAAACCAAGCTGGAAGAAAAAAACAGCGGTCGATGGGTGCGATGTGTGGTAAGTGACCGATACGGTAACAGTACGGAATCCGGCGCAGCGGTGATGCGTATTACGCCGCTCCGTATTCTCACACAGCCGACCTCTGTCAAGGGCAAGTCAGGCGAAAAGGTGACACTTACGGTCGAGGCGCAAGGTCCCGGACTCACCTATCAATGGCAGCTCTCGGACGATGATGGTAAGAACTGGCGCGACAGCAGCGAGGTCACATCCACTTATTCCACCACCCTCAGTGAGAAAAACAACGGTCGTTATGTGCGGTGTACGGTCATCGATCGCTACGGCAACCGTGTGATTTCCAAGGCAGTTTCGATCAAACTGAAATAATAATTTGAAATTTGTAGGAGAATGATTATGAGACTGGACAAGTATTTAAAAGTATCCCGCATTATCAAGCGGCGCACCGTCGCTAACGAAGCCTGCGACGCCGGGCGCGTACTGGTCAACGGCAAGCCCGCGCGAGCATCTTATGACGTCAAAATCGGCGATATCATTGAGGTATCTCTGGGCGTGCGGTCGGTCAGGATTCGCGTGCTGGAGGTCAGCGAATACGCCACGAAGGAAACGGCGGATCGTTTGTTTGAATCCGTACAATGAGTAGTGATTAGTGATTAGTGGGTAGTGGGTAGTAAAAAAGCAGTGTATTGGATGCCTTTCAAAAATCCAATACACTGCTTTTGTTTTTATTTCAGGAAGCCGTTGATGATCTGTTCTTCCGCTTCCTGCTCGGTCAGTCCCAGCGTCATGAGTTTGATGATCTGTTCACCGGCAATCTTTCCGATCGCCGCTTCATGCACCAGTGCCGCGTCCACATGATTCGCCTCCAGACCCGGCACCGCCAGAATCTTTCCACGATCCATGATAATGGAGTCGCACTCGGTGTGTCCCGAACAGGCAGCATTGCCCACCAGCTTGGCATCAAATTCCTGATAGGAATGGTCTCTTGCCACGGAGCGGGATACCACATCCGCCGTGGCGCCGTCACCGTTGAGACGCACCACATAGGTACTCAGCGCATTCTGTCTGCCGTGTGTCATCAGCCGCTCGCGGACAATCAGTTTTGCTCCGGCGCCCAATTCCGCGGTGGTGGTGCGATTGGTATCGTCTACGCCCTTGATCTGCACCATTTCCATTTCCATGGAGCTGTTTTCTTCCATATAGACCTCGGTGCCGGGATTGAGAATGCGCTTGCCTGTGCCGCTGCCGGAACCGTAGTGCTTCTCCACATACCGGACGTGCGCTCCCTTTCCCACAAAAAAGCGGTGAATACCGTCATGCTCCGAATCCTGCGAACCGCAGTTGTCAATGCCGCAGCCCGCCACAATGAGTACATCCGCGTCCTCGCCGATGTGGAAATCGTTATAGACCAGTTCCTTCAGTCCGCTCTCGGTCATTACCACCGGAATATGCACGCTTTCGTTCTTGGTGCCGGGCTGAATGTTCACTGTCAGCCCCTTGCCGTCCTCGCGGGGAATGATCTCGATGTGCGCCGTGGATGCCCGTCCTGCCGACTGGCTGTTGGCACGGATATTATACGCGCCTTCCGGAATCTCGTGCAGATCGGCAACCTCGTCCAGGAGACGCTTCTGCATTTCGTCCATTTCCTTCCAATTTAACATACGACATTCCCCCCTTCGGTCGGACGGTCTCTTCGGCAGTCCAGCACTGCCGATTCGGTGCCGATCAGTGTCGGCAGAATCTCTTCCTTAGCGCCGCGCGCGGTCAGTCTGCCTTCCTTCAGCACCACGATTTCGTCGGCAATGTTGAGAATCCGCTCCTGATGAGAGATAATCAGAATCGAGCTGCCGTGAATATGCTGCCGCATACTCCGGAAGACTTCTATCAGATTACGGAAGCTCCAGAGGTCGATGCCCGCTTCCGGTTCGTCAAAAACCGACAGCGCCGAGCCTCTGGCAAGTACCGTGGCAATCTCGATGCGCTTGAGTTCGCCGCCCGACAGACTGGCGTTGACTTCCCGGTCGATATAATCACGGGCGCAGAGACCCACTGCGCTGAGGTATTCACAGGCTTCGGCGATGGTAAGCTTTCCCCCTCTTGCCAGCCGCAGCAGGTCAAAGACCTGTATGCCCTTGAACCGCACCGGCTGCTGAAAAGCAAAGCTCACACCTTTCCGGGCACGTTCGGTGATGGAAAGAGAGGTCACATCCTCGCCGTTGAGAATGATTTGTCCCGATGTGGGCTTTTCAATACCCGCGATCAACCGCGCCAGTGTCGATTTGCCGCCGCCGTTGGGTCCCGTGATGACCACCAGTTTGTCGTCCGGCACGGTCAGATTGACGTCCCGTACTATTTCTTTATCCTGTCCGTCCGCGTTTACCTGAAACGAGACGTTTTTAAGTTCCAGCATTTTCCTGTATCCTCCCGGTGTTTTGGCATTGAAAGGGGGTGGGGTTACGCATTCTCAATCACGTCGCCCATATCGTACAGTCCGGCAGGCTTGCCCGTCATATAGATGGCGGCATTGACCGCGCCTGACGCAAAGACCCCGCGGGACTGGGCAGTGTGCGTAAGGGTTACAATCTCATCATGCCCCGCAAACACCACTTCATGCACGCCCACGATGGTTCCGCCGCGCACGGAATGAATACCGATTTCATTCTTTTCTCGCTTGCGGCGCACGCTGTGGCGGTCGTATTCGTAGCGGGATTCATAGGGCAGTTCCTCGCTGACGGCGTTGGCTAGCATTAACGCCGTACCGCTGGGAGCGTCAAGTTTGCGGTTGTGGTGCTTTTCGATGATCTCCACATCAAAGCTGTCGCCCAGAATCTGTGCCGCCTTGCGCGACAGCGCCATCAACAGGTTGATGCCCAGCGACATATTGCCCGAATGGAACACCGCCACTTTCTCGGAGGCTTCCTTGATCTGGGCAATCTGTCCGTCAGAATAGCCCGTGGTACACAAAATGGCGGGAATCTGCTTGTCCACCGCATAGGCGAGAATGGAATCCAGCGCGGCGGGATGGGAGAAATCCACAATCGCATCCGCCGTTTCCTTCACATCGGCAATATCGGCATAGACCTGATAGCCGCTCAGAGAAGTGGTGTTGATATCCACCCCCGCGACGATTTCACAGTCACTCCTCTCCCCTACAATACCTGTCATCGCAGCGCCCATCTTGCCATTGCAACCGCAAAGAATGATTTTCGTCATAGTTTTTGTAACGTCCTTTCCTGAATGAATCATGCGTAATACATAATGACGATTTTCGCATTACGCATTACGCATGATCTGTATTCTAAGCGCGAAGCGCTTCCGACACTATTCTCTATTATCTATTATCTATTCTCTATTCGTTATTCTCTAAACGAGCGAATGCGAGCGTCAGATCAGTCCGTGTCTGGTCATGGTCGCAGCCAGCTTCTCCTTGGCAGCTTCGGTCATTTCATACAGCGGCATACGGCAGGGACCGGCATTCATGCCCATCATGTTGAGAGCTTCCTTGACCGGAATCGGGTTGACGTCGATGAAGAGATCATTGCACAGATCGAGATATTCGAGCTGGAGCGCCGCACTTTCCTTGACCTTGCCATCAAAGTAAAGCTGGCAGATATTGTGGGTGACTTCGGGTGCCACATTAGCAAGCACGGAAATCACGCCTTTGCCGCCGAGCGACAGCAGCGGGACGATCTGATCGTCGTTGCCGGAATAGATGTCGAGGTCGTCACCGCACATCGCCTTGATCCTGGCAACCTGCGAGATGTTGCCGCTGGCTTCCTTGATAGCGACGATGTTTTCATACTTCGACAGTGCATAGGCGGTTTCGGGCGCGATATTCACGCCGGTACGGCTCTGCACACTGTAAAGAATGATGGGCGCGTCCACCGCGTCGGCAATGGCGCCAAAATGGGCAACCAGACCCCGCTGGGAAGTCTTGTTGTAATAAGGCGTTACCAGCAGCAGTCCGTCCGCGCCGAGACGCGCCGCCTCGCTGGAAAGCTGAATGGCGTACTTGGTGTCGTTGCTGCCAGTGCCGGCAATGACAGGTACTCTGCCGGCTGCCTGTTCGATGGCACACTTGATAACCGCGAGATGTTCCTCGTCACTCAGGGTGGAGGATTCGCCGGTGGTACCGCAGGAAATGATGGCGTCCACCTTGTTTTCGATCTGGAATTCAATCAGGTCGGCATACGCATCATAATTGACCGAACCGTCCTCGTTCATAGGCGTAACAATTGCCACGCCGGCACCGGTAAAAATCGTATTCTTCATGCAACAATTCCCTCTTTCTAATAAATACTATAAAATATCTCTGTCCATGTTATGCCACACACAGACAATAGGTGCATCCATTTATTCCAAGCCCGCAGGGCTTCCAACATTATTCACTATTCACTATTCTTTATTCACTATTCATTTAGCGCCCAAAGGGCGCGCTTCAGTCCATCCAGCCCTGGGCGCAGAGGAGTTCCGCCATGAGAACCGCGCCGCCAGCCGCGCCGCGAAGGGTGTTGTGGGAGAGACAGACGAATTTGTAATCGTACTGGGTGTCCTCGCGCAGACGTCCACAGCTCACTGCCATGCCGCCTTCCAGATTGCGATCGAGCTTGGCTTGCGGACGGTTATCTTCTTCAAAGTAATGGATAAACTGTTTGGGCGCGCTGGGCAGTCCCAGACGCTGGGGTTCGCCCGCGAAGGAAGCCCACTTTTCCTTGATCTCTTCAATAGAAGGCTTATTTTTGAAACGTACAAAGACGGCAGCCGTGTGTCCGTCGGATACCGGCACGCGCAGGCACTGGGTCGTAATGCGGATATCGTCGCGCAGCGTGATCTTGCCGTCGGCATAGGTACCCCAGACTTTCAGGGGTTCCTTCTCGGATTTCTCTTCTTCGCCGCCGATGAAGGGAATGAGGTTGTCAACCATTTCCGGCCATGATTCAAAATTCTTGCCCGCGCCGGAGATTGCCTGATAGGTGCAGGCGAGAACATCTTCCACACCGTATTCGAGCAGTGGGGTAAGAGCGGGGACATAGCTCTGAATCGAGCAGTTGGATTTGACCGAAATAAAGCCGCGCTTGGTGCCGAGACGCTTGCGCTGTGCCTCGATGATCTGCGAATGGTCGGCGTTGATTTCGGGGATAATCATGGGGACGTCCTCGGTGAAGCGGTTGGCGCTGTTGTTGGACATCACAGGGCATTCGTGCTTGGCATATTTTTCTTCCAGCGCTTTGATCTCATCCTTTTTCATATCCACGGCGCAGAAGACAAAATCCACCATAGACGTAATGGCATCAATTTCCGCGTCGGCATCCATGATCACCATATCCGCCATTTCTTCCGGCATGGGTGCAGCGAGCTTCCAGCGGCTTCCCACTGCCTCTTTGTAGGTCTTGCCCGCCGAACGCGCACTCGCGGCGAGAACCGTCACCTTGAACCAGGGGTGTCCCGACAGAAGCGTGGCAAAGCGCTGACCCACCATGCCCGTCGCACCGATGATGCCTACCTTGTATTGCTCTTTCATACACAAAAACCTCCGGATGATAAAATGAAAAGTGGATTGATAACAAAAAAACCGGTCGAATGCCGGTCATCTATGCGCTGTCATTATGAAATGCCGCCTGCTCCTGCTCACAAAAAGCAACATCCGGCAGAATCCATAGGAAGAAGTTACGATAGCACTCCATCACGCATGATGACAGTGATACGGCTGTTGACCGCACCCCCAGGCATTCGCGGCGCCATACTCCGGCGAATCCTTCGGCGGCAGAGCCTTTCCCGGACGCCTCCGACGGCAATGGCTGCCTCGGTATCCGTTACTCATCTGATGCCGCGCCTCTATCTTTCGTTATCACTGAATCTATTATAACGATTCAGCGGCAAATGTCAAGGGGGATTTGGCACAATTATTGACATTCCTGAAAAAAACCTTATAATAAAAGAATATGCGGAGAATGTCAGAAGGCAACGGATTTTACAAAAGAAAGGATTGTGACAAAAAGTCATGAAAAACAGACCGGGTTTCGGACGCTATTCCGCCGCGGTGCGGCAGTTCCCCAAGCAGGTGGTGCTGTCGGGCGTGGCACAAAGTCTGATCAACAATGCGCTTGCCGGTGTGGCGGGCGTACTGTTTCTGATTTTCGGCTTTGCCAAGGACAACGCCATGCTCAAAATCGTGGGGGCGCTGGCAATTGTGTTCTATCTCGTGACCAGCCTGACCAATACGCGCGGGCAGCTTTCCAAGGTCGCCGATCAGCTCAGTGAGAAGGAATTCAACAAGATGATGAAAGACGTCCTTCGCACCCAGAAGCAGTCGGCTACCACTTATTTTGAAAAGTTTACCCATCTGGCGGAAAGCAAGCTCTCGTCTGTCAAAGACGCGGCGGCACAGACCGTCAGGAAAAACAAGGAAAACCATCATGAGGACTGACAGCATGAAAACATCGGATTTTTATTATGACCTTCCGCCCGAACTGATTGCCCAACATCCCATCGAACCGCGTGACGCTTCCCGGCTCATGGTAATGGACAGGTTGACAGGCACATTGACCCATCGTCACTTTTCTGACGTCATCGACGAACTGCGTCCCGGCGACTGCCTGATTCTCAACGATTCCCGTGTGCTGCCCGCCCGGATTTTCGGCGTAAAGGAAGGCGGTGAATCGGTCAATGAATTCCTGCTGCTCACCCAGAAGGAACAGAAGGTCTGGGAATGCCTCACCAAACCCGGTCGGCGCGCCAAGGTTGGCACACGCTTCGTCTTTGGCGATGGGCTGATGACGGGGGAAGTCACAGAAGTGCTGGAGGACGGCAACCGCATTGTGCGTTTCAACTGTGAGGACGAGTTTTTCTCGGTACTCGACCGCATCGGACAGATGCCTCTCCCCCCTTACATCACCGAAAAGCTGGAAGACAAGGAACGTTATCAGACCGTCTATTCCCGCGAGCGCGGTTCGGCGGCGGCACCCACGGCGGGACTGCATTTTACTAAAGAGCTGCTGGCAAAGATTCAGGAAAAAGGCGTGAAGATCGGCTATGTCACCCTTCACGTCGGACTGGGGACCTTCCGTCCGGTCAAGGTAGACGATGTCAACAATCATGTGATGCACTCTGAGCATTATTGTCTGCCGAAGGAAACCGCCGATCTCATCAATGCCACCCACGCCGGGGGCGGACGGGTCATCGCGGTGGGCACCACCAGCTGCCGCACGCTGGAATCCTGCCCCGTGACCGACGGGCTGATTGAGCCCGCCGAAGGCTGGACGCAGATTTTCATCTATCCCGGCTATCAGTTCAAGGTCATCGACGGGCTGATCACCAATTTCCATCTGCCCGAAAGCACCCTGATCATGCTGGTATCCGCGTTTGCGGGATTTGATCATGTGATGCACGCCTATCGCGTCGCGGTGGAAGAGAAATACCGTTTCTTCTCCTTTGGCGATGCTATGCTGATTGCGGATACAAAAAAATAAAAAAAATAGCAGCCAGAACCGTTCATAGGGGGGTTCCGACTGCTTTTTCTTTACTCGACAGAAACTTCTTCCTGCTGCATCAGCATATCTTTGGCTTCGATGGCGGGATTGTGATACCGCGTGCGCTTGTCGGGCAGACCCAGACGGCGGGAAATCGCGTTATCCAGATTGCGGTATGCCTCCGGCGTTTCAAAGAGGATCGCCTTGGTGGGACAGTAGACCACACAGGCATTGCAGCCGATATAATTGTGGTTCCAGACCGGGTGTTTGTCCTCCATCGTAATGTTGCGGCAGGGGCAGAGCTTACTGCACAGACCGCAGCCCACGCACTTGTCCGAGGTGTAGAAGCCTTTGTCAAATTCATGCTGGACGTTCATGAAAGGGGTCATCATCTTCCCATACAGCCGACGGGTGACGGGCGACATTCTGGGATAGGCATTGTGTCTTCCCGATGCTACCGCTTTGCCGATCTTCTTCGCGTGACGGTTGGAACGCGGCACCATGAAGCGTGGCGACGGGAAGGGTTCATAGACAATGCACTGGCTCGCCACGCACCGCAGCGCTTTGCCGTAATGCAGCTTTGTCCCTTTCTGACGGAGAATCGCGTCCATCGTCTCAAAGCATCTGCCGTGTACCGCAACATAGGTTGCTACCATAAACGTGTACGCCTTAGGGTTGACCGTAAGCTGTTCGGCAAAATCCTTCATGGTTTCGGGAATGTCCCATTCGTACACCGGACAGAGAAATCCCACCACATCCGCGTCCGCGGCAAGGTCACTGACCGTGTCCTTCCTGACCGAAACAACTGTGGCGCCGCCGATGGTCTTAGCGATGATTTTCGCCGCGTTGAGACTGTTGCCCGTACCGCTGAAACAGTAGATAACCTTTTTCATACCAAAAAAACCCCTTTTCAATGCGCTGATTTTTTAATCTGTCACACTTGCAACCTGATTGATTGTATTATATAATATCTTTCAGAAAGAATCAACCCTGAATGCTAATGTGTCACACATTGGGGTCGGGTGTACCGGAGGAATCTATATGAACAAGACAAACGGACGCATCGCAGAGGAATCCAGACAGAAAATCGGCAGTGCGCTTTTCAGCCTTATGAAAATCTATCATTACCGCGAGATCACCGTAACCCAGCTCACACAGGAGGCGGAACTCTCCCGCAAGACCTTCTATCGGCTTTTCAACGATAAGGACGAGGTGCTCACACTGGTCTTCGACCGGCTCTTTGAGGAATTCTTCACGGAGATTCGCACCCACGGCGTCCGGCACTACTGGGACATGGTACAGTTATATTTTGATTTCTGGGAAAGCCGGAAAGACATCCTCTTTCTGCTGGGCAAAGACGATCTGCTGTCGCGTATGTTTGAATATGTCTACCGCCACGCCGGTCAGATTTTCGTTGCTATACGCACGTCCGAGAAGGCAGAAGAATTTGCCCAACCGCTCCCCTATTTGCTGGCGTACAGCGTCGGGGGTATGCACAGTATGCTGATCAAATGGGTGGAATCGGGCATGACCGTTCCCTCTTCTGTCCTCATTGAACAGCTTCGCGCGGGATTTCAGTCGCCCGAGCTCTGACGGTCAGAGCGGCTTGAATCGCACGACATACCCCGATTCCGCGGGCAGATCAAATGTCAGCGTATCGCTCCGTGTGACGGTCTGTGTCACGCAATCCGCCTCTTTGATGCCGTCCCCGCGGAAGACAACCGCTTCATAGCTGCCGTCGCCAAGGAAGGTCAGGGAAAGTGTCTGACCGCTCTGAGCAGGATAGGTCAGCGAGGCGGCATACCAGACGTCCCCTGTCCGACGCGCCAGCGTCACGTATTCGCCCGGTTTGCCGTCGAGAAAGACCGTTTCATCCCATGCGGCGGGCAGATCCCGATAGAATCCGGCTGCCCCGAAGCGCCGATAGTCCTCCGCGTCACCCGCCATGCAGGGCATTCCCGATTCAAACAGCACCGCACAAGCCATCTGAGCACCGAGAGTGGTATGTGTTCCCTTCGCACCGGTGGGATACAGACGGGGCGTGATATCAATGGGACCCACAACAGCGCGGGTATATGCCCAGCACACCGCCTCCTTCACGAAGAGCGCGCCGAATTCCTCTCCCCTGACCGCTTCGCGGTTGATGACGTGGGGATAAGTGCGGCGTTTGCCGGTGGGCTTGTTGGCGCCGTGGCAGTTGACCAGCAGATGACACTCCGCACAGATTTCATAGATTGCTTTGTAATCCGCGACGGTCTTCTGATCTTCGTTGTCAAAAAAATCGGCTTTGATGCCCTTGATGCCTTTTGCCGCCCATTCCCGCAGAATTTCACGTTCCTCGGGCGTATCAAGATCGACGTACTTGACCCAGACGATCAGTCCCACCCCTTTTTGATCGGCATAGTTCACAATGTCGTCGAAATACGAAAAATAACCGTCATAGGCGCGTCCCTTACGCTGAGAATCGGGCTGCCAGCCTTCGTCGAGAATCACATATTTCCAGCCCATTTCAGCGGCAAGATCAATGGTATCCCGCAGCGTGCGCTTGGTGCGCTGACCCATGAAGCCCTTTGAGAGCCACGTCCACGCGGTTGCGCCCGGCTCCACCCAGTCATAGTTTCCCTCAGGCGGCGGGCAGAGCGATTCGATCAGACTGCTTTCCACAATCTCTCCCGGACTCCCCACGATGCCGCAGCGCCACGGCGAAGTGAAGCCGGTCGTGATGACGGTGGGCTCTTTGCCTGAAACCTGCGGAGCGGCACACAGCCGGAAACCGTTGCCGCCCATTGGCTTGAGCAGCGAGCCGCGGTAGGAATCGCCGTACAGCGCGGCTTCGGTCAACAGCACACAGCCCCCCTCTTCCCCGCCGTCCTTCGGACAGACCAGCGCGGGAAAGCACACATACGGCGATTGGGCGCGAGAAAATTCTGCCACCGTCCCGCTGTCATACATGTTCTCATAATTGAATGCCTTTTTCAGAGTCGTGACCCGCTGCGCCAATACATTGCCGCCTTCGGGCAGTACGAATCCGCAGGTTTCCTCTTGCACCGTGAGCGTCTTCACGGTGCCGTCCAGCGAATCCACGGAAAACCGGTAGGCAAACCCGTCATCATACAGCCGCGCCGTCACATCAAAATTAAAACCATCCTTGACAAACGACCATGTTGTCTCGCGATAGACATTCCGCGTCACTTTCCGCTTGCCGGAAGAAGAGATATAGGTTTCATCGTGTGAAGCGACAGGACTTTGCGAGACAAACGTCAGACCTTCGGAAAAATCACATTTGTCGGCAGTCAGTCCGATAGGCGACGGTTCCAGCACCGGGTAGTTCGCACCGTCCACCCGCTGTTCCACTTTGTAAAACAGTGCGCCGTTCTCATCCGGCAGAAGGGTCAGTGCTAATGTCCCATTCGGAGACGATACTGTGAAATCCGGCAGCATATTCTTTGGATTGTCGCTGGAGGTAACGGCAGTGCGTGTATCCGGTTGCCCCGGTAACGCGTCCCATTCCGCGCCGCACAGCACCAGCGCCGCCGCTCCCGCTGCCATCACGACAGCACACAGTACCCCTATGCCGCCGCGAATCCACGGTTGTACCGCTTGTTTCATACACTTTCTCTCCTCCACCATGGCTAAAACCGGATCAGCAGATTCAAAAATCCCATCAACGCCCCCAGCAATGCTCCCAGCCAGACAATCGCCCGCAACTCGTGCTTCATCACGTCGAGTATCATGGCTTCGAGTTCCTCCGGCGAAAAAGCATTGATTTTGTCGGTCACCATCTGTGCCACATTGACCACAGTCAGTGCGTCGCCGAGTTTGGTTTCCACCACATTGCCATAGATTTCCAGAAGTCGCTGCTTGGCAATTTCGGATTTTTCTCCGTATCGGGCATACAGCTCTTTTACAGGGCAATCCAGCCATTCTTCTTGGATACGTCCGAGTTCATCTTCGATAAAGCGCGGCGCGTTTTGCTGAACCAATTGGTTAATCCCCGCGCCGATGGGCACAAAGAAGCTGTCGTCCACCAGACCCGACAGCAGTCCGAAGCCCCGGCGCTCCCGCAGGGAATCCCGCACCGTGCGCACCACCATCGCCCCCGCATCGGCTTCCGAGAGTTTTTCCGAGAGATAGGCGGTTCCTTTGACGCGCAGTGATTCCTCATAATGCGTCACCGATTCTTCTCCCAGCCAAGCTGACAGCTTCTCCCGCAGCGTACAAGGCTCCTGCGCCAGATTATCTGTGAATTCATCCAGTCTTCCGCGAATGGCACTCCTTACCTCCTCCGAAAGAAATGTACGGGTGAGGGTTTCGCGGTTGAGCAGTTCCCGGCTCACGACCGCCCCGATCGACGCGGCAATGCGTCCCTGCTGCCGTGGAATCAGCCCCGGCGTGAAGGGAAGCTGAAAGCGTCCGATATAAATCGCGCGGCGCGGTCGGAACAGCATCCGTATCGCCAGATCGTTCGTAATATAGCCGATCATTCCGCCCAGCAGCGGCGCAAGCAGCCATTTGAACATGGTCAGCAGCTCCTTTCGTTTGATTCGGATATAATAGGATAACACCTTTATTGTATCATAACCGCCTTGGCTTTTCAAGCTGTATGCAGGGAATGTTTTGCCTCCTGACCGGTTTTATCTCCTGCCCTGATTTTTACGTTTCTCTGGATTGAAAATCTGTTTTCTATATGGTATAATAGATGGTAGAAGCTATGATTTATTTTCACAATCTTTTGATGTGAATCAATAGACATATATCTAAAATCGAAGAAGGTTAATTTTTATGAAACCTGAATCCCCGTTTTCTTACCCACGAAACAAACGGTGAGCATTATATGATCAGCACCAGCGATGCGAATTTCAAGGGAATTGTGAAGAATAACGAAACAGCGGCATTCATTGTCGAGTGTCTGAAAGCCGATACAACGGAAAGTAACATCGTAGACAGGCTTCTTGCGCAATATGAGGGAGCCGACCGTTCCGCCGTGTCGGTTGACGTGGCGGAGATTATCGGCAAGCTGCGTTCCATCGGGGCGTTGGTAGAATGAACGATACAGAAAAGAATCTTGTTTATTTGCTGTCCTGCGCCGTGAATGGGTTCACGCCCGACAGGGACAGGGTACAGGCAATGGATTTGGAAAAGCTCTATCGGCTTGCGACATTCCATTCCGTAAGAGCTGCCATCTGTATTGCTTTAAAACGGGCAGGCATTGAAGACAAGCCATTCGATCAGGCATATAAAAAAGCAGTACGCAAGAATATTTATCTCGATGTGGAGCGTACTGCTATTCTGTCGGAATGGGAGAGCGCGGAACAGGTCTGTCCGAGGGACAGATGCAGCGCATCGCCATTGCGAGAGCCGTTTTTTCGGAAAGCCCGATATTGCTGCTGGACGAAGCAACCTCCGCATTGGACGAACAAACCGAAAAGCGTTTGCTCCAGAATCTGCGGCGCATGACCGATAAGACGGTGGTCATTGTTACCCACCGACCGGCGGCATTGGCAATCTGCGACAGGGTGATTGATTTTACTCGTCTGACAAACAACTGAACACAACTAAGGAACTATGCAGAATTTAATCAGTCATTTTCTGCCTGAAATTACAGTATGCTTGCGTGTTTCGGCAAGTGAAATGTATCAATTATTTCTGCATAGTTCCTTACAGTTTCTCAGTCGAAAATGACTGAATAATTACTGCACGGTTGCTAAACCCATGGTTATCCGCTCTTTTCGGTCAGTTGTTAAAATTCTTTTAACTGTTGTATTGTACCATTTCAAAACGTAAAATCAAGCGATTCCGCACGAACGGCAGAAAATCTGCACGAATGACCAAAGAGCCAGTTGTATTCCGAGCGGAAATATGGTATTATTGACACAGTATCCATTCGTGAACAGGCTCTAAGACTGTGTCAAAAAAGGCAGCACAAACATCTTTTGTATTTTATTATCACTGAAAGAAATCACTAGGAGGACAATGCCATGTACAATGTGATTTTCGATATGGACGGTGTCATTTTCGATTCTGAAAGAACGCTTCTGGCGTGCTGGATAGAAACTTCTAAAAAATATGATTTGAATGAAGACCTCATCAGAAATACGTATATGCAATGTATCGGCACCAATCGCAACCAATCAACGCAAATTTTCAGAAATGCCTTTTGTCATATACTGAGCGATGAAATGCAAACGAGAATCTGGGACGAAAGCGCTCAGCTGCACAAAATCAGGTATGCGGACGGGGTTCTTCCGATCAAACCGGGCGTTGTGGAAATCCTTGATTTTCTGCAATCCGGCGGCATCTCCGTCGGCGTTGCCTCCTCCACCAAAAGACAGAAGGTCGAACAGCAGATCAGAAACGCCGGGCTTTATGATTATTTTGTCGGGTTTATCGGGGGAGACGCGGTCAAGGTCAGTAAACCGAATCCGGAAATCTATCTTCTGGCGTGCCGTGCATTCGGGTTTGCGCCAAGCGACACCTTTGCGATAGAGGATTCCTTCAATGGCATCAGGGCTGCACACGCCGCAGGTATGCGTCCCATCATGGTGCCGGATATGGTTCCGGCTGACGACGAGATGAAACGTCTGGCGGAAACCGTGTGCAAAGACCTTATCGAAACCATGGATTATCTGAAAAAAACAGTGTAACGGTTTTCTTTCTCTGCATTGCACATTCATCGATGTTTATCAATTATGTGGAAATATCACACAATTTCGCTGTCATTTTCCACCAAGGAGGCGTCGGAAACGAAATCCAACGCCATGAGGCTGTCGATGAGTTCAGACTGGTTGCCTGTCTTGACCTCAACGGCAAGATTCATGCCGCTTTTGGATACATTCCGGGCACGGGTGCGGTAGTACTTGCAATGCTCCCCGACAATCTTCATAATTTCCTCTTCGCGGGAGTGAGAATCGGCATTGACCACTAAAACGAGCGTACTGGCGGCTTTGGCGGATGAAGAAAATAACACAATCAGAACCGTAATAAAGAGCGAAGCAATCACTGCAATCATCGCAAAACCCGCGCCGCAGATGATCCCGACGCTGATAGACCAGAAAAGGAAAGCCAGATCGGTGGGGTCTTTGATAGCAGTACGGAAACGGACGATGGAAAGTGCGCCCACCATACCGAGCGATACAACAATATTGGACTGAATGGTGAGAATGATGGCGGATGTGATGACCGCGATGATGACCAGCGAGAGATTGAAGCCCTTGTTGTAGAACGATTTGCGGTTGACCATTCTGTAAATGGCATAAATGTAGACAGCAATCGCGACGGTGCAGACCATACAGATCAGCACGGTACCGATCGTGATATTGCTGGCAGCATAGCCTTGCATAAATGCCTTTTTCAAAATATCTGTGAGTGCCATGGAAAAAACCTCCTGTAAAAATGTAAGGATAAACGGGTCATTTTTATAAATGGATACACCGACAGGTGTAATATTTGGAAAACGCACTCCATCGGAGTGTGTCGAGCTGCATCATGTCTTTGATGTGAAGGGGAAGCAGCCCGTCCCATTTGACTTCCAGTATGCTCTGACCAAGCGGCAAGACAGGACGCTGACGGTAATCCTGCGTCAGAAACCGCCGTGTTTCGTCCGAAGATGTAATGCCTTCGTCAAAGGTGACGCGCACATTTCCTGCCGGGTAGACAAAGGGAATACGGCGGTAAGTCACAATGACCTTGGGGCGGAGCGCTCTGCGCTGCCATTCCAGCAGCAGTCTTTTTTTGTCGTCAGACATGCCGACTGTCACCGGGAAACCGCCTTCTGTCAGTAGGGCAGCTTCTTCGGGTGTCAGGGTGCAGGATTCCTTACGGGTCATGCCGTGCCATTTTATTTTCTTTTCGAGACGGAGCATTGCCGGGTTATCGTTATAATAACGGATACGGAACTTGGAACGCGGGTCGGTGCCGGATTGATTTTCATAGAAACAGGTGTCGCGGTCATCGTCAAAATACAGGCTGCGGATGAGATAGGCGCCGTCGGGTACCGCGTGGACGTCCCGCTGCATCAGTCCCGAAGCCCGTATCAGGAGTATCTGCCGCTGCGCAGCATCAATGACGTATTTGTATTCGTGTCGGAAACTATTCATTGCGCAGGCACCCTTCTTCTATATGGATTTCGCCGCCGGCATGGATGTTTTCCACAATTCCCTTGATAAAGGCGCTGCTTCCGGTCATATACACATTTCTTTCGGAAGAAATGCCGTATTCCCCCGCAATGACAGAAAGCTCTGCGTCAGTGATTTCCGCATTTCCCTTGGCTGCCTTGCCGGACTTGGTGGTACGGATGCCGCAGCCTTCCGATTCGACAGCCACTTTTGCCCCGGTGATCAGAATGCCGTCATTGCCGTGCAGACCGTCTCTTTTGGACTGCACCGTCAGATCGGCATCGGCAATTTTCAGATAGTCTTTGGTATGAACCGCATCCTTGTAGAAACCGGAAATTCTGAGCTGTCCCGTGCCATTGATGGTCAGATCACTCATGCTGAAGAGGCAGGCGTCGGTGTCTTTAGCGGTATGTGAACCGCCGTCGCTGAGTTCATTCTCGGTTCCGCCGCAGACCGTGATAACCACCTTTCCGGCGGATTCCACATAAATAGCGGGACCTTTGACGGCTGTGATCCCGACATCCTTCAAAAACAGATGCACCACCTGATCTTCCGCCCGGATATGCACGCCGCCGGAAAGCCTGCCGGACAGTACATAATCGCCCCCGTCGGTGATGAGAAGCTCATCGCGGATATCGTCCAATGAAACTGCCGTGGGCGAACGGGGCTCTGTACGGCTGTCTTCCCTTGTCAGGGAATAGAACGGCTCAACCGCCGATGGGGCGGGCGACGGATTGTCGGTCGGTTGGCAGGCTGTCAGCGTTCCCGACAGCAGCAGGGCAAACAACAGGTGCATCACCTTATTCTTTCTTAAATACCGCATGAACGGCAGCACCTCCATTGACATTGATTTCGACGGTTGGGTCGGTTGCGTTACTGTCCCCCGTCCAGCCTTCAAAAACGTAGCCGGGACAGGGTTGCGCCGTGACAGTTACGGCATAATCGGTGAAATAGCGCCCCGTCCATGTGCCGCTGCTGAGATCGGGCTGACAGGTATTGACGGTAATGGTTCCGCCGTCGGGGTCGCTGACGGTGACGGTGAGGGTTTCCGGCTTTCCTTTGAGCCCGAATTCCTTTGCCAGAAAAACCTCCATATTTTTGGCGCGGTCGCGGAAGAAATACTCGTGGAAGCTGATATCCTCGCCCCATGCTTCCAGCAGTCCGGTCATGCGTTCCTCCGTAAAGTCGGTGTTGACGATGTCCATAAAGGAGAGGACAAACTGTCTGCAAAAACCGGGATTGGCTTTGAGGCTCCTGTAAATCTCACGCTGATTGACAGGCGGATCCCAGTCGCATACGATATTGAAGGAATCGAGCTGCGCGTCGGTGATATCGGTCAGTCCGTAATTTTTTCGGCAGCCCTCGGTCTGCAAATCCATGTCATACAGGCACCAGCGCCAGCGTCCGTCGCCATAGGAATCGTTTTCCTGAGAGGTGGTGCGCCACATGCCTATGTTGGCGTAATCGGAATAATCCGTGTTGGCGAGGTACACATTGATGCAGATGTAATCGATATAACTCTGGATATCCACCATCTGATTGAAGGTATCGTAGTAATTCTGAATGGCAAGGTCATGATGCTTGAGGTAGTGTTTGATTTCGTCGTTAATGCCGGTTTTATGAAATTCCGCGTCGCGTATGCCGTAGGTCTGGCGGAAAAAGGTATTGTTGTATTTTTCCTGGAGATAGGTATCGTACCAGTATTCCCCGTTCAGATAGACCGTCACAGGAATGCTTTTCTGCACTGCCACATCCCTGTCGGGCACACAGTACATGCTGAAGGCATTTTCAAATCCCGTCCGCAGTGTCACCGAATGGGTGCTCTTGCCCTCGAAGAACTCCCTGTCAAAGGTATTGCTGCCCGCATAGCCCTTCCGTGCAAAGAGGGAAAATCGTTTAAGAGGGAGCCAGCGGGTGGAGCCGCCCTGGACACGCAGCCCGGCACGCTGAGCGAAATCCAGTGTTTTTCCGTCCCGGAAAAATTCCATATAGGCGGGACGCTCGGTTTCCGCACCGTGAACGTCAAAATTGGCAATGGGTCTGTCGCCCTTCTGACTGCCGAGATACCACGCATCGTAGGTCTTGCCGGTGACATAAATGCCGTCCTCACCGAAGAGTTCATTCTCGTCCGCCACTACGGAAATCACCGCGCTGCCGCTGTCGAAGGCTTTTCCGACAAAGTATGACGCAACGGCTTCACCGCTTTCGTTTCCGTTCCGGTCGATAGCGACAGCACGCAGGACAAACGCCTTTGGAACGGGTGTGGTGTCTATTTCCGCATTTTGCCAGTCGTACACGACATTTTTCACCGAACGCCAGATATTGGGTTCACTGCTGCGGTCATACACATGAACGGCTTCTGTGTAGAGAGCGGAGGATGCCGTAGGCTTGCTGCCGTCGGTGGTGTAGCGGATTTCACCGCCCTGTTTGAGAAAATCGGCAGCAATTGTCACGTCAAACGCTGTACTGTAATAGCCCGACGCATGAGAAAACGCGGGTTTTTTGAATACAATGTCAGAGAAACGGTTGCTTTCGCCGGGCGAAGGCGGCATATAGCACCATTTCTGATCGGATACGCTCCATCCGTAGGAATAGCCATCCTGCCGCGCGTCTTTGATCGTAACTTTATCAATCATATTGCCCCATCTGTCCCACAGGAACAGCATGTCCCCTCCCGATTTGCTCAGAGATATCACATCCTTGTCCACGGGAATCAGCATCAGTTCCCCCGGCGCGACGGTAAAGGAAGGTATTTCGTATTGTCTGGGTTGATGGGCGTCACTGCTCAGATACAGTCCCTCCGCCTGACAGGGCAGTATGCCCTCGCTGCGCAGTTCGACATACCCTTGTTCCGGCAGTCCGCTGACTTTTTCGCTTGCGATTTCATTGATTCTGAGCTGACGGACACCGCTGGAACAGAAATAGAACGACGCAATCAGCACCAGTGCCAGACAGCTCCCGCAAAGCAGCAGGACGCATTTTTTGCGATACCGAAGCGTCGGAGAGGGAGCCGATGTATCAGACGCACCGCGGCGGGAACGCAAAAACGCTGCCACATACGCGCCCATCAGGAGTGCGCACAGCATCCAGACCGCCAGCATCACTGCCGCCAGATACAGTTTCTGATATGTGATTGTTCGCGACGCTATTAAACGGAAAGTCGTAAAAATGTTCCAACTGCCCATAAACAAATAGTGCAGCAGCGAGAACAGCAGCGCGTTGCCCCCAAGACCCGTCCCCCAGATCAGCAGTCCGGCTGGCAGGGAAGCAATCCCTTTGCCATCAGGAACCGTGGTGGGATACGCAACCGCAACCGTAACCGAAACAATCATGAAAAAAAGAAGCAGCCAGCACGCAGCCGCGATGAGATTGACCATGCTATCATTCACTCCATTCTTTGTCTGATCCCTATGCGAATCTTATGAACTATTTTACCATATCCTTAGGCTTTTCGCAACACATTTTTGTAAATCATTAGGTACAGCGGAAAAAAACAGAAAAAAAACGGCTTTTCTCCAACCTTTTTCTGATTCCGGCGGTTATAACGGATAGAAGTGCTTCCGGCACATCAATAAAAAAGGAGTGTTTGACTTATGACAAAAATCCATTTGAAATCCATCGCGCTGCTCATTACACTGGCGCTGTGTCTGAGCGCCGCGTCGTGCAGCGCCTCCTCCAAAAGTGACGGCAACTATGCCGCCTCGCGGGAAGCTAACGGCGTCATCTACGACGACGGTTATGCCATGGACGAAGAAAGCTACGATCTGAATGGCGCAGCGTATTCCGACGAATATAAGTCTTCGTCCGCCACTGTACGTGAGTCCGGCACCGGCGCGGACAATCCCGCCGGGCAGGAAGACAAGATTATCCGTACCGCCAACATCACCATGGAATCCGACGACGCCCAGACCTGCTACGACACACTGCTTGCGTTCGCACGGCAGAACGGGGGCAGTGAACTCAGCGTCCGCAAATCCCACGACAATTACGGCAATTACAACTATTTCAATATCGACGCCACATTGAAAATCACCCCCGACAAGCTGGAGGAATTCATCAAACTCGCCGAAAAAACCGACAAAGTCACCAACGCGGAAATCACGTCGAACGATGTGACGCGGGAATATTATGACGTCAAGATTCGCCTTGAAAGCAAAAAAGCCGCGCTGGACAATTATTACAAGCTGCTCAAAAATGCCAAGAACGTTTCGGAATCGCTGGAAGTCCAGCGCTATATCACCGATCTCACCGCCGAAATCGAATCCATGGAGGGGACCCTGCGCTATTATGATGCCAAGGTCGATCTCTCCACCATCAATCTCTCCATTCAGCAGCGGGATAAGCTGCCCGCTCAGATTGAAGACGAATTTCACTGGGATTCCCTCAGCATCAGCGATGTGGGCAAACTCATGAAAAACGGCTTCCTCGGCATGATCAATTTCCTCTGGTCGCTTCTGCTGTGGATTCTGATCGCCATCGTGGTACTCTCTCCGCTGGCGCTCATCGGTCTGGTCATCTTCTTCATCGTGCGCCATTATCGGAAAAAGCATCCCAAGGCGCCCAAAACCCCCAAGAATGCTGCGCCCTATGCTCCCCCGGTTTACACCCCCGCCGCTCCGCAGCAGTCTCCCGATACGTCTGACGGAAATCAATAACGGGGCACTTTGGAGAAGGACACAACATGCTATACACACTCATCCGGCTGGTTTTTGCACTGGCGGCGGGCGGCATTGCCTTTGTGCTGCTGAGTGAAACCCGCGACACCTATGTGGCAGAACGCCGCCGCATCGTGCGCACGAATACCGGCGTGCTGGCAGGTACTGCCGCCGCGGTGACTGCCGCGACACTCCTGCTCTCGCTGCTGCCGCTGGAAAATACCTTTTTGGGATTTGCTTCCCCGGAAAACGCCTTCCGCTATAATCACATCAGCGGAATTCTGGAAATCGACGAATATGACAAGTGCGCCTTTGTGGTGGCTTCCACCGTTGACGAACGGGTCACGACCCATGTCCTTCCCCGGCGCAGCGACGGAACATGGCAGCTCGAAACCATCTACAACCGCCGCCGTGACGTCACTACACAGGGCTACTGCATCGCTGAACGGCTGTGGGTGCCGGGGACGAATGACTGTTTCGTCACAGTAGCGCACAGTGCCAGCGGCACCATCGCCGACGACCCCGTCAACGTGTCGGACAACGGCCGGACCCGCTTTGAAGCGGTCTCCTATCCCGACACCATGACCTTCTTCTACGGCTACGTCGCCGATATGGACGACAGCTATACACTGTATGTAGACGGCGAAACGCTGCGGTTTTCGTAAATACTCATAACCGTACAAACCGACAGAACCTTCCCTCCCTGCCAAGGGAAAGAAGGCTCTGTCGGTTTTACTTTTACCTCATCGGGGATGACGCAGTATCCAGTCTGTGGTGTATTGCCAGAAATACGCTTGCGCACGGCTCATCTTCTGCCCCCGCCGATGCACGAGAAAAACGCTTCGCACAAAATTCCTGTCCTCAAAAGGAATGGTGACGACCTGCTCATCCGCGTACTCCTCCGCCAGAAAGGTGGCGGAAATTCCCACTCCTCTCCCCTGCCGCGCCGCTTCCACAATCAGAGAATCATCGCTGATTTCCAGCAGAATATTGGGATTCAGACCGCCTTTGACAAAACGGGTGATATTGTGGGGATAAAGGGAAAAATCCCTTCCTTTGAGGATGATGGGATAACCGTTGAGATCGGGATAACAAAGCAGCTTCTTCTCTGCCAGTGGATGATCGTACCGCACAATGGCACGAAAGTCGTGCGAAAAGCAAAAGGCGGCTTCGTAATTGATCAGGTCGATGGGCTGGGGCAGAAAGGCAAAGTCCACCCGTCCGCTTTGCAGCATATCGTAGATGGGATATTCGGGATATTCCACCAGATCGAGATGAATCTGGGGATAGGCGTCATAAAAATCCGTGACAAATTGCAGCGTCAGATATTTCGGCACTCCATAGGTGGTCGCAATGTGAAGCGTCGCGGAAGCGCTGATATGCTGCTCCAGCAGTTCTCCACGAATCCGGCTGCATTCGCTGAGAATCACATTGGCTGTGGAATAGAGCTTGTGGGCATAGATGGTGGGAGACAATCCTTGGGGCGAACGGGCAAACAGTTCCCGTCCCAGTTCCTCTTCCAGCTTCTTGATCATCTTGCTCACTGCCTGCGGCGTGACAAACAGCTTTTCTGCCGCCTTGTGAATGCTGCCCAGATCGTACACCTTTACAAAGCAGCTCAATAATCTTTCGTCCACAGTCGGATCGCCTGCCTTTCCTGTTCGTTGGGTTCATTATAACAGAAAAGACAGGCGATTGCAATGTGAAACAATCCAAAGAATTATCCAAAGTGCGTCAGCACAAAACCGTACAGGCTGAGAAAGTGCATCAGGCTTCCCGCCAGCACAAAGAGATGCCACACGGTGTGCATATAATGCACGGTCTTGCCCAGTCCGTAGAGGACAGCGCCGACGGTATATGCCACGCCGCCCCCGATCAGCAGCGCAAGCTGTACCGGTGAGAGCGCGGCGCTGATCCAACGGTAGGCAAAGATAATGCACCATCCGGCTGCCAGATAACAGACCATCGATATCACACGGTATTTTTTCATATCGATCAGGTTCAGCGCTATACCGACGAGACAGGCAGCCGCTACACCGCCGAAAATGATCTTCCCTACTCCATTGCCCATCACCATCAGCGTGTAGGGCGCATAGGTGCCCGCAATCAGCAGGTAGATGGTGCAGTGATCCAGCACCTGAAACTTCTTTTTGACCGGTGTGAGTTCCCAGCCGTGATAGAGCGCCGAGTTGGTGTAAAGCATCACCATAGTCACGCAAAAGATCGTCATGGAGGCAATCGCCAGAGCGCAACCGGTATGCAGCAGCACACGCAGACTCATCCACAGTCCCACCGCGCCCAGTACCGCACCTACCGCGTGGGTCACGCAATTGAGAACCTCTTCGGTAAACGTATAGTCGGGAAGCCGCAGCGCTTCTATGCGGCTGTGACGCCATGCTTCGCGCTTGGCACGGGGCACTCGCCCTTCGGCAATGGTCTGAACATCATAGATCGAAATATTCATAAGATTAGAATACCCTCCTTTTCACAGGTTATACATCTTTTCGATGACTAAATTATATAATAATATTTTGATAATGTCAACATCTAATTTTCAAAACTAGATTACATTTTTGTAATATCGATATCAAATAATCTACATCTCTTTTTATCAAAAAAGAAAAGCCATACCGATTCTTTAGAGAATCGGTATGGCATGGTCTGGTGTGAAGCGATTGCCTGCTGTCACTTGAACTGTCCGAGATCATAGCGGGAGCCGTCGGACGGATAATAATATTCATAGGTATAATCCTCATCGCCGCCCTCACCCGGATAGCCGTCTCCGTTCATAGCGGCATCCCGGCGTTCCTGCCCGATCCGGTCAAGATGATCCGTGATCCGTTCGCCCGAGCGGATATAACCGCCATTGAGTTGCACATTCACGCCGGAAGGCTGCTGCTGTCCGGGTCGGAAAGTTTCATCAGGTGACGCCGTGACAAATTCGTTCGTCGGCGGAAGGTTCTGCGCCACGTTATTGCCCAGACGTGCAAGCGAATGATCCACCTCTCCCGTCAGCTTTTCCAGTTCACGGCTTTGGAGTTCGGCGCGACGACGGTCATATTGATACTGCGCCGCTGCCGTATCATAGGGATCATAGGCGGCTGTCGGTCCGTAATAGTCAAATCCCGCCGGAGGAGCCGCAGGATAGGGATAGGTCGGATAAACCGGCGGATAGACCGGATAGGCAGGCGGATAATACGCAGGTGCCGGTGCGGTCGGATAGGTCGGATACTGCGGATAATAGGCAGCCGGATTGGCAATATACGACGGAGTCTGCGCAGGTATACCCGGCGCGTTCTGCCCCATACTGCCGTTATAGTCGCTGCCGCCCACGCCCGAGCTGGAAGGAATATAGGGCGCTTCGTCGTCCAAAAGATTATCCTCTTCCAGCTCGTCCACCGGCGTATGCAGAATGAGGTTTGGCTTGGGGAGGTCATAATTTTCGTAGAAATAATCGTCCCACTGCTCATCGTCAAAGTATTCCGCCGGAGCCGACACATGAAAGAGCGAACCGATAGTAAAAAATGCCATCAGCAGATCGACCACAATGAGCGGATTCGAGAGCAGATCATCAAAGGAATCGCTCTCCTTCACCACCCATACAAGCGTGTACATCATCGCTGTCACGATGCCCACACAGCCTGCCGCAAATCCCCACTTGATGGAATTGGAAGAAATGCCGCAGAACAGCTTGCCCAGTGTCAGTGAAAAAATCGTGAAGGCGCAGCACATCGCAATCATGGGCAGTTCGTCGCGTATATCCGCCATGGAAGCGGATTTCAGAAAACAAAACAGCATCCGGAAACCGTACCACAGCGACGGAAACAGGGGGACAACGGCAATTGACGGAATAATGTTCTGTCCCTTCAGATATGTCACGGAATAAAACATGAACGTCAGTACGGACAGTACGCCTAAAGCCGCAAACACCGTCCCCGATGTACCACGGAACGGGGAATATTCTTCACTGATGAAGCCCAGTGCGGACGTGTAACCAATCCCCGCCGCCAGCAGCATCGAGATGAAACCCAGCAACCGTGACGCACGGGGCGTGTAGGAACGGGGATAATCGTCGGTAAACAGCGAGAACGAAAAGACCAGCGCCAGAAAAACCGCCAGCAGCACATTCTGAATAATGCTCACCGTGCTGAGAAATTCCTCCGAAGCCCCCGCCGAATACATCGCACGGTACAGCGAAATCGGTATGAGAAAGGTCGATAAGACGAACAGCGCCACCATCGACCGTCTGATTTTCATAGGCACAGCCCCCCATCTGAAAGATAAGACAAAACCTTATCTTATAATTGTAATCCAATACGACGTGAATGTCAAGTGATTCAGGAATTTAATCACAAAGTCTGCTATCTGCCTTCCTTAGAAAACTCCGTTCTGCCGTTTGGCAGCGGTGAGCGTGTTCTTCATGAGCATGGCAATGGTCATGGGACCCACACCGCCCGGCACGGGCGTAATGGCGGCACATTTCGGCTCCACAGACGCAAAGTCCACGTCCCCGCAGAGTTTGCCGTTCTCGTCGCGGTTCATACCCACATCGATCACAACGGCGCCTTCCTTCACCATGTCACCGGTTACAAACTTCGCCTTGCCGACCGCCGCCACCAGAATATCCGCGCGGCGTGTCACTTCGGCAAGATTGGCGGTTTTGCTGTGACAGATTGTCACCGTACCGTTCTGATGGAGCAGCAGCATCGCCATCGGCTTGCCCACGATATTGCTCCGACCGATTACCACACATTCCTTCCCCGCGACTTCCACGCCGCTTTCTTTGATGAGTTCCATCACACCCGCGGGCGTGCAGGGCAGGAAATCATAGGCGCCCACCATGATTTTGCCGACATTTTCTTCGTGGAAAGCGTCCACATCCTTTTCCGGCGAAATCGTCTTGATGACGACCTTGTCATCCAGTCCCCCGGGCAGAGGGAGCTGACACAGAATCCCGTTGATATCGCTGCGATCATTGAGACATTTTACCAAAGCGATCAGTTCGCTCTGATCCGTATCAGCCGGCAGCGCGAATTCCTCCGAGCGGAAGCCGACTTCCGCGCAGGCTTTTTTCTTGTTGTTGACATACACTCTGGACGCGGGATCATCTCCCACAATAATCACTGCCAGACCCGGCACAATGCCTTCTTCTTTCAGCTTCGCGGTTTCGGCAGCGACCTGCGCCCGCACGCGGGCTGCAACTGCCTTGCCGTCGATAATCTTTGCCATAGCTTTCTAAACCTCCGGATTTATGTTAATCAATTCAGTCATCGTCATCAAACACCCTCGCCCAGCCGATCAGCGCCGAGCGACGCATGATGTTTTGCAGCGGGGGCAGCATAAAGAGAAAATAGGCAGCCGCCGCACCTACCAGACAAATCACGCAGTGCGCCAGGCTGACCGACCCGGTATGCGTAATGACCCGCAGGGTTCCCGCGCCGATCAGTACCAGCGGCATTACACAGAAATACACCCCTACACCGCGCAGCGGTCGCACCAGCAGCAGCAGGAAAAAGGCAAACGGCACCACAAATGCCGCCACTTCCGCCATGCCCTTGTATCCCAGCGCCGTCACATCCTTCAGGACGTTATAATCAATGCCTTCCCGCGCCACGGTCAGCCAGTCGATCTTTCCCACGTCCCCATGCAGCAGCACCGTCATGCCCAGCGTCCGCAGGGCATACAGGCAGTAAAATCCGAAGAGCGCCAGCGCCCCCAGTTTCATCACCAGCGCTTTCAGCAGCCGGTTGGTCATACCCGCGGTATGCAGTCCCAAGGCTCCCAGCAGACACCCCGCCGCTGCCATAAAGCATAACGCGTTCATGGGAAGCGACGCATAACGCTCCTCCGCCATCAGAAAGATCCCCACGCCTCCGCCGATCAGCAGCAGTGATGTCAGAATCACCCTCGCCGCGAGCGGCAGCGGGCGGATGCCCGCCATCGAAGGCGGCGCCTCCTCGGAGACGAAAGCTTTTTGTACATCATTTTCGGAGGCAGCGGTACGCAAAGCGTCGGTCGCGCAATGCCGCTGCTGCCGTTCCGATTCCTCCTGCATAATCGCCGAAAGCTCCTCCGAGTATTTTTCTCCCGTCTTTGTGCTGACCGGTATTTCTTCTTCCGACGGCGCTTCAGGGGAAACATCGGTTCCGTTTGGCGGTTTGTCTACGGCAGAGGGCGTTTCCGTCATCGGCAGTTCTTCCTCTTTCGGAAGAAGCGGGGGAAGCGAAAAATCCTCCCCCGACACAGCCGTCTGCGCCTGCACGGACTGTTCTTCCGCACGGCGCTTGTGTTCTTCTTCCAGGCGGCGCGAAATCTCCGCCTCAAATTCTTCCGGATTCCAGCCGTCCATTGATACGGTCATCTCCCGTCTTACAGTCTCTTTCCAAAAAAAACTTCCGCAAAACAGATCAATCCGCCTGAGCGGGAACCTCTGTCAGGGACGGCTCCTTGGGTGGAAACCGCCAGCCGCGTATCGCGATTCCCTGCCAGCCCACATACAGCAGTGCCGCCGAAACCAGTACACAGAGAATCGCCAGCAGCTGGGATACTTTAATCACATTGTCTACCAGCCACAGACTGTCGGTGCGAAGTCCTTCGATCCACGCACGTCCCAGACCGTACCACAACAGATAGCACAGAAACAACTGTCCCTTGAATCGGTAATACCGCTGACTGATAAAGTGCAGCAGCAGAAAACCCGCCAGACACCACAGCGATTCATAGAGGAAACAGGGGTGTACCGTGGTGGGTCCCACCTTGCGGGACACGCCGTCCACCACTTCATAATAATAGGTGTTGGCGCTCATCATGCCCCACGGCAGATCGGTTTCCCGTCCGAACGCCTCCTGGTTCATGAAATTGCCCCAGCGCCCGATGCACTGACCGATGAGAAATCCGATGCTCACCGCGTCAAAGATAGGCAGGATTTCTACTTTTTCCACATACCGGCACATAATTACACCTGATGCAAACGCCGCAATCACACCGCCGTAAATCGCCAGTCCCCCGTCGCGGAGATTGATCATGTCAAAAAAGCTGTCGTAGCTGTCCAGCCGGAACAGCACATAATAGGTCCGCGCGCCGATAATGCCGCAGGCAAGCCCCACCATCACAATGTCAATGAAGGGGTCGGGCTTGATGTCAAACCGCTTGGCACAGCGCAGGCAATACCCCACTGCCAGCAGAAAGCCGGTCAGAATCAGTACCGCGTACCAGTAAATATCAAATCCGAATACACTCAGCGCCACCCGGTCAATGGTCATCTCCAGACCGAGTTTCGGAAAGGTCACTTCCATTGGTTTCATCGCCCTCCTTTTTTCGTACTACTGACAACACGCAGCGTTCGATGTCAAATTGCTCCCGGAAACGCGCGGTTCCTTCCTCCGGCGTGACAGTAGCCGCGATTTCAAAATCTTCCAGACTGTCTCTGTCCAGCATCAGGTCGCCCAGAAGGAAATCGCCCACACTGCCCGGCGATTCCATTCCTTCAATGCAGCCCGCATAGAGCTGCCGTCTGGCGCACTCAAACAATTCCGGCGATACGCCCTCTTCCTTTACCCGGCGTATCTCGGCAAAAATCTCGTCCCGCAGCGCTTCGGGGTCAGGAGACTGTCCCGCCAGCACCACCGCCTGCACACCGTCGTAATGCAGATAGTCGCTTCCCATTCCCCGCACCAGCAGTCCGCGCTTTGCCATCCGCCTGTAAAAGTCGGTCATCACACCGAATACCGCGTCAAACAGAATGTCCGTCAGAATGAGTTCGCGCTCGGACAGCTTGCGCCACGTCTCTTTGAACCCCAGTTCAAAAATGGGTACCGGCACATCGAAGGTCTGCTCCACCAGATGGGTCGTCACGGCACCGTCATCTACGGGACGCTGCCGCGTGACCGACGGGTTGTCCCTCGCGGTCAGTACGCGGTCACAGATATCCAGCACTTCCTGCGGGTCAACATTTCCCGCGACCGCAAGCGACATCTGTCCCGGACTGTAAAAGGCATCATAGCATTGATACAGGATTTCCGGCGTGATGTCCTGAATGGAATCCAGCGTGCCCACAATCTCCACCCGTATCGGATGAAGAGGATACATGGCTTCTATGAGCGCCCGATACACGCGGCGATAGGGACTATCCTTCCCCATTTTGAGTTCCTGCGCGATAATGCCGCGTTCCTTTTCCACATTTTCGGGAGTGAAATAGGGCGTCTGCACAAAATCCAGCAAAACCTCCAGCGAAGGCGCGAAGTTCTCCGCCCCGCAGGAAAAAAGATAGCAGGTTTTATCATAGGACGTGTAGGCATTGGCATCGGCGCCGGTTTCGGCAAACCGTTCAAAGGCGCCGCGTTCCTCCGCTTCAAAGAGCTTGTGTTCCAGATAATGCGCCGTACCGTCCGGAACCGTGACGGGTGAACCGTCTCCCACGGCAAAATGCCGGTCAATCGCTCCGAAACGCGTACCGAACACCGCGTAAGCCGAACGGTAACCGGGCATCGGAGCAACCGCGATTTTCACACCGGTGGAATGGGTCATCTGATAAATGGCGGCACCGGTATAGGGTTCTTTTCGGATGTTCCACACGCCGGATACGACAGTTTCCGGTTTCATTGACACGCGCCTCCTTCCGATGATTGACTGTGCGGCGCGAGCAGATAGACCGTATCCAGCGTCATGGCTGCCGCGCAGGCTGCCACCTCCTGCCGGGTGACGGCAAGAAGCCGCTCCGCTGTCTGTTCCGGCGTGCGCACGCAGCCGTCACGGTACTGCATGGCATACCAGCGTTCTATGGAAAAAAGCGAATCCTTGCATTCCTCCAGATCACTCAGTGCCGCCCGTCTGGTCGCTTCAAAATCCTCGTCGCTGAACGCGTTTTCCGCAATCAGGGCAATCTGTTCTCCGATCGCTTCCCGCACGTCGGCATAATGCGCCTCGTCCAGTCCACAGCTCACCAGAAGTACGCCGTGCTTGCGCGCAAAGGAAGATGAGCAATAATAACACAGACTGCGCTCCTCTCTGACATGACGAAAAAGCAGACTATGGGTGCCGCTCCCCAGAAGCTGCGACATCAACCGGACCGGCGCAGTATCATCAAAAGGCTCCGCAAAGGGCAGACGGAATCCCATCATCAGTTTGCACTGCTTCACGTCCATGCGTTCGATAATCTCCCGTTCACGCTCCGCCTGTTTCTTTATCTCCGGTACGGGCAAATCAATCGGATCCCGCTCAATACGGGAAAATTCCTCCCGGAACCGCTGCTCTACCGACCCATGATCGCCAGCCCCCACCATGATGATGTTCACGGATGCCCGGCGCAGCAGTTCCTGCCACGCCTCCGCCAGTGACACGCGCGTTATATGAGGCAAATCCTCCAGATATCCGCCGGGTTCCAGCCCCAGCGGTTCATCGGGACACATTTCATCGAGGCAGCGGTGCAGCGCGTAATCCTCTTTATCATTGATACGGCAGAGAATGCGTTCCTTTGCCATCCGCAGCACATGGCTCACGTCCTCCTCACGGAAGAGACTGCCGTCTTCCTCCCGCGCGGGACGGAAAAGCATTTCACACAGCAAATCCGCGCATTCTCCCGCAACGTCTTCCCCATCCGGCACAAAGCGCGTGTCGAGCATCGAAACTTCCAGCGTGAGCATCTGGCAGTTGCCCAGACCGCCGAAGGAAGCGCTCACATCTGCCCCGTACAGCATCGCCAAACGACGCTGCATCTGTGTGGATGCGGGATATCTGGCGCAGGTACGACGCAATACTCCTGACAGTATGGCGTTGACTGTCACATTCTCGCGTGTCATCGGCACCATGAGATGAACCGAAAGACAGGCGGTCTTGAATTTCGTCTCGTTGATCGCGCGGAAGTCAACACCGTCGCACAGCCGACTTCCATACATTTGATGTTCCCTTTCCTGCAAACAATCACCCTTCCGGTTCCAGATAATCCTCTAAACGGTGCGTACGATTCTCGCCCGAAAAGAATTCTTCAATATACGATTCCGGCATCCGGGGCTTTTCCGACGGGGAATGATTGACCCTGTCGAGGCGCCGCAGCCAGAGTCCGCCGATCAGCATGAGCATCCCCAGAATGCCCAGCGCCGTCAGCAATATGCGAAACAGTTGCGCCATGTTCTTCAAAAAAGCCTCATTCCCCTTTCAGCCGTTACGCCAGAAATCCTTCTATCGCGGAGAGGTCGAGGCATTCGCAGCCGCGCAGGAATTCATACAGTCTGCGGGCAATTGCCTTGCAGCCTCCCGTCTTTCCGCTTTCGAGATTCAGGGGCATAATCGGATCATGCACGCTCAGGCGCAGCAGGAACCAGCCTTCTTCATCGTCAAAGGAGACGCGCAGACCTTCACGGTTGTCATCCGCAATGCGCCAGTCGGGACGCGCCTTGGCATACGCTTCCAGATCGGACAGCACCTTTTCACCGTAAGCGCGGAATTCTTCTGTCCGGATACGGAAGCGAAGTTCTGTCTCTTCCAGAGGTTCCGCCAGCCCTTCGGTGAGCGAAGCGAGGGTCTTGCCCTGCGCACGGAGCTGCGCCATTTTGATAATAATTTTTGTCACCAGATAGGCGCCGTCATCCAGGAAATAATTCTCTTTGAACGCCGCGTGACCGCTGGTTTCAATGGCAAGCGGGCAGGCGACACCCTGCGCGTTGAGTTCCATCGCGCGGTTGATGACGTTGCGATAGCCGCGGCGATAGCGGTAATGCACCCCGCCGAGCGTTTGCTCCAAAAAGGGCTTGAGACCCGCAGAGGTGGTGGAATCGGTGACAATCGTGCCGCCCGGACAGTTTTCCAGCGCAATCGCCGCCGCGACTGCTACCAGCCGGTTGCGGTTGAGTTCCGCGCCGCTGCTGTCCACCGCGCCGCCGCGATCCACATCGGTATCAAAGATCACACCCAGATCCGCTTTGGACGCTTTCACCGCACCGCAGATGGATTGCATAGCGGTTTTGTCCTCGGGATTGGGAATGTGGTTGGGGAACATGCCGTCGGGTTCCAGAAAGACACTGCCCGACGTATCCGCTCCCAGCGGTGCCAGCACGTCATGGGCATAGAAACCGCCCGCGCCGTTGCCCGCGTCTACCACGATATGAAAGCCTTCCAGCGGTCTGTCGGTATCGGACGCGCCGATGCCGTCGCAAATGAGCTTCCGCAGATGCGCGGCGTAATCCTTCATATAATCCACCTGCTCCACGCTGCCGCCGTCCCGTTCTTCGGGCTGCTGACCGGCGTCACAGAAGGCGAGAATGGCTTCGATATCACAGCCGTCCAGACCGCCGTCAGGCGTGAAGAATTTCAATCCGTTGCGATGATAGGGATGATGGCTGGCGGTAATCTGAATCGAACCGTCACAGTCCCTGTCCAGCGTAATCATAAACATCGCGGGGGTGGAGCTGAGACCGCAGTCCAGCACCTTTACGCCGCGTGCCGACATGGCATTTACCACTGCCGCGCGGATGCGTTCGGCAGAAATACGGCTGTCGTGACCCACGGCGACGGTCAGTTGATCCGCGGGCTTCCCGGTGCGAGCCGAAAGCCACAGCAGAAAGCCGCACGCCATCTGCGATACAACCTCGTCAGTAAGGTTGAGCGGCTCCCCTTCCACACCATCCACTGCCACGCCGCGGATATCGGTGCCGCTTTTAAATTGTTTCCAGAATGGTTTCATTGTCACGCTTCCCTTCGCAAAATTTCAGGCGAACGATTACAGACGGTCGCGGATGGATTGCAGCAGACCGCCGGAGGTGATGATGTTCTGGATAAAGGGCGGGAAAGGCTGCGCCTGATAGGTCTTGCCGGTGGTGACGTCGGTAATCACGCCGGTATCGAAATCCACCTTGACCTCATCGCCGTCCTGAATTTCCTGCGCCGCCTCGTCGCATTCGAGAATGGCAAGACCGATATTGAGGGCATTGCGATAGAAAATGCGGGCAAAGGTGGACGCGATCACACAGGAAATGCCGGATGCTTTAATCGCAATGGGAGCGTGTTCCCGCGAGGAACCGCAGCCAAAATTCTTGCCTGCTACCATAATTTCGCCTTCCCTGACAGTCTTGACGAAATCCGCGTCGATGTCCTCCATGCAGTGAGCCGCCAGCTCGGCGTGGGATGATGTATTCAGATAACGGGCGGGAATAATCACGTCGGTATCGACGTTGTCCCCGTACTTATGGACTTTGCCTTGTGCTTGCATAATATTCCTCCTAATATAGTGGTTAGTGGACAGTGGTTAGTGATCAGTGATCAGTGATCACTGAATCGGAACAAAAATAATATATTCAGCGCGAAGCGCTCCTTTATTATTCATTATTCACTATTCACTATTCTCTATTCATTTAGCGACCGCAGGGAGCGCCAATTTAGCGACCGCAGGGAGCGCCAATCGTTCCCGGGTCCGTGATGTAGCCGGTTACGGCGCTGGCAGCGGCGACGGCGGGGCTGGCAAGGTAGATTTCGCTGGTGATGTGTCCCATGCGTCCGATGAAGTTGCGGTTGGTGGTGCTGACTGCCTTTTCATTCTCGGCGAGAATGCCCATGTGACCGCCCAGACAGGGTCCGCAGGTTGAGGTGGATACCACCGCGCCCGCCTCCACAAAGATTTCGAGCAGTCCTTCCCGCAGCGCCTGCAGATAGATGGACTGGGTGCCGGGGAAGATGATGCAGCGCACATTCTCGGCGACTTTGCGTCCCTTGAGAATCGCGGCGGCGGCACGCAGGTCTTCGATGCGACCGTTGGTGCAGCTGCCGATCACGCTCTGGTCAATCTTGACTTCGGTCGCGCCGATCTCGTCCACTGTGCGGGTGTTTTCGGGCAGATGCGGGAAGGCAACCGTCGGACGGAGCGCACTGAGATCAATGGTATAGGTTTCATCGTATTCCGCGTCCTCGTCGGCGGCATAGACCACCGGCGTGCGCTGAAAACGGTCTTTGATGTATTCCTCGGTGATTTCGTCCACCGGGAAGATACCGTTCTTGGCACCCGCTTCAATTGCCATGTTTGCAATGCACAGACGGGAATCCATCGACAGATGCTTCACGCCGTCGCCGGTAAATTCCATCGACTTATAACGCGCGCCGTCCACACCGATCATGCCGATGATGTGCAGTATCACGTCCTTGCCCGTGACCCAGCCCTGCGGCTGACCCGTGAGAACAAAGCGAATGGCGGAAGGCACCTTGAACCACGTCTTGCCGGTTGCCATGCCCGCCGCCATATCGGTGGAACCGACACCGGTCGAGAAGGCGCCGAGCGCGCCGTAGGTGCAGGTGTGGCTGTCCGCGCCGATCACACAGTCGCCGGGTCCCACCAGTCCTTGTTCGGGCAGAAGGGCGTGTTCAATGCCCATGCGCCCCACGTCGAAATAGTTCAGCACATCGTACTGCCTGGCAAACGCACGCACCTTAGCGACCTGCTGTGCCGCCTTGATGTCTTTGTTGGGGGTAAAATGATCCATCACCAAGGCGATTCTTTCCCTGTCAAATATCTTGTCAACACCGGCTTTTTCCAGTTCATTGATCGCGACCGGCGAGGTGATATCATTGCCCAGTACCAGATCCAGCTTCGCCTCGATCAGCTGTCCGGCCACCACGCTGTCAAGCCCCGCATGCGCCGCGAGAATTTTTTGCGTCATTGTCATACCCATGTGGCATATTCCTCCTTGAGAAAAATGTATATGTGAAATAAAGGTTACAAGCCATTATACCACAGCTTTTTGGGTTTGTAAATATTTTTTGTGCGGGATTTGCCGATTTGATTTGACAATGGCTGCCTTACGGAGTAGTATTATGATAACAGTATCATCTTACCAGAGGAGCCGGATAACCGTGAAGAAATTCCTATATATTTGTGCCGCCGCCGTCACTGCAGCACTGCTGACATGGATGTCTTATCCTTCGGTCACAGCTCGGGCGGAATCGCTGTCCGGAACAGAAGATATCATCGAAATCGCCACCCCCGACCAATTGGTGGATATCCGCCGCGCTCCCTCGGCACACTACCGTCTCACCGCCGACCTTGACATGGGCGAAACAAACTGGCTCCCCCTCCCCTTCAACGGCACCTTCGACGGCGACGGTCACACCCTCTATAATCTCCGCGTCCTTCAGACAGGGCACGAAGTACGCACCACCGCCGACGGCAATCTCAAGCCCTACGACACGACCTTCGCCGGACTGTTTTCCACGGTGGAGAACGCTGCCGTATCAAATCTGCACCTGACCGGCGCGGAAATCTCCGTCCAAAACGACGGGAGCTGCTTCGCGGCACTGCTGGCGGGCTATGTCAGAAACAGTACCTTCTCCGGCTGTTCGGTTGAGGGCTGCGTCAACATGATCAGCAAGGGCGTCAACGTGGGCGTGGGAGGACTGGCGGGCTACGGCATCTCGGATTTTGACGGGTGCCGCGCCGACGCCACGCTGTTCTTTGAGGACCGGCGCACCGGGTCACGCTGCGAACAGTTCATGGGCGGATTGCTCGCGAGCGGCACCGGTCATTTCACCGACTGCATGATCCGCATTGACGGCTATGATTCCTGTCACGGCTATGTCCACAACGGCGGTCTGACCGGGATGTATTTCAACGGAGAACCGGACTGGCGGGCAGGGCGGGTCAATCGGAATTTTGTGGAAGGACAGATTTCATTCTTTGAGGATAACCCCGACCGCCGTGCCTATTGCGCCGCTTACATCGGTGAACGGCTTGATCCCCCGATTGAGATGACGGACAATTCCCAGCAGTTCACCCGGAATGAATCTACCGACTATACCACGGTACTGCGTCCGGAAAAATGTGACGAGCCGCAGTATCGGGTCGGCGTCACTCCGCCCACCTGTACCGAATGGGGCTATACCACCTATCTCTGCCAGACCTGCGGGCATACATGGCGCGAGTCATTTACCCCGCCCCGCCACATCAAACCGCACTGGGAAACCGTCATTCCCCCCACTACGTCCAAGGAAGGTCTTCGCCGCCAGACCTGTACTGCCTGCGGCGCACTGCTGGCGGAAGAAACCCTTCCACCTTTGCCGGAAAAATCCTCCGGCATACGGAACAATCTCCCGATTGCCATATGGCTGTCTCCGGCGGCAGTGCTGCTTGCAACAGGCGGTCTTCTGATATTCAGGAAAAAGCGGCTGCGTAAGCCCGCATCACAAAAATAAAAAAAATAAAAAACTCAAAAAAATTTTTCTGTTTTTTAAGTTATTTTAAGTTTGCCCGATTACAATAATGCCATAAGGTCAAGGGAATACAGAAACAACATTCCCACAAACCAATACCAAACGGAATGGGTGATCGAGACATGAAAGATTTCTTCAAAAAACCTTTTGTTTACGCGACGGTATTTGCCGTCACGCTGACTTCGCTCAACGCGTATGTACTGCTCAAAACCTTTCTGATTCCGTCGGTGCAGACCGTCGTTTCGGAGACAGCGGAAACATCCGAGCAGTCACCGCTCGAACGCATCGACAACGGTGAGAATAACCAGGAGCATTCCCGTATGGAAAGGCACAAACCCGGAACCGACAGTGCCGACGGCAGCGGGCGATCTTCCCGCCGCACACGTCCCAGCGGCGGCAAAAAAAGCAAGGGCAGCCGGAATGGCAGTTCCTCTTCTGACAGTTCCGGCAGTTCGGACAGTTCAAAAGGCAAAACGCAGAGCAGCGATAACACACAAACCAACGACAATGCCCAAAGTAATGAAACCATTCAGAAAACACTGACCGATACCTCCTACTCGGACGGAAAAATTTCCGTTCAGATCAATACCGTGAGGTCGAATGATACGACGGTCTACATCGCGGACGTGCAATTGTCCTCCGCGGCGTATCTCAAGACCGCCCTCGCGCAGAACGCCTTCGGGCGCAACGTCACCGAAAAGACCTCCGCTATCGCGTCCGATCACAACGCTATTCTCGCGATTAACGGCGATTACTACGGCGCGAACAGTCAGGGTTATGTCATCAAAAACGGCGTTCTCTACCGCGACACCGTCCGCAAGAGTTCCGACAGTGAGGATCTGGTCATTTATCGCGACGGTTCCTTCGGCATCATCAATGAAAAGGACGTCACCGCGCAGCAGCTTCTCGACAGCGGCGTCTACAACCTGCTGTCGTTCGGTCCCGCACTGGTACAGAACGGAAAAGTGACTGTTTCCGAAAACGACGAGGTGGGACGCGCGATGGCGGACAATCCCCGCACGGCGATCGGCATCATCGACGACCTGCACTATATTCTGGTGGTGTCCGACGGCAGAACCAATGAAAGCGAAGGGCTTTCCCTCTATCAGCTGGCACAGCTCATGCAGCAATACGGCTGCAAAACCGCTTATAATCTCGACGGCGGCGGTTCCTCCACGATGGTCTTCAACGGTCAGGTGGTCAACAACCCCACCACCAACGGCAACAGAATTTCAGAAAGGGCAGTGAGTGATATTGTTTACATCGGCTATTAATCAGAACAAAAAGATTTATCCTATCGGAGAATCCCTCGCGGTGAGGGATTCCGCACCGATAAACGCGGCAAGCCTTTACCGCCGCACCGCGCGGACCTATCTTGGCGTCACGCTTTTCAGCATCGTGTTCTGCCTCATTTACGAACGGTTCAGTTTCGGCGAATCCTCCGATTTCATGCGGATGATGTTCCTCGCGCCGCTGGTGTTGGGGGTGCTGCCCTTCAACCTGCTGGCGCTGCGAAGTCAGGCGCTCCCCTTCTCGCGGCAAGCCTGTCTGCTGTGGCATTCCGGCGTGGCAATCCTCATGAGCGGCTGTCTGATCAGAGGCATTATTGAAATCTCCGGGCGTGTATCGGATTATGATCTCTTCTACTGGATTGCCGCCGCCGTCTTCCTGATCGCCGCTTTCATCAGACAATTTACAATGCGTAATGCGTAATGCGTAATGCGCAATGAATGCGTTTATCTTAGCGCTCCGCATTTTACTACGACTATCTTCTTTTTCACGATATCTCCATATCTTTTTTCTCTCCTAATCAGAAAAGACCCGTCGGGCTTTGGCTTCGACGGGTCTTTTCGCTGCGTATCCGGACATGCATCCGTTTTGAAACATCATCTGATATCAAAATCGCTGTCGGGGAAGCGGCAGAGATAATCGGCATAGGCGCGCAGTTCTTCCAGATCAATCTTATTGTCCAGATAATCCTGCGGGTAGACGCTGAGAATCAGCCGGCGGATGCCCAATCGGGACGCGTTATCCGCGAAGGTGCGCAGAATGTAGCGCGCCACGGTCTGCTGGGGCTTGTCGGTAATGCCCGCGCTGCCTGTTCCCATCACCGGCACCACCAGCGTCTGTTCACGGGTACGGTCCTGCGCGATCTGCTCCCACATATCGTCAATGCTCTGCATCAGGCGGATGCCGTCGGTACGGGGCTTGTGCGCCTCCTGCATCTGCGCGACCGCCAGCAGAATCACATTCCGGGACTTGCCGTCCAGCGGCAGGGTGACATTTGCCATTGTACCGTAGGAATATTCGTCATAGAGTCGTCCCGCCAGTTCCCGCTGCTGCGGCAGTTTGCGTGACTGACAGGCAGGGGTGCCCAGCGCTTCTCTGACCGTTTGTTCAAAATATTCGTCATTGGAAAGCTTGCTGTCCTTGGGCTGACGCAGACGCGCCGTCATCTGGGACTGAATGCTTTTGTCGCCGATTACGTCGCTCCGTCCCGCGAAGGTGGTATTACAGGGAACCACCAATTCACCGTTATTGGAAAAAATATCCGCCATGGAAATTTCCAGCGTGACGTCTGTCCCCGCGATCCGGGCGGTATAATGGGCAAAGGCGCTTTGCCGTATGACCGCCAGCAGCGCTCCCACGCCCAGATATAATAAAACATTGGTGAGCATGGACTTGAGACTGACCCCGAATAGCGACGTATTCGCGCAGAATTCCGCCATCGCGCCGTCCTCCAGAAAGATGTTGACCACCTCAAACGCCGCCAGCGCGGTTCCAAGATAAATGCCCATACGTTTTACCAGCGCTTTGCGCCCTGCCGTAAAGTTTTTCAGAAATACGCGGAATCGGTTCATACCAAAATTGCCTCCCTGCTGTGTGATGGAAATAGGATATTTTTATCATACCTATCATACCTATCATACCTATCATACCACACCGGTTGGCAAAAGGCAAGTGATTTATCGACCGCTTTACTCCGCGACCCTGTCTTTCTCCTGTCCGAGCGGCGAATAGAAATCCTTGTCAAACGGTACGGTGTAGGAAAATGTCTCACTGCCCGCTTTGTCCGTCAGCACCAGTTCAAGGCTTTCGCTCACCCGTTTGGCAGTCATAGTGGACGAGTATCCGTTTGCGTAGGTAAAGTCGATGTCATATGCCGACGGAAAGCGCAGCACAAAGACGTTGCCGTATTCCTTGACCTGCTTGCGGTCCTCCGAGGAAGCCAGCCGGATGAACGTCTGGGAAATCTCCTCGGTAATCAGAAATTCCTCATCGCCATAATGGGAAAATCCGCCCGATGTGAAATCATACGGTTCGTCATCATGAATCACCACCACGGTATAGTCATAGGTGATGTCATACATGCCGCTGCCGCGGACGTCGCCGTAATCGCCGGTCTGATTTTTGGAATAGGTGCGGGCATAAATGCCCTTCTCCCCCTTCCGGCACTGCCTGACCCATTTCTTCGCGTCCTTTCCCAGATCAGCCTTGTCCAGCGGAATCACATCGTATTCCCGATAATCGGTCATGTCGCGGAAGATTTGTGCCGTGAGATGATCGTCCAACACGGCTTCCGTGATAACGTCACTCTCCGATACGGAATCGGTATAGGCTCTCAGCCCGACAAAGGCAACCACTACGCCTGCCGCGAGTATCACCGGAATCAGCAGAATCGCCGCCACAATCACCATGAGTTTCTTATTTCCCGCGCCGCGTCCCACCACCGGCTGGGCAAAGGTCTGCGTCTGCTCCATCTCTCTGCCGCACTGCGGACAGAGTTTCCATTCGGGACGCAGCAGCGTGCCGCAGTTCTCACAGCTCGCGCGGAGTTTTTGTCCGCACTGGGGACAGGTGCCATACGATTCCGTCACCCGGCAGCCGCAGTTCGGACAGGACAGTATTTCATAATCCCGCCGCGCCACCAGATAGATAATCAGTCCGATAAAGCTCGGCGCGAGCGCCGCGATCAATGCCCATGCCAGCGGCTCCATGCCTCTTGCTTTCGCGTCCTGATAGACATAAACCCCCAGTCCCACCGGCACCGCCAGACCAAGCAGCAGCATTACCAGTGCCATAACGAAAGTCACACTAACAGCCATCTTTCATTCTCCTTTCATCATACCAACCATGCTTCCCGTCTATCGTCCCGCAGGAAGGGAAGCATATCCCTGTGTTTTATGAGCAGCACCGCGCAGACCAGCGACCCCAGCAGCGTCATCGCCGCCGCCGCCGTCAGACCTGCTGTCAGTTCCCGACCGTAATCCTGCCAGAATCCCAGCATCCGCGCAACAGTCGGCAGGCGGCGGATTTCCTCGCCGTGCGCTGTCGTCCACACCGCCGCTGCCGTGACTGTCAGGGTCATCAGCAGCACCGAAATCACTGCCGCCGCCGCCGTGAGTTTCAACGCACGGTCATCCCGCCGCCGCTCGGCTTCCCGTTCCAGCCGGTAGAGATTGACGATCGGCGGCGCGGGAAGTTCCTCCTCCTGCGCCGCGTCGCGGATACCCTCCTGCGTCATGGCGCTCAGCCGCTGTTCCAGCGATTCATCTGTCAGCGTCATATATCCGTTGTGTTTCACGGTGTCAGTCCTCCTTTCAATAATTCCCGTGCCCGGTGCAGCCGGTATTTCACGGTACCCTCCGGCACGGTGAGAATGCGCGCCATTTCCCGCACGTCGTAGCCGCTGTAATAATGCAGCACGATGACGGTACGGTATGTTTCCGGCAATGACCTCACCGCTTCCCACAATTCCGCGTTTTCGACGGCGGGCGTATTGTCTGGCACCGATGTCAGCACGCGTTCCTTTTCCTCTGTGTCGGAGAAGGGCGCCATCAGACGTGAAAAGCGTTCCCTCCGCCGCAGATCGCGGTAGGCATTGACGCACACGGCAGTGAGCCACGGTTCAAAGGGCTGCAGCGGGTCATACTGACCGCGCTTGCTGTATACCCGCAGCCACGTTTCCTGATATAGGTCGTCAGCTTCATAGGTGCTGCCGCATAAGCGGATACACAGCGCGTAAAGCCGCTTGCCATGCCGGGCAATCCACTCTTCCATTCTCTGTCATCACTTCCTTTGATCTTGTGCCTTCATAATGATATACGCAGGCAAAACGGAAAAGGTTGGGGGCTTGTTTTTATTTTTTTTTATTTTTAAAAAATTTCAAAAAAAAATCGCCGGACATTGTCTTTCGACCGTGTCCGACGATATTTTTTATCTTTTTTCCAGAATCCATCCGTCCGGAAAACCCGCGTCTATCTGTAAGCGTGCTTCATCTTTTTCTTCAGGACGAGCAGACTGCCGACGCCGCCGAAGGAAACGATGACCAGCCAGACGTAGAAAATCAACGAGCCGTCCTCTTCGCCGGTATTAGGGGAATCGCCCTTTTCCGGATCACTGCCGCTGCTGGACGCCGTGATAGTGAAAGTATTCTGCACATAACCGTCTTCCAGTTGGACGTAAAGCGTGTGGGTGCCAACACTGAGGGTTTTCAGGTAATCCTGATGCAGCGTGATGTTGATACTGCCGCGGGTTGCCGTATAGTGAACATTCCGGGTAAGACGGGCTCCGTCTACATACACTGCCACCAGTTTGTCATAGGTTGTGCTGTCATCTCCCACCGTGTCTTTCACGACCACCGGCATTCCGCCGTTGGTTTGCCTTTTCCATGTGAATACGCTGTCGAGGGTAAACTTGTAGCGGTTGCTGTCGGTGCCGCCGGGGTTGGTGGGGTTTGTGCCTGTGCCCGTGCCCGTATTGCTTGTGCTGCTGGTGGTGTTGTTGTCGTTGTTGTCGTTGT
>JAFPUM010000054.1 GCA_017395425.1 Clostridia bacterium | reverse complement strand
TTTTCAGGAATATGATCTAAATCATCTTGAGTTTCTGAATTTATATGTGAAAAATATGATCGTTATAAATCATTATTAAGCATAAAATTCCAGAAAAGCAATATGATAATTGTGGCTTTTAGGTGGGACTGAATAGTTACGAAAAAATTGCTAAATGATTGTTGACATACCGGAACAAATATAGTAAGATTGGTTCAATAATGTGTTTGAGCGAAAGATCACAATCGACATCACACAAGGAGGAATGCGGATTGTCGGAGACTTGGCAGGCGGCGGGAATTATCAGCAGCGAAATGTCGGCAGCGGAACTGAACCGGGAGGGAGAAATCTTTTATGAAAAGGAGCAATACCGACAGGCACTGGACTGCTTTCTGCTGTCCGCCGTACAGGGTTATCCACCGGCACAGTACAGCGCAGGCTATTGTCTGGCACATGGGGAAGGCACTGATGCCAATCCGGCAGAAGCGGTGAACTATTATCGACAGGCTGCCGATGCGGGACTGGATTCGGCGCAGTACGAACTGGCAGGCTGTCTGGAATCCGGAATCGGTACTCAAAAAAATATCCAGGAGGCTATACGGTATTATACGCTGGCAGCCGAGCAGGACTTTTCACGCGCACAAGCCAAGCTGGGGTATGAATACTACGTCGGTGATATGGTTCCAAAGGATTATCATAAGGCTTTCCAGCTCTTTCTGGCAGCGGCTGGACAGGGGCATGTCAGCGCCATGTTTTTTGTGGGAGTCTGTTACAATAACGGCTTTGGTGTGGATGTTGACCCGCTATTAGCGGTGAATTATTACCGGCTTGCCGCGTCACAGGGGCATCCCGGCGCTCTGTGCAATCTGGGGTATTGTTATGAATCCGCATTTGGCTTGCCGCAGGACTGGAAAAAGGCGGTGGATTGTTATCAGAAGGCAGCCGATCAGGGTGATATGCGGGCACAGTGCAACCTAGGATATTGCTACGATAACGGACTGGGGGTTTCGACTGACAAGGAAAAAGCCGCAGCATATTATCGCATGGCTGCCGATCAGGGAGATGAGAGTGCGCAAAATAATCTGGCAACCTGCTATCGTCTGGGACAAGGCGTTCCGCAGGATAATGAAATGGCAGTCCGATATTATACTATGGCAGCCGACCAAGGAGATTCTATGGCACAGCTCAACCTCGGGTTCTGCTATGAGCGGGGTATAGGCGTCAGTCAGAGTTCAGAGGAAGCCGCACGGTTCTATCGCTTGTCCGCTGATCAGGGACGAGCGGCGGCACAGTACAATCTGGCGATTTGCTATGCCACAGGCAGGGGAGTAACGCAGGATTATGCAAAAGCGGCGCAATATTATCAAATGGCAGCTGATCAGGGGGATGGCGAGGCGATGTGCAATCTCGGCAACCTTTATTATTTCGGCAGAGGGGTTGCACAAAGTTACGCGGAGGCAGCGCGGCTTTACGGTCTGGCGGCGGAAGCGGGCGATCCGAGCGGCATTGTGAATCTGGGCGAGTGCTATCGCGACGGCGAAGGCGTGGCACAGGACAATAAGGCTGCTGTCCATCTATTTGAAAAAGCAGTGGAAATGGGACATACCGGTGCCATGGTCAACCTTGCGTCGCTGTACCGGGAAGGACGCGGCGTGCGTCGGAGCATGGCTCATGGGGTTCGTCTGCTGCGGAAGGCAGCGGAAGCGGGAAATGCCGATGCGCTGTACCGTCTGGGATATTGTTACGCGAAGGGGCAAGGCGTAAAACAGAGTGAACGCCGCGCTTTCGATTGTTTTCAACAGGCGGCAGACAAGGGTTTGTTATCTGCCATTCGCGCCTTGGGGTATTGTTATCTGAACGGTTCAGGTACATCGCAGGATACGGTTGTGGCGGTATCCTGTTACCGTCAGGCAGCCGACCTCGGTGACGCAGAGGCACAGTTTATGTACGCATGGCACTGTGCCTATGGAAAAGGAACCAAACAGAATTGGGATGAAGCGGTAAAATATTATCGGCTTGCCGCTAAACAGAACGATTCCCGTGCACAGTGCAATCTGGGTGAATGTTTTCGGAATGGCAACGGTGTGAACCGGGATTATAACGAAGCGCTGAGGCTTTACCGATTATCGGCGGCACAGAACAATGAAGTGGCTATGTATAATCTGGGGGAATGCTATGAATTCGGACAAGGCGTAGAGACCAATGTGGAGGAAGCTTCACATTGGTACCGATTGGCAGGGGAACACGGTTACGAGGACGGAAAAAGCGCATTCGAGCGTTTGAGCGGTATTCACACGGATGACCCGGAACAAAAATCGTAAAATCAATACAAGTTTTTTTAATACTTTTTTATGTTGAGTGCTCAATAAATTCAGAGAAATGTCTTTATTTTCTTTTTCATTTGTGTTATAATACTAACGAAAAGTGGAAAATCTTTTCTGAATCTTGTGATACAAGCTGTGTTGCGTGAAAACTATAAAGAAACGGTGATGGTAATGGATAATTACGTGTTGATAACGGACTCTACGTCGGATCTTCCCCAAAAACTTGCCGACGAAATCGATGTCGTGGTTTTGCCCATGCAGTTTGATTTGGACGGCCTGACGTATCGCCATTTTGCGGACGAACGGGAAATGAATTCCGAAGAGTTTTACGATGCAATGCGCAGCGGTAAGATTGCAAAGACTTCACAGATCAGTGTGCATGAGTTTTGTGAACATTTTTCTTCTTATCTTGAAAAAGGTCAGGATATTCTGTATCTTTCTTTTTCATCCGGTCTGAGCGGAACCTATGGTTCCTCTATCATTGCGATTGACGAGCTGGAACAAAAATATCCTGAGCGGAAAATTCTTTCGGTAGATACCCTTGCGGCTTCTATGGGAGAAGGGTTGCTGGTCTATTATGCTGCAAAAATGAAAAAAGCGGGCATGGGACTGGAGGAACTTGCCAAGTGGGTAGTGGATTATCGGCTGCATTTGTGCCATTGGTTTACAGTGAATGATCTGCACCATCTCAAGCGAGGGGGCAGAGTGTCCGCGGCGACAGCGATTGTGGGTTCAGCGCTGAATATCAAACCCGTTCTGCATGTGGATAATGAGGGACACCTTATCAATATCAGTAAAGAACGGGGGCGCAAAGCCTCACTGAATGCTCTGCTCGATAGGATGTCCGATACCTATTACACGGAAGGCTGGGATACCGTGATGATTGGTCACGGAAGCTGCCGGGACGACGCAGATTATGTTGCTTCCGAGATAAAAAAGCGCTTTAAGGGAATCAAAAATGTGATTATCGGCAATATAGGTCCGGTAATTGGCGCACATGCCGGACCAGGTGTTCTGGCACTCTTCTTTATGGGTGAAACAAGATAGTTTTTTAAAAACAACAAAACAGCGGCGTATCCCGTGAAACGGAACGGATTCGTCGCTGTTTTGTTTATGATGATGATTTATCCGTCAGACGCTAATAGAGCTTTTCCCGCAACAGAGCAGCATTCTGTTTAAAATCGACTGCCTTAAGCTTTTTGTAAGTTCCCTTAAAAGGTACCGTCATCTGTTGGGTATCGCTTCCGAGTGCCATGCTTCCCTTAACCATAACGGATGCCATTTGGGAGGCGGAAAGGTTGGTCTGTACCAGCGGGAGGATGTCGCCTGCTATTCCGATGAGACGGAAAGGCGAAACGTCCCGGAGCTTTTCCTTTACCGCGAGTATGACTTTACGCTGCCGCTGAATGCGCTGAAAATCGCTGTCAATCCAACGAAGACGGGCGTAAAGCAGCGCTTCCTCTCCGCTGAGATGGTTGACGCCTTCCGAAAGCGGACGGTGAATCACCTGTCCTTTGTGTTTTTCCGTGTTAAGACCTCTCACTTCTTCGGCGTTCAGCGTGATGTCAACACCGCCGAGCCGATCGATAATTTGCGCGAAGGTATGAAAATTGACGCGTACATAGCCGTCGATTTTGACCTTGAAAGTATTTTCGATGGTGTGAATCAACAGTCCTGCGCCGCCGTGGCGAAAGACATGCGTGAGGAGATCCGAGCCATAGGAGTCGTCGGTTTTCAGATAGGGAACCGTCATACCGCGCTCAAGGGAAACCAGACTCACCGTGTCGGTGTGGCTGTTAAAGGAGAGAAGCATCATACAGTCGGCGCGTGCATTTTCTGAAAAGACCTCTGTGCGCTCATCGGTGCCGATGAGCAGGAGATTTGTGACATATGACGCGCTTTGTATGTCTTCGGCTTTTACGCTGTGATAATAAGCGTTGGGATCATCGGGAATATAATTCACTTTGCTGTAGAAATGTAAGAAACACGACAGTAATGAAACAAATGTCACAGCCAAAGCTGTGATCACCGATACAATCGCTATGCGCGTCTTACTCCATCGAACAGTCGTTGCAAGTGACGAAAGAGGTGGCGATAAAGCGGGTGATGTGGTGTCGGTGTCAGGCGTGCCGAGTTCAGGGATAGCATTATCATCAATGACATAATGCGTTTTGTCCGGAGCGTGAGAAGCAGGGGAGACTGTGTTTTGATCCGGGTGCTCAGATGGATTCTGTGTTCTGCGTTCGATTCGATCGGCATACTGAAACAAATCAACCTGTCCGCCGATCTGGTGTGGAGCAGGCAATTTCCGTTCTTCAGAGAAAAAGGGATCCGTTGGCGTCTGGTCGGAAGGTTCCTGGTCAAAGGGCGAGTCAGATGTAGGTCGATTCAATTGGCATCCTCCTCATGGATAATGGTATAACTTTGATTATGACACGAACGGAAAAAAATGTCTATGTTAAAATGTAAATAAAATGTAAATTACTAAAAACATAGAAGGGAAATCCTTTTTTGTTTCGTATATAGTTCATAGAGGATGAAAGGCGGTGACGCAGTGACAGAACAGCTTTGTGTAAGGGAACAGACCGAAAAGATTGAGCAGCTCACATTATCCCCATTTGCCACGCTGGCGGTAAATTCGCTGGGGCGGGATCGAAAGGAACCGCCCTGTGATCTGCGAACGGTCTTTCAGCGGGATCGGGATCGCATTATCCATTGTAAAGCGTTTCGCCGTCTCAAGCATAAAACCCAGGTGTATCTGGCACCGGAAAACGACCATTATCGCACACGGTTGATTCATACGCTGGAGGTGGCGCAAGTAGGACGCACGATTGCCCGTGCGCTGCGGCTCAATGAGGATCTGACCGAAGCCATTGCGCTGGGGCATGATCTGGGGCACACGCCGTTCGGTCATGCGGGCGAACGCGTGCTGGATCTCATGCTGGTGAAAAGCGGCGGATTCCGCCATTATGAGCAGAGTGTACGGGTGGTGGAAAAGCTGGAAAAAAACGGCATGGGGCTCAATCTGACCAAAGAGGTGCGCAACGGTATCGAGTGCCATACAAAGGGGCAGGAAGCTTTTACCCCCGAGGGAAGGATTATCCGGATTGCTGACAAAATCGCTTATATGAACCACGATATTGATGACAGCATTCGTGCGGGAATTCTTTCAGAAGACGATATTCCGCAAAATCTGCGTGATGTGCTGGGGACAGGCTCTTCCGTGCGTATCAATAATATGATTCGCAATGTCGTTGAAAACAGTCCCAACGGCACGATTGAAATGTCGCCTGCTTTTTCGGAAGCTTTTTATGGACTGCATGACTTTCTTTACAGTACCGTATATAAGGGCAGTCGTGCCAAAGCGGAAGAGGGAAAGGCGGAAGATATGATTGAGGTACTGTTTCATTACCTCTGCAATCACCCGGATCTCATTCCCATAGAATTCCGCCACGTTATGCGGAAAGACGGTATCCTTCGCGCCGCCGCTGATTATATCGCCGGCATGAGCGATACATTTGCGGTGGATTTTTACAAGGAACTGTTTATTCCCAAAGGGTGGGATACCAAGTAAAACAATAAACCGGCATTAGTGCAAAAAGAGGGTGCGCATTTGTCAATTCCTTCAGAGTTTATCCGAGAGGTGAAGGAGCAGAACCATATCATTGACGTGGTTGGCGGATATGTCAATCTCAAACGCAGCGGACGAACAGCCAAAGGACTTTGTCCGTTCCACTCAGAAAAATCGCCGTCTTTTACCGTGTTTGAAGATACCGATTCATTCTATTGCTTTGGTTGTCAGACGGGCGGCGACGTGATCGGTTTCATTCGGAAAATTGAAAATCTGGATTATGTGGAGGCTGTAAGATTTCTCGCTAACCGTGCGGGCATGACGATGCAGGAGGACGGACGCGGCGATGACCTTTCGCGTATGCGGCTCAGGATTCGCGAACAGAATCGCGAAGCAGCGCGGTTTTTCCATCAGGCGCTGTATGCGCCGTCAGGAAAGGACGCCTTGGATTATTTTCATTCCCGCGGTCTGACCGATGCTACCATCCGACATTTCGGATTGGGCTGGTCACCTGACGGATGGGATGCGCTGGCAGCACATTTACGCGGCAAGGGGTATAAACCGGACGAAATGATCGCCGCGGATTTGGGCTTTATTTCCAGGCAAGGCAATGTCATTGACCGTTTCCGCAATCGTGTGATGTTTCCCATTATTGATTTGCAGGGCAGCGTCATTGCGTTTGGGGGACGTGTTTTTACAGAGAACGCCAAAGGCGGTAAATACGTCAATACCGGGGATACACTTATTTACAAAAAGACCAATCATCTGTTTGCGATGAATTTTGCCAAGAGCCAAAAGACGGACGAGCTGATTCTCTGTGAAGGTTACATGGATGTGATTGCGCTGCATCAGGCGGGGTTTCCCAATGCGGTGGCTGCACTAGGTACGGCAGTTACCCGTCAGCAGGCGCATCTGATGAAGAAATATGTCTCGCGTGTGGTGCTGTCTCAGGATGGGGATGAGGCGGGACAACGCTCCATCGCGCGGTCCATTCCCATTATGAAGGATGAGGGTCTGGATGTGCGGGTACTGCGCATTACCGGCGCAAAGGATCCCGATGAGTTTATCCGGAAGCATGGTTCTGAACGGTTCCGCCGGCTGGTGGACAACTGTGCCAACGATATTGAATATTCCCTCGCCCGCATTGAGGGACAATACGATCTTGCCACGGACGATGGCAAGCTGCATTTCCTGAGGGAGGCGTGCGAGTTTTTGTCCGGACTGAGTGTATTGGAACGGGAGGTATATGCTTCCCGTCTGGCGGACAAGCTCAAAACCGACAAAAGTGCCCTGCTCAGTCAGATTGACGCAGTGTCCCGTCGCAGGAGTTATCAGGAAAAGCGAAAGGAATTCCGTGAAATGGCGCAGGTCAGCGCGGGTATAGGCGATCGGGTGAATCCCCAGCGCAGTACCCATCTGCGTGCTGCCGCGGCAGAGGATGCTCTGCTTGAGATGCTGTTTCATCATCAGGATCTGATACCCAAGGCTGCAAAATTACTGCCGCCGCAGGCAATGGTGACGGAATTCAGCCGCAGGGTTTACGGGCAATTCATTACACTTTCACAGAGCGGGCAGGAAATAACGATTACAGACTTACAGCAGGAATTCAGCGACAACGAAACCGCGGAGATTGTTCGCGTCGTAAACGGTCAGAATGTGAGAGGCATAGAGGATTTTTCTATGCTGATCACACGCATTAAGGAGGAGGGAACAAGAACCAGACCGATTGACGCGGCAAAGCTTTCATCGGAGGAACTTCGTGCGCAGATAGATCGAATGCGCAAAAAGAAGAGTTGAGCTGACTTGCGATATGACATATTGTCATTTTTTGAGGAGAGCGGGAGAAGCTCCCGAATAATCCTGACTGATATTTCAGTCATAGAAGACGAAAGGTTGATTAAAGTACATGGCAGCAACAAATGTAAAAACCATTCTGAAAGAACTGGCAGACAAGGCAAAGACCGAGGGTCGGATTTCTCATCGGGAAATTATGGACGCTCTTGCCGATGTGGACGTAAATCCCGAAACGATCGAGAGTTTTTATGTCAAGCTTGAAAGCCTAGAAATCGAACTGATCGAGGATGATGACGACAGTCTGTCATTGGAAAATCTGGAGATCAATGAAAAAGAAGATTCCGATGACAACACGGACTACTATAATGATTCCGATGTGATCGGTGTCTATGTAGAGGATCCGGTAAAGGCGTATCTGCGCGATATCGGTAAAATTCAGCTTCTGACCTCCAAAGAGGAAAAGGAACTGGCGGAACGGATTATGGCAGGAGATAAGGAAGCCAAGAATCGCTTGAGTGAGGCAAATCTGCGCTTGGTGGTCAGTATCGCCAAGAAGTACATGAATCGTGGACTTTCATTTCTGGATTTGATACAAGAGGGAAATCTGGGGCTGATCAAAGCAGTGGAAAAATTCGATCCCAGCAAGGGATTTAAATTTTCCACTTACGCGACATGGTGGATTCGTCAGGCGATTACCCGTGCCATTGCGGATCAGGCGCGCACCATACGTATACCGGTGCATATGGTGGAAACCATAAATAAAGTGAAGCGTGCCAAAGCGCAGCTTACCGCTGAAAACGAAAAGGAACCGCGCCCCGAGGACATTGCCAAGCTGCTGGATATGGATGTTGAAAAAGTGCGCGAAATCATTCGCGTATCGCAGGAACCGGTGTCGTTGGAAACGCCTATCGGCGAGGAAGAAGACAGCCATCTCGGGGATTTTATCAAGGACGAGGAACAGACCGCTCCCGAGGACGCGGTGGGCAATATGATTTTACACGATCTGATTTCGGAGGTGCTCGATACCCTGACGGAACGTGAGGCGGAGGTGATTCGCCTGCGCTACGGTCTGGAAGACGGTCGCTGTCATACGCTGGAAGAAGTAGGCAAGCAGTTTGATGTAACGCGGGAACGCATTCGTCAGATTGAGGTCAAGGCGATTCGTAAGCTGAGACATGTGACCCGCAGCAATAAGCTCAAGGGATTTACCTGATCTTTGCGATCCAATGATACGATAACGAGTGAATGAAAAGAAATCAAGGGAGGGATATCGCATGAACAGCACAGATAAGAAACAGACGCTTCGCAGGCTGGTAGAGATGGGGCGAGTCAAAGGTCACCTGACCAATCAGGAAATAATGGATGTGCTGGCTGAAATAAATTTCAATCCCGAACAGATTGAAAAGCTCTACGACAAATTGGAAGCCAACGGCATTCAGGTGGTGGAAGAACCTGTTGAAAACGTGAAGCTGGATGAGATTGTGTCGGAGGAACAGAATGAGACTTATGACAGCAGCATGATGGACGATCCGGTGAAAATGTACCTTCGTGAAATCGGCAGTATTCCCATGCTCACGCCGGAAGAAGAAAAAGACATTGCCCGGCGCATTGCGGAAGGTGACGACGATGCCAAAAGACGTCTCAGTGAAGCCAATCTGCGTCTGGTGGTGAGCATTGCCAAGCGATATCTCGGACGCGGCATGCCGCTGCTCGATCTGATACAGGAGGGAAATCTGGGACTCATCAAAGCCGTCGAGAAATTCGATCCCAGCAAGGGATTTAAGTTTTCCACGTATGCCACATGGTGGATTCGTCAATCCGTTTCGCGCGCCATTGCCGATCAGGCACGAACCATTCGTATACCTGTCCATATGGTTGAGAATATCAATCGCATCAAAAAAGCGCAGAGTCATTTACTGAGTGAAAATGGCAAAGATCCCACCATAGCACAGGTAGCCGCTTATACGGAGATGTCTGAGGACAAGGTGGTAGAGGTTATGAGGGTGGCACAGGACCTAGTGTCACTGGAAGCCCCGGTGGGAGAGGAAGAGGACAGCCACATCGGTGATTTTATCAGGGACGACACACAGGAAGACCCTGAGGATGCCGCTTCGATAAGTATGCTCAAAGAACAGCTTGAGAACGCACTCTATACGCTCACGCCGCGGGAGATGGATGTTCTCCGGCTGCGCTATGGATTGGTGGACGGTCGTAATCATACACTGGAGGAAGTGGGGCAGCAGTTCAATGTGACGCGGGAGCGAATCCGGCAGATCGAGGCAAAGGCACTCCGCAAGCTGAGGCACCCCAGCCGCAGTAAGAAACTCCGGGATTTTCTGTGATCTGGCGGGCGGGAATGGATGCCTATCCCTTGAAGCGACGCAGTTGATACCCGTATCGACTGCGTCGCTTTTGCAAGAAAAAAGTTTTCTTTCCTTCACAAAAAATTCTGAAAAAAATTGTCAAAAAGTATGGACGAATCGGGATTTATCATGTATAATAAAACGTGGAACCATCAATGAAATGGGGGAATGCGATTTGTTGATTCCGAATTGGCTGGCGATCCTGATGATCCTGGTATTGTTTGCCGGGTGTATGTTCTGGCTGGAACTGCAGCGAAGCAAGTATGTTCTTTCCACATCGCACAAAGCCGTGACGGTCAACGGACTGCCGCGTGTCCTTGACGGTATGCGGTTTGTCATGGTCAGTGACCTTCATAGTATGTATTTTGGTCGGAAAAATACGGTGCTTGCGCAGAAAATCAAGCGGGAAAAGCCTGATTATGTGCTGTTTACCGGCAATATGGGAGATGCCAAGGCAGTCAATGTCGATGCCTTCTATGACTTTATGGACGCCATGGGCGGTGAAATCCCCGTGGTGATGGTGCCGGGACGGGAGGATCTTTCGCTTGGCAGCGGTACAGTTCACAAGAATTTTGTCAGTTCCGTGACGGCTGCCGGCGGTGTGGTTCTCAACAATTCCCGCGCCGAAATCAATGTAGACGGTGAAAAGATTTACATTTACGGCTTTTGTCCCAAACTGAAAGAGGATTCGGGCAAACCCATGAGTGAGTGGAAGTTCCGGAAGGTGACGGTGGACGATGTGTATGAAGCGCTTGGTCCCTGTCCCAAGGACGCTACGGTGATTTTAATGACCGGCTGTCCCAAGGGGTTTGAAGCCTATTCCCGCTGGGGCGCTTCCATTGTCCTTGCCGGCGGCACCCACGGAGGTTATTACCGTATTCCTGTGCTGGATAGGCTCTTCCATCATCAGAAGATTGCCTACACCAGCGGTGAATACCGTCTGAGACGGAGTAAAATGTATGTTACCCGCGGTTTGAGTACGTCTTCCCGCACCCGTTTCAACAATCCGCCCGAAATATCCGTCATTAATCTGGCGCGTCCCAACAGCCCACTGCTGGGAACCATGCCAGTGAACAATGACAATGCCTACGAGGTTTTCCTTTACTGGGTCAAATCCGAGGGAAGAGCGCTGAAAGAACTGTTGAATGAACGGACCGATGCGATACGGGATTGGTGGGATGATCTCACGGGACAGCAGCAATCGGTATATTCCAAACGCGGCAGAGACAAGAGAACCGGTCATACCTATCTGTCTCCGCAGGAACGGGCAAAGGAAAACGCGCGTCAGGCGATGCGCAATGGCGGCGCCCGTCGGGTGTCGCGTGTCAAGACCCGTTCGGAATACATCAGTGAATTGCAGGCAGAAGCCGGAAACGCTGACGCTGTGCATTCTTATGATCGATTCAAAACCGCCGAGGAAATCGACAATATCAAGGTTTTCGGTGATATTCACCTTTAATCGGCATACAAACAAGGCGGATTTCTGTTGCAGCAATCCGCCTGTTTTTATATCATCTGACAGAAAGTTGGTTGTAGGATTATATGGCATTGTTAATTCGGAATGTCCGTATTGTTAATGCAGACACCTCGGTTCAAGGAGATATCCTGATCGATGGGGAAAGGTTTGTCAAGGTGGGAGGTACCATTTTGCCTCAGGAAGGCTGGGAGATCGTGGATGGAACCGGACGATACGCTCTGCCTGGTCTGGTGGATATACATGTTCACCTGCGTGATCCCGGTCAGACACACAAGGAGGACATTGTCACAGGCTGTGAAGCCGCCAAAGCAGGCGGCGTGACTTCGCTTTTCTGTATGCCCAATACGATGCCTGCGGCCGATTCGCCTGATGTGATCACCTATATCCGTGAAAAAGCGGCGGCTACAGGCATAAAGGTGTATCCTGTCGGCGCAATTACCCACGGTATTGCCGGAAAAGGCTGCTGTGACTATGCCGCACTTCAGAAGGCAGGAGCGGCGGCGCTTTCGGACGACGGCCGCCCGGTGGAACACGATGAAATGCTGCTGTCTGCGCTGCGGGAAGGAAAACGGCTGGGATTGCCGGTTACCTGTCACTGTGAGGATTTAACACAGGCGGCAGGCGGTAAGGTACATGAATCGGTGGCGCAGACATTGGGCGTGAAAGGTATTTCTTCCGCTTCGGAATACGACGATGTGGCGCGTACCATCCGGTTGGCGGAACAGGCGGCAGCCCCCGTTCATATCTGCCACGTCAGTACAAAAGAATCCATTGAACTGATTCGCCGCGCCAAGGCGCGTGGCGTGCAGATTACTTGTGAAACGGCGCCACATTATTTCGTGTATACCTGCGAAAAGGTACTGTCCCGTGATGCGGATTACCGCATGAATCCCCCGTTGCGTGAGGAAGCTGACCGTTTGGCGGTGATTGAGGGATTGCTGGATGGTACGATTGACGCGATTGCCACAGACCATGCCCCCCACACCCCTGCGGAAAAAGCGGATTTTGCGGCGGCACCAAATGGCGTAATTGGTATGGAGACATCGTTAGCGGCTATGTTTACATTTTTGGGTGATAGGTTGTCGCCGGAAGCAATTGCGGCACTTACTTCGACCCGTCCGGCTCGTATCATGATGATTGAGGGCGGTGAAATCAAAGAAGGTGCGGCAGCGGATCTGGTGCTGTTTGACCCGGATGAGAAATGGAAGGTCAATCCGGAGCAGCTTCACGGCAAATCCAAAAATGCCGTTTTCAAGGGAGAAACACTGATCGGAAGAGTGAAACAGACCTATTGCAATGGCACACTGGTGTATTGTGACATTGAATAATAGATAAGATATTCATATATTGAAAGGATTTGTTTTGTTATGTCGTTTAATCGTCTCATAGATAAAATCGTAGAAATGAATAATCCCACTGTGGCAGGACTGGATCCCAAGCTGGATTATGTGCCCTCTTATATCAGAGAAAAAGCCTTTGGACAGTACGGTCAGACGCTGGAGGCTGCCGCGGAGGCGCTGTATGAATTCAACGTCGGATTAATTGACGCTCTGTATGATGTGGTGCCGGCAGTCAAACCGCAGATGGCATATTATGAAATGTACGGCTGGCAGGGCGTGAGAACCTTTGACCGCACGGTAAAGTATGCCCAATCCAAAGGGATGTATGTTATCACTGACGGTAAGCGCAACGATATCGGCGCAACGATGGAAGCCTACGCGACCGGACATCTCGGTCTGACCGACGTGGGGGGACAGTCCTTCGCGGCGTTCGGGGCAGACGCGCTGACGGTAAACGGTTACCTTGGTACCGACGGCATTAAGCCGCTGCTGGAGGTCTGCGCGGCGCAAGACAAAGGAATTTTCGTACTGGTAAAAACCTCCAACCCATCCTCCGGCGAATTGCAGGATTTGTCTCTGTCAAGCGGTGAGACAATTTACAATCGCATGGCAGCTATGTGCGACGAATGGGGCAAAGCGCTTCCCGGTCGATACGGCTTTACCGGCGTAGGGGCTGTTGTAGGCGCTACCTATCCCGAACAGCTTGCCGAACTGCGTGCGGCACATCCCTCGCTGTTTTTCCTCGTACCGGGCTACGGCGCACAGGGAGGCGGCGCAAAAGGTTTGGTTGGTGCGTTCAACAGCGACGGATTGGGTGCGATTGTCAATTCATCCCGTGCCATTATGTGTGCCTATAAGAAAGAAGGCTGCGACGAACAGGATTTTGCGGGAGCAGCCAGACGCGAAGCACTCCGCATGAAGGACGATATCAACAGTGTTTTGTAGAAAAGGATGATAAGGGCTTTCCCTGCCTGTCATCTGCATGAGAAACAAGAAACACGCCCTGCTGTATCATATGACAGTAAGGCGTGTTTTCATTTGTTTATCAAGGGATCGGTTGAGCTATGATTTTTTATTTGACACAAGTTTTTTAAAAACCTTTCTTCCCAGGCGCAGCAGGAAGACCGAAGGAAGGAAAGAAAGACGGTCGAGCGCCGAGCGCAGACGCTGTGCTTCGCCGGTTTTCTTTTCCAATGCGCGTGTGGCTTTGTCCAGTTCCTTCTTCTGACGTTTGAGATCAGCGTCGTTCTGCTTGATTTCCTTAAAGCGGGAAAGATAATGTTTTTCGCACTTTTCGATTTTCAGCCGCTGATCCAGCATATCTTCCTCGGGGGATACGGAACCTTCGCACAATACGGATTTGACCCGCTTGAAATCATAAATGGCTGTTTCATCGGCACCTGCCTGACACAAACGATTCATCACCCGGTAAAGATAACGATAGAGCGACATCAGATAGTCTTCATCAAGCGTATAGGGCGCATCTTTGATGGATTGCAGCAGGTCAAACACATGACCGCCGTTCCACTCGGATAAATCAATGGCACGGTCAGGATAGCCGATATTCCGGTAGAAGAAAGGAATCTTGTCGTTCCAGATGAGATTGACTGACGGAATACTCAGCGCATAGGAGATGATGGAAGAGTGCATACGAATGGTGGCGACATAGTCAAACTGTGCCACTGTCTGTACCAGTTCGCAGGTGGTGTGGGTGAGAATGACCTGATCGGAGGGAATGGCACATTGGTCAGCGTAGAAACGCAGGGCGTTGTCGTCCAGCACACTGCCGTTTGTATAGAAGCGATAGGGAATGCCGTGATCATCAAGCGACTTTTTCAATTCATTGAGAAATACAATTTCGTCGCCCAGTTTCCATTGTTTTCCGTTGTCGTTGAAAAGACCGCCCCGTACCACGTTAATTCCTACCAGCGTTCCATTATGAGAGGGCAGATGATCGAGCAGGTTGTGATAGACATATTTTGTCCATACGGCCGGATCGCAGACCTTGCAGATTTCATAATCACACTGCCCGGCGTACTCGCGGAAAATATGGAGATTTTCACGCACCGATACCGCCTGAATACACTTGCGCTGTAAAATCGCTCGCAGTTTATGTTCATTTTCTGAACTGGCATCCATATTGTTGATGCCGATGGAAGAAAAAATGACCGGAATCTGATGTTCCTCCGCCAGCAGGGTAATGCGGTCGAGGGAATCAAAAAAATTGAGATAGCTCAGACCGAAAAGCCCGCCGCCGGCAAAAGCAATTATATCCGCATTCTTTACGAATGCCTCGTCGATTTCTTTGAGTGCCATATAGCTGATTGTCACTTTGTCCTGATCCAAACCGAGGTTTTGCAATACGACCGACAGAATTCTGCCGAAGCAAATGCGGATGAGATTGTCGCCAAAGTTGTCGTCCACATGAGAGACAACCAGAATGTTTCGCTTTTTCAATGTGAACCAAGGCTCCTTTGTGTCCGTCGCGGGTCACCGCTATGACAGTGACCGACAAAGGTTTTTCTGTATAATAGAATTATTATACCGTCATTCACAAAAAAAGTCAATACGGTGATGAATTTTTGTAGGTTTGGCAATGCTGTCAAAGCACTGTTATACGGCAGATTGCCTTCTGACCGCTTGACGTGATGGCGGCAATCTCGGTTTCACCCGGTGCCATCGCAGTAACATCTCCGTTGGGCAGGACTTCCGCGACGCTAGGATCCGACGATTCCCAGCGGGTGTAATCCGTAGAGTTGGAAGGATAGATGTGAGCGCCCAGCGTCAGACAATCGCCGACTTGCAGATTGGCTTCGGAACGTGTGACGGATATGGAAGTGGAGGGAATAAGTGCGTTTTTGCGGCTGTAACGGGTCGCAAAGGTGAAGCTGTCTTCGGGATAATGATCCAGTGTCTCAAAAACGTATCCCTGTTCCCGCAGATAGGGAAGGATGGTTCGGAGTGCGGGGATATTAAATGCCTTTTCGTGCATGAGAAGGATTTCCACATCATGAACACAGTCCCGTTTGACACAGTAGACAGAAAAATCGGCAGATGCGTTTTTCGTAGAGGTATCGCCGGATGTAGCGGTCCAGTCGAAGGCACGGTAGCCGAGATCCTTGGCGCCGTTGGCAATTCGCTGCATAATGAGCGGGTCGCTGACGGCATTGTGGGTGCCGCCGGGAAAACGGATCAGGGTGGGGCGCGAACCCGTGAAGGCTTCCACCCGCCGCGCCATTTGTTCCAGTCCGTAATAATAGGAGAAGGTGCTGCGGTAGCAGGATTCGTAGTTGTGACTGTACGTATGAAGTCCCACGACACTGCCCTGTTCCTCAATGTTCCTGGTGTATTCCAGATAATAGGAACTGACCACAAAAAAGGTTGCTTTTGCGTCATATTCCTCCAGAACAGCCAGCAGCTCCGGGGTTCTTTCGTTAGGACCGTCATCAAAGGTCAGATAGCAGGTTTTTTTGACGGCAACCGTACAATCGGCGACGGTGCCGTTCTCACTGACAGCAGTAATAACGCAGCTTCCCACGTTGATGCCCGTAACGGTTCCATCTTCTGTAACCGATGCTATGGAAGCATCCGAAGATCGCCATGCGGAGATTTCCCCGGTCTCGACGTGGAGTGCCGCGCTCAGACCCTTGCCGATTTCCAACGATGATTCGCGGAGCGTCAGTGAAGCGGGATGATCGGATTCACCCGTTTGGGAAGGTGAATCCGGAGAAATAAGTGAATCCGTCCGACAGGCGGTAAGAATACCGCACAGAAACAATGTCATCAGAATCGTGTAAATTCCGCCGTGCGGAGAAAATTTTTTTTTGAAGGCGAGCCTTACCATTGACATTCCCTCGCACCCTGTCGCACTATGTCTTTGAATTGGTCAGGAATGAGGTTGACTTCATCGAAATAATCCGCATAGCGATTGGGTTCGTTTCTGTGAACGGCATAAAGGGGGAGAGCCGTATAATATGCCAGCAGGCGCGGGAGAACCGCATTCGCAGTCTCACGTTTTTCAATGGCACGGCAGAGGGCAAAATTAATTTCGTCCATGCTGCCCACGCATTCAAAGGGCTTGGTTTCATGCAGCCCGATGAGCTGTTCAAAGTAAAGCCGCATTTTGTCATCTGCGGAATCCAGCAGGTTGACGCGAAAAATATCTTTTATTTCGCTGTCCGAGAGGAAAGGAGAGAGAATCATGGTTACAAACAGGCACTTTGAGCAATTGAGGCACCAAGTGTCAAAATTCTTTCCCGCATTGCCGGCATTGCAGCTGCGAAAGACCGGATGAAACTCCTTGAGCTGCGCGAAAATCGCGGCAATCTGGATTTCTGAAAGCGGACGGAGCAGACTGAAATAAGTTACGCCGCAGGGAAGGTACGCAGCAAGATAATCCGCAAAATCCTTTTCAAACGCAAAGCTCTTGGAGTACTGGTGATTGATGCTGCTGCCTGCGACAGAGGCTTCGTTGGCGCTGGATTCGTTGGAAAGCACCACGTATTTTTTTCCGGTCACATAGGCCGCCAGAGAAGCGGAGAAGGCAATCAATGCCGAAAGCGGCGTGTGACCGTTCAGAAAGCCCTTCCGGTTGAGTTCTACAATGGTTCTGTCCAGATAACGGCGGGGACGGTAAATATGTTCGGGCGTACAGCCGGCGAGCAGCGCCGAGGCGAGAGCCGAATTGCGGTGATTGATCATAAAGCACCTGTTGTTCCCCATATCGCCGGTCTGGGAGAGCAGATGAAGCGTCACGATTGAATCCTTACCGCCGCCGACCGGCACCATGCAGCCGGTAAGGTCGGATTTTGGAGCGATTCTGTATCTGTGTGATTCATCAAGCGCGGTAATGGTCATAAATCCGTCCATATCCGGGTCGATGCCGTTGGTGTAAAAGAATTCGCCCAGACCGTGAAAATACAGCTTTTTCCACCATGCCTTCTGCGCGTCGCTCAGATAACCGCACATCACGCGGACGTGGGGCGGACAGGCGGCTTTCCAATAGCTGATCAGTTCCACCATACCAATGGAAAAAAGAAACGCCTGTACGGTCTGGTCAGCAGTGTCTATGCCTTTTTTGGGGAAAACCCACGCGGGATAAAAATGGGTCAGTCCTACGGTTTCAAAGTGATAGGTGACCTTTATACCGTCTTCCTGCTCGTCAATCGTAAAACCGTGGTAGATAAATTCCGGGTATCTGGCTGTCAGTTCTTCGTATTTCACAATCGTAACGCCCCTTCTCATGATGTCACGGTTTATTATATACTCCCTCCGCGTTTTTTTCAACTCTCTTTTGCTTTTTTCTGGGAAATCCACGAAGGAGAACCATAGGAGTAGATGCCTGAAAATGTCTCTTTTGAAAAATATTTTTTAGATGTATTGAACTGACCGAAATAATGAGGTATAATACTTTAGTATATGTCTCGAACTGCATGGTGATTTCTCAGCAACGGATTAATAATTGCCTTGCAACGAATCAAAGAGGTGCTTTGTTCTGCAAAAAGAAATTTATCTGGATAACAGTGCGACGACCAGACCGTCTGCCCAAGCGATACAAGCCGCCGTGGAGATGATGGAATCCCGCTGGGGCAACCCTTCATCCACCCACGCCAAAGGCGACGAAGCCGCCGCCGCACTTCACGAAGCCCGCTGCCATGTGGCATCTGCGCTGTCAGCCGCGACGGAGGAAATCGTTTTTACGTCCGGCGGCACGGAAGCCAATAATATCGCGGTTTTCGGAGCGGCAGCCAAAAACGCCAAGGTCGGACGCCGCATTGTCACCACCGCGATTGAACATTCTTCCGTACTGGACAGCGTAGCGGAACTGGAACGGCGTGGGTTTGAAGTGATACGTCTGCAGCCCGACCGCTCCGGGCATATTCCTTCTGCCGCCATCCGGGAAGCCATTACGTCTGATACGATTCTGGTCGCGATGATGCTGGTCAATAACGAACTGGGCAGTATTCTTCCGATGGAAGAAGCGGTCAGGGCAGCCCGGAACCATGCCCCTAGAGCCATTGTTCACTGTGACTGTGTACAGGCTTTCGGTAAACTGCCTGTCAACGTCACACGTCTGGGAGCCGACACGGTAACGGTATCGGCACACAAGATTCACGCGGTGAAAGGCGCAGGTGCTTTATGGAAACGCAAAGGGCTTCATTTGCCTCCGTTGACTTATGGCGGTCATCAGGAAAATTCCTTCCGGCCGGGCACGGAAGCCGCACCGCTCATTGCCGCCTTTGGTGCTGCTGCCATTGCAGCGGGTGATCGTGCCAAAATGGCAGCGAGGTACGAAAAGGTCAAAGCGCTGTGGGAAGAAGCGCGTCGGAGACTTGTCGATATTGACGGCATTGTAATCAACAGTCCCGACGACGGATTACCGTATATTCTCAATTTCAGCACCTGCTGTGTGAAAGCGGAAACCATGCTGAATCATCTTTCGGAGCGGGGGATATTTGTGTCGGGCGGTTCTGCCTGTGCCAAGGGAGAACCCAGTCACGTTATCAAGGCGCTCGGTCTGCCCCGTGACGCGGCAGACAGTGCTATTCGGGTGAGTTTCTGTGCGGATAATACTGCTGAGGAGGTTCGGCTGCTGGCAGAGACCGTTGCCGAAGGAATCAGGACGCTGGCGCATTTTCAGAAACCCAAGCCAAAGAAGCGGGAAAATGCGGAAAAAATTTGATAAATCAAAACAAAATCTTAATAATACCATTAAAAAACTGTGATACAATATAAATCAGGTTATTATGTCGGAGGGAAACCGGTTGAACAAACTGAAAGAAATCATACTGGTCAAAAACGGCGAACTGGCTCTCAAGGGGCTGAACCGTCGGAATTTTGAAGAAACACTCGCTAAGAACATACAAAAGGCGGCGGCTCCCTGCGGCGGTGTAAATGTGTGGCGCGCGCAGTCCACCATGTATGTTACACCGCTGGATAGCGGTGCGGATATAGAGGATATCGTTTCGTGTATTTCCCGTGTATTTGGGATTGCGGCACTGAGCCGTGCTGCCGAGGTGGAGAAAAGCATGGATGTGATTCTTCCGTCTGCTTGTACGTATCTGAAGGACGATCTGGAAAATGCCCGTACCTTTAAGGTCAACGCCAAACGAGCCGATAAAAAATTTCCGCTGAAAAGTCCGGAAATTTGTGCGATGGCGGGAGAATATATTCTGAAACAATTCCCGCATCTGACCGTGGACGTTTATTCCCCCGACGTGACTGTAACCATTGAGATCCGTGATACCGCAGCTTATCTGCACAAGCAGCCTATACGCGGTGCGGGAGGGCTGCCGGTGGGAACAGGAGGGCGTGCCTGTGTGATGATATCCGGCGGTATTGATTCGCCTGTGGCTTCGTGGATGATGGCAAAGCGGGGACTGGCGCTTTCCGCAGTCAATTTTGCCAGCCCGCCCTACACCAGCCGCCGCGCTGAAGATAAGGTGCGTGATCTGCTCCGGAAGGTGGCGAGGTGGTCGGGAGAAATCCGGCTGCATATTGTTCCTTTCACTGAGATTCAGGAGGCGATCCGGGATAATTGTCCCGAAGATATGCTTACGTTGATTATGCGGCGCTATATGATCAAAATCGCACAGGCAATTGCCTGTGAAGACGGAGCGCAGGCACTGGTGAGCGGTGAGAGCGTCGGACAGGTGGCAAGTCAGACATTGGGAGCGCTGGTATGCACTGACGCGGCGGCAAATATGCCGATTCTGCGTCCGGTCATCGGGATGGACAAGGAGGAAATTGTGGAAATTGCCCGACGGATTGACACATTCGAGATTTCCATTCTGCCGTTTGAAGATTGCTGCACGGTATTTACGCCCAAACATCCCAAAACCAAGCCTTCTCTCGACAAAATTTTACTGGCGGAGACAGCGCTGGAAAATGAAAGAATTTGTGTGGCAGACATGATAGAACGGGCTTTGGTCAATACGGCGGTTGAAATCATACGATCCGAATGAAGTCCTGCAACGGCAGGCGAGAGGAGTGAAGCAATGAAAAACGAATATGACGGTCAACTGGCGGAAGAGACAGTGAATATCCTGCGCCGCAACGGGTGGAAGGTTTCGACAGTGGAATCCTGTACCGGCGGACTGATCTCCAAGCTGATTACCGATATACCGGGTTCGTCTGACGTATTTGAGTTAGGCATCACCACTTACTCCAATGAGATGAAGACCCGAATGGTTGGTGTTCCGGAGGACGTGCTGGCGCATTATGGGGCTGTTTCGGAGCAGACCGCCGCAGCAATGGCAAAGGGATTGCTGGCACTTTCGGGTGCGGATATTGCGGTATCGGTAACGGGCATTGCCGGACCGGGCGGAGGAACAAAAGAAAAACCGGTGGGTCTGATATTTCTTGGCTTTGCCTTACGCGGCTGTGAAAAAGTTGACATTGTAAAATTGGAAGATAACGGTGCGCATCGCAACCGTGAGGAAAATCGTTTTCATGCTGCGGAAGCGGCTTTGCATGGAATCATGCAAAAAGCAGCAGACTATCAGAACCAATCAACCGGAAAGGAATGAGCGTAACATGGAAGGACAATTCAGCAACAGATGGTATGAGGAACTGGCTCGTGAATTGAAAAGCGGCAGCCGGGCACCGGATGACGCGGATTTTACAGCAACGGTTCCCTTTGCGGCGCCGGCTGTGGATTTTGGTGACGGTTTTGTGGATTCTTTTGACGACGATCTTCCCGCAGAGACTTCCTCTGCCAAAAAGACCAAATCCAAGGCAAAGTCCAAATCCAAGAAGAAAAAGAAATCCGATCCCGTCACCAATGTGATTCTGGCACTCTCCATTTGTATTTTTCTGGGATCAGCGGGCTTCCTGCTCTATAAATATGTCGCAGAGCCGATGATTCTGTCTCAAAAAATGGAAGAGTTTCAGGAGGCTCACCAGGGACATGAGGTGCAGCAGGCCAATAACGGCGTGTGGGAAGAAAATACCGAAAGCGCTGTTGTGGAAGAAAAACGGCTGGAAAACGGTATGCTGGAACAGATGGCAGCCCTGTTGGAGAAAAACGAGGATATCGTGGGCTGGATTCAGGTTCCCAACACGCCTATCGACTATGCAGTGACACAGCGTAAAAAGGACACGCTGAACAGTTATTACCTCAATCACGATATCAACAAGGAGTATAATGCGGCGGGCAATCCCTTCCTTGACTATCGTAATGAGGTAGGACCAAACAATACGCTCTCCAAATGTTCCCTGATCTACGGTCATCACCGCCGCAACGGTACGATGTTTGCCAAGTTGAAGTATTACGATGATGTGGAATTTTACAAGCAGAATCCGGTTATCACGTTTGATACGCTGTACGACCGGAAAAAGTGGGTTGTATTTGCAAACTTCCGCGCGACCGCAAGTTCCGATACCGGCAAAATTTTCAAGTATATCAGAACGAATTTTAAGAACGATACCGAATTTCTCAATTTTGTGGCAGCCATCAAAAAGCGTTCCAAAATCATTACCCCTGTGGAAGTCAATGCCGATGATAAGATTCTGCTGCTTTCTACCTGTTCTTACGAAAAGTCCAATTGGCGAATGGTGATCGCGGCGCGTCAGCTTCGTGAAGGCGAGACAACCGTAGATGTCACTTCGGCGGAACTCAATCCCACGCCGCTGATGCCGTAAGACAGAGCCGGTGAAATGCAGGAATATTATGACGAAAGGAATGGTGAGCCGTATTGTCGGCAGGAATCATCTGGTACAGGATGCAGCCCGATTCCGCTATCTCGCGTGCTGTGAATGACCTGCTTTCCGATTTTTGCGGCGGCATTTGCAGTCTCGATGCTACGGTACAGCCGCGGAAGCTTCTTTCGCTGACCGCGGACGTGATGAAGCGGTCACATACGGCTATCATTATCGGGGGGCTGGATGCCATTTCCCAGGAAGAGAATACGGTGTTCCTTTTAAGTGAGGCATTGAACGTGCCGCTGGAAAAAGGAAAGCGCAGCCGTTCGCGGTTTGTTTATGATACACTGCGTGGAACCCGATTGCCGTCGCCGCAGGGAGCCGTACTGTTTCCTTCACGATTTGACGGACCGGAGGGAATCCTGCTGATGGCAGGCAAGGATACGATTATGCTGTTGCCGGGTATGCGGCAGGCAGCAGTGTCGATTGCCGTTTCCATGCGAAAATATCTTGCGCCTTACGCGGAGAAACGACGCAGTGCAGAGGAGGTACCGCTGCCTCCCGTTTTGTCCGGAAACTGTAAGACATATCAAAAATTTCCGTCACAGACCCTTCGGAAATCCACGACAGCGCGGGTATACAGCGAATCACAATTACAATCTATCATGGCGAGAGCCGCTTCCGGCGCACGACGGCGTCGCCGTGCCGGAAGCGGTGAGACAGAAGCATTTGACAGTCAAGCCGCGAAGGAAGAGGCATATTATCGTCAGCAGTTGTCAGCGGGAAAAACGCGGGGGATCCTTTCGCTGTTTGTGGTCATCGGGTTCATTGTGGCGTTGATTATTACGGCGGGATGGTCAACTGTTTCATGGCGATAAAGCGCTATGGCAGCACTGTTTTTTTAAGGAGGATGTTTTTCAATGAATCAAAAACAGAATTTTTGGGTAAAACTTGTCGCGCTGATTCTGGCAGGATTGATGGTATTGGGTATCATTTCCGGTGCAATATTCAGTATGTTATAGGAATTGTTTTTTTGAATGATTCAGACGATAGGATTCCAACTAAATATGAGGTCAATCGGTTCCTTGATTTTTGTTAAAGATGCCAAAAAACACGGTTTCACAGTGAATATTTATCACCTGTACTGGAAAAATCGTCATTTCTCCACTATAATATATCCAGCATAGTCAATCGTTTTTCTGACCGTTTTTTTCATCCTGTATACTTTTTATTTTATAGGGGTGTCTTAATTATGACATTAAATCAAAGATTGAAGAAATTCAGAGTTGCTTCCGGTTTGACCCAGCAGCAGGTAGCGGACGTCTTAAATCTTGACCGCTCAACGTATGCGTATTATGAAGCGGGAAAGACGACGCCTGATATTAAATCCGTAAGCAAATTAGTTAAGATTTTCAATATCACTTATTATGATTTGGTTGATGAGCCCGAACCGTGCACAGTAGTTCGTGACGGTGCGACAGAGGAAGATGATATTGAAATCATGCACATTTATGAGCTTTCCAAAGCGGAGAAACAGCTTGTTATCAATTTCCGTATGCTGTCTGCGAAACAGCAGGAGGATTTGCTGTTCTCGCTGAGTTCTTCCGCACTGGAAAAACGGAAGAAAGCACGCAAAGGTCAGTCTGCTGAGGATACCGAAGAATAACGGGACGCAATAAAGAGATCAGGGACAAGCCTTTCGGAATTCTTAATTCTTTTTCAGTTTACAGAATAAAACAAAAGCGGTCTTTGGGAAGATGTGTTCCAAAGACCGCTTTGTTACGGATGCAAATCATTCAGGCGCTTCATGATCTGATTGGCGAGTAATCCATTGACGGCTCCGGTTAAAACACCGATGAAGCAAAGAACCGGTAGCAGCAGCAGGACTTCGGGGGTGGAGGTAAGCAGTGCAGCTACCAGCGTTTGTGCCGCCATATGTGCCCCACTTCCCGCTGTACTGACGCCCATGCAGGAAAGATGTGTTGACCGACTGAGTAAACGCATAACGGCAACGCTCACCGTGCCGCCGGCAAGCGCATAGGGAAGCGTTCCCAGACCGGCAAAGAGCAGCCCGCAAAGCAACACCTTGGTCAGCATAATGCCCCAGGTGATGCGGGCATCGCTGCACACCCGGAGTGAAAGCAGGAGGGCAAGATTACCCAATCCCAGTTTGATGCCCGCAATGGGAGGAACAACGGGAATCAATGATTCCACATACCCTAAAAGCAGCGCGGAAGCTGCCAGCAACGCTGCCAGTGCCGCCGTGTCTGAATGTGACAGCGGAGGCGTGGATGATGTACATGAAGCATTTTTCATATATGATTACGACCTCTTTCCTGAAACGGAAACGAAATGAAGACAAGGATCGTGAGGAACGTGAAAAAAATAAAGCAGATCTTCATGACCTCTGCCATTGCTAGAGGTGTGGGATTGGCAGGATTAACCTTGATCATGATCATCATTGTGATACTCTGTCGGATTGGTTTGCGGAAACCGGAACCGGTGTCCCGCACGGAATTTCTGATGGACACCATATGTACCGTAACACTGTTTGATGATAAGAACAGCGACGTGCTGTTGGATGGTGTATTTGCCGTTTGCCGAGAATGTGAGGCACGGCTGAGCGTTTCCGTCAGCACAAGTGACATATACCGTGTGAATCACGCAGAAGGGAATCCGACGGAGGTATCTGTGGAAACAGCCGCGTTATTGACTCGTGCCAACGGCTATTCATCTGCCAGTGACGGGTTGTTTGATATAACCATTCGTCCCGTCAAAGAACTATGGCGCTTTGATGGGAGCGATGATGCGATCCCTGACGTGTCACAGCTGGCCGATGCGGTGAAAAAGGTAGATTATACCAGAATGAAAGTGGACGGTACGACGGTTTTTTTACCAAAAGGAATGGCTATTGACCTTGGTGCGATTGCCAAAGGGTATGCCGCTGACCAGATGGCAGCGTATTTGCGTCAAATGAGCGTAGAAAACGCCATGATCGATCTTGGCGGCAATATTCTGGCGATGGGGGAGCGACCGGAAGGCGGTAACTGGCGTGTGGGAATTCAGAAGCCGTTTGATGACAACCTCATCGATACGGTTGTGGTATCCAATCAGGCAGTGGTGACCTCAGGCGTATACCAGCGTTGTTTTGAAAAGGATGGCATACTGTATCATCACATTCTGAATCCACGCAGTGGTATGCCATGTGATACGGGCTTGTACTCCGTTACGATGATAGGGAATAGCGCGGAAGAGTGCGATGCCCTTTCTACTGTCGGAATGTTGATGGGGTATCAGAAAACGGAGGAACTGCTGACACATTATCCCGGTGTAAGCGCAGTATTGGTAACATCGCAAAATGAGATTCGCCGAATCGGAACCAAAACGGAATAAAATAAACTCCCATCCGCCAATCAAACCAGCAACAGTCACGAAGGCAGCGGATGGGAGTAAAATATTATGACGCTGAAAGATGGTCTCAATGCTATATTTCCGCAGGAAGAACCACACTGTCTCTATATAGATCATCAATAGTGACACCCAAAGCGTCAGCAAAAATTTGTACCTCATAATCGTAAACCGAGCGAAGCTGGTTTTCAATTTTGCTGATCGTTGCGACCGACCGTCTCAGATGACGCTCACGACAAAGCTCACTCAATTTTGTCTGCGAGATTTTTTTATCACATCTGATTTTGCGGAGCCGGGGACCTATGACATTTAAAACCCCTTTTTCATTACTGCTAAGATAATACATAAACCCCAGATCCTTTCCCTCTTGACGCTCTATGTCTAAGGAACTATGCAGAATATATTCAGTCGTTTTCAAGTTAGAACAATTACCTTTATACTGTTTTTCATTCTAACATTTTTCACACATGATGTCAAGTGTAAATATCCAAAAAATTTTCCGATTTTAGGTGTTTTTGATGGTTTTCTAAATCGGAAAATCAATATTCACATATCAATTTGATTCTTCTATTCTTATAATTAAAATTATTGTTATTTTAACAAATGCCGTCATTATGTGACGCTGCTGCTTTTATTCACGTAAAATTGCATAAAAGAAATGTAGAATGGTGTTTTGCTGAAAATAGAAAAAGGTTTTGATTATACAAAAAAGAGAAAAATCTTTAGCATTTTTTTACAAATCAGAAAAAACAGATAAGTTGATAGTATTAAATAAATACTTTTAATCTGATATAACAATGGCAAGATGACTTTTGCAGTCATGTCGACTGCGTTTCCCGAAAGGTTGATTTTTGATTTTTTTGTGATGAATAAAAATAGTAATATGAAAATGCTTTTGTATGACCTTTTTTGTGTTTTTTTCCGATTATTCTTGAAAAGGCATAATCTATGTGGTATAATGAATACAAATAAAGATTTGAAAAGAGGTCTGTATCGTGAACATATGGCATCATATCGCGAAGGAAAGAATTACGCCGGAGGAATTTGTGGCCTGTATTGAGATTTCCAAAGGCGGTAAGAACAAGTATGAGCTGGATAAGGCAACGGGAATGCTGAAACTCGACCGCGTTCTCTATACTTCCACTCATTATCCTGCCAACTACGGCTTTATTCCCAGGACATTGGCGGCGGATGATGATCCGTTGGATGTGCTGGTACTTTGTCAGGAGGAAATTTTACCGTTGACGCTGGTGCAATGCTATCCTGTGGGTGTCATCAAGATGACAGACAACGATTCGGCGGACGAAAAAATCATTGCCATTCCGTTCAAAGATCCTTCCTACAATGAGTATCATGACATCAGCGAACTGCCGAAACATATCTTTGAGGAAATCGCACACTTTTTTGAGGTTTACAAAAATCTGGAAGGTACCAAAACCAGTGTGACCGAAGTGCAGGGCAGGGAAGAGGCGATGAAAATAATATCTCACTGCATCAAGACTTATGAGGGTATCTTTGGCGGCAAGGTTTAAGGCAAAAAATTTATGAACAATTATAAAAAATTTTCATTTTATTTATCATTTTTTATGAGAAAAATGATATAATACAAAAAATATCATTGCCGTGAATTTATAGCGGCGTGAGTTTTTACATTCAAATACTCTTTTGATTACGGAGGTTATCATTATGGCGAAGTTTGTATGTTCTGTCTGCGGATATGTGTTTGAGGGAGAAGCTGCTCCTGAAATTTGTCCGGTATGCAAAGCGCCCGCGTCCAAGTTTGTCAAGCAGGATGCAGAAATGTCCTGGGCTGCCGAGCATGTGGTAGGCGTCGCGTCTGACGCGCCCGACGACATCAAAGAAGATCTCAGAGCCAATTTCACAGGCGAATGCTCCGAGGTTGGTATGTATCTGGCAATGTCCAGAGTGGCGTACCGCGAGGGTTATCCCGAGATCGGTGCCTATTGGGAGAAGGCTGCTTATGAAGAGGCGGAGCACGCAGCTAAGTTTGCGGAACTGCTGGGAGAGGTTCTGACTGATTCTACCGAGAAGAATCTGAGAATGAGAGTGGAAGCCGAAAACGGTGCGACTGCCGGCAAGACTGATCTAGCCAAGCGTGCAAAGGCACTTAATCTCGACGCGATTCACGATACCGTCCATGAGATGGCGCGTGATGAAGCCCGTCATGGCAAGGCATTCCAAGGTCTGCTCAACAGATACTTTGGCAAGTAATTTGATTCGCAAGTACACAATAACCCCAATATAAAAGCAACACAGGAAGGTTTACACCCTCACAAAGGGGAAAATCTTCCTGTGTTGCTTTTTTGTTGCCAGTGATTCATTATACGGAGGAAAGGGGATGTTATTCCGCGTTTTCCCAGTTGTGGAAAACGTTTTGCACATCGTCGTTTTCGTCGAGAATGTCGAGCAGCTTCTGCATTTTCACGGCGGCTTCTTCGTCTTCAATGGCAGAATAGGTGTCCGGCACCTGCTCTACGTCGGCGGAAACAAAGGTATAGCCTTTCTCTTCCAGTGCCGTGACCACGGCACTGAAATCAGAGGGGTCTGTGTAAATTTCAAACACGTCGCCTTCCGGTTGGAAGTCCGAGCAACCTGCTTCAAGCGCGTCTTCCATCATCTGATCCTCGTCAATGTCGCCGTCTTCGTTATCAATGACGATAACGCCCTTCTCGTTGAACATAAAGGAAACACAGCCGGTGGTGCCGAGATTGCCGCCGAACTTGTCGAAATAATGGCGAAGATCCGCAGCCGTGCGGTTGCGGTTGTCAGTAAGAGTTTCGACGATGACCGCAATGCCACAAGGACCGTAGCCCTCATATGTCAGTGCTTCATAGGTCTTGCCATCGTTCTCACCGGACGCTTTTTTGATGATGCGCTCAATGTTTTCGTTGGGAACATTGTTGGCTTTGGCTTTGGCGATGCAATCCCGCAGCTTGGCGTTGGCACCGGGATCGGCGCTGCCGCCTTCTCTCACAGCGATAGCGATTTCCTTGCCGATTTTGGTAAAGACCTTGGCACGGGCTGAATCAATCTTTTCTTTCTTTCTTTTGATGGTACTCCATTTGGAATGTCCTGACATGGGATGATGCCTCCTGATTCGCAAAATAATCAACGGCATTGATTATAACACACCACGGAAACTTTGTCAAATAGATTTCGCAAATTCTCCCAAACGACCTGCCAATCCGTTTACGCGGATAGTAGCTGTGAAAGCAGGGAACAACCCGAAAGAAGAATCAAAAGGTGAAAAAGTCAAAAAAACAGATAAAATTTGAAAATTCATATTTACAAATGACAAAAACAGTGGTATAATGGCTTTGGGCATTGGTTCAATTGCTCAAAAAATATCATCACGAAAGGACGTTCAAAAAATGGACAATCAGAACAATCAGAACGGTTACACCAATTTCAACAACTATCAGCCTACTCCTGATCAGAATGCGCAGCAGCCGGTCAATCCGCAGGGACAGCCGGTACAGATGCCTTATCAGCCGGTACAGATGCCTTATCAGACGGCGGTGCAGCCGGAACAGAAAAACAAGAGCATGGTGCTGGGCATTATTTCCATTGTGCTTTCCTGCATCAGTGTGTGTGGATGTAGTTTCTTCACATCCGTACCCGGCGCGATACTGGGCATTATCGGTGTGGCACGCAATAAGAAATCAGTGGTATCTTGGATTGGCATGATTCTCGGTATTGTCGCCTCGGTTTGTTGGCTTGCATATATGGTATATATGTTTACTCATCCCGATGTGATGCGCCAGCTCCTTGAAACCGCCTATGGTAAGGATACAGCGGATCAGCTTATGCAGTCGCTGCAGTTTATTCTCTTTCACTTTTCATTTTAATAATTAAATTAACCGAGGTGTCTGTTTATCATGAGCGAAGATTGGAATAACGCGTTTTCCGGCGGCGATACGATTGCCGATGTGGTAAAAGATGTCGTAACGCCTGAATCATCTTCTGACGATTCTTCTTCCACACAGATGGCATCCGAACCTTCGGCACCGCAGGGCTATCAGCCTCAGCAGAATCCCTATGCGCAGTCGGAACCGCAGCAGAATACCTATGAACAGAGCTATCAGCCTACGCAGAGTCCTTATGCGCAGTCCACACAGGGGCAATCTCAGTCCAATCCCTATGCACAGCCGGCTTATCAGCCTCAGCCCAATCCTTATGCCCAGCAGCCGCAGAGCTATCAGCCCCAGCCAACCTCTTATACCCAGCAGCAAAGCTATCAGGCTCAGTCCAATCCATACGTCCAGCAGCCGCAGGGACAGCCCAATTATGCGGCGGGATATTATCAGTATGCGCCGACCGGCGTTTCCGCTTCTGCCGGAAATGACGGTTTTGCGGTGGCGTCCCTGATTCTGGGGATTGCCGGTATTCTGACTTGCTGTACGTTCGTGCCCTCGCTGCTCGGTCTGATTTTTGGCATTATTTCTAAGACAAAGAATGACGGCACCCGTCCCACGGGTCTTTCGACGGCGGGAATTATTCTCGGTGTGATTGGTATGTTGCTTAGCGTATTCTGGATGTTTGTCTTTTTGGGCAGCGGCAGCTACAACTGAATATAGAATCATGAATTGAATGGATAAACCCGGCTTTTTCTTCCCTTTTGTTCAAGGGAAGAAAAAGCCGGGTTTTGGTTTATTTCATATTATCTTCGAGTTGGAATTCTTTTAAATCATCCGGAGAAGAGGCTGTCAGCAGTCGTTCTGTGGGAATGATTTCAAAATAATGCCCTTCTTGATCGGAATAACTCCAATAATCCACCTGATAGCCTTCCATTGCCAATCTCACAGCGAGTGACTGTGTGCGCCGAAGCGACTGCGTAGCGTCGGTTTTGAGCGAAAGCACCACACAGGTGGGAACCGGCATATGCTTGGGATCAGCCGTCATATCATAGGTCAGACCGCTGCGGTCAATGTCTTCATTGCCGAAAAAGATGGTGGGATAGCCAAATTCATTTTCATCAGTGAAATGCGCATCAATCAGCGGATCGACCGCGTCCCTGTATGCCATTTCCAGCCGCGTGAGGGTAGTATTCATATCCAATACATCCTGGTAGGTGTCATAGACGTTACCGCCTGAAGCGGTTCCCGCCGTAAAGCTGCGGTCGGCGCTGTCGGGGTCGGTAACGCGGCAGGTATAGCCCCCTGTTTTGAAATCATAACTTGCGGCGGAAATCTGATAGGAATGACCGGGATAGGTTCGCGCGATGTATTCCGACACACGGTGTTTGGCGATTGTCGCTGAAATGAAGTTGCCGCAGAAAGCGTTATACACAAACAATACGCCCGCGATCAGTACCAGTGCCACGGCACCTGCCCCGATTTTTAAGATGGCTTTTTTTCTTGCTGCGGCATTATTTCTACTGATTTGCATTTTTGCCGCAATGGTAGTCAGCAAGGCGCCGATACAAATCCCCACCAGAATCAGTATCACATAAATAACGCCATAGATGAGAAAGCCGGAAAAATCCGACCAGTCTCCTGATATTATCGAACTGACAGCGGCGTGCAGGAATGTCATGACAAACACTACCGGACAAGACAGCAGTCCTTTTTTTTGGAAGCAGGCATAGGACAGTGCGCCGACCAGCGGCATGATGAGAAAATTCTGAAATTGCAGCGAAGTGGCTGTCATCATAACGCCGGCTGCTGCCCCCAGCAGCGTCACAAGGGCAATGAAATACACTGCCCTCCGACGGATATATGCCATGATTTTTTGGTCGTCGGGTCTTGGAGATGTGACGAAAGACGGGTTGCGTTGGCTTTTGTCGTTTTTGGTTTCGATGGCAGATGATGCAAGTGTCTGCATCAGTGCCTCACATGCCTTGCAGGAAGCGATATGCGACATCACCGCCGCCCTGCTCTCCTCGGATGCCACGCCGTCGGCTACCAGCGGCGCCAGATCCTGCACGATGCCGCAGGTGACAGCGGATGAATTGATGATACGGTCACTCATTTCCGTACCCCTCCTTTTTCAGTTCGGTTTGCAGATACAGCCTGACACGATGCACAAGCACACGGGCGGAATTTTCCGAGATTCCCAAAGCCTGTCCGATCTCACGGAAGGAATAGCCCGCCAGCCGCAGATGAAAAGCCCTTCGGCTGCGTTCATCCTTTTTCGCAAGCAGAGAGGAAACCAGCTGCGTCAATGCGACAGTGCTTTGCGTATCGCTTCGGTTTTCAATGCCACGTTCGCACAGCGGGTAGAGAAATGTATCCTCGACGGGGATTTCCCGTCTTCTTTTGGTAAGATGCTGATAAAAAACGTGTTTGGCAATAGCGAATAGCCATGTTTTCACACTGCTTTCACTGCGGAAAGCCTGAAATCCCAGAAACGCCCGGAAGAAGGTCTCCGCCAGCAGTTCTTCGGCTTCATCCGCGTTTCCCGTCAGTCCGCAAAGATAGCAAAAGACGTCTTGTTTATACAGGCTGTAAATTTCTTCAAAGCCCATGGCGCTTTCCTCTTTCCACCATATTAGTCTTTGCGGCAAGCCTTTCGTTACAGACAGACAGAAATTTTTTCATTTTTTCAGCTTGAAAGCAGCAATCCCTTAGCCGTACAGAGCAACGGCTAAGGGAGGAGAAGCAATTATCATACATAGCAACTAATAACCATTCAGGTGTGGAGATGGAGGGTCTGAATCAGCAGCAGCCAGCTCAGACCATAGTAGCTGATCACGGCAACAAGGTCGTTTACCGTGGTAATCAGCGGACCGGACGCTACGGCAGGATCTATTTTGATCTTTTTGAAGAAAAGCGGGATAAAGGTTCCCACCGCGCTGGAAATCAACATGGACAGAATGAGCGAAGCGCCGATACAGCCCGAAACGGCGAAGGCAAAGGGAACGGGCTTCTGCTTGAAGATCATCAGATAACTCCCCACCAGCACGAACGAGAGCAGACCGAGCAGCAGACCGTTGAAAAAGCCGATGCGCATTTCTTTGGTCACCAGATGGAGCTTTTGTCCCAGCGTCAAAGTTTCGTCGGTCAGCACCCGGATCGTGACAGCCAGCGACTGGGTTCCCACGTTGCCCGCCATGTCGAGAATCAGCGACTGAAACGCCATAATCAGCGTGAGCTGTGCGACGACCGCTTCAAACAGTCCCACCACGCCGGACACGACAATGCCCAGTCCCAGCAGCGCCAGCAGCCACGGCAGACGCTTTTTCATGCTTTCCCTGAGCGGTTCCTGCAAATCCTCTTCTGCAATCAGACCTGCCAGCCGCGCATAATCTTCACCCATCTCGTCATCGACCACTTCAATGATACTCTGTGAAGTGATGACCCCCAGCAGGCGGTTGAAATTATCCAGCACGGGAATGGAATTCTCAGAATAATCCTTCAATTTCTCGATGCAGTCATCAATGGATTCACTGGCGTATACATAGGGGAACGATGTGGCAATCAGTGATTCCAACTCCTGAGCAGCATCCGCTGTGATGAGGTCTTTGAGGTCAATGGCGCCGTAAAATTCGTTGTTTTCATCCACCGTGAAGATGGTGGAAATATTGTCATTTTCCCTTGCCTGGCGAATCAGCTCCTTCATCGCATCCTTAACCGTCATACCTCGCTGGATATGAATCATATTGGTGGTCATGCGGCTGCCGATCTCGTCTTCGTCAAAAGAGGCAATCAGGCGGATATCTTTCTTGATTTCGCTGGGGAGGGTTTCGATAATCAGTTCGCGTTTTTCTTTGGGAATTTCATGCAGCACATTGACAGCCGTATCCGGTTCGAGTGCCGAAATCACATCAGAGGCTTTTTGAATGGGCATTTCGGTCAGATAAAGACTTGCCGTTTCCTCGTCAAGATGTTCATAAATCTCAGCCAGCATTTCCACCGTGCAGATACGGCAGAGCTTTTTCCGCTCCTGAGGGGAGAGGCGGGGCATGACCTGCGCGATGTCGTTTTCATGATAATCACCCAGTCGATTCTGTATCATGTGAGGAGAAAGGTTTCCTCTGATAATGGCGGCAATTTCGTTTTCATAATCCGGGCGCACGGCTGCCGTCAGTTCTTCCACGCCGGAAATCGGTTCCTTTGCCATGAGTATCACTCCGTTCATTTGATGAAATATGCTGCAATTAAAAAACTTCATCAACAGCAACGGACAAACAAATCAAAAAAACTCCCTATGCCAGAACGCATACGGAGACGACAAAGGATCGGAGAATGCTCAGCGTGTTTCCTGTCTGAGTGACGAAGGAACCACCCTCATTACCATTGTACAAGGCAGACCGTCCCATGTCGTATTCTTCCGTTTGCCTCCGTAACTATCGCCGCTTGACACGAAACATCACCCCTTTTGCTTTTGAGATTTGCAACGCTTATATTTTATCACGCTTTTTTTTCAAAGTCAATACAGCCGTTTCTTTTTGTACTGCTTTCATTACTTATTCCCTTTTTCCGGGATGCTTGACGAATGGAGAGGGGAATGGTATAATCATAAAAGAGGCTGCAAAGGCAGCTGTTTATAAATGATTTTACATAATGGGAGGAATTTTTGTCATGGCGGAGAAAATAAGCGGTGCCTTGAACGGTCTGAGCGACGCGGCGAAAGAAAAGGTGGCGCAGGAAATCAGAAAAGCGGTCAATAAGCAGGTGAAAAAAGAACTGGCAAAACGACGTAAAAAATTTGCCCGCAAGCTGATTCTGACAGGGATTGTGTTTACCTGCGGCTGCGTGCTGTATTTTGCGTCTGATCAGTTGGTAGATGTGATTTCAGATAGGTTAATCGCGCCGCCGAAAAAAGGATCAAAATCCAAATCGTATCGAAAGAAAACCCTTGCATCCGCACAGAAAAACAGACGATGATATCATCGGAAAAACGAAACGGAGGCATTCAGATGATTTATACGCCTATGACGCGCAAAGCGATGCGGCTGATGTTTGATGCTCATAAGGAGCAGGTAGATAAAACCGGTCTGCCTTATGTGTTTCATCCGTTCCATGTGGCGGAGCAGATGGAAGACGAAGCAACCACGATTGTAGCGCTGCTGCATGATGTGGTGGAGGATACCGATTACACGCTGGAACAGATTCGCGCGATGGGATTTTCCGAAGAGGTCTGTCAGGCGCTTGATCTGATGACCCACCGGGAAGGCGTGCCGTATATGGATTATATCAGGGCGATCCGGCGCAATCCGTTGGCGACGAAGGTCAAACTCGCAGATTTACGGCATAACAGTGACATAACGCGTATGGATACGCTGACGGAGCAGGATATCCGACGTCGGGAAAAATATCAGGAAGCGATGTGTCTGCTGCTCGAAGAGACATAATTCTATATTTATAGTTTTTGCCTTGCAATTGTTTCTCTTTCAAAAAACAAAGAAAAACCATCGCAAAACCTTTGTGTCTGAAGGTTTTGGCGATGGCTTTTTTTATCATTCTGCCTGCTGCGCTTCTTTCTTGGTACGCTGTACTGTGCCAAAAGGATGGTGGGGCGGCGCATAGATGGAATAGATTTTCAGGGGGATATTTCCCGTATTGATGAGATTGTGCCATGTGCCCGCGGGAATGATCACGGCGTCGTTGGTGTCAACTTTCCGGCGGCAGGTCATCTTATTTTTGCAAGGTCCCATTACCGCCAGACCGCAGCCGCTTTCAATCCGCAGGAACTGGTCGGTATCACAGTGAACCTCCGCGCCGATATCGCCGCCCACCGGAATGCACATGAGCGTTACCTGTAAATATTCACCTGTCCACAAGGCTGTTCGGTAATTGGGGTTGTGTTTGGTTACACAGTCAATGTCAATCGCCAGAGGCGTTCCGCCCAAATCCCGGATGCAGAACGAATCGTTACCGCACATTTTTTCGTTCATTTACCTATACCTCCTAAAGAGACGTCTTGAGATAATTCTCATTATCAGAATATGAAAAACAGTCCGGAATGTGATAGGCTTCATTGGCGGTTTTTGTGAAATCATTGCAAGAAGCGCTTGATTTTTTGAGGGGGCTGAGATATAATAAGGTTCAAGAATTTTTACACAGACAGGATGGATTTACCATGAAAAATTATCGTATTGCTGTCCTCAAAGGCGACGGCATCGGACCGGAAATTGTCAATGAAGCGATCAAGGTGCTGGACAAGACCGCGCAGGCTTGCGGTTTTACCGTTGACTATGACGAAGCGCTGCTCGGGGGCTGCGCCATTGACGCGACGGGTGTGCCGCTGCCGGACGAAACCATAGCCAAATGCAAGGCCGCGGATTCCACACTGCTCGGCGCCGTCGGCGGGCCGAAATGGGACAATCTGCCCGGCAATGTGCGTCCCGAAAAGGGATTGCTCGGTATTCGCAGTGCGCTGGGTCTTTTTGCCAATTTGCGTCCTGCCCGTATTTTTGAACCGCTTCGCGACGCCTCGCCGCTTCGTGCCGACATTATCAACGGCTCGCTGGATATCATGGTGGTACGGGAACTGACCGGCGGTATCTATTTTGGGGAACGTGGTCGTCTGGAGGAAAACGGTGTGGCGGCAGCCTATGATACCGAGAAGTACTCCGTACCCGAAATCGAGCGGATTGCCAGAATCGGATTTGACATGGCAATGAAGCGCAACAAGAAGCTCTGCACGGTGGATAAAGCCAACGTGCTGGAAAGCAGCCGTCTGTGGCGGGAAGTGGTCACGGAAATGTCCAAGGAGTATCCTGAGGTAGCGCTCAGCTTTATGTATGTGGATAACTGTGCGATGCAGCTGGTTCGGAATCCCGGTCAGTTTGATGTGATTCTCACATCGAATATTTTCGGCGACATTCTCTCGGATGAGGCAAGCATGATTTCCGGCTCGATCGGTATGCTGGCGTCGGCGTCGCTGGGGGCGACCGGCGCGGGACTGTATGAGCCGATTCACGGATCGGCGCCTGACATTGCGGGTCAGAACATCGCCAATCCTCTTGCCACCATTCTGTCGGTCGCGATGATGCTGAAATATTCGCTGAATCAGCCCGACGCGGCTGAACGCATTGAGAAGGCAGTTGCTGAGGTGCTGAATGAAGCACGCACGCCCGATATTTATGTGGAAGGCTTCCGTAAAGTCACCTGCTCCGAGATGGGTGATCTGGTGTGTGCCAAAATCTAGGATACCGGGTCAGGGATACTCTAAAGGCATAATTCACCTGATATCGCAAATACTGTGTTTGTATCTGCTCTGAAAGAACGATTGCAAAATTTGATGGCAGAACAAGGACGGTTGCCCTATGAATTTGTCACGAGGTATGATTGCGTTATCCCGTTGTCAGGCAGAGAGCACGTCAATTCCTTATGCGCTCTGCCTGACTTATTTCTTGGCGGCTTCCGCTGCGACGGTAGCTTTGATACAATGGATGCGCGGCGGCGGAGATAATCCCGTTTGGCTGATGAGTGCGGCAGCCGCAGGATTGACGGCTCTGTATTGCCGTGGAACATTTGTGCGGGAACTGTACAATGTAACGGTACATTTTCTGCGGACGGAACGGTTGTTTACACCGGTTTGCGCAGGACGTCTGAAAGTGTTTGGCTGGGAGTTGTCTCTGGCAGCGTTTCAATGTGGTGTGTTGCTGCTGACGTTAGCACCTGCGTGGCTTTGTCTGCGGGAAGGGGCAGCAGCCTATGCGCTGGGCGGCGACGATGAAACCCTGTTGGCGCATTTGGTGAGTGCGGCTTTTTGTCTGACGGTCAGCGGCATTTTGACCGCGTGGATACTGACGGTACGGTTTAGCTGTGCGTTCTACCTGCTGCTGAGTGGACGGTGCGATTCACCGGGTACTGCGCTGACAGATTCATGGCGTCTGACACGCAAATATGGGGGAGAGTTGCTGACGGTTTGTTTCCTGTCGCACGGGCAAGGTGCCGCCATTGCGATACTCAGTCGTATGAATTATGCGGACGCACTGATGAAAGCATACGAATCGGAGCGGAAACGGCAGATGGAAAGTGAATGGCGTGTCGAGTTGGTGCGGGACGAAAAGGGGGAACAGCGGCTGGAACTGTTTCCTTGCTGACAAGGGGGTTTTTTTATGGCAAAGCTGCGAGTGGCAGGTATTGTGACGGAATCGGTAGTGGACGGTCCGGGTATTCGCTATACGGTTTTCACCCAGGGATGCCGCCATCACTGCAAGGGCTGTCATAATCCGCAGACACATGATTTCAGCGGCGGATATGAGGTAGACACGGATGATTTGCTGGAAGAATTGATACAGGATCCGTTGATTCAGGGCGTGACCTTTTCGGGCGGTGATCCATTCGAGCAGCCTGCGCCGCTTGCCGATCTGGCGGCAAAGGTACATAAAGCGGGACGTGACGTGATGGCTTATACCGGCTATACGTTTGAACAACTGTTGGAACGGGGCGAGAGGGAACCGTCCGTGATGGATTTGCTGCGGCAAACCGACGTGCTGATCGACGGTCGGTTTGTGCTGGAACTGCTGGATTATGATCTTCGCTTCCGTGGCTCATCCAACCAGCGGGTGATCGATGTGCCGCAGTCGCTGGCAACGGGACGGGTGGTCACGTTTGAATTTGAATAGCAGTCGCTTTTGACGTATAAAACACAGCGCTTCTGCAAATGATATGGTTACAAATCATTTGAAAGGAAGCGCTTTTGTTATGGAAACTTATGAAAACCAGCAAACGGAAGATACACGCAAGCTGCTTCGTGAGTGCAACGCCGGCATCAAGATGGGGGTTACGTCTATTGACGAAGTAATTGATACGGTCAAAGACCCGCATCTCAAACAGGTGTTGAAGGACAGTCGCGCAGAACACAATCAATTGGGCGATGAAACACATGAACTGCTGCTGGCATACGGATGCGATACCAAGGAACCTCACCCGATTGCCAAAGGAATGTCGTGGCTCAAAACCAACGTGAAACTGCAAATGGGAGCCGATGACAAGACGGTGGCGGAATTGATGATCGACGGCTGTCATATGGGCGTGAAATCGCTCAGCGGTTTTCTCAACGAATACAAAGAGGCAGACCGAAAATCGCGCAGTATGACCGAGCGGCTGATTGACGTGGAAGAACGTATGGCAGATAGCATGAAGGCTTATTTGTAGGATCGGAAAAGGCGGTTGTTTTTGGAATGATAAACAGCCGCTTTTTTTGGTGCGGTGAATTCCGCTAAAAAATCGATTTGATGTATCCGGTTTATGGTGGTATTAACAGATCATCAGAAAATTATAATAATCAATTCACATATTCTTCACATTATCCTCTTGACAACCGGGAAAAGACGTGGTAAATTATAAACATCAATTAGCACTCGACATTCGAGAGTGCTAATTGATAAAAACAAAAGGAGAATCCTGACAGATAAGGACGGTTTGGTTCAATGGAACCGAGGGCAAGAAAACTCAAGATTTTGGCTTCCATCATCGAAAGCTACGTTCTCACAGGCGAGCCTATTGCAAGCAAAGCATTGGCGGCTGCAATGGAACATTCGGTTTCGTCGGCAACCATTCGCAATGATATGGCGGAGCTGGTGGCGAGCGGTTATCTCGAACAGCCTCACACGTCATCGGGCAGAATCCCTTCTCAGCGTGGCTACCGTCTTTATGTGGATCATCTGATGATGGGAAACCACGAACTTCCGCTGGAATTGCAAGGCGAAATCGACCGTCGGCTTTCGGAATTCATCTATGATCCCAACAAATTTCTGGAGGTCACTGCTTCTTTAATTGCCGAGCAAACCGGCTTGCTGGCAGTGGTTACCAATCCTGAGGACGAACATCCGGTGATCACCAATGTGGAGCTGATGTGGATCAGCGCCCGTTCCGTAATGCTGCTGATGATGATTTCGCCTACGATTCTGAAAACCCGCATTTGTCGGCTTCACAGAGATGTTACACCGGATATGTTGAATCGGTTCCGGGAAGTGCTTCGCGACAGGCTGTTGAGCGTTCCCATCGACAGCATAGACGATCCGTTTGTATCGGAAACCGCCTTTCGGCTGGGTGACCTGTGGGATTTCATGGAACCGTTGGTGGCGGCTGTGCGGGAATGTGCTGAAGATTCGAAGGAAATGCAGGTCATCATGGAAGGGCAGTCCAATATGCTGGCACGAGGCGTCTTTGCAGAGTGGCAACTGGCGGGCATCATGGACTTCATGGAAAAACGCGGCGCGGTCGCGGATTTGCTGGGGGAGGGAAACGGTTTTTCCAAGGGCGGAAGAACCTGTATTCTCATCGGCAATGAATCCCATCGACCGGAACTGGAAGGAACCGCGATGATCACGGAACGCTATTACGGCGGCGGTCAGACAGCCGGGTGGATCGGTGTGGTGGGTCCTACCAGAATGAATTACGCGAGGCTGATTCCCTATGTGGATTACTTTGCCGGCGCTGTGGGCAATATGCTCCGACAGATTCTTGACCGGTAAGATATGCCGCAATCGGGAAACACATATTACATTTGGAAAGGGGCTGCTAATTTTGTTCAAGAAAAAGACAGAAGACAACGCAGCGGTCGAAACAAAGACAGCTTCCGCACAGGCGCCGGAAGAGGCGGCAAAAGCGGAAGAAACCAAACCGGCTGAGGAGACGAAAGCCCCCGAAACAGTCGATGTGGGCGCTTTACAGAAGGCGCTCAGCGCGGCACAGGCGGAGACCGAAAAGGTCAAGGCGGAACTCGCGCAGCTCACGGATATCCGACTGAGACTGGCGGCGGAGTACGATAATTTCCGCAAGCGTTCCCAGCGGGAAAAGGATGCCATCTACACCGACGCGACTGCGGCGGGCGTCATGGCGCTGCTTCCTGTGATTGACAATATCGAGCGGGCGCTGGCAGTGGAAAATGCTTCTGCGGAGGATATGCGCAAAGGTGTCGAGATGATCGGCACGCAGGCGGCACAGGCATTTGAAAAGCTCGGAGTGGCAGCTTTTGGCGCGGTGGGCGATGCGTTTAATCCCAATATGCACCACTGTGTGGCAACAGTGGCAGCGGAAGGCGTAGAATCGGGCGCGATTGCCCTGGTGCTGCAAAAAGGTTACAAGCTTGGTGACAAAGTCATTCGCCCCGCCATGGTGCAGGTCGCAGAGTAAACAACTGCTATATAATATACACTGATTACGATTGAAAAAATTTGGGAGGAATTTATTATGGCAAAGACAATCGGTATTGACCTTGGTACGACAAATTCTTGTGTGGCAGTCATTGAAGGCGGCGAAGCCGTCGTCATCCCCAACAGCGAAGGCGCGAGAACCACTCCGTCTGTGGTTGGTTTCAGCAAGACCGGCGAGAGAATGGTCGGTACGGTGGCAAAGCGTCAGGCAATCACCAACCCCGACAGAACCATTTCGTCCATCAAGAGAGAGATGGGTTCCAACTATACCGTTACTATTGACGGCAAGCGTTACACCCCGCAGGAAATTTCCGCTATGATTCTGCAAAAACTCAAGGCGGACGCGGAAGCCTATTTGGGCGAGAAAGTCACCAGCGCGGTGATTACCGTCCCCGCTTACTTCACCGATTCCCAGCGTCAGGCAACCAAAGATGCCGGTAAGATTGCCGGTCTCGACGTTAAGAGAATCATCAACGAGCCCACTGCCGCAGCCCTTTCCTACGGCATCGACAAGGAAGCCGAGCAGAAGGTTATGGTATATGACCTCGGCGGCGGTACCTTCGATGTATCCATCATCGAAATGGGCGACGGCGTGCAGGAAGTTCTCGCAACCGCCGGTAACAACCGTCTGGGCGGCGACGACTTCGACGCGAGAATCATCAACTGGATCTGCGAGGAATTCCGTAAAACTGACAGAATCGACCTCTCGGGCGACAAGATGGCAATGCAGCGTCTCAAGGAAGCTGCCGAAAAAGCCAAGATTGAGCTGTCCGGCATGACCACCGCGCAGATCAACCTGCCCTTCATCACTTCCGACTCCACCGGTCCGAAGCATCTTGACCTCACGCTCACCAGAGCGAAGTTCAACGAGCTGACTTCTGATCTGGTTGAAAAGACCATGGGTCCGGTACGTCAGGCACTTTCCGACAGCGGTCTGTCGGTCGGTCAGATTGACAAGGTGCTGATGGTCGGCGGTTCTTCCAGAATCCCCGCCGTGCAGGACGCTGTCAAGAAGCTCATCGGCAAAGAACCCTTCAAGGGCATCAATCCTGATGAATGTGTGGCGCTTGGCGCGGCACTTCAGGGCGGCGTGCTTTCCGGCGACGTCAAGAACGGTCTGCTGCTGCTCGACGTCACCCCGCTGTCCTTGGGTATCGAAACGATGGGCGAGGTCTGCACCAAGATCATCGAGAGAAACACCACCATTCCCACCAAGAAGTCGCAGGTTTTCACTACCGCTGCCGACAATCAGACTTCCGTTGAAGTCAAGGTGCTGCAGGGCGAGCGTGAGTTTTCCAGAGACAACAAGCTGCTGGGTGTGTTCCATCTCGACGGCATTGCTCCCGCGCGCAGAGGCATTCCGCAGATCGAAGTGACCTTCGATATTGACGCCAACGGCATCGTGAATGTTTCCGCCAGAGATAAGGGCACCGGCAAGGAGCAGCATATCACCATCACTTCTTCCACCTCCATGGATAAAGCTGACATCGAGAGAGCCGTCAAGGATGCTGAGAAGTACGCTGCCGAAGACGCCAAGCGCAGAGAAGAAGTCGACATCCGCAACAACGCCGATCAGATGATCTATCAGACCGAGAAGCTGCTTGACGATATGGGCGACAAAGTGGATTCCGGCACCAAGTCCGCTGTGCAGTCCAAGATTGCCGACCTTCGTGCCGTGAAGGACAGCGCTCCCGCCGACGAAGTCAAGGCCAAGACCGACGCGCTCCAGCAGGAGCTTTACAAGCTCAGCGAGCAGCTTTATAAGGATGCCGGCGCGCAGGGCGGACCGCAAGGCGGCGCGTATGACGCGGGCTTTGACGACGGCAACGGCGGCTACAATGACGTTGACAACAACTGATGCGCTCACATTCGTTCGCTAAATGAATAGTGAATGGTGAATAACGAATAGAGAATAGTGTCGGAGCGCTTCGCGCTGAAAGAAAAAATTTAGTGCGGGGCGCTCATTCACACTATCATCCATATATCAAACTTTTGAAACGGCGTCGAAAGGACGAATTGCTTTGGCAGACACAAAAAGAGATTATTATGAGGTTCTCGGCGTAGAAAAGGGCGCCTCTGATGCTGATATCAAAAAGGCTTACCGCCAGATGGCTAAAAAATATCACCCTGACCTCAATCCGGGCGATAAGGTGGCTGAGGAAAAATTCAAGGAAGTCGGCGAAGCATATGAAGTGCTTTCGGACAGCGAGAAGCGTGCGCGTTATGACCAGTTCGGTCACGCGGGCGTGGATCCGAACTTCGGCGCAGGCGGTTCCGGCGGTGCTTACAACGTCGATTTCGGTGATCTGGGCGATATATTCAGCACCTTCTTCGGCGGCGGATTCGGCGGCGGCGGACGTGCCAATCCCAATGCCCCTCGCAGAGGCTCCGATCTGAGCAAGACCGTCACGCTGTCCTTTGAGGAAGCTGCCAAGGGCTGCACGAAAGATGTGGAGTATAACCGCATTGAAACCTGTAACCAGTGCAGCGGTTCGGGCGCACAGCCCGGCACTTCTCCCAAGACCTGTACGGATTGCGGCGGCTCCGGTTTTGTACGGGTCAACCAGCGCACACCTTTCGGTGTGATTCAGTCGCAGCACGCCTGCAACACCTGTCAGGGAACCGGCAAAATCGTGGAACACAAGTGCAGCAAATGCAGCGGTCTGGGCAAGGTTCGTGTGAGAACCACCCGTTCGGTGGAATTCCCGGCAGGCGTGGACGAGGGTCAGAAAGTGCGCGTGTCCGGCGCGGGCAATCAGGGCAGCAACGGCGGCACATCGGGCGATCTGTATGTCAATGTGGATATCCGTCCGCACCATATTTTTGAGCGTCAGGGATACGACGTTCACATGGAACAGCCGATTACATACGGTCAGGCTGTTTTCGGCGCGGACATCGAGGTCCCCACGCTGGACGGTCCTGTAAAGATCAAGGTTCCGGCGGGTACGCAGCCCGGCGACATCAACCGTATGCAGGGCAAGGGTATTCAACGTTTGAATTCCCGTTCCAAAGGCGATCAGTATGTGCATTTTACAGTGGTCGTACCCAAGAGCGTGACCAGCGAGCAGCGCGATCTCATTATGCAGCTGGAAAAATCGATGGGTACGGATGTATCCAAATTCAAAAATAGTAGATTTCCTTTTCAAAAAAAATAAATATCCTTTTATGTCATAAAAAACGGTACCAAGCGGCTGTGTCAGTCGTGCGGTACCGTTTTTCTTTTGATTATCTGTCGCTGTCGGTTTTTTCCTCATGTGTTAGGAAGCGTTCAATATTGAAGCGAGGACGGCGTTTGACTTCCAGATAGGTCTTGCCGACGTATTCGCCCACAATGCCGATCGCCACCAGCTGCATACCCCCAAGAAACCAGATGGACGTCATGATGGAAGCCCAGCCGGAAACGGTGTGACCGGTGAAATAGGACGCCAGAATATAAATGAAAGCCAGCACGGTGCAGAAGAGAATCGCGATACCCGCCATCATGACCATCGTGATGGGCTTGATGCTGAAGGAGGTGATGCCTTCAAAGGCGAAGGACAGCATTTTTTTGAGCGGGTATTTGCTTTCCCCGGCGGTACGGGCTTTGCGGGCATAATAGACCTTCGCGGTGGGATAGCCGATGAGGGGGACAATGCCGCGCAGAAAGAGATTGCGCTCGCTGTATTGCAGAAGCTGCCGGACGGCGCGCGCGCTCATCAGACGGTAATCCGCGTGGTTGTACACCGATTTTACCCCCATCAGTGCCATCACTTTATAAAATGACTGCGCGGTAAAGCGCTTGAAGAAGGTATCGGTTTTGCGTTCCTTGCGTACCCCGTAGACAATATCCGCGCCAGCCTCAAATTGGTCGATCATTTCTTCCATCACAGCAATGTCGTCCTGCAAATCCGCGTCGATGGTGATGGTCACGTCGCACAACAACTGCACACTGGACAGTCCCGCCAGCAGCGCGTTCTGATGACCGACGTTTGCCGCCAGATTGAGTCCGCAGACCAGCCTGCTGCCGGCGTATGCCTGCTCAATCAGCCTCCATGTGCCGTCGGTGCTGCCGTCGTTGACAAACAGAATAAAGCTGTCGGGCGAGACTTTTTCTCTTGCAATGAGGTCGCTCAGTAAATCGGTAAGCTGTCGGGCGGTATCTTCCAATACCGGCTCTTCATTATAACAGGGAACCACAATGGCTAATTTTTTCATCAGGTCTGCTTCTTTCCGTTGGAATGTTTTTCTGTATCCGCTGTTTCTATTATAATGAACGCCAACGCATTTTGCAACCCGTGACTGTCTTTTTCTTCTTTATTTTTGGCAAGGGGCATAATGGATTAACGTTTTTGGCTAATCAATATATTCATTCATAAAGCAATTTAATATTGTATACTTTTTCGTACTGGGACATCAGTTGTTAGAAATTAAATAAAAAAATCCAAAAATCTATTGATTTTCTAACAAATCTATGATAAAATATCGTTGAATTATGATTTTCCGATGGGATTCAAAAAGTATACTTTTTTGAATCCGTTGTGTTATCCCTTTTACTGAGTATTTTTGAAAGCGGGTATATGTGAATTTGTCCGCTTCCGGAAATAAATTTTTCTGCGTTCCGTCTGGGGAAAGGCAGAAAGAAGCGTTTCTTTTCCGGCGTATTAGGTGATGTGCATATACCTTTTGCGTCAGACGGCAATCCAAAAAAATTTGTATTGGAGGAAAAAAGAAAATGAAAATGCACAAACGTATCCTCAGCTTGCTGCTGGCAATCGGTATGCTCACCGCTATGGCTGTCACGCTCACAAGCTGCAAGGAAAAGAGAAAAGCCGAAGGTCAGGTTATCATCGGCACCGGTACAGAGGCTAACGGTGACTGGGCTTACAGCGCCTTCACCAGCAACCCCAACGCGACCGACCAAGATGTCATGACCCTTACCGATGACTGTTTGACGGTCACCACCAACGAGGGCGGCGACTATGTTCTCAACGATTCCATCGTCAAGAACTATGAGCGCACCACCGACGCTGACGGCAACGCCACCTACACCTTCGAAATCAAGAAGGGTCTGAAGTTCAACAACGGCGATCCGATCAAAGCCGAGAACTTCCTCGCATGGAAGCTCTTTCTTCTGAGTGCTGCGGGTAAGGAAATGGGTACTGTCACCGCAGAATACAACATGATTCCCGGCGGTGCGGACTACCGTGAAGGCAAGGTTGATTACCTCGAAGGTCTTCGCCTGCTCGACGATTACAAGTTCTCTACTACCGTTCTCGCCAAGGGCTATGACGGCAACAGCTATCTGCCCTATTATTATGATCTTGGCTATGCCGCCATGCGTGCTGTAAACCTCACCTACTGGTTCGGCGAGGGTTGGTCTGTCAAGGACGACGGCAAGGGCGCTTACCTCACCAACAGCAACGGCAAGAGCCTCACTGTGGCTGACATCGGCGACACCGTCAAGGAAGCCCAGTTTGCCACCAAGGATCGCGTAACCGCCGGTCCTTACAATCTGGTAGATTTCGACAAGAGCGCCAATCAGATCACGCTCGAAGTCAACGAAAACTACGCCGGCGACTTCCAGGGTCAGAAGCCCGGCATCAAGAAGATCATCATCGTCAAGACCGAAGATGACACCGTCATCGACACCATCGCAACCGGCGGCATTCAGATTTACTCCGGTATCGCGGACGGCGCTCAGGTCAACGCTGCGATCGACCTTATCGACAACGGCACCATCGACAGCTCTTACTGCCAGTATGACCGCGCGGGCTTCGGTTATTTCCAGTTTGCCTGCGACCTCGGTCCTGCACAGTTCGTAGAGTTCCGTCAGGCGATTGCCCACCTCCTTGACCGCACCGAGTTCGCCAAGACCTTCTGTGCCGGCTGGGGCGGCGTTGTGCACGGTCCTTACTGCACCGCTTTCACCATGTACAACGACAGCAAGGACATTCTTGCTGAAAAGCTGAACACTTACAGCTATGATCCTGCCAAGGCAGTGGAACTGCTCAAGAGCGCCGGCTTTGTTTACAACAAGGACGGCAGCGACTATGTGGACGGCAGCGGCGAACTCCGCTATAAGGAAGTCACCGCGGAGCAGGCTCTCAACTATGACAACTTCTGTGTCAAGAAGGGCGACAAGATTCTCATGTCCGCTACCCTGAACTGGGCTTCTTCCGAAGGCAACTCCGTTTCTGACCTGCTCGTGACCATGCTTGCCAACGGCGCCGCTACCAAGGAAGCCGGCGTGGAAATCAAGCAGAACGTTATGACCTTCCCCGAACTGCTCAACTATATGTATCGTCAGGATGCTTATGGCATCGGCGGCGACTACTCTGTGCCTACCTACAATATGTTCAACCTCGCGACCGGTTGGTCCGGCGGCGTGTATGACTTCTCCTTTGAGTTTACCACCGACGAAAACTATATCGCTGACGGTTACAATTCCACCCATTGCTATGACGAGCAGCTCGATAAGCTCTCGATGGATATGGTTTATGGCGTTGAGCCCGGCGATTACGCGACTTACCTCGATAAGTGGCAGCAGTTTGTTATCCGTTACAACGAGATTCTCCCCAGAGTGCCGCTGTACTCCAACATCTATGTCACCATTTATCCGAATTCCATCACCAACTATCAGGAAGGTCCGTTCTGGAGCTATGACAGAGCCATCCTGTACGCGGATTATGTGGGCGAAAGCGCAAAGTAATTTCTGATTTTCAGGCTTCCTAAAAAAGCCTAATTGATCGGCGAAGGGTCTCCTTCCTTACAATAGGCGGGAGACCCTTTGTGTGCGTTATGATTAGTGATTAGTGGCTAATGGTTAGCGGTTAGCCTCTGACCACTGACCACTAATCACTAACAATTCTCAAAAGAAATGGAGGTTGATTGGATATATGAAAAAATACATTCTCAAGCGAATCGTATATCTGATTATTGTTTTCTTCGTCGTCTCTCTGATGATGTATGCCATCTACAATCTGATTCCGAGCGACCCGGCGATGGTGCAGATGGAGCCTCTGCGCAAATCGCTCAAGCCCGACGAGTGGCAGCGGCAGTATCAGGCACTGCGTGAGTCGATGGGTCTCAACGCGCCGCTGCTGCAAAGATACGCCCGCTGGATGGGCTTCATGCCCGATGTCAGCGGCAAATTTGAGGGTATGCTGCAAGGCAACTTCGGCTATTCCATCAGCTATAAGCGTGATGTGGTAGACATCATGGGTACGCCTATGCTCAACACCATTATTCTCAACCTTGTTTCCACAATCATCACCCTTGCCATCACCATTCCGCTGGGCATTTACTGCGCGGTACATGCCCGCAAGACGTCGGACAATGTGATTCAGGCGGGTACTGTGGTAGGTTACAGCCTGCCGACGTACCTTGTCGGTATTCTGTTTATTTTCATTTTTGCCGTGTGGCTCAAGATTTTACCCACCGGCGGTGCCAAAACGCCCGGCTCCACCTATACCGGCATTGCGGAATTCGGCGACCGCATGTATTACATGATGCTGCCGATCATCGTGCTGGTGTTCACGGGTCTGGCGGGCATGACCAGAACCGTGCGCGCCGCGATGATGGATACCCTATCGCAGGATTACATCCGTACCGCCCGCGCCAAAGGCTTGAAGGAAAAGGTTGTCATTTACAGCCACGCATGGCGCAATGCGCTGCTGCCGGTTTCCACCTCCATCATGGGCTGGATGATCAGTGTCTTCACCGGCGGCTCGCTGGTTATCGAGACGACATTCGCCCTGAATGGCACGGGACGTCTCTATTGGTCGGCGCTCAACACCACCGACTATGAACTGGTGCTCGCCATGCAGATGTTCTATACCCTCGTGAGCCTGATCGGCGTGCTGCTGACCGATCTCAGCTATACGCTGGTTGACCCGCGCGTGCGCATTGACAAGTAAGAAAGGAGGCATCGAACATGAGCGAAAATCAGAACAAAACCACCAACAATGGCTCCGCCAAGCAGATCAAGGAATTTTTCCTGTTCCGCTGGATCAAGCGTCTGCTTTTCCCCAACAAGGAACTGGATATTTATGCCGAGGAACAGATGCAAAGTCCGATGCGCATGGTGATCCGCAACTTCTTTTCCAATCCCATGTCGGTCGTGGCACTGTGCGTGTTTATCGTCATTGCACTCTTCGTCTTTATTGCTCCGCACTTTGTCAAGCTGGATCTGGGCGAACAGGACAGTACGCTGGTGTTTGTCGCGCCCGGCTACGATATGATGGATGTTCCCAACGAACTCCAGAAAAACGGCGTTGCGGATATTGCGGTTGGACGGAATTATTCCGTGGGCGCCGATAAAGAAGGCAATCTCTATGTCTGGGGCAAAAGCAAGGTGACAAAGGTAATTGATCTGGCGGATGTGCCGGATAACGTCCGCAAAGCCAAAATTGTCAAAGTGGCGGCGGGCAGCGACCATGTTCTCGCGCTGGATAACAAGGGAACGCTCTACGCGTGGGGCAATAACCGTCTGCGTCAGACTACCCTTCCGTCCGAACTCATGACCAACAATCGCACCCATGAATTCGGTATCCGCGAGATTTATGCTTCCGACCAGTTCTCACTGGTGGTCACCGATGACAATCGCGCGATTCTCTGGGGCAACGAAAACTTTGCCGATCTTTCTTATAAAGCTTCCGAACTGGACGGTCATGTGGTGGATGCGGCACTGACCAATACCGCCTATGTCCTTTTGACCGACAACGGCAGCGTGGTTTGCGGCAATAATAATGCTTCTACCGCCGCAACCAAGATTCCCTTTGAAGCGACGTTCCACGTTACCGCTATTGCCGGCAGCAGCAACACCATTGCAGCGCTCAAGGATGACGGCAGTGTGGTGGTATGGGGTGCCTCCACCAAGGGTGAAAACAAAGTGCCGGAATTTTCCTCCAAAGTAGTGGAAATTGAGGGCGGCCGTTACCATTACGCGGCGCGTCTCGAAGACGGCAATGTGGTTTGCTGGGGCAGTAACCGCTATAAGCAGCTCGATGTTCCGCAGAATATCATCGACGTCAAACTCGAAAAAATGTACACCGGTTCCTTCCAGAATTACGCGGTCGATACCGACGGCAAGATTCACACATGGGGTCTGAAAGGTTTCCTGCTTGGCACCGACGGTCTGGGACGTGACGTCTATGCCCGTCTGGTCAACGGCGGCAAGATGACCATGACCATCGGCGCATTGTCGGTTGTGATTGAGATGATCATCGGCATCATCCTCGGCGGTATCGCCGGTTACTTCGGCGGCGTGGTGGATATGGTCATCATGCGTATCGCCGAAGTGGTTTCCTCCATGCCGTTTATCCCCTTTGCCATGATTCTTTCCGCGGTTATGGGTACCAAGGTGACGGTGGAACAGCGAATGTATATCATCATGGTGATATTGGGTATTCTATCATGGCCGGGACTGTGCCGTCTGGTGCGCGCCCAGATGTTTGCGCAGCGCGAGATGGAATATGTTGTGGCTGCCAAAGCGTTGGGCGTCAAGGAAGGAAAGATCATCTTCTCCCATATCATACCCAATGTCATGTCGGTTTGTCTGGTATCCATCACGCTTGCTTTCGGTACTTCCATGCTGACCGAATCCACTCTTTCTTACCTCGGCTTCGGTGTGCCGCTGCCCACGCCTACATGGGGCAATATGCTGACCGGCGCCAATAACAGCATTATCATTCAGAACTACTGGTGGAACTGGCTGTTTGTCGGCGCGATTTTCGGCGTAGCCTGCATTTGTATCAACCTGATCGGCGACGGTCTCCGTGACGCCCTTGATCCCAAAGCCAACGGCAGATAGATTTTAGAGAAAGGAGGCTTTTTTGAAGGATTTCGATCTTTCAAAAAGCAACGGTAAGATAAGATGGAAGAAAACAAAGAAAAAAAGTTCCTGCTGGAAGTCAAGCATCTGCACACCTTTTTTACCTCCCGCCGCGGCGTGATCAAGGCGGTCAATGACACCTCCTATGCCGTGCGCGAGGGTGAAACGTTGGGTATCGTGGGCGAATCGGGTTCGGGTAAGAGCGTGTCCGCCATGAGCATTCTGCGATTGCTCGACGAGAACGGCTACATTGACAGCGGTGAGATTCTGTTTGACGGCAGAGACCTGACAAAAATTTCCAAAAACGAAATGTATGAGGTCAGAGGCAACGATATCTCCGTGATTTTCCAGGAGCCGATGACCAGTTTAAATCCGGTCTTTACGATTGAAAAGCAGATTTCGGAAGTGTTCATGATTCATCAGGGCATGGATAAGAAGGAAGCCGCCAAACAGGCGGTGGAAATTCTCCGTTCAGTGAAGATTCCCAATCCGGAGATTGTCGCCAAACAGTATCCGCACCAACTCTCCGGCGGTATGCGTCAGCGCGTGATGATTGCCATGGCGCTTGCCTGCAAGCCCAAGCTGCTCATTGCCGACGAACCTACCACGGCACTGGACGTGACCATTCAGGCGCAGATTCTCCGTTTGATGAACGAACTGCAAGCCGAACGCGGCACCAGTATTCTGTTTATTACCCACGACCTCGGCGTTATCAATCAGATGGCTGATTTTGTGGCGGTCATGTATTGCGGACAGGTGGTGGAGAGTGTGCCCGCGAAGGTGCTGTTTGACCCGAAAACGCCCTGTTCTCATCCCTATACCGAGGGACTGCTGGTTTCCATTCCACGCCTTGACACGCCCGCCAACGAGCGTTTGCAGGCGATTCCCGGCGCGGTGCCGCATCCGCTCGACCTGCCCAAAGGCTGCAAGTTTGCGCCCCGCTGCAAATACGCGACCGACAAATGCCGCGAGTGCGAGCCGGAGCTGACCAAGATCAGCGATAAGCAGCAGGTACGCTGCTTCTATCCCAATAAGGAGGAAAGACAAAATGGCACAAAATAACGGCGAAAAGAAAATTCTCCTTAAAATCACCAATCTGAAGCAGTACTTTCCGCTCAGTACCAAGGGGCTGTATGTCAAAGCGAACGACGGTATCGACGTAAATATTTATGAAGGCGAGACCTTCGGTCTGGTCGGCGAATCGGGCTGCGGTAAGTCCACGTTCGGACGCACGCTGCTCCAGCTCTATCCGCAGACCGACGGACGCACCATGTATTACGGACAGTCGCTGGATGAATTTGCGCCGCAGTACGTTCACGATACGATTAAAAACCTTCCCTCACTGAAAAAAGAGTTGGTCAGACTTCAGCAGAAAGAAAAAGAGGCGCAGGCGGCTTTTGACAAAGCGGGCGAAAGTGATCAGAACGCCAAAAGCGAGGCACTCCGTCAAGCCAAGAGGGATGCCGATGCGGCGCTCTTCAATATTGCCAGTATCTTCGGCGGCTTTATGACCGTAGACGATTGCGCGCCGATTCAGGAAGCGTTTATGAAGGCACGTTCCCATTCCGCGGAAATCCGCAAGCTGAACGACCGCCGCCGTGTGCTGGAAAGCAAGCTGGCAGACGCGGAGTATGTATTGCAGAATAAAGGGAAGGGCGACAGCAAGGTTGCTTCCCTGAAGAAGGACTTCGAAGAAATTGATACCAAACTGGGTGAAACGCGTGGCAAACTGGACGAGGCATTAGGCGAAATCGATAAAATGCGCGAACCTTACGCCGATGACCCTGAATTTCAGAAGTACGAGGTCTACCGCGATGACGGCATTGATCTGTCCCGTCTGACTACCGAGGAAATGCGCAGTTTCCGGAGCGAATTGCAGTTGATTTTCCAGGATCCCTATTCGTCGCTCAATCCCAGAATGACGGTGGGACAGATCATTGGCGAGGGCATGGTCGCCCATAAGTATTACAGCAAAAACAGTCCCCGTATGCAGGATCGCATTCTGGAAATCATGACCAAGTGCGGACTGGCGCCCTATTTTATCCACCGTTTTCCGCATCAGTTTTCGGGCGGACAGCGCCAGCGCATCGGCATCGCCCGTGCGCTTTCCACCAATCCGAAATTTGTGATTTGTGACGAAGCGGTTTCCGCGTTGGATGTTTCCATTCAGTCGCAGATTATTAACCTGCTTCAGGATCTGAAGGAACAGAATAATCTCACCTATCTCTTTATTACGCATGATTTGTCAGTTGTCAAGTATATTTCCGACCGTATTGGTGTTATGTATCTGGGCAATATGGTGGAACTGAGTGATTCGCAGGAGTTGTTTGACCACCCGCTTCATCCTTACACCGAGGCGCTGCTCTCAGCCATTCCCACGACCAATGTAGATGATGACCGTGAGCTGGTGATTCTCGAAGGCGATATTCCCAGTCCGGTCAATCCTCCCAAGGGCTGCAAATTCCACACCCGCTGCAAATATTGCACGGACGTCTGCAAAAACATCACTCCGGAATTCCGGGAAGTCAGACCCAATCACTTTGTGGCATGTCACCATATTCTGGGCGATATTTCCGATTTGCCTCCCGTCAATCAGGAGAAGGATACGGAATAATCACTCATAATTTTTCCTTGTTTTTCTGATAGCGTGTCAAAAGAAGCGCGGTGGTACACCCTTATCGGTACTTGCCGCGCTTTTTGAATTTTTCCATGACTCACATTTATCTGGGAGATGATGTTTGTTTATGTTGTTTGATAAAAAAGTCAAGCGAGATATGGAGGTTATGCAGGAACGCAATCGACGATTCCTGCAAACGATGGAACAGGCTGAGCCATCGGACAAAGAACAATTATCCGAAGATACACAAAATGCGGAAGATATTCGCGAGGCCATGGCGAAGGCCGAAGCGTATCGGCGGCAGAATGAGGATTTGGGGCTGGAAAAGGGAGATGTATTTGCGCTGATCTTTTCCGCACTGCTGGTGTTTGGTCCCATTCTGCTGATTCTGGCGCTTCTGCTGACGCTGGCGTGGATTTTGCTGCATTAGTGCATTAGCCCGGCGCGATAGAAACGGAAGGTTGTTTTTCTGATCTTTGGGTTGCAATAGGTACAAGAATATGGTAATATGATAGTATATCATTTTTTGCAATCTCAATGGGGAGGAGACAGTGATGAGACATATCAAAAAAACAGCGGTTCGCTGTGCAGCTGCATGGCTGATTGCATTGTCGGTGCTGCTGGTAAGCGGATGTGACGATTTGTTTCAGCCTTTGATTCTGACCGACAGCGAAACGCCCGATATGGTGCTGAATCATTTTTTTGAGGCACTGAAATCCGGTCAGTATGAAACATGCGGTCGTTATCTGGCTGATAACGAGAGTTTTATCATTAAGGACAATACGGAGTACAGCATCGTTCTTCCACTGGCCAACAAATGTATGGAGCATTTGGATTATACTTTTATCGGCGAGTGTCAGATAGATCAATTGACAGCAATCCGCACGGTTCGTGTCACCGCACTCAATTGGAACGGATTGGTTCAGGCAATTAAGAACAATTATATGCCGTTGGAATACGAGTATTTAACCACGCATGGTCTGAAAAGCCTTGACAAACAAAAAGACAAGCAGGATGTTGGTAATATTATCTGTATTGCGATAGGTGCCTATGGCGACTCGGTGGGGATCATAGAACATGATGTGACAGTTCATTTTGAGTGGGAAGATAACCAATGGAAAATCCGACAGGAAACGGAGCTGATCCGGGCTATTTTTGGAGATGACAGCAATGCGTAACGGTCAAAGGAAAAAGAAACGAAGCTTTTTCACAGTGCTGCTTTGTTTTCTACTATGTGCAGCCATGATAGGAGGATTGGCTTATTTTGCGGTTTCTCCCGCCGCGAAAGTGGAAAGCGTGCAGCTTTCAGGAGATGCCGCATCAACCTATCTGAACAACCGAGCCGGAGAACTGCTGTCGGAGGTTATCGGTATTCAGAGTGCCAGGGTGCTGCCCTATGATTTCAGTGTGCCGGAGAAAGAGCCGGATCCCCGTCATTTTTATGAAGAAAACGGTATGAGCTGTTACAAGGACAGTACCATCGTGGTCAAATGCTGGAGCGAACCGTATCACAACAGCAACAGCGGTGTGGACAGTACCGCCTATTACGCGGATGTGATGATTCAGCATCCATCCCAGTTTCGCCGACAGTGGGCGCACGGAGATTATAACGCAAGGGGATATCAGTATCCGTCCAATATGTTTCTGGCTTCTCACGGCGTGGTGGGAATGTCGGGCGATTTTCATAAATTCCGCAATTTCGGCATTGTGATACAATATGGCACCGTGATCTGCGACCGGCGCGGCAGCAGTGTGCTGGATGTGCTGACGGTGGATTATGATGGGAATTTCCATATCTGGCGTGATGATGCGCTTCGCAGCCGGATCCGGGAACAAGGCGCTGACGATATCATGCTTTCCTTTACCTTCGGTCCGGCACTGGTAGAAAACGGTCATGCCGTTTCGTCCGATCATTGGAGTGGTCAGGTGTTGGGGGAATTGTATCAGACCGTGGCGCGTGCCGCAATTGGTCAGCTGGGGGAGAGGCACTATCTTTTCTGCACGCTGTACCGTCCGGGGCTCACCTGTCGGCAGATGGCGGAACTGATGGAAAGCAAGGGCTGCGTTACGGCATATAATCTCGATGGCGGACAGACCGGCACTTTGCTGTTTAACGGAAAAGTCTACAATAAAATTGCCTATAAAGGCGTTGAACGCGCTATGAGTGATATTATGTATTTTGCTTCGGCAGAATCCTGATGGAAAGGGGAGAAAAGGATTGGAGAATCGTTTGGCATTGATCGGAGATACCGTGACAATCAGTTGGTTTGGCGTGTTCGTCGCATTTGGCTGTCTGATGGGAATCGTGATTGCCTGTGTGCTGCGTGGCACACAGGCAAAGCCTGTGTCGGATATCTTTATCAGTATGATCTTTTCGATTCCATTGGGATTGCTGTGTGCGAGATGGTTCTACTGTCTGTTTTCCATGCGGGAATTTGAGGGATTGGCACAGATGACAAAGCTTACAGAAGGCGGTTACGGACTTTATGGCGCGATTTTTGGCGTCTATCTGGGTGTATCCACGGCTATGCTGGTAGCGGATATAGATGATTTTGGCGGTATCATGGATTGTCTTGCCGTAGGCGGTGCGTTTGCTGTCGCGGTGGGACGGTTTGCCACCTATTTCACCGGTACGGAACTGGGCTATGAAGTAGATTTTTCGTTCATGACAGTGTACGATGAGGCGCATGATCTTCATGTTTTCGCGGTATATTGGCTGGACGGTCTGCTGGAATTGGTTGTTTTTGGAGTGAGTCTGTGGTTTTTCCGCTTTTGCCAGCGCGATAGTCATCCGGAGCATACCGAAGGAAAGACCGCGCTGGTGATGCTGGCGCTGCATGGCTTTAATCAGGTCATCTGCGACAGTATGCGGGCGGATGGGCTGAAACTGGGCGTCAATCGATTTATTAACATTGCGCAGATCATCGGTATTGTCAGCGGCGTGGTGATTCTCTTGCTGTTGCTTGTGGAAGCGATAAAAAAAGATCGGTTTCGTTTGGGACACTTTTTCTCCTTTCTGATTCTCCTGGAGTGTATTGCGTTTGGTGTATTGGCAGAATACCGTGTGGGCAAGGGCAATTATATCAGCAAACACCTGATGATGCTGGGTGCTATGGTATTTTTGAGCGCGATGGTGGTACATTATGCCAAATACGCACGAATTTCAGAACCGGGAAAAACAGCTGCCAATAAAAAAGCCCGCACATAAAGGCGCGGGTATGATTCATCCCAATCAATCAGGCGGCGGGCTGCACGCTTTCAGAAGCGTCAGCCCGCCGCTATTTTTACTGTCAGGAATCGCTTTCACCGTAATACAGTGTATTGTGATCCGTGTCAAAAATGGCAATCGAGTAATTGAGATAGTCTCTCGAAACAGGTGCGTCCTTGTCGTCCGAGAGGGTGCTGCCACGGTCAATAAAGAGATAATAGCCGTTCTTCACACGCGGCATCAGGGGATTGTCCCAATCGTCATCACGAATCAGAGAAGGGGTGTAGTAATAATATTCTTTTTCCAGACCGTATATTTCCGCCGTATATTCATCGGGAAGCGGGAGTTCATGCCACTGATCGCTGCTTTTGATAATTCGCAGCGCTTCCACGGCGTTTACCTGGGAAAACTGGAGCGTGTAGAGGGAAGAGCCGTCTCCGTTAAATCCGCCGTGAGAATCATAGCTGTCCATCATCTCTGCCTGCGAACAGTCAAAACCTAACTTTTCGGAAAGTGATTGCTTCCATATGGCTTCCACATCTCCGCAGCCTGCCAGTTCCAGCAGCAGCCAAATGCTTAACCAACACAGTATGAATCGTTTTTTCATATCCAAAACCTCGTTTCACAGTAATAACCCGACACAGGTGCTTATGCTGTCATTATAATCCTGTTTATACCGTTTGTCAAGCGGAATTTATTAAAAAACGATAAATACTTGTCGAATCAAATGATTTGTCCACATTATAAAAGCGAGGTCTGTTCACCTTGCTGCTCATCACTGATGACGCCGGCAGCGGGAAGGTGGCGGGGACGGAATTTCTTTTCATTCTCGGGTCTGACCATGCCCGGCGCAAAGATCACCATATCGCTGATTACTGCGTTACGCCGCAGCGTCATCACCTGATTGCCCTGTGCGGTACGGGTTTTAGCGGGAATCTCGGAAGAAGAAAAAATCAGCAGTTTGTCAGCAGAGGAGCGCAGCAGCAGATCACAGTCCTCGGCAATCCACAGCGCTTTGATTAACGGAGATTTGTCACTGTAAGCGGCAAGCAGTTTTTTACGGTTGGTTTTGGTAGCATATGTGGTAAGTTCGGCTTTTGCCACCTTGCCGTTTTCGTAGGCAAAAAGAACATAGCCGCTGTAATCCGTGGTCAGAATCGCATACAGGATATGCTCGTCTTCTTCCATACTCAGCACGGCAGGGATATATTCGCCCAGAACGCTTGCTTTGGTATCGCTGAAATCACTGACCTTGGCTTTATACACCCGGCATTGATCCGTGATGAAGAGCAGCTCCGCCAGATTGCGTGTTTCAAAGGTCTGTACGATTTCGTCGCCCTCTTTCAGTTTTTGGTCGCTGCTCATGCGGAGCGACTGCGGGCTGATTTTTTTGATGTAGCCTTCCTTTGTAATAAAAAGGTGAACCGCGTAATCCGGCACCAGGGAAATATCATCGATGGCGGTTTCTTCCACGTCATAGAGAATCATACTGCGGCGGGGCTGCCCGTATTTCTTGGAGACGGTTTTGAGCTCGTCAATGATGATTTTCCGGACGCGCTTGGGAGAAGCCAGAATTTCTTCCAGATCGGCGATATCGGCGCGAAGAGCTTCAATATCCTCCGTGCGTTTGAGAATATATTCGCGATTGATATGGCGCAGCTTGATTTCAGCGACATATTCCGCCTGCACTTCGTCGATATCAAATCCCTTCATGAGATGGGGAACGACTTCCGCTTCCTCTTCCGTCTCGCGGATGATTCTGATAGCCTTGTCTATGTCCAGCAGAATCTTTTGCAGACCTTCCAGCAGATGGAGACGTTCTTTTTTCTTGTCGAGAATAAAGCGGGTGCGGCGTTCCACGCAATTCATACGGAACCTGATCCATTCGTCCAGAATCCCGTCTACACCCAGTACCTGAGGGGCGCCATGAATCAGCACATTGAAATTACAGGCGAAGCTATCCTCCAGCGAAGTAAATTTATAGAGCTTCTGCATGAGCTTATCGGGGTCTGTGCCGCGTTTGAGGTCCATCGTAATGCGCAGACCGTGCAAACCCTGTTCGTCACGGATATCGGATATTTCCTTGATCTTGCCTGCCTTGACCAATTCGATAACCTTCTCGATGATCTGTTCACAGGTGGTGGTGGGAGGGATCTGGGTCACGTCGATGCAGTTGGCGTCGCGATCGTAGGAATAGCGGGCGCGTACTTTGATGCTGCCCCGTCCGGTATGATAGATTTTTTCCAGTTCCGTTTTGTTGTAAATGATCTGCCCGCCGCCCGGAAAATCCGGCGCAAGCAAGGTGGAACTGATATCATGTGCGGGATTTTTGAGAAGCTGGATGGTGGTTTCGATGAGTTCGTTGAGATTGAAGGAGCAGATCGAGCTTGCCATGCCCACTGCAATACCGGTGTTGGTATTGCACAGAATCGTGGGAAACGTCACAGGCAGCAGTGACGGCTCTTTCATCGTATTGTCGAAATTATCAACCATATCGATGGCGTCACTGTCGATGTCGCGGAAAAGCTCAGCGGCAATCGGCGCCAGACGCGCTTCGGTATATCGGGAGGCTGCCGCCTGTGTGTCACGCGAATAGGCTTTGCCGAAGGAACCTTTGGAATCGACGTATGGGTGAAGCAGTGCTTCATAAGCGACCGTCATTCTCACCATTGTATCATAGATTGCCGCGTCGCCGTGGGGATTGAGTGCCATCGTGGAACCGGCGATTTTGGAGGATTTTTGCCGGGCTCCGCCAAGCAGTCCCATTTTGTACATGGTATAGAGCAGCTTGCGGTGAGAAGGCTTGAAGCCATCGATTTCCGGAATCGCGCGGCTCATGATGACGCTCATGGCATAGGGCATATAATTTCCTTCGAGCGTATCCACGATAGCCTGCGGCACCACTTCGCCCGCGCCTTTGATATAACCGCTCATTGCCGCCTGCTGCGGCGAGGTTTTTCTCTTTTTGGGAGCCAAATAATCACCTTCGTGTGGTTTGATAGAAATATAGAATAAAAGATAGAAATTACTGAATATCCGCCAGTTCGATAAACTCGCTGCCGTGCAGCGCGATATATTCTTTGCGCCCGCTCAGATTATCGCCCAGCAGCACGTCGAACATCTGTTCCGTGGGTTCGCGGTCGGCGGGCATGACCTGAATGAGCCGACGGGTGGCGGGCGCCATGGTGGTAAAACTCATCATGTCTGCGTCGTTTTCGCCCAGTCCCTTGGAGCGCTGGATGGTAAATTTCTTTTTGCTGATTTTTTCAAGAATCTCGGTTTTTTCCTGCTCGGTGTAGGCAAAATAGGTATCGCTGCCGCAGGTAATTTCATAAAGCGGCGACTCGGCAATGTACACCTTGCCTGCGTCAATCAGATCAGGCATGAGCCGGTAGATCATGGTCAGAATCAGGGTGCGAATCTGAAAGCCATCCACATCGGCATCGGTGCAGATGATGACCTTGTTCCAGCGAAGCTGGGTGATATCAAAGGTGGAGAGGTTCTTATTCTGATGTCCCTTTACGTCTACACCGCAACCCAGCACCTTAATGAGATCGGTTATTATTTCGCTTTTGAAGATTTTGGTATAATCTGCCTTGAGACAGTTGAGTATCTTGCCGCGGACCGGCATAATGCCCTGAAACGCGGGGTCGCGGGCATTCTTGCAGGAACCGGCTGCCGAATCGCCTTCCACGATATACAGTTCGCGTTCGCTGGGGTCTTTGGAACGGCAGTCGATGAATTTATTGACGCGGGAGGTGATATCCATATTGGACGAGAGATTTTTCTTGATGGCAAGGCGCTGTTTTTCCGCCTGTTCCCGGCTCTGTTTATTGAGCAGTACCTGTCCGCAGATTTTGTCTGCCTCCAACGGGTTTTCAAGGAACCAGATTTCCAATTGATGGCGGAAAAACTCGGTCATGGCTTCCTGTATAAAGCGGTTGGTAATGGCTTTTTTTGTTTGGTTTTCATAGCTGGTCTGGTTGGAGAAGGACGACACCACAATAATCAGACAGTCCTCCACATCCTGCGCCGTGACTTTGCTCTCGTTTTTGGCGTATTTGCCGGTCTGTTTGAGACGGGCATCAATCATGGCGACAAACGCGCTGCGTACTGCCTTCTGAGGTGCGCCGCCGTATTCCAGCCAACTGGAATTGTGATAATATTCGCTGACGCAGACGCGATTGGAGAAAGCAACCGCCGCGTTGATTTTTACGTTGTAATCCGGCTTGTCTTCGCGGTCACGTCCGCGTCGATCGCACTGCCAGAACTGCACCTGCGAAATGGCGTCGTCTCCCGCAAGTTCTCTTACATGATCGGCAATACCGTCCTGATAGAAATATTCAAATGTCTCACCGCTGGCTTTATCGTCGAGGATAAACAGTACACCCGCATTGACAATTGCCTGACGACGCATGGTATCCTGAAAATATTCCAGAGGAATGGCAATATCGGTAAAGACTTCCAGATCCGGTTTCCATTTGATGCGGGAGCCGGTCTGTTTCCCGTTATAAGGCTCTTTTTTCATTTCGCCAATCGGCTCGCCGTGTTCAAAATGCAGGGAAAATCTCGTTCCGTCACGGCGGATTTCGGCGTCCATATATTCGGAAGCGTACTGCGTGGCACACAATCCCAAACCGTTCAGTCCGAGTGAATATTCATAAATTTCGCCGTCGTCGTTGTTGTATTTGCCGCCCGCGTACATTTCGCAGAATACCAGTTCCCAGTTGTAACGCTGTTCCACGTTGTTGTAATCCACGGGAATGCCGCGCCCGAAATCTTCCACCTGAATGGAACCGTCCGCAAAACGGGTCACAATGATTTTTTTGCCGTACCCTTCCCGTGCTTCGTCAATCGAGTTGGACAGGATTTCAAAGACCGAGTGACAGCAGCCTTCTATGCCGTCTGAGCCGAAGATAACGGCGGGACGCTTGCGTACTCTGTCGGCGCCTTTGAGCGCTACAATATTGTCATTTCCGTATTCTTTTTTTTCCGGGGAATTTTGCAATTGCTCCATGTTCTGTCTCCATTTTGTATCAAAAATAAAACGAATGTGTGGGGATAGTCATCTACAAATCTTAATTGTAAGCCAAAACGGTTCAATTGTCAAGAGAGAGATTTTTGTTTTATGGGCCTTTTAGGGACAAATATTCCAATGGCAGAAAATGAAGAAAATGCGATTGCTAAATTATGGAAAATGAATATTGACAATTTCATTTTTTCATAATATAATGTATGCCATAAAAGTAAGGGAGGCAAAAGTGATGGAAATTACAAAAGATACAATTATCGGCGATATTCTCGATATAGATTCTTCCACTGCGCCGTTTTTTCTGGAGATGGGAATGCACTGTCTGGGCTGTCCCGCTTCCAGAGGCGAATCCATTGAGCAGGCGTGTATGGTTCACGGTGTCAACGCCGATGAACTGGTCAGTAAGCTGAACGCTCATATTCAGGGAAAGTAATGATATTTTGAGAGAAGGTCTGTCGCTGCGAAATCTTTCGTTGTGACAGACCTTATTTCTGTTTACGGAAAGGAGAATCAGCGATATGCTTTTTTCGCTCGGTGCCCGTCTGGCAGCTTGTGCGGAAATGGTTCGGGAAGGGATGGTTCCGGCGGATATCGGCACCGATCACGCGTATCTGCCCATCTGGTTGGTTCAAAGCGGTAAGGTTCCCCGTGCATACGCTTCCGATATCCATGAGGAACCCATCCAATCAGCCAAATCCAATATCCAACGATACGGATTATCTGACAAGATTATCACCTTTACAGCAGACGGGCTTGCTAAAATCCCGCCGGATGACGTGGATGATATCATCATCGCCGGCATGGGGGGAGATGCCATTGCTGCGATTATGGCGCAGGCTGACTGGATATGTCATGAGAAATATCGTCTGATATTACAGCCGATGTCCCATGTGGAACGGCTCAGGGAATTTCTGTATCGGCATGGATTTACGATGATAGCTGAAAAACCTGTATGCGAAGCAAATCGGATTTACACGGTGATTCATGCCACCTATTCAACAAATCCCACGCCTTTTACCGAATTTGACTTTTATGCGGGACGCTTGGGATGCGACAATCCTCTTTCCGTGCGTCTTCTGGAAAAACAGGCTGATATTCTGGAAGCCGTTGCCGATGGCATGGCGGCACAGCAGCTTCCGGAACAAGAAGCGCATTGGCGTTCAATGTCAGCGCAATTGCGGGCGTATGCTCATGGAGAGGAGAAGAAAGACAATGATAACAGTGAAAGCTATCTATGAATATCTTGACAGCCGGTATCCCTATCGGCTGCAGGAAAGCTATGACAACAGTGGGATTATGGTAGACAGCGGCAGAGAGATTACCAAAGCGGTGGTATCGCTGGATGTGACGCGTGAAGTCATCCGTTACGCGGCATCGGCGGGAGCGGAATTGATTGTCTCTCATCACCCGGTCATCTTTCGTCCCCTTCGGCAGTTGACGCATGAAATGCCGGTGTTCGCTCTAGTGGCGCACGGCATTTCCGCGATTTCGGCGCATACCAATTATGACATCGCGCCGGGCGGCGTGAATGACTTATTGGCAAGCAAATTGGGTTTACAGAATATCCGCCCGGTTTTTTCTGTTTCGGAACAGGTACAGGATGGGCTTGTGCAGAAAAATTATATCGGACGTGCGGGCGAATTAAGCGAACCGCTGTCTCCCGGAGAATTGGCGGATTATGTCATGGAAAAACTGCGCGGACGGCATGGCATTGAATACGTAGACGGGGGTAAATCCATTCAGACGATTGCGGTAGGCGGCGGTGCGTGCGGAGAATTTGTCTTTGAATGCCCAAAAAACGGCATCGACGCTTTTGTAACCGGTGAAGCCAAGCATCATGAGTTGCTCTATGCGGCGCAAAACGGCATCACCTTGATTCCCGCCGGTCATTATGCAACGGAAGCAGTGGCGCTGTCTGGGTTGGCTTCTGCGCTGCGGGAGGGATTTCCCACCTTGTCAGTGGAAGTTACGACGTTGGATGATCCGTTGCGATTTACAATGCAATGAATTTTTGAATGATAAAGACAGAAAAGGAGAGGATTCTATATGGCTCTGGATGGGGCAATGCTCCATTTGTTGCGAAAAGAAATAGCGGACGGCATTCTGGGTGCGAAGGTAGATAAAATCTACCAGCCTTCCAAGGAAACGTTGATTTTTTCCATGCGGGGAAAAAATGCCAATCGCAAGCTGCTCTTGTCCGCTTCCGCCAATTCCGCACGCATTCACTTTACATCATTTTCCGTAGAGAATCCCGCCCAGCCGCCGATGCTGTGTATGCTGCTGCGCAAACGTCTGTGCGGCGCCAGACTGTCGGCAGTGGAACAGGCAGGGCTGGAGCGTGTGCTGCTGCTGAAATTCGACGCGCATAACGAACTGGGAGATGAGATTGAACTCACCGTAGCGGTGGAAATCATGGGGCGGCATTCCAATATTATCCTGATTGACGAACGGGGATTGGTCATCGACGCAGTAAAACGGATTGACAGTGATCTCAGTTCACTGCGGCTGATACTGCCGGGCATTCAGTATGAGCTTCCTCCCGCGCAGGAAAAGCAGAATCCGCTGTCAGCCGACGCGGAAAGTCTGGCTAATACGATCAAAATATGTAAAGGCTATAAACTTGACAAGGCTTGCATGACGGTCATTCAGGGGATTTCACCGATTGCAGCCCGAGAACTTGCCTATCGCGCCACGGGTTTTACCGATACGCATGTTGATCAAATGGATCAGGCACAATGGGATAAACTGACAGATCAGCTTCGCCATTTACAGTCTGTTTTGGAGAAGAAGGGCGCTCCTACATTGGTTAATGTGAATAAAAAGCCGATAGACTTTACATTTATGGCGGTCACTCAGTATGGCAGTTCTGCGCTATTGCGTGCCTATGATGACTTTTCATCCATGCTGGATCAATACTATGTCAAGCGTGATTTGGGCGACCGCATGAAAGCCAAGTCGCAGGACCTATTAAAAATACTTGTCAATGCTTCATCCCGCACCGCGAAAAAGCTCGCGCTTCAGCAGGAAGAACTGAAGCAATGTGCCGACCGCGAGCAATTGCGCAGAAACGGCGATCTGATTCATGCCAATCTTCATTTGCTGCAAAAGGGAGATACGATAGCGGAGGTGGTTGACTATTTTTCTGAGGATTGTGCTACCGTCACCGTCCGGCTCGACCCGACATTGTCTCCCGTTCAAAACGCACAGAAGTATTATAAAGAGTACCGAAAAGCGCAGACTGCCGAACAGCATCTGACCGGGCTGATAGAACAGGGCAAAGCGGAACTTGCCTATCTTGATTCGGTGCTAGATGCCCTTTCCCGTGCTTCATCGGAACGGGAGCTGTCAGAAATACGGCAGGAACTGATGCAGCAGGGGGTGCTGAAAGCTTCCTCCGGAAAAGGGAAATCCGGCAAACAGCCGTCAGCACTTCCGCCGCTTCGTTTTGTTTCAGACGACGGCTTTACCATACTTGTCGGGCGAAACAATATTCAGAATGATCGTCTGACGCTCAGGGACAGCAGAAATTATGATATGTGGCTCCATACGTTGAAAATACCCGGTTCCCATACCGTGATTGTCTGCGAGGATCGGCAGCCGCCCAATCGCACCATCGAACAGGCAGCGCAGCTTGCCGCCTATCATAGCGGTGCAAGGCAGTCTGGATTGGTGCCGGTGGATTATACCTTTGTGAAATATGTGAGCAAACCGCGCGGCGCGAAGCCCGGTATGGTGATTTATACCCATCAGAATACACTCTATGTGCATCCCGATGAAAAGTTGACCGAGCGATTGGCAGAGAACGCCAAAAACAGCGGTCAATAATATGAAAACCAAATACGCTTTACAATATTTTGCTGCTAAAAACAGGGCAGTCTCACCGTGATACTATGAGATTGCCCTGTTTTTTTGGCATTAACGAATACGCCCCGCGTAAAAATCCTGCACGAAGGGGATTTTTGTCAATTCAAATTTTTTGCCTCGCAGATAATTCAATTCCTCCGCATCCGTCGGAAAATCAAACGTGAGCTGATAGGCACATAGGGCTTGTTTGTTATAGCCGTGGCGGTGATTGATCTGGTTGGTGCCGTATTTGCCGTCTCCCAGCAGCGGATGACCGATGGACGCCATGTGAGCGCGTATCTGATGGGTGCGTCCCGTGAGCAAATCCACTTCCACTAAGCTGATGTCCCCGATGGTCTCCACCACTTTATAATGTGTGCGGATGGTTTTGCCGGACGCGGAACGCTTGGTTTCAATATAGACGCGATTCTGGCTTTGGTTTTTTTCAAGATATCCTTCCAATGTGGCTTCGGCAGGGTGTGGGCAGCCGCACACCAGACAAAGATATTTTTTATGAATCTCCCTGGCTTTCATCTTGGCATTGAGAATCCGCAGTGCGGCGGCGTTTTTAGCGGAGATGACCATGCCGGCCGTATTGCGGTCAATGCGGTTGACTAACGCGGGGACAAAGGATTGTTCCTCGTCGGGCAGATACTCGCCTTTGCTGTAAAGATATTTCTGAATACGAAAAATTAAGGTGTCCGGTTCATACCGTTCGTCCTGATGGACAATTAATCCCTGCGGTTTGTTGGCAATCAGGATATTGTCGTCTTCATACACCACGTCAAGTTTATCCGACGCCTGTAAAAACTCGTATTGCCGGATGGGAGGTGTGAAGAATTCGTCTTTCAGCCATATGTCAACTAAATCACCTTCACATAGCTTTTGATCAGGCGTACATCGTTTTCTATTGACTTTGATGTTCTTAGTACGGATGCTTTTGTACATTAGCGAAGCAGGAATAGCCGGGAAGCTCTTTTCTATGAATTTGCTCAACCGTTGTCCCGCGTCGTTCTTGCCAACGATGACTTGCTTCAATCGGATAACCTCATTTCCATGGGATGAATCCTAGTATAACATATTATTATGAACAAAGTATGACAACCGCAATTCTTTCTGTCACAACATTTTTAACAAATTGTATCAATCTGAAATTGTTTCATGTGGAACAGGTTTTCTTTGTGAGATCAGGCATATTCTGAGATTGTCCGCATATACATTTGGCAAAAGGAGGACGTGCATCATGTCAATTACCATGACACTTTCAGAGAACCGTCGCTGTGTTCCGTGGGATTTTGCTTCCTATCTTCCGGCATATGCGGCGGAAGCACTGGCACAGTGGCAATCCCCCGGGAAAACATACGCGCATGAAATACGTCTTCGATGCGGACAGCCAATTGTGATTATGGCGGGACGACAGGCACATTTCCTGTGCGAGAATCATCGACTGACGGGCAGAGAGATTCGTGAAGTGTTTGAAAAAATCTGCGATTACTCGGTTTACAGCTATCAAAACGAACTCGCAAACGGTTTTGTCACACTTCCGGGAGGACATCGAGTGGGGATTTGCGGTACAGCAGCAACCGACAGCAACGGAAACCGGACATTGCGATATGTTTCGTCCATCAATATCCGGATTGCCAATGAATATATCGGCTGTGCTTCGTCCCTATCAGAGGCAATTTTTTCCCGTTTGCCTGCCGGATCACTGATTGTGGGGTCGCCCGGAAGCGGAAAGACCACACTGCTGCGAGATATCGCGCTGTCGCTTTCCTCGTCAGCGTATCGCCAAAAGGTTACGATAGTGGACGAACGAGGAGAAATTGCCGCTATGTATCGTGGGGAACCCCAGCATACGTTGGGACCCTTCTGTGACGTATTGAACGGTTATCCCAAAGGAGAAGGCATTTTAATCGCACTTCGCACGCTTTCACCCGACGTTATTATCTGCGATGAAATCGGCGGTGAAGGCGAGGCGGAGGCGGTTTGTGAAGGACTCAATGCGGGTATAGCCATTATTTCGTCGATTCACGCCTGTGATGTGGATGAACTTTACAGGCGCAAGTCTTTTCAGACATTACGACGGACAGGTGCGTTTGGTTCTTTGATTCTGCTCAAACCGCATGAAGTCGGCATGGTGGACCGTATTATCGAGGTGAACGGGCATGACGCTTAAAATCATGGCTTGCGGTGTGCTGGTGCTATGCGGCTGGCGGCTGGGGTGGGAGGGAAAACGGAAACTCACGGTTCGCTCAGAGCGGCTGGAATGGTTTCGCGCTCTGTTTCTGGAAATGCGGGGTATGGTAGCCCACAGCGGGCTGACACTGAACGAAATGATTGCAGCATTATCGGAACGACATCCTGAGGCGCTTTTTTTACAGCAGCTTCAGGACACGCTGGCACAAGCACAAGCGGTTTTTGCGACTGCGTGGACAAAGACACTTTATGCCGAAAAAGATGAGTTGTGTTTGTCTGTGAAGGATATACAACTGTTATCTGATTGCGCTGCGCTGCTGGGGAAAAACGATGTGGATGGTGAGCTTCGCACCTTTGCGCTGATTGATGAACGATTATCCCGCGCCTGTGACGAATCGAGGCTTAAAATGACTTCTGACGGCAGCGTATATACGGCGATTGGCTCTTCATGCGGCATCATTCTTGCGCTGCTGCTGCTGTGAATCCAGAGGAATCACTCAAACAGAAAGGACGGATCGGCGGACATGGATGTGGATCTGATTTTCAGAATTGCCGCCATCGGCATCATTGTGGCAGTACTCAATCAGGTATTGATCCGCGCAGGGCGTGAGGAACAGGCAATGATGACCACTTTGGCGGGAATTATTGTGGTACTGATGATGATGATATCCGAAATCAGTATCCTGTTTGAAACCGTCAAAACCACCTTTGGACTGTAATATTGTAATACTGGCAGGAGGTAAGCGGGAAATGAATCTGCTGTCATTCGCGGGTATGGGTATCGTCATGTGCCTGTTAATTGTCACATTAGGGCAATGCAAACCGGAATTGGCACTGACACTCTGCCTGGTCTGCGGTGTAGTACTGTCACTGTATTTACTGTCAGCCGCGCTGCCGATTCTGGAAGAAATGCGAGCGCTTTCAGAGCTCGGCGGCATAGAAAGTCGTTTTTTTGATATTGTTTTGAAATCCGTAGGGATTTGCCTCGCGGTACAGGCGGCGGCGGATGTTTGCCGCGATGCGGGACAAACCGCGCTGGCAGGGAAAATGGAATTGGGCGGACGAGTGGCGCTGCTCCTGACAGCGTTTCCTCTGTTTCGTGAAATGCTGTCGCTGGCCACACAAATGATCGGAGCGTAATGCTGATGAAAAAAAAGATGACTGTACTGCTTTTGTGTCTGCCGCTGCTGATTTCAATGACAGACTGTATGGTATATGCCTCAAACGTCTCAGAACCTTCTTCCCCTGTGGTTTCATATGATTATGAGGCACAGATGGAAGCCAGCGGTGCCACGGAACTGTGGAACGAACTTCCGTCAGAAACGCAAAAAGACTTGCAGCGGCTGGGGATAGAAGGAGTCACATCTGACGCCCTGTCTTCGCTGAAAGCAGAAGAAGTGGTAAATACCCTGCTATCTGTCACGCAAAGAGAAATGCGCACACCGCTGACATCCCTTGGATTTCTTTTGGCACTGCTGCTGCTGGCATCTTTTTTCAAAGGGGGAGAGGACACGCTGGATTCGCCATTGGCGCCGACTGTCGGTTCTGTGATGGCGATGGCAGTGGGTGTGACGTTGGGCGCGCCGGTTTTTGCACTGATCGGGCAGATTGGTCAGGCTTCTCAGACGGCGTGTTCCTTTACGCAAGCGTATGGAGTGGTTCTCATTGGGATTTTGCTGGCGAATGGTCAGGCAGTCATGGCGGCAAGCTGTCGTTCTGTTTTGTTTGGCGCGGTAGAGGTATGTGCCATTTGTGTGCGGGAACTGATACTCCCGTTGCTGCAAATCTTTCTTGCCCTGTCCTGTGTCTCTTCCTTCTCCGAAACCATCCGGATAGATGCAATAGTGCGTTTGTTTGAAAAAAACGCTAAATGGATGCTGAGCTTTCTGGCAGTCACACTGACTGCCGTGCTGAGTCTGAGCGGCGCCATTGCCGCGTCGGCAGACAATCTGGCTGCCCGTACCGCCCGGTTTGTGATTGCGGGAAGCGTGCCGGTCGTAGGCGGCGCCATGGGCGACGCTTATCTGACCATTCAGAGCGGAATGTCACTTGTACGCGGTTCGGTGGGCGCGTTCGGCATTATCGCGGTAGGATGTGTGTATCTGCCGCTGATGATCCGGACGATACTATGGCGCATGGTCATAGATGTCGGTCTCGCAGTGTGTGAAGTACTTGAACTTCACACGGTTGACAAGCTGATGAAATCCCTTTCCGCAGTGCTGTCACTGATGCTGGGCGTAATGATCTTTTCGCTATTTTTGCTGACATTGGGCAGTATTCTGGCGGTCATGCAACAAAACGCATAAAAGCAGGGAGGAGAGAAAATGTGGGAAGAAATACGTCAATGGACGATGACTGTATGCGTCGCTTGCGTATGGGGTGCACTGTTTATGATGCTGTTTCCCAAAAGCAGCACCGCCAAACTGCTGCGCATGATAGTATCCATGATGGTTCTGTGTGTGATCTGTCAGCCATTGCGCCACGCGGGACAATGGTTCCAAGTGCTCAGCCAATCTCCATTTTCTCTGGCTTCCTTTGAAAATCCGGCGCTGGAAAATGAGGTGGAAAGCAATGCCAGCCGAATCTATGCGGCTTATCTGGAGGAGAATCTCCGCCGCGTGCTGGACGACAGTCATATTTCTTATCAGCGAATGGAAGTTACGATGGATAATTCCGATGACAGACGCATATCCATTGGGCAGGTGGAGGTGATTGTCAAAGAGCAGGATGCGGTACAAGCCGAATCAATCAAGCGGCTGCTGCTCCCTTACATCGGGCAGGAACCGAAAGTAACGGTGGAGCAACAAGCGCCGTGAGGAAGGGAAGTGAAAGAATTGGATGACATTCACGCTAAGGAATTATGGGAACGTATTGTTCCGGCAGGGTGGAAGGAACGCTTTGCCCGCGTTGATCGGGATACCCGGCTGCGGATCATTGTGCTGCTCGGCTTAGCCGCCATGATGCTGATTTATTTCTCTGACCGGTTTTCGCAGCCGACACGAACCACATCAGCCGCTGTACAGACGGCAGGCAGTGTCGAAACGGCTTCACTCAGTCAGGAGGAATACACCAGACAGTTGGAAGCGAGACTGACCGAACTGATTTCCTCCGTGGACGGCGCGGGTCGCACAAAGGTTATGATTACGCTGGAATGCGGTACCGAATATGTCTATGCCAGTCAGCAAAAAAACACCGCTGCGCTGTCGGAAAAATCCGATGACGGCGGCAAAACGGTTCGTGATGAAAAGCGGACGGGAGAAGAATCCCTGATTCTGGTCAACGGAGGCGGGGGAGAGGCGCCGCTGCTGCTGAAGGAAATCACACCCACGGTCGCCGGGGTAGTGGTGGTATGCAGCGGCGCGGACGATGCGGATGTACGTCAGCGGATCACCGATCTGGTGACTACCGCGCTTCATACCGGCTCCAATCGCGTGTGCGTCACGAGATTGGGAGAATAATGCAGGAATTTCTATTGATCAATTCTGTAAAAAAATTACTGACAACCTAGGAGGAATCCAAAATGAAAATCGGAAAAAGACATGTGATGCTGGCGGGACTGGTGCTGGCACTGGGAGCGGCGGTTGGTCTGAACTGGAAGCTTGCACCCACGGAACGCTTTGTCTGGCCGACGGGGCAGACGACGGTGAGCGATTCGGAATTGGGAAAGGCAAAATACGTGTCCGCAGATGTGAGCAGCGACGCCAAGGAAACCGGCACGACAGCCGTCAGCCCGCTGAGCGAGAGCCGGTTCAACCGGCAAAACGCCCGCGATGCCGTGCTGGATCAGTTGGAAAAGCAGCTTAAGGACGCTTCATCCGATCCTGTACTCAAAGCGCAGGCACTTGAGAGCCGGACCGCGCATATCAACAATATCCAAAAGGAAAATACCACCGAAACACTGATCAAGGCCAAGGGATACAGTGACTGCATGGTGTTTATCAATGACGGAAAGGTAACGGTATTGCTGCCGGAATCGGACGGCCTGACGGCCGATAAGGTTTCCGTGGTCACGGAAATCGTGACATCCCAGACCGGTGTGCAGGTAAAAGACATCACCATTACACCTGTGAAATAATACCATCATATGTTCGGATACAGCGTTCCCTGCACTGTTGTATTTCCATAAAGAAGACAGCAGTGCGGGGAACCGTTTGATGTAAATGTGACTATAAGAAACAGTGTCCGTATTTCCGTGGTTCAGAAGCCATGGAAAAATAGCCGCCGGGATTAACGATCACATGATCCAACAGCTTGAGATGGAGCTTGGAAAGCCCTTCATTGATATTGATAGTAAACTGTTCGTCAGCCCCGGATGGACGGGTGCTGCCCCGCGGATGGTTGTGTGCCAGCACGGCGGCAGTGGCATTGACGCCCAGCATAATCCGGGCAATGTCGCGGATATCTCCCAGTGATTGATCAACCGAGCCCTCTGCTATTATTTTATGGGTGATCATTGTCTTGTTATTGTCCAGACAAATCAGAAGAATATGCTCGGTTTTCTTGTGCATCAGGCATTCATAGGCAAATTGTGCCACCTGATCCAGACCTTGTATGGCTTTTTTGGCAGCCTTATCCATCATGTAGACATTGCTGAGCTGTGAAACCATAGAAATCAATGAAGCAGAATACTCGCCGATGTCTTTTATTTTCATCAATTCTTCAAACGACGCGTCAAAGACCTCGCTGAGGGAACCAAAGTGTTCCAGCAGCCTGTGAGCTATTTCATTGGTATCCTTCTGCGGAATGGCATAAAACAGCAGCAGTTCCAGAATCACATGAGGTTCAAAGTTTTCCAAACCTTCATGAATAAACCGTTGACGAAGTCTTTTTCTATGTCCTTCGTGCATATGCGCCACTTCTGACGATTGTTTTCCTTTTGTGTGTTCTTCGTGCATTTGCGCCGCCTCCGACAAGTCTTTTTTTTCATTATAGGCGTTTTTCGTTCGCATGGCAAGTCTTTTTTGCATGGAAGAGGAGGAAAAATCATTTGGTATCGAATTTGAATTTTTCAGATAAATATATAAATAGTTTGTATAAAATATGAGATTTTCAAAAAAACACTTGACAACGCCAATCCTGTATGGTATAGTTTAGAAGCTGTCGCGGACGGTGATGATCGTCGGAACGACACGGGGCATTAGCGCAGTTGGGAGCGCGTTTGAATGGCATTCAAAAGGTCAGGGGTTCGACTCCCCTATGCTCCACCATTTAGATGTCTTGCGGAGCGATCCGCAAGACATTTTATTTGCCGGTGTGATGGAATTGGCAGACGTGCCGGACTCAAAATCCGGTGGTAGCGATACCGTACCGGTTCGACCCCGGTCACCGGCACCAAAATTCGTGAATAGTGAATAGCGAATGGTGAATAGTGGATGGTGTACTGAAATATTTCAGTACGCTGTGTTGCTGTTCACCTTTTGCTATATCCGTAGTTTTCAGAAAGGATGGTTGTATGATTCAACTGGAAAGAACCAGTGTGATGAATCTGGAAAATGCCATGCGCGGTGCGCGCAATCCCATGAACAGCTGGGCGCGAAGCGACAGCTACTATAACGAGGACGGGGATTATGTGCTGGGGGCAAACGATTTGGATCTGGCGGGACGTCTGCGCCGTGCGGGAAGCGATCATCGGAAGTTCTTACGGCAGGTTTTTGTATCGGTGGATATCACCGCGCCGCTGTACTGGTGGAAGGAATACGACACCTATAAGGTGGCAACGGTCGCCAACTCCACCAGTACCATGCATAAAATTTCCGCAAAGCCCTTTGTACTGGACGATTTCAGCCACGATCATATGACGCCTTCCACAGAAGCCTTTTTGCAAAGTGTGGTGGAAGAATTGGAACGGATTCGGCTGCGCTATCTGGAGACAAAGGATAAGGCAGACTGGTATGACCTCATTCAGCTGCTTCCGTCGAGCTATCAGCAGATGCGCACCTGTACGATGAATTATGAAACACTGGTCAATATTTACTTTGCCCGCCGTCATCATAAGCTCGACGAATGGCATACTTTCTGCGATTGGATTTTGTCGCTTCCCTATGCGCATGAACTGATTGCCTGTGAGGATTGATTTTGACGCAAAAAGCCCATGGTCATTGGCTGAAAACGTAAAAATTTCAAAAAAATGAATAAAACTTCTTCCCTTTTCCGAAAATAGATGGTATAATACTGGTAAACCAACCGAAAGGGGAAATTACCTGATGAAAAAAATACGTCGCGCGGTTTCCGTTCTGATTGCTTCCGCAATGCTGATTGGCGCTTTCGCGGGTTGCGAGAAAGAAGTAACCGCTGAAAACCTGATGGAAGGCATTACGGCTGAAAATGCTTCCGAAGCGGATCTGAACGATCAGTTTTGTCAGAAATACGGTACATTCGCGTTCAAACTGCTGCAAAAAGCATATACATCCGACGATGAGAACGTCATTGTTTCGCCGCTCGCAGTGGCACACAACCTGGGTCTGCTCTATAACGGTGCCGGCGGAGCCAATGCGGATGAACTGAAAAGTATGCTCGGTACGACGCTCACGCCCGAACAGATGAATGTCTATATTCATTCCTATGAGGAGCGGCTGGCGGATTCGGATATGACCAAGCTGTATTTCAATAATGCCGCATGGTTTAATGCCGATAAGAAGGTTTCGGTCAATCAGGAGTTTTTGCAGACCAACGCTACGTATTATGGCAACGCTATGTTCAAAGAGACCTTCGGTGCGAGCGCGGTGACAAATATCAGCAACTGGATTTCCAATGAAACCAGACAGAGCGTGGAATATATTGTCGATGAACTGCCCGATGATGCTCCCATGTATCTGATGAGTTCGGTGCTGCTCGACGGAAGCTGGTCGAAGCAGTATTCTTATCAGAATATTCAGGAAAGCGTTTTCACCACTACGTCGGGGGAAGAGCAGAAGGCACAGATGATGTCCGGCTATGAACAGGCATATATTCACGATGATCTTTCCTCGGGCTTTATCAAGGAATTCTCCGGCGGCAACTATGCGTTTGTGGCGATTCTGCCTCGCGAGTTTACCAATATCAAAGATTATATCGCCAGCATTACGGTCGGTGATAAATATACCAAACTCTTTAAGAGCGAGATGCCCTATTGGGTAGACGCGACGATTCCCAAATTCAGTTATGAATCCCGCAGCGGTATGGCGGATACGCTCCGTGAAATGAAGCTGAATCAGTCGTTTAATCCGGAGGCTGCCAACCTGCTGAAGCTGGGAACATCGGACGGCAAGCTGTATGCGGGCGATTTGTTTGTACGCTCTTCTTTCAGCATTACCGAACAGGGAACCAGAAAGGGTACAGCCGCGTCGGTCGCGGATGAGAAGGGTATCCCCACTGATCTCTTTGTCATTACACTCGATCGTCCCTTCCTCTTTATGGTAGTTGACCGCAATTACAATCTGCCGGTACTGCTCGGCGTGATTAATCGCCTTGACTAAGCGAAAAAAACGTCCTACGGGCGTGAAATGAAGTATGAGCCAATGGTCGGTGTCTGCTTTTTGGCGGATACCGACCATTGTGTTTTAAGGAAATAGGGAAAGAAGGGGGAACGGTTTTATGTGGTACTGGATGACAGTAACGAATACCCCCACATTCGGGGAAGAATTGTGGGATTTCATCAAGGGAATCGTACATTCCATGGGTGGTATTACGTTTTTTGCGCGATGGATGATTCCGGTCATTGCATTGGTTGTGCTATGGCGGTGCGTGCGTTCCATGCTGTCGGGACAGGAAGCACCGGAGGTATGGGCGTATCTGGAAGTGGAAGGATTCGGTCGGGTGCCGGTGAGCCACTGGGAGAACACCATCGGACGGGCCGCTTCCAGTGATATTGTAATTGATTATCCCACCGTATCCCGATCTCACGCGGTGCTGCTCCGGGATGAAAACAAAAAATGGACCATATCCGATCTCGGCTCCACCGGCGGGGTGAAAGTCAACGGCGTCCCTGTCAAGGGAACCGCCGTACTGACGGCGGGCAGTACGCTGAATTTTGCCGGCGTGGAAGCCCGCTTTCTGGTCACGCGTCCGAGGAGCGACCGAAAAAACGCCAACCAGAAAGTGGCTAAGCTCCTGAGACCGGTGCATACACTGATGCTGCTGAGTGTATTTCTGGTGCTGACCGCCATGGAATTGCTGTCGGGCGGGGAAGTGGACAGAACGTCGGTGATTGTCTGTTTCGGCGGATTGGGCTTTTTGATGTGGGCGTATTATGCGGTCATGCGCGTGCTGGTCAAAACCGGCGTGGAAGTGGAAATGCTGGCGTTTTTCCTTTCCACCATCGGTTTTTCTGTGGCGGCTTCGGGGGAGCCAAAGGAACTCTATAAACAGTTTTTTGCGTTTTTGCTGGGATTCGGGCTCTTTATTCTGATTGGATGGTTTTTGCGTGATCTCAAGCGTGTCACCTCGGTGAAAATGTATGTGATGATTGCCGCCGTAGCGCTGCTGTTTTTCAACGTGGTTTTCGGTCAGGTCAAAAACGGCGCGCGCAACTGGATTTCACTCGGCGGCGTATCGCTTCAGCCGTCGGAGCTGGTGAAGGTGGCGTTTGTCTTTATCGGCGCGGGAACGCTGGATATGCTGCTCACCAAGAAGAATCTGTTTTATTTTATCGGGTTTTCGGGCGTGTGTATCGGCGCGTTGGCGCTGATGGGCGACTTTGGCACCGCGTCGATTTTCTTTGTGGCGTTCGTTGTGATCGCTTTCATGCGGTCGGGCGATTTCGCCACGATTGCCCTGATCGGCGCGACGGTAGTGTTCGGCGTGATGCTGGTGCTGAAATTCAAGCCCTATGTGGCAAGGCGGTTTGAGGTCTGGGGTCACGCGTGGGAGCACGCGTATGACACAGGTTATCAGCAGACCCGTACCATGTCGGCGGCAGCCAGCGGCGGTATTGCGGGTGTGGGCATCGGGAACGGCTGGCTCCGGAATGTGGTAGCCGCGGATACCGACTTGGTATTCGGTGTGGTATGCGAGGAATGGGGGCTTATCGTAGCGGTACTTTCGGTTGCGGCTATCTGCGCGCTGGCGGCGTTTACCGTCAAGAGCGCGGGCAACGGTCGTTCCTCCTTCTATGTCATTGCCGCTTGCGCGGCGGTGAGCATGATGGTGTTTCAGACAACATTGAATACGCTGGGGTCAGTGGATATTCTGCCGCTGACCGGCGTGACATTTCCGTTTGTGTCCAACGGCGGTTCCAGTATGCTGTCCAGCTGGGGACTGCTTGCGTTTATCAAGGCGGCTGATACCCGCCGCAACGCCAGCTTTGCCGCTGCCAGAGAAAACTTCCAGACCCGCATGATGAGCGGTCAGCCGATGTATGACGCGCAGGGTCGACGGGTATCCGAGATGGAAAACCGTATCGGACGCAGTGAGTATGATTTTTCCAAGCTGGGACAGCTTGCGGAGCGCGTGCGCGCAAAGCTCATTGATATGGGGGTTTTGCGGCGGGAAGCGGACATCGACTTTGCCGCGCAGCAGGAAGAAGGCGGCGCGGGATATGTGGAAGCGGCTGAACCGGTGAAAACGGTACCGCCCGCCGTGCAAACGGCTTCCGCTGTTTCTTCTGTTCCTTCGCAGGTTCAGCCGACAATGCCTCCCCATGCTTCGGCACCTCCGTCGCAACCCATGGGAGAGCCTGTGTCAAGCGAAACCGTGCGGCGCTCCCGGCAGCGGCACCGCTATACCGGCTCGGACGATTCCGATACGGGAGAAAGCTATATCGGCAAAAAGCATCGGTATTGATGGGAAAGGAGTGCTGGATCGGATATGAAAAAAGTGAAGCGGCGCGCGATGAGCGTTTTGCTGATTATTCTCTGTCTGATGGTGGGAGTAGGCGTCTTTTCCTACCGTTTTTTCCATGACGGCAGCCAATGGGTCAATTTTACCGCCAACAAACACATCTATGCCAACGGCGTGCTGATCGGCGGCGCGATTTATGACCGGGACGGCAACCCACTGGTTCACACGGAAGACGGCGTGAGAAAGTACAGTGACAATAAAAACGTCCGCTGCGCGACGATGCACATTGTGGGGGACAAAAAAAGCAATATCGCTACCTCCCTTCAAAAAGTGTATGCCGACGAATTGATGGGGTATAATATCATTAACGGCACCTATTCCGTCAGCGGCACCGGCAACAGCATTTATACCACATTGGACGCTGATATCTGTGCAGCCGCCTATAAGCAGCTTAAGGGCAAAAAAGGCGCCATGTGTATTTACAATTACCGGACCGGCGAGGTGATCTGTCTGGTCAGCACGCCGACCTACGATCCGGAAAATCCGCCTGTGATTTCCGCGGATGATGACAGTTATGAGGGCGTGTATCTCAACCGTGTGCTTTCTTCCCGCTTTACGCCCGGCTCCACTTACAAACTTGTCACGGCGGCTGCCGCGATTGATACCATCGACGATATCTTTGACCAGACCTTCGTCTGCCACCGATATGAAATTATCAACGGGCAGAAAATCGTCTGCTCCGGCACCCATCACGAAGAGGACTTCCCGCAGGCCTTGGCTAATTCCTGCAATATTGCGTTCGGCAATATTTCGCGTCAGCTCGGCTGGGAAACCACGGTGCGGTATGCGCGGCAGCTTGGCATCACTGAAGCCCATACACTCAACGGCATCAAAGTCGTCAAAGGCAGTATTGCCACGTCGGGCGGTGAAAACGAGCTTTCATGGACGGGTATCGGGCAGCATAACGATCTGGTCAGCCCGTTTGCCATGATGCGCTGCGCGGGAATCATTGCCAACCATGGGATGTGTGTGGAGCCGTATCTGATTGAAAAAATCACCGATTCCTCCGGCTTTCGCCGCACGCTTCCGGTTTCGCCCGATAGCACACGCTGTCTCAGCCGCAACACAGCCGATCAGCTGGCGGAAATGATGCGCAACAACGTTCTCACGAAATACGGTGAGGAAAATTTCCCACAAGGCATGGAAATCTGTGCCAAAAGCGGCACTGCCGAACTGGACGGCGGTCAGACTTCCCACGCGTGGTTTATCGGTTTCTGCCGGAACGAAAACTATCCCTACGCGTTCGTATCGTTTGTGCAGAACGGCGGCAACGGTGCCAGAGTGGCTGGCGGAGCGGTTTCCAAAGTGCTGGCTGAGATACAATCCAAAACGGATGAGGCGTAAAACCAAGGATTGGATTTAATAATTTATAAAATTATGACGAAATCCTATTGACAAAGAAGTTATTTTGGTGTAATATACTAACTAGCAATGTGAATTGCGTTTCGTTTATGCAGCTTTTGGGAAATATGATTTGGTCAAGGGGTCACTGCCTTTACTGTATTGTGTCAGGCGCGGTTGTGAGAGGAGAGGTATCATGCGTTCTCTCTCAGAAATGACGGACAATGAGTTAATTACCCTCTCCAAAGCAGACGATCAGGAAGCGTTTGCCTGCCTGCTGGGACGTTACAGCTCAATGATACACGCCAAGGCGTCTGCCAGAGAACACTTGAGCGGCTGTGATGTGGATGATCTCTCGCAGGAGGCGGCCATTGGTTTTTTCAATGCGGTAAAGAGTTTTGATCCGAACAAAGGTGCTTCTTTTCGCACATATGCCGAGTTGTGTGTGGATCGTGTATTGGTGTCTGCGGTAAGGATGTATCTCAGTCAGAAAAACCGTCCGCTGAATGATCATCGTGAGCTGGTTGAGGCGGAGATGATGGGCAATACGTTGACTGACGATTTATCTGCGTCGTCAGGGAATCCCGAAGGGCGCATATTTGAAAAAGAGAACATCGGCAGGCTGACGGAGGCGATTGCTTCGCGGCTTACTGAGTTGGAAAAGACCGTTGTGGAGATGCGTCTCAGAGGTTTTTCTTACGAAAAGACGGCGAAGCTGCTTGGTATCAGTGTCAAGTCAGTGGATAATGCAATTCAGAGAGTAAGGAAGAAAATGAAGTCGTTTCAAACCGATTAGTTTTTTTCTTTATTTGATATCGCGATCAGTTCATGAGCGCGGTATTGATAGGCTCTTGTAAGGACAGATGCGGCGGTACCGTTGCTCTGTGTTGCGAGGCACCCCCATTTCATTTCTCAAAGCGAGGTATTTTATCATGTACGAAGACAAGACTCTCAGATGCAAAGATTGCGGCAAGGAATTTATTTTCACCGCAGGCGAACAGGAATTCTATGCCAGCAAGGGCTTTGAAAACGAGCCCCAGCGCTGCAAAGAGTGCCGTGACTCAAGAAAGAATGCGTCGAGACAGCAGCGTGAGCAGTATACCGCTGTTTGCGCGGCTTGTGGCGGTGAGGCAAAGGTTCCCTTCAAGCCCACGGACGGTCGCCCGGTTTATTGCAGCGAGTGCTTTGCAAAGATGAAGGAAAACTAATCAGATTGTTTTTCTGCTCGATGACGCTTTGCCAAGGATCATTGACATGAGATTTTTGTTGATAGCATAATATAATTATAGAAATTACCAACAGAACCTGTTCAACCGAAAGCATTGCCAATTCAAAGGTCATGGAAGAGCCACAGCGCTCTTTCACGACCTTTTTTTGTGTCTTTTGCGGAGATGCGCCATACTATGAAAATAGGAGGGATCAGGGAATGACGGGGGAGCATCGGACCGATAAAAAACAGGTTATGAAAAAAACGCTGAGGAGGGACTGCTATTGGATCAATCCATATTTGCTGTCATCGGGGGCGACGCGCGTCAGGCTGCGCTTGCCAATCTGTTAGCGGGAGAGGGTGCGACTGTATATTGTGCCGGATTTGAGCAGATGCCCCATCTGTTGATCGGAACCGCTTCCACGGACCCGCTGACCGCTGTGCTGATGTCGGATATCATCATTTTGCCTATGCCTGCCACCCGGGACGGCGTGACGCTCAATGCACCGCTCAGCCAATATCGTATTGCTTTGGACGGAGAATTCTGCGAGGCACTTCGAGGCAAAACGGTCTTTGTCGGCATCGCCTCTCCGTTACGGAGCGTTTCTACCGAATACGCGAAGCTCAATCTGCTGGATTATTCGGCTAATGAATCGTTTCTGCTGCGCAACGCTCAGGCAACCGCCGAAGGGGCGCTGGCAGAACTGATTGTCCATGTGCCGCGCACCATCTGCGGCAGTCATATTCTGATAACAGGATGCGGCAGGATTACGCGTTCGCTGGCGCCAATGCTGCGGACACTTGGCGCGGATGTCGCGGTGGCGGCACGCAGACCGAGCGATCGGGCATGGGTTACCTCGCAGGGCATGGAAGCGCTGACCTTTCCCAAAGCCATCCGTCGGGCAAAGGATTTTGAGATAGTCATCAACACGGTGCCTGCGCCTGTTATCGATCATCGCTTTCTGGATCATTTACCGTCCGGCGCCGCCATCATGGATCTGGCATCTCTGCCGGGCGGGGTAGATACAGAGGCATGCCAAAAGCGGGATATACAGGCGTGGCGTGCGTTAGGACTGCCGGGGCAGTATGCGCCCCTGACCGCTGCCGGAATTATCAAAGATACCGTGATGTTGATGTTGGAGGAGGAATAAAAGCGTGATGGAGAATTTTACAGGAATCCGCGTGGGATATGCGCTGTGCGGCTCGTTCTGTACCTTCCGCCGCTCGATTGACGAGATGAAGGTGCTGGCGGAGATGGGGGCTGATGTGTATCCCATCATGTCGGAGAATGCTTATACGTTGGATACCCGCTTTGGACGCGCGTCGGATTTTGTCAAAGAAATTGAGGGAATCTGCGGCAGAATGGTAATACACACCATTCCGCAGGCAGAGCCGATCGGTCCTCAGAAGCTGCTGGATATATTGGTGATTTCCCCGTGCACGGGCAACACGCTGGCAAAGCTGGCGAGCGGGGTGACGGATACGGCGGTCACATTGGCGGCAAAAGCCCACCTGCGCAACGCCAGACCGTTGGTGCTGGGGGTATCCACCAATGACGCCCTGGCTGCCGCTGCCAAAAATATCGGTTTGCTGATGAACAGCAAGCATATCTATCTGATTCCGCTGTCGCAGGACGATCCGGTTAAAAAGCCGAATTCCATGGTGGCACATTTTGACAAGACGCCGGAAGCCATTCGCGCCGCGCTGGAAGGAAAACAAGTGCAGCCGTTGTATGTCTGAGTTTTTTAGTATTTTTTGCTGTGTTTTGTTTTATAAGACTCCCATTGCATCCGCAAAGGGGGGTCTTATTTCTTTTGAATGGAGGGCATCTGAAAATAAAGATTGACAGTCAACTAAAACTGGTGTAAAATAAGAACATATTGAACAGAGTAGGGGAGAGGTTGACCATGCTTCTGGCGATTGATATCGGCAACACTAATGTAACGGTCGGTGTGTATGACGACAAAACACTGACATTTACGGCTCGTATTGCGACAGACCTGAACCGGACCGGCGATCAGTATGCTGTCGAGCTGATGGGTATTTTTCAATTGTATCATTGTGATGTGGCAGCGCTGGATGGCTCCATTGTGGCGTCCGTATCGCCAGCCGTGACCCAGCCGATTTGCCGGGCGGTGGGGAAGGTGACAGGTCTTTCTCCGATGATCGTGGGTCCGGGCATGAAAACCGGTTTGAATATAGCGATTAATGACCCCGCCGAACTGGGAGCGGATTTACTTGCCGTTTCGGTGGCGGCGCGTACCAAATACCCGCTTCCCAATGCGGTGTGCGATCTGGGAACCGCCAGCACCATTTCCGTGGTGGATCAGGACGGCAAGATGATTGGCGGCATTATCTATCCCGGCATCCGCACATCGCTGATGGCATTGGTCAATAATACCGCGTTGCTTCCTGAAATCGGATATGCTGCCCCGAAACGGGTGGTGGGGCGCAGCACCATTGAATCCATGCAGTCGGGACTGATTCTGGGTGCGGCTTCGCTGCTGGACGGTATGCTGGACAGAATCGAGGAAGAACTGGGAATGCCGGTCACCGCTATCGCTACGGGTGGTTTTTCCGGAGAAGTGGTGCGCTGCTGCAAACGGCATTTTATTCAGGACGAAAATCTGGTGCTGGATGGATTGCGCATTCTCTACGAGAAGAACAAAAAATCATAAAAAGTGGATATTGGAATAATGCGGAGACGCATTGTCTTCAATATAAAATAATTGCGTCGTATCCATCGTTGTGTGGAACGGCAGCAGGAGGTTTTTTTATGAAAAAGGTCAACACATTGAAGCTCGTCGGCGTGGCACTGTTGACAGCCATTGTGGTCGTGCTTCAGCTCGTCGGAGGCAGTATCCGGTTCGGTACTTTCTCCATCACGCTGAGTCTGGTGCCGATTGTCATCGGAGCGGCGCTCTATGGCAAACGGGCAGGCGCATGGCTCGGATTTATTTTCGGCTATATGACGCTGTTGGACGCGGCGCCGTTTTTCGCCGTGAATGTACCGGGAACCATTATCGTCTGTCTGCTCAAGGGTACGCTGGCAGGATTCCTTGCCGGTGTGGTTTTCAGTCTGGTTGAAAAGAAAAACACAACGCTGGGCGTGGTGCTGGCGGCTATTACCGCGCCGATTGTCAACACCGGTACGTTTCTGCTGGGTTGCTGCGTCTTTTTCTACGACACCGTCAAAGGCTGGGGAGAGGAGCGCTTGGGAGAGGCGCTGGGATTCGTCGATGTATTCGTTTATATGATTGTGGGCTTTGTGGGCGTCAACTTCCTGATTGAAATGGCGACCAATATGATTCTCAGCCCGGCAATTGTCCGTCTCATTGCGGAGGGACGAAAAGCCGTGGGTTCCAAGAGCAACCATAAACAAGCCAAAAACTAGTTCAGGTCAAAAACAGAAAAACAGCATAGCTTATTTTCGATGAATACGCATACGCAGATTGCTTTGATCAAAAGCGGTTTGTGTATGCGTTTTTTATGCCCGGTCAGTGATAGGGGGAGTGATAAAAAAGCACTTGACAAACCCTGCCAATTGCATTATATTAATTATACTAAATGAATATTTAGTATAATTGAGGGGAGAGCAAAAGACCTTATGCGAATGGATTATATGAACCAATGCCCGCTGATCCTGCGCGAGTACTTCGGATACATGGAGACGATCAAAGGCAAATCGGTCAGAACAGTTGAAGGTTATTTTATTGATCTGCGGTCGTTCTTCCGGTTTCTCAAGCTTTCCAAAGACTTGACACAAGAAGAATTTGAAACCATTCCGATTGATGACGTGACGCTGGACATGGTCGAAGCCGTTACGCTGACCGATGTGTTTGAATACATGAATTACCTCGCGTCGGTGCGCCAAAACAATAACAACACCCGCTCCCGCAAATGCTCATCGCTGCGTTCCTTCTACAAATATCTGTATCAAGTCACCGGGCAAATCAAGCACAATCCCGTGGAACAGTTAGGAAATCCGAAACTGCCCAGACGCCTGCCGAAGCATCTGGATTTAGAGCAAAGTATTGAATTGCTGAACGTGGTGGACGGTCCCAATAAAGAACGTGATTACTGCATTCTGACGTTGTTTCTCAATTGCGGGATGCGTCTGGCAGAATTGGTCGGTATCAATTACAACGATATTCGTTCTGATAACACGCTGATACTCACGGGAAAAGGCAATAAACAGCGTGTGGTGTATCTGAACGAAGCCTGTATGAGTGCCATTGAAGCCTATCGCAAGGTGCGTCCGGTTGACGGCATTGTGTACGAAGACCGCAACGCCCTCTTCATCAGCCGTAACAAACGCCGCATCTCTCCTAAAACCGTCCAATGGCTCGTGAAGAAATATCTCAAAGGTATCCAAATGGATGAGGGTTACTCGGTTCACAAGTTGCGTCACACCGCCGCGACGCTGATGTACCAGCAAGGCGGTGTGGACACCCGCGTGTTAAAGGATATTCTGGGACACGAAAATCTCGGCACCACCGAAATTTACACGCACCTTTCCAATGAGCAGGTGCGCAATGCTATTGAAAGCAACCCTCTCGCCCGCGTGTCTGCGAAGAAAAAGAAAAACAGTCCTCCACAGCAGCCACCACCGCCAGAAGAAAACCCAGACTGAGTGGTTTCCCCCACTCCGCACAAAAAAAACCCTTGCAGCATATCACGCTTTGATACGCCGCAAGGGTTTTCATTCAGTTTGTGTAACCCAATCGGAAAATTACTCAGCCGTCTCCTCGGTTTCTTCTGTCTCAGCAGGAACTTCTTCAGCTTCCGCCGCAGCGGCAGCCTGTGCTTTGAGGACTTCCTTGATGGAAAGGCTGATGTGCTTGTTTTCAAAGTCGATGTTGGTAATGGCAGCCGTCACCATATCGCCTACCTTGACCACATCGGTGGGCTTTTCCACACGGTCGAGACTGAGCTGGCTGATGTGAATCAGACCGTCGAGACCGGGCAGGATATTGACAAACGCGCCAAAGCTGGGCGTGCCCACAACCTTTGCCTGAATCACGGTGCCGATCGGATAATTGCTGCGGAGAATCTCCCACGGATTGTCTTCCGCTTTTCTGTAACCGAGGGAAATGGTCTTCTTATCCTTCTTGACGTCCTTGACGGTGACATCCACCACGTCGCCGATCGAGAGAACTTCCTTGGGATCTCTGATCTTTTCCCACGAAAGCTCAGACTTATGCACCATGCCGTCCACAGGTCCGAGGTTGACAAACGCGCCGTAGCTGGTCAGCGACTTGACCACACCGGTAAAGGTCTGTCCGGGCTCGATGCTGTCCCAGAATTCCTTCTCGGCGAGCTTCTTGATCGAACCGATCACGCGGCCTTTGCCGCCCTTGATGACTTCGATGATGACAAACTTGACCTTCTTCTTGAGAAGGGTATCAAGCGTCTCCTTGGGCTTGAGCATACACTGCGATGCCGGGATAAACACAGTCACGCCGTCGCAGGCAACCAATACGCCGCCCTTGATGACCTGGCTGACAGTGCCTTCAAAGACCACTGGCTCCTTCTCTTCGACCACTTCTTCGGTTGTGGTCTCGGGCGCCTCAGCCTCCGCGGCGTTGTCGTTATCATCTTCGCGTCTTCTTCTTCTGGTGGTGATCTTCGGGGAAGCAGCCAGCATCTTGTCCATCGTTCTTCTGGATTCAAGAATCTTCTTGGAAAGATAGATGTAGCCGTCCTGATCGTTGACCTTGAGAATAATCAGCTCCAGCTCATCGCCGACCTTCACGAGATCAGCGGTGGTGGCGTTGGGATCGTCAGTGAGTTCTTTGAGTTCGACGATACCGGTCTGTTTTCTGCCGACATCGACATATGCCCCGGTGGGGTCAACGCTGATAACAGTACCTGTTACTACCTTTCCTTGCATATTTGAATTCTTGAAAGACTCCTCCAGCATTGCCTCGAAGTTTTCATTGTTTTGGATTTCGCTCATCTTGAATAGAACCTCCTTAATTATGTCAGCAGGCGTGGAAGCACCCGCCGTAACACCAATATTATGAGCCGCGCGCACATCGGCTTCCGGCAAATCATCCACCGTCTGGATGAGAATGCTCTTGCATTTCTCGGAGCAGATATGAAACAGCTTGGCTGTGTTGGAACTGTTGACGCCGCCAATCACGATCATCAGGTCACATTTTTCGGACAGTTCCGCAGCCTCACGCTGTCTGCTTTGAGTGGCATTGCATATTGTATCAAATAAAGTAGCGTTTGTACAGTCCTTATGGAAAATGTTTAAACATTTTTTCCAAATTTCCGTATTGAATGTGGTTTGTGCCACGACAGAGACGCACTGTGTTTTGAGTTCGGGATGCGTAAACAGCAAATCCGTCAACTCCGCATCATCCCTGAATATATATACCGTACCGTTGCAATGACCCTTGATTCCCAAGACTTCGGGATGTTCCGCGTCACCGGCAATCAATATTATATCACCTTTTTCCGCGGCATTGGTGACTATACTATGAATTTTTGCGACAAACGGGCAGGTAGCATCCTGTATTTCGATACCGCGCTGTTCCAGTTCGTGATACACATAAAGCGGTACGCCATGAGAGCGGATCACCAGTACAGTATCCTTCGGGATGTCAGAAAGTTGGTGGGCGATGACCACGCCTCTGCGTTCCAATTGTCCCACGACCTGCGCGTTGTGAATAATCGGTCCGAGGGTACAGACTTTTTTTCCTTCATCGAGGAGAGAATTCACCAATTCGATGGCTCGGTTGACGCCGAAGCAGAAACCGGCGGTTTTGGCGAGATGAATCGTTCCCATAGCGCTCACCGTCTTTCTCAGTATTTAATGCCGTTTTGGATGGTATCGACCACCAACTGAACGGAATGCTCGAAATCCAGCTCGGAGGTGTCGATTAACACCGAATCCGCAGCGGGACGAAGGGGCGAAATCGGCTTGTTTTCGTCATAATAATCGCGCTCGCGGATATCCGCCAGCACGCTGTCATAATCCGCTTCCATGCCCTTTTCCAGCAGTTCCTTATACCGTCGCTGCGCACGAACCTCCGGCGACGCGGTCAGAAAGATTTTCACATCCGCGTTGGGCAGCACGACGGTTCCGATGTCACGACCGTCCATGATAATATTGTGGTGCTGTGCCATTTCCTGCTGCATCTGGGAAAGGCACTGACGGAGCTTGGGCTGCGCCGATACAATGGGCGCGCAGCGTGTCACTTCCCGCGTGCGGATCACACGGGAGACATTCTCTCCGCACAGATAGACCTTCTGCTCGCCGTCTTCATAGCGAAGCTCAATATCCATCATCGGCAGCACCGCGCCGATTTTTTCCGCGTCGTCGGGGTCAATCCGGCGCTGCATGATAAAAACCGCCGCGGCGCGGTACATGGCGCCCGTGTCTACATAGATAAATCCCAGTCGGCGGGCAGCCTCGCGGGAAATGGAGCTTTTGCCGGCGCCCGAAGGTCCGTCAATGGCGACCTGAATCATAACGTATGTCCCATCCTTTCAGAAGCAGCCATTCCGACACATCGCCCGGTGGAAAAGGCAATTTGCAGATTAAATCCGCCGGTATGCGCGTCTACATCCAATACTTCTCCCGCGAAATATAATCCTTTCATCAATCTGGATTCCATCGTGCGGGGATTCACCTGCGATACGCTGACCCCGCCGGAGGTAATGATTGCCTCTTCTATGGGACGGAATCCCACAATCGTAAAGGTGAGATGTTTCAGCGTTTCCACCAGCGTGAGCCGCTGTTCGCGGCGAATCATGTTGACTTTGGTATCAAACGGAATGCCTGTTCTTTTTATTATAACAGAAATCATCTTTTGTGGCAAGAGTTTTGCCAGAGAATTTCCGAAGTTTTTGTTAATATTTTCTGAAAAATCCCGCTGGATTCTGGCGTCAAGCTGTTCGGGGCGCAAGGCGGGCTTGAGGTCAATCGACAGCAGATATTTTTTCCTGCCGTCCCGCATATGCGAGCTGGCGCTGAGAATCACGGGGCCCGATACGCCGAAATGCGTAAACAGCATTTCTCCGAAATCGGTATAGATTTCCCTGCCGCTGTCGGCTTCCGTTACCGTAATCGCCACGTTTTTCAGCGACAATCCCTGCATATCCCGACAGTCCTTTTCCGCTGCCACCAGCGGTACCAGTGACGGCATGGGCGGGACAATGGTATGTCCCGCCGTCCGGGCAAATCGGTAGCCGTCGCCGGTCGAACCGGTCAGCGGATAGGAAAGACCGCCTGTGGCGACAATCAAGGTCCGGCATCCAATGGCGCCGTGACTTTCGGTCTGCACGCCGGTCACTTGTCCGTCCTCACAGAGGATATCCGTCACCGTATCGCGCAGGATACGCACGCCGCTGTCGCGGCAATAACCGATCAGCGCGTCGTTGATATCCGCCGCTTTGTCCGATACCGGAAACACACGACTGCCCCGTTCCACCTTCAAAGCCACACCCCGCTGCTCAAAAAAAGCCATGACGTCGCGGTTGCCGAACCGGGAAAAGGCGCTGTAAAGAAACTTGGGGTTGACCGGGACATGACTGAAAAAAACGTCACGGTCGCAGTCGTTGGTGACGTTGCAGCGCCCTTTTCCGGTAATCAACAGCTTTTTGCCGTTGCGGGGATTCTTTTCAATCAGCAGAACCGAAGCACCCCTCTCCCCCGCCGTTCCCGCTGCCATCATACCCGCGGGACCGCCGCCGATGACAATGAGTTCGGGTGTGGTCATGGCGTTTCTTCCTCCGGCTTCTGATAGATGTCGTATTCGTCCCAGATTTCTTCCAATTGGCTGAAGATAGCCGATACCTCGGTCTGATTGCGCTTGATGGCTGCCACGATCAGGGCGTTGATCAGGCTCATCGGCGCCACCAGAGAATCCACGATGGAAAGCATATCGCTCTTGGCGATCAGCGAACATTCCGCGTATTGTGCCAGCGGCGACGAAAGACTGTCGGTAATGGCGATAATATGGGCGCTCTTGGTCTGGGCAAAGCGCAGCGCCGCGATCGCGCTGTTGCAATAGCGCGGAAAGCTGATGCCGATAACGCACGCCTCGTTGTCCACGTGCATCATCTGGGCGAGGGTATCGCTTTCGTTGGACGGGTCGATGACCACCACGTTCTTGAAAATCAGTTTCAGATAGTATCCCAGAAATACCGCCAATGCTTCCGCACTTCTGGCGCCGAGTATGTAAATTTTTCTGGCGGAACAGATCATTTCCACCGCTTTGTCAAAATTTTCCTTGGACGTTTCGTCCATCGTGCGCCTGAGCTTTTCCACATCGGAGCCCAGCACACTGCTGAGTACATTGTCATCGCTGAGACGGCTGCACGCCACGTCAATGCGCTGCACCGACGTCAGCCGATTGGGAATCATATCCTGAATCGCCTTCTGAAGGGCGGGATAGCCGTCATATCCCAGTTCTGTGGCAAACCGCACCACCGTCGATTCACTGACGCCGACGGTTTTCCCCAGTCGGGAAGCCGTCATAAAGGCAGCCTTATCGTAGTTTTCCATCATATATTTCGCGATCAGCTTTTGCCCTTTGGAAAAACCCGCATAGCCTGAATGAATGGCGTTAAAAAGCGAATCACGCATATATCTCTCACCTCATTCTCGTAAAAACAGCGCAGCCGCCATCAAACGTCAAACGGCATTCGCAAGTCGTAGAAGTTGCGAATGCCGTTTGACATTATTGATTTCGTTGCTTCAAAGCTCTGTCAATGGCGCGTTTGGCATCGCGCTTCGCCGCATCTTCACGCTTGTCATAGAGTTTTTTACCCTTGCACAGTCCGATCTGCACCTTTACCAGCGAGCCTTTGAAATAAACCGACAATGGCACAATGGCATAGCCTGCCTGCTTGACGCCGCTGTAAAGATGAGCAATTTCCTTCTTGTGCAGAAGCAGTTTTCTCACACGCAAGGGATTGACATTGAAGATATTGCCATGGTCATAGGGACTGATGTGCATCCCCTTGATAAAAAGCTCGCCGTTTTCTACCGCGCACCATGCTTCTTTGATATTTGCCTTGCCTTCACGCAGCGATTTCACTTCCGTGCCGGTCAACGCAATGCCGGCTTCAAAGGATTCTTCCACGAAATATTCGTGAAACGCCTTTTTATTCTGCGCAATGCTTCGGAGTGCATTCTTATCTTTAGCCAAATTGACACCTCATAATTCGCTGCGCCCGTCAAGAGCGCGTTTGAGCGTAACCTCGTCAGCGTATTCCAGATCGCCGCCCACCGGGATGCCGTATGCCAGCCGCGTCACCTTAATGCCCAGCGGCTTGATGAGCCGGGAAAGGTACATGGCGGTTGCCTCCCCTTCCACCGTGGGATTGGTTGCCATAATCACTTCCGTCACGCCCCCCGCCTGAATCCTCGCCAGCAGTTCTTTGACGCGGAGCTGTTCCGGACCGATACCGTCCATCGGAGAAATACAGCCGTGGAGCACATGGTAGACCGCGTGGAATTCGTGGGTGCGCTCCAGCGCGATCACGTCCTTAGGGTCGGCTACCACACAGATGACGGATTTGTCCCGGGCAGGGTCGCCGCAGACCGAACAGACCTCTCCGTCGGTCAGATTGCAGCAAACGGAACATTGGTGAATCTTTTTCTTGGCATCCAGAATCGCGCCCGCAAATGCTTCCGCCTCATGCTGCGGCAGGTTCAATACATACAGCGCCAGCCGCTGCGCAGTCTTTTTGCCGATGCCCGGAAGCCGCTCGAACTGTTCGACCAGCCGTGTCAGCGGCACTACTCTGTAAGCCAATTAGAATCCCATTCCCGGAAGCGACAGTCCGCCGGTGACAGCGTTCATTCTTTCTTCCTTGTCGGTGTTGATGTTGCGGATCACTTCGTTGACGGCGCCGGTCACCATATCGGTAAGCATTTCCTTGTCCTCCATCGCTTCGTCGCTGATGGTCAGATCGGTGATCTGCAGGCTGCCCAGCATGGTCACAGAGACAACGCCGCCGCCGGTGGTCACGGTGTATTCCTTCGCCTCAAGCTCCTCGGAAACCTTTTCCATTTCCTCCTGAATCTTCTGTGCCTGTTTGGCAATCTGGTTCATGTTGGTAGACTGGCCTGCGCCATATCCCTGGGGCAATCTTGATTTCATTTTAATATTCCTCCTAATTTTCCTCTACCGCAATCCCGGCATCCGTTGCCCGCTGCTTGATCAGTTCCGCAGAGGTAACCGCCGGATGATCGGTCGATTGATTGGTAAGATTTTGCGCATACGGCACCCCCGGTGCCTCCTGCGTATATCGAACCGCGCTTGAAGGACTGTACGGTCCCAAAAGGCAGTCGAATCCTGAAATTTGTCTGATAATCTGGCGAATGGTATTTTTGACGAATGCGTTGCGAAGCATATCCCGTCCAAACCCACCGACTTCAATGAGAAGATATTTCCCGTTGAGAAAGGCGCGGGATTCGGACAGCACACTGTATGCCGCCTGATTGCTTTCCTGCAGCATTTCCAGCGCCTTGTTCCATTCGCCATAGGGCTTCGCGCCGTCGCTGAGTTCCCGCACACTGGCAGGAACATTCCCGGCTGGCTTGGTGCTGCTGCCGGACAAACCGGGTTCGGATGTGGTTCCCAGAATCGGAATCTTTTCCTCCGCTGTCCCTGACGGTCTCTGCGCGTTCGGGAGAGCGCGGATGGCTTTTTCCAGCGCTTCTGTCCGGGCGAGCAGTCCCTTTATGGCGGCGCTGTTGTCATACGAAGCCACAGCCGATGCCGTCGGAGAAGCTGCATTGTGCGGTGTGTCCGCGTCGGAATCGGAACAAATCCGAATGAGTACCATTTCCATTTCCACGCGCCTGTTGACGCCGCGCGCCATCCGTTCATAGGATTGCTGCAGCAGGTCGAGGATGTGAACCGCCTGCGCCGCCGTAAAATGCGCCGCTGACAGCCTGAGTTCACTCAGCTCGGCTTCGGAGGCGACAATCAGTCCCTCGGGCTGGCTGACCGTGCAGAGAATCATGATGCTGCGGAAATAGGCAATCAACTCGTCGCAGAGGCGGATCATATCTTTGGAATGGGCATACAGCTCATTGACCAGCCTCATCAGTCCCGCCGTATCCTTCCGGGCAATGCTGTCCGCGATGTCACGGATATAGCCGCTGCCCGCCATCCCCACCGTTTCACACACCGTCAGGGCGTTGACCTGACGGCTCTTCCCCATCGCCTGATCCAGCAGGGAGAGCGCGTCACGCATACCGCCGTCGGCGAGCCGGGCGATCATGAGTCCGGCTTCCTCATCGATATCGCCGCCTTCCTGCTCCGCGATGTATTTCAGCCTTCCGTAAACCGCCTCGGGCGGTACGCGGTGAAAATCAAAGCGCTGACAGCGGGAGAGAATGGTCGCGGGGAGTTTGTGGGGTTCGGTGGTGGCGAGAATAAAGATCACATAGCCCGGCGGTTCCTCCAGCGTTTTGAGCAGCGCGTTGAAGGCTTCCGTCGTGAGCATATGCACCTCGTCCACGATAAAGACGCGGTACTTTGCCTGCGCGGGCGTATAGCGGATTTCCTCGAGCAGATCGCGGATATCCTCAATCTTGCGGTTGGAGGCGGCGTCCATCTCGGTGACGTCCATCATGCTTTCGTCTTCAATGCCGCGGCAGATGTCGCACTGACAGCAGGGATTGCCGTCCACCGGATGCAGACAGTTGACCGCCTTGGCGAAAATCTTGGCGCAGGTGGTCTTGCCGGTGCCGCGCGAGCCGGTGAAAAGATACGCGTGCGCCACCCGCCCGGTCATGAGTTCGTTTTTGAGGGTTTCGGTGACGTGAGGCTGCCCGACCACATCGGCGAAGGTTTTCGGACGCCACTTGCGGTAAAGAACCTGATACATCGCTTAACCAGCACCCTCTCTCGAATCGTGTGAACCGCCGCGGCGAAAACCGCAGGACAACAAAATAAGGCAGAACACTCATGCACATCGTCATACGGACACCAGATTGGCTGCGGCGCACAAGGCTGCCTGCTTAATGCTGCTCGGTTCCCCGCCTGACATGGTTCACAGCGCCCTGTCGCACAGGATCCGGCATCCGCATGTCGATATGCACGAATGATGTCTGCCTCTATGGAATATGATACATTCAAATCGCTTGATTATTATAATATAGTTTTTTCAAAATTTCAACTGTTTTTTGCGTTTTTTTTCCATCAATTTGTTAAAATTCTGTTTTCTATTTGCTAACAGATGTTAAAATTCCCCTCGTCACACGGAATCCGATTGACTTACACGCCGCGCTCTCGTATAATGGAATCAAATACAGCGGAAGGGACGGCATGGAAATGAGCGGTATCAGGCGGGAAGTATGGGGTCACACGCGAAGCGGCGGGGAGATCGTCCGATGGACGGTTGCCCGCGGGAATCTTTCGGTGTCCCTGATCAATTTCGGTGCGACGGTGCAGCGGCTGGTATATCAGGGAACGCGGGGAACATACGATGTGGTCGCGTCGCTGCCGGAAGCGGCGCTCTATGAGAAATTTGCGCGGGCGTGTTTCGGCGCGACGGTGGGACGGTACGCGGGCAGAATCGCGGGAGGACGCTTCTGCATCGACGGCAGAGAAGTCCGGCTCACCCGCAACCAGCGGGGCAACCATCTCCACGGCGGCAAATGCGGTCTGAACGCGAGGCTTTGGGAGGGCAGCGCCCTTGGAGAAAAAGAAGAAAATGACGGCGCGAGCGTGATGTTTTCCTGTCTCTCCCCCGACGGTGAGGAAGGCTATCCCGGCAATCTCCGCGTGACCGTCCGCTATACGGTGACGGCGGACGACGCGCTCCGGATTACGTATGACGCGGTGAGCGATCGGGACACCGTGATCAATCTCACCAATCACAGCTATTTCACTCTCAACGGCGACTCTCCCGATGGTCCTTCGACCGGCGATGACAATCACAGCGTGGAGCTGACGATAGACGCGGACGCCGTGCTCGAGTTGTCTGACTCGCTCCCCACGGGGCGGCTCCTGCCGGTGGCGGGTACGCCCTTTGATTTCCGCACGCCCAAACCCATTGCCCGTGACATGGACGCCTCCCCCGAAACCGCCGACGGCTACGACCATACCTTTGTGCTGCGTCAGCCGGGCGGAGACGCGCCTGTGGCGGTGGCTTACGGCACCAAGAGCGGTATCCGCATGGCGTGCTTCACGGATCAGCCCGGCGCGCAGCTTTACACCATGGGCAATCCCGGCGGGGTCTTTGCGCTGGAAACCCAGCATTTCCCCGACAGCCCCCATCATCCGTCCTTCCCCGATACGGTTCTCCGGGCGGGCGACACCTTCCACAGTGAAACGGTCTACCGTTTTTCCTCACAATAACAATCACCGCGCCGACGTCGTTCCTGTCAACGGAAACTGCCGACGCGGTTTTTTCATCTTACTGCTGCTGTGCGGCGGTGAGATTGTGCTTGACGCGGTCGCCTTCTTCGGCGCGCTTGGCGTCGTTGAAGCGATCCACCGTGCCTACCAGATACCCGGTGATGCGGCGGATTCTCTCGAACTGTACGCCTTCACCGACAGTCTTTTCCTGTGTGTTTTTCTCATTCATGATGAAGTCCTCCTTGATATGATTCACTATTATTCAATGCCTACAAAATGAGGCATATTGGGATATTTTTTACGCAGTTCTTTGAGTGTCAGCACCGAAACGGCTTCACCGTTACGGCGACCGCAGCGCGGACAGACATTGCCGATCACGCCGGTGTAGCCGCAGATAGGGTCACGGTCTACCGGGTGATTGATGGAACCGTAGCCGATGCCCACCTGCTTCATATAACGGATGACTGCTTCAAAAGCGTCAATATTCTGGCACATATCGCCGTCCAATTCCACATAGCTGATGTGACCGGCGTTGCAGTAGGCGTGGAAAGGCGCTTCCAGTTCAAGTTTTTTGAAGGCGGAGATGTTGTAATACACCGGCACATGGAAAGAATTGGTGTAATATTCGCGGTCAGTCACGCCCTCGATGCAGCCGTACTTCCGGCTGTCGATCTTGACAAAACGACCGCTCAGTCCCTCGGCAGGCGTCGCCAGCAGGGTGAAATTCAATCCCGTGGCGGCGGATTGCGCATCCATGCGTTCCCGCATATGACGGATGATATCCAGTCCGATGCGGTAGCTTTCTTCGCTTTCGCCATGATGTTTGCCGGTCATCGCCTTGAGCGTTTCCGCCAGACCGATAAAGCCCACGCTCAGCGTGCCGTGTTTCAGCACCTCGGCAACCGAATCGTCGATGCCCAGCGAGTCGCTGTCAATCCAAACGCCCTGTCCCATCAGGAAGGGGTAGTTGCGAACCTTTTTGCCGCACTGAATGCCGAAACGGTGTAGCAACTGACGGAACACCAGATCAATGCGGGCATCCAGCATATGATAGAACAAATCCCAGTTGCCTCTGGCTTCAATGCCGATACGCGGCAGGTTGATGGTAGTAAAGCTGAGATTGCCGCGCCCGCAGGTGACTTCGCGGGAACGGTCATGGACGTTGCCCATCACGCGGGTCCGGCAGCCCATATAAGCCACTTCGGAATTGTAATCGCCGGGCTTGTAATACTGCAGATTGAAGGGCGCGTCCAGGAAGCTGAAATTCGGGAAGAGACGCTTGGCGCTGACCTTGCACGCCAGACGGAAAAGATCATAGTTGGGGTCTTCCTTGTTGAAATTGACGCCTTCCTTGACCTTGAAAATCTGCACCGGGAAAATCGGTGTTTCGCCGTTGCCCAGTCCCGCGTCGGTTGCCATCAGGAGGTTGCGCATGACCATATGCCCTTCGGGTGAAACGTCCGTGCCGTAGTTGATGGAGCTGAACGGCACCTGTGCGCCTGCGCGGGAGTGCATGGTATTGAGGTTGTGGATGAGCCCTTCCATCGCCTGATAGGTGGAACGGTCGGTCTCGGCAAACGCGGTGGCAAAGGCGTTTTCACTGAGCTTTTGCAGCTCGGCGTCGGAGAGCGACGAAAGTTCTGACGGAAGCATCTGCCGGGCTTTGGCGTCGATGAGCGCCTGCGTGATGTCCGCCTTGCGGGAAAGGGTGACAATACCGGACAGCAGCCCGTTTTCCAGCGCATCGGCAGCCGCCTCCGCCTGCTGCATCGGCACGTCGTAACGGTATTCCAGATACAGCGCCAGTGCCTTGAAAAATTCCTTCACAAAGGTCTTTGCCACGCCGGGCGCCATGGAAAAATCGAAGTTCGGCACCGCCTGTCCGCCGTGCATTTCGTTCTGATTGGCTTGAATGGCGATGCACGCCAGCGCGGAATAACTCTGGATGCTCATGGGTTCGCGCAGATGACCGTGACCGGTGGAAAAGCCGTCCTTGAAGAGCTTGAGCAGGTCGATCTGGCAGCAGGTTTCGGTGAGCAGGTAGAAATCCTTGTCGTGGATGTGAATATCGCCGCCGTTATGCGCGTCGGCAATGTCCTTATCGAGAATGTTGCTGTCTACAAAGTATTTGGCGCTTTCCGAACCGTACTTGAGCATGGTTCCCATCGCCGTATCGGTGTCGATATTGGCGTTTTCGCGCTTGATGTTGGAATCCTTCGCGTCTACAAAGGTAAGCGATTTGAAGATATCCATCAAATCCTTTTCGGTCTGACGGAGCTTGCTGCGTTCGGCGCGATAGAGAATATAGGCTTTGGAGGTTTTGGGGAGATCGTGCGCGATGAGCACTTCCTCCACGATGTCCTGCACCTGTTCCACCGTGGGCGTCTGCCCGTGGGGAATCTTTTCCACTACCTCATTGGTCAGCGTCACAATGCTGTCCTGCGTCAGCGGTTCCTCTTTCACCGCGTTGCTTGCCTTGCGGATGGCTTCGCGAATCTTTGCCGCGTTGAAAGGAACGGTCTCACCGCTTCGCTTGATAATATACTCCGGATGGTTCGGCAAACCAGATCACTCCTCAAAAAAGATGCGGGTACCCTTAGTACTCCTTGTACACCTCTGGAGGCGCCTTCATACGGCGCCGTTTTGGTACCTCGGGTATTATAACACAAGATATATGGATTTGCAAGTGTAAAAATATCAATATATTGATATTCCGGCGGAAAACACCCCGTGTAAAACCGTGCAAAAACAGCGGGAACACCGATGAATCCAGTGCTCCCGCTGTGGAAAACTTTGCTGAAAAAGATTTTGTGAGGGTTTTGGGAAAGTTTTTGGTGGGAGAAAATCAGTCATTTGTGAAGAGACTGTCTTCCTTTTTCCGGGTGGCTTTGCGTGCCGCTTGGGTGGCTTGGTCGTTAATGAAAACCGTGCCTTCGTCGTCGATGTCCAGCTTGTCTCCCTCCCGCACCTTGGCGGGAAGGTCGGCGAGCGGAATCGCAAACATCTTGCGTTCCGCGTCCTCACAGATGGCATAGATGCCGTCCATTCTGTCTACTGTCAGATGTCTCATGTTGCGTCTCTCCTTGCTGTGTATTATTCATTATTCATTATTCATTATTCACTATTCACTATTTCCGCTTGCCCCCTGCACCCCGCGCTCCGCATTCGCTCCGCTAATTGCGCTTCGCGTTTTTTCTTTTTCCATTTATTTGGAAAACGTTACGGCGATTTTTTTGCCGTCGGTTTCGTAGAGCAGTGTGCCGTCGAGATCGGTACGGTTGACCTCGCAGTTGATTTCCGCCAGCCGTTCCAATGTCTGCTGATGGGGATGCCCGTAGCTGTTGTCGGCTCCCACGGAGATAGCGGCGTATCGGGGATGTACCGCCTCCACAAACGCGGCGGAGTTGGACTCCCGCCCGCCGTGGTGCGAGACTTTGTAAATATCGGCGCTGAGATCAAATTGCTTCTTTTTGAGCAGTTCTTTTTCCACGTTTTTGGTGGCGTCGCCGCCGGTGAGAATGGAAATATTCTGATAGGTAAATTTCAGCATCACGGAATAATCGTTGAGATCGGTGTATTTGGCGTTCTTCTTGGGGGAAATCACCAGCATGGTCACACCGTCCAGATCGTATTCCTTGCCGGGGGTGGGACGGGTAATTTTGAGCTTTCTGGCGCTGATGGCGTCCAGCACCTCGGTATAGGTCTTGGTGGTCGGCGTCATTTCCTCGGAGGTCTGGGGCATCATCACCTTGTCAATGGTGATCTTTTTGCTCTTGATGACCGTATCCATGCCGCCGATGTGGTCGGAATGGGGATGGGTTCCGATCAGCCAGTCCAGATGGGTGACATTAGCCTTTTCCAGATAGTCCAGAACGGTGCCGCCCATACCGTTTTCGCCGCAGTCCACGAGGACGTTCTTCTCCCCGCACTGAATCAGCGCGGCATCCCCCTGTCCCACGTCGATGACGTGCATCCGGAGTACGGCTTCGCCCTCCAGCGTCTCGCCGACGGTTTCATAGTTGTTTTCGCCGAACAGCAGTTCCAGCCATTCGTTGGCTTCTTCTTCGGTGCAGCCCGTCAGCGTGCCGGTCAGAATCACCGCCGCTGTGAGTACACCGCACAGCAGCGCCCAAAAACGCCGCTTGGCTTGATGAAATCTCATTTGCCGGTTCCTTTCTTTTTCTGTTTGTTTCGGATGGGGTGACGTTTGGCGGGCTTGCCGGATACGGACGTCCCCCGCTCTCCCCTGCCGCCTTTGGAGGGTCTGGCGGTTTTGCCTTCCTGCCGCTGCCGATACCGCGGCGAGGGCTTGATGAGACAGTCGGGCGACGTGCCGATGAGATCGGTGCGTCCCGCTTTGATCAGGGCTTCCTCCACGACGTCATGGTTCTCCGGGCGGAAATATTGCAGCAGCGCCCGCTGAAGGGCTTTTTCCTGCGGTGTACGCGGCACATAGACCGGCTGGAGCGTATAGGGGTCGAGACCCGTATAAAAAATACAGGTGGAAATGGTGCCGGGCGTGGGATAGAAATCCTGCACCTGTTCGGGGTGGAGATGCTCCTTTTTGAGGAAGAGCGACAGTTCAATGGCGTCGTTGATGGTGCTGCCGGGATGGGAACTCATCAGATACGGCACCAGATACTGCTTCTTGCCGATTTCCTCGGTGATGCCGTAGAATTCCTTGGCAAAGCGTTTGTACACCTCAAAATGCGGCTTGCCCATTTTATCGAGCACCTGCGTGGAACAATGTTCCGGCGCGACCTTCAATTGACCGCTGACGTGGAATTCCACCAGCTCCCGCATGACGGCGGGGTCTTTTTCGAGAATCAGATAGTCGAAGCGGATGCCCGAGCGGACAAACACCTTCTTCACGCCGGGCACCGCCCGCACCCGCCGCAGCATCTCGAGAAATTCGCTGTGATCCACCTGCAGCGCGGGACAGGGTTCCGGTGCCAGACAGCGCCGCCCGCCCCGGCACATACCCGCCTTTTCCTGTTTGAGGCAGGAGTGAATGCGGAAATTCGCGGTGGGTCCCCCCACATCGTGAATATAGCCTTTGAAGCGGGGATTGTGGGTGAGCTTCTCCGCCTCCCGCACGACCGAATCAATGCTGCGGGTGGAAACCTGCCGCCCCTGATGAAACGCCAGCGAACAGAACGCGCACGCCCCGAAACAGCCCCGGTTATGGATAATGGAGAATTCCACTTCCTTGATCGCGGGAACGCCGCCCTGCGCTTCATAGATCGGGTGATAGGTGCGCTCGTAGGGCAGTTCATAGGTCCAGTCAAAGTCCTCAGTGGTGATGGGGCGCATCGGCGGATTCTGCACCAGTATCAGGTCGCCGTGGCGCTGAATCACCTTCCGCCCGTGTACCGCGTCCTGCTCGTCCTGCTCGATACGGCAGGAGACCGCGTATTCCCGCTTGGATTCCCTCACCCGTTCATAGGAGGGGCATTCCGCCACGGAGGCCGGCACATAGTCCCTGACCGGCACGGTGACACAGGTGCCGCGGATATCCGTGATGGACGACACCGGCTCGCCTTCGTTCAGCCGGCGGGCAATCTCCATCATGGCATACTCCCCCATGCCGTAGGAGAGAATGTCCGCGCCGGATTCGATGAGAATCGAGGGCTTCACCTCGTCGTCCCAGTAGTCATAATTGGCGAAGCGGCGAAGCGAGGCTTCCAGCCCGCCGATGATGATCGGCACGTCGGGATAGGCGGCGCGGCAGAGCCGACTGTAGACAATCGTGGCGCGGTCGGGACGGAAGCCGGGCTTTCCGCCGGGCGAAAACGCGTCTTCGCTCCGCTTCTTCTTGGCGGCGGTATAGTGCGCCACCATCGAATCGATGTTGCCCGCGGTTATCAGAAAGCCCAGTCGCGGCTTACCAAACTGCCGGAACAGTTCCGGACGGCGGATGTCGGGCTGGGGCAGAATCGCCACCCGATAGCCCTTGGCTTCCAGAATTCTGGAAATAATCGCCACCCCGAAGCTGGGATGATCCACATAGGCGTCGCCCGACACATAGACAAAGTCCACGCCGTCCCAGCCCAATCGGTCGGTATCTTCGCGCGAAATCGGTAAAAAAGCCATTCCTTCACCTCATTCCGAATCGTCCAGCCGCCTGACCCATGAAGCGGACAGAATGTCATCATACGATTCCTCGTCATCGTCAAAGAACTGTGTCAGGTCACGCACAGGCGGTGAAGCAGGATGCTCCGCGGGGGCGGGGTTCGGCACTTCGTCCGGTTGCTCACGCGGCGCCGTGCTGTCTTGGTCATCGTCGAAGAACATGGTGAAATCCCTCACGCGCGGCGTGTCCTCAGAGAAGGAACCGCCGCTTTCTGATTCCGTCAGGAAGGAAACGAAATCCCGGATGGGTGTATCGCTTTCCGTATTCTCATCTGCCGGATTGGTTTCTATTTCCACGGCGGGAAGCGCTTCCGGCTCGGGCAGGACTTCCACTTCCACTTCGGGTTCCGTCTCCGGTTCGGGTTCCGTCTCCGGTTCGGGTTCCGTCTCCGGTTCGGCTTCCGGCAGGACTTCCTCTGTGTCAGAATCTTCGTCCCATGGCACATCGTCGTCGGTCGGTTCATCGGGTTCCCGCATATCGGTCAACGCGGCGTATTCGTCCTCCGACTCGTCCGCGTTAAAGAATTCGGACTGTCGGGCGGCGATTTCCTCGTGATCGTTGTGGAGCGTCTGGGCGGCGAATTCGCTGTGACTGCGGATGAGCGGGTCATTCCGACCGGCGGGCATTTTGCTCATGGTCATTTCCAGCCATTGGGTATGAGTAATCAGTACGGCGCGCGGCTTGGAGCCTTCAAAGGGTCCGATAATGCCCTGTTCTTCCAACTGATCCACAATCCGCCCCGCGCGGGCATATCCCACGCCCAGCCGCCGCTGGAGCAGTGAGGCGGACGCCTGTCCCGCCTCGGTGACAATCTCCACCGCCTTGTCGAAATGTTCGTCCTTGCCTTCAAAATCGGCGCCGTTATCGGAGGGAGCGCCGTCCAGCGAATGCCGCTCGATTTCGTCGGCAACGCTGTCGTCATACTCCGCGCTGCCGTTCTGCTTGATGAAGCGGATGACGCGGTTGACCTCCACATCGTCCACAAAACAGCCCTGCACACGGGTGTGCTTGTTGGAGGTCATGGGATGGTACAGCATATCGCCGTAGCCGATCAGGTTTTCCGCGCCGCTCACGTCCAGAATGGTACGGGAGTCAACCTGCGTGGGAACCGCAAACGCGATGCGGCTGGGGATATTGTTTTTGATGGTGCCGGTAATGACGTCTACCGACGGGCGCTGGGTGGCAAGAATCATGTACATACCCGCCGCACGCGCCATCGCCGCCAGCCGTCCGATGGAATCCTCCACTTCCTTGGGCGCGGCGATCATCAGATCCGCCATTTCGTCGATCACAATCACAATGCGGCACATCTTCTCGAATTCGCCGGTTTCCTCCGCCAGCCGGTTGTAATTGGCGATGTTTCTCACGCCGTGCTCCTTGAGCATACCGTAGCGCTTGAGCATTTCGCTCACCGCCCATTGCAGTGCGCCCGCTGCCTTTTTGGGTTCGCACACTACCGGCACCAGCAGATGGGGAATGCCGTTGTACATATCGAATTCGACGGATTTGGGGTCGATGAGCACCATGCGCACTTCGGAGGGCGCGTATTTGTAGAGAATACTCATGAGAATGGAATTGACACAGACCGATTTACCCGAACCGGTGGAACCCGCGATGAGCAGATGCGGCATTTCCGAGAGGTCACAAAGTACAATATGTCCCTCGATGTCCTTGCCGAGTGCCACGGTCAGTGATCCTTTGGCATTGGCAAATTCCGGCGAGCCGAGTATCTCACGGATACGCACCATCTGCTTGTTTTTGTTGGGGATTTCGATGCCCACGGCGGACTTGCCGGGAATCGGCGCTTCGATGCGAATCGACTGTGCCGCCAGCCGCAGCGCGATATCGCTGGCGAGATTGGTGATTTTGTTGATTTTCACGCCGGGCGCGGGGGTGATCTCATAGCGCGTGACGGTGGGACCGTGTCGGATATCCGATACGGAAGCCTTCACGCCGTATTCTTCGAGGGTGGTAATGAGTTTGTCGGCGGTTTCCTTGATTTCCTGCTCGGTGTCGGTATCGCCTGTGTTTTTGGGCGCAATCAGCAGCTTCAGACCGGGGAACTGATACGCCGGTTCCTCCTCCGCGTCGGTTTCGGAAAGTGCCGCTTCTTCGATGGCTTGGGAGATCGCTTCCTGCTCTTCCCGAATGACCTCCGCCGGTTTTTTCTTTTTGCCCTTCACCCTGGCGGCGAGGTTCTGCATCACGTCGCCGATGCTCTGTTCCAGAATGGAATCCGGCGCGGAGGGTTCCTCCCCCTCCGCCACAGGCGGCAAGGCTTCCCCGGGGTCTTCGTCTGTGAAGACGAAAATATCGTCGGGTGCGGGCGGATGTTCCTGTGACGCTTCGTCTTCCTCCGTCTCCCCGTCGTCCGCAAAGCTGATCACCGCTTCGTCGTCATCCACGAACAGCGAGCGGACGTATTGCGGCAGTTCCTCCCGGAACATCGCGGTGGAGATACGCCAGCCGCGCCGCACCGTGCTTCTCACGGTCTCGATCAGGGCGACCGGCGTGGTGTGGGAAATCAGCATGGACAGTCCGAAGAGCGCCAGCGCGCAGAGTATCACGCCGCCCATCTTGCCCACAATCGCCAGCAGGATTTCTCCCATCAGTCCCCCGATCAGACCGGTGCCGCCCAGATGTCTGCCGTCCTCATAGATTTGCCCGATCAGAGCCAGCATATCATAGGCAAGATCATGCTCCACCGTGCGATAGCCGTTGGACTGAATCAGAATGTACGTCATCACGTCGATGGTGATCAGGATGCCTGCCGCACCGCGCGTGATTTCGAGAATCCGCATGGCGCCCTTCTGTTTGGCAAACATATAGCCTGAATACACCAGCAGCGCATTCCAGAAAATCGCCATGTTGCCCAGAATGCCGAAAATAAAATTGTGCAGAACCGTCCAGAAATGCTCGCCCGGAAAGACGATCAGGGCGAGCATCAGCAGCGACAGCACACCGAAGATAATGGAAGACAACTGCTGGTTCCAGCTGACCTCTTCCGCGTCATCGCTTGCGCCGCCCAAATCCTCCGCTTCTGCCGTATCTGCCGATTTTACCTCGTTCTCTTCTTCATCCGCCATGGTTCTTCTCTCCTTTCCCGATTGCCCGCGCCGTTTGCCGGGAGATTTGGCGCGGGAGGGCGGTAATGCTTCCGCCTCGTCCCGGCACCAGAGGCGGTCATGCAGCGCCGCGACCCCGTCGCCCACAGCGCGGAACGCGGAGGAACAAGCCTCCCCCACGCTGCCCAAAAATCGTCTCATGCCGCCGGTTACGCGCCGACGGCGCCGACGGCTGCCTGCTTTCCGGCGGTTTTTTGAAAAATTTCTGCCGGTTCTCCCGCGGGAAGCGGTGCCGGTCTTACGTTTTGCCGAAGGGCTGCGACCCTTCCGGCGGGTGGTTTTCGCTTGTGCCATGTGAATCCAAAATACCCTTTCCGTAAATGAGGTGAGCCGCCAAACACAAATTTGAGGCACTCACGCAGTGTTACGGCGTTAAGTGCCTCAAACGGATAGCGGCGGATGGGATGCTCAGCCCAGCGAGAATCTCACGTCGGTGACGTTTTCAATGGTGGCGAGAATGATCACGATCACGCCCAGTACCAGACAGTAATAGCCGAAATACTGGAATTTGTCATTGGAAACCAGCCATTTGAGCAGCTTGATGGCAAGCACGCCCACCACGGCGGACACGATGACCCCCACGATCATCGCAGCGATCATCGAACCGCTCACCGCCGACCATTCCACGTCCTTGATTTCCAGCACATTGGCGGCAAGAATCGCCGGAATGCCCATGATAAAGGAGAATTCCAGCGCGGTGTTTTTCTCCGCGCCGGTGAGCATACCCATCGTGGTGGTGGTGCCGGAACGGCTGATGCCCGGCATGGCGGCAAGGCACTGTCCGATGCCCATCGCGCAGGCGTTGCGCAGGGTCAGCACGCCGTCCTTCTGCCGTTTGTCCGTGCCGACGCGGAAATCAAAGACCGTCGCGAGCAGAATCATAATGCCGGTAAAGACAAAGAACACGCCCTCCGCCATGATGCCGCTGTCATTGGAGAAATACTCGGAAAGGTCGGAAAGACTCTTGACCGCTTCGCCGTCGGACAGTTCCAGTCCCATCCAGCCCAGCACCGGCAGGAAGAGCAGAATCGCAAACGCCGACGCCACAAAGACAAAGAGAATCATACGGCGTTCCTTGTTCATCTTGTCGAGCTTCCAGACAAATTTGCCGGTAAAGAAATCTTTGCACATACGGAAAAATTCCAGAATCAGGTTCCAGATCAGTTCCCGATAGACGATAAACACCGCAAACAGCGTGCCGAAATGCAAAAAGAGCGAGAGGGTCTGATTGCCCACCTCAGAGCTGCCGCTCGACGTGGAAGGCAGAATGTGCTGCACCAGCGAGAGATGTCCGCTGCTGGAAACCGGCAGAAATTCCGTCAATCCCTGTACGATGCCTTGAATGATGGCTTCCCAGATACGCATAGATTATGTACCTCTTTCTTTCACTTTTTTTCCACCTGAAAATGGTTGGCTTCTATGTAAATCCCGACCGCCTGACAGAAAAAACAGGCAGTCGAGCCTTTACGCGTGACGCTTAGTCTTTTGCTTCGATCATGCGGTACAGACCGGCAATCGCGTGGCTGAGCGAACCGATCTCGTCGATCAGCCCTTCGGCGACTGCCTGATGACCGTCCAGCACCGTGCCGATGTCCATGACCAATTCCCCCGTGTTGGCGGAGAGCTCACAGAAGCGTTCGGCGGTCATATGGGAATTGGCAGCCACAAACCGGGAAATGCGCTCCTGCATTTTCTCGAAATACATCATGGTCTGCGGAACCCCCAGCACCAGCCCGCTCATACGAACCGGATGAATGGTCATCGTAGCCGACGGCACAATGAAGGAGTGTCTGGCGGACACCGCCAGCGGCACCCCGATGGAATGTCCCCCGCCCAGCACCAGCGAGACCGTGGGGGTTTTCATGCCGGCAATCAGCTCCGCGAGTGCCAGCCCCGCTTCCACATCTCCCCCCACCGTGTTGAGCAGGATGATCAGCCCTTCAATATCCTCCGCCTCTTCCACTGCCACCAGCTGTGGCATGATGTGTTCGTACTTGGTGGTCTTGTTGGGCGCGGGAAGCTCCTGATGCCCTTCGATCTGTCCGATAATGGAGAGACAGTGAATGATATGCTTTCCCTTCGCGGAGGTGATGGTGCCGGTCTGTTCGATCTGATCCAGCTCCTGCCTGGTAAATCCCTCCGCGGGAGCTTCGCCCGCTGTCTCGCAGTCCTCGTCATTGCCGTCTTTTCTGTCTGTTCCGAAAGATTCCTCGTCCGTCATAAACGCTTCGCCCCGCTTTTCCCCGGATATAGTATATGCTGCAAGAATCAGCATTACCAATATAGTATATCCATAGTATCCGCGGATGCAGAAGCATTTATACACACCCTGATATTATATCATACCCGGTCGGGCAATTCAACAGAAACGGCTTATCTTTTTTGTGAAAAAATTGAGAATAAAGTGCGAAAAACGCGGTTTCATTATGTAAACCAAATAGGCTTTTCATCAAAAACATATGAAAAGGAAATATACTTTCCATATATAATACAAGAAATAACGCCATTGAAACGCACAAAAACCAGCCGGATGAGATAGAATTATCACCCGGCTGGTAAGAGACGGTATCGAAGAGCTTTGGGAAAATATTACGCCAATGCTTCGACGGTTTCCAGTGTCTCGCCGCAGGCGTCCAGCGGCAGCTTGCCGCCGATCACACACACGCCCGACGCGGCACAGACTTCATCCAGTACGCGGCTGAATGCGGTCAGCTGCGCGGACGTGGTGGAGAGAATCTCGTCGCGTTCCCGCTGCAAATCGTCATTGGTAAGTCCGGTAAAGTACATGGCAACCGCCCGTTCTCCTTCGGCAGCGGGTGTGAGCAGCGGTTCCACTGCGCCGATGGTACTGATGATATACTGTTCCACATTGCCGTTGTTCTCACAGAAGTCCCGCAACGCCTGACCGCATTTGTCGAAGGATACCAGCGAACCTGCCGGACTGGGGTCGCGGTAGGTCGTAAGCGTCACATCGCCGCCGGTCGTGGTGCGCAAAGAGGTACCGTATGCACCGCCCTTGACACGTATTTCGTTCCACATATAGTCGAACGTGAGCAGCTTGGCGGCTACGTGACTGTAACCGGCGGCAGAGCTGCCGAGCAGATTGGCATTGCCGGCTTTAGCGGCAAAACCGATTTCCGCCGGGATCATAAAGCCTTCCCTGCGCTTGGGGGCTTTGGCATAGGTGCGTCCGGCGCCCATTGGCTGTCCGCCAAGGATACCGAGAACCTGTGTCACCCACGGCTCATCGTATTCGCCGGTCACGCTCAGCACGAGACGCGATTTGGAAAACACCGTCCCGCAGAGCGCCTGCAAACTTTTGGCATAGGTCTCCCCTTCCGTATCCCAATGGTCGGCAAGCCGGCGCAGATAACGGAACATGCTGATGCCGGACATACGTTCACCCAACGCACCCTTGACGGTGTTGGCGGAAGAAACACGCAGCGCCGCAAAGGAATTGCCTGCCATGATGATGTTCTGCTCAAACGCGATGCAGTGCTGGCGGAGCATATGGTAGAGGAAGTGGGTGTCGGAGAGGTCGGAGTGATTGAAGACTTCGTCCAGCAGCGCGACAGCGTCCGCCTTCCGGCTCTCGAGCAGCGCGGTCTTGACTTCGAGATAGGGGGTGGCGTCGTCGGTCTGTCCATTGGGCGCAAAGGTGATAGGTGACGCGGAAAAATGTCCGAATTTGCCCTGCAATTCGCTTTGGAGTTCCAGCGCGGAATAGTGGGCGGAGGCGGATTCTCCCAGCAGCACCGCGAGAAAGGAGAGGCATTGCAGTGTTTCTTCCGGCATATCCGCGAGAGAAAAGTAAAAATTCAGATAGGTGATGCCGTTGGTCTGCACCGGCTGGTGCAGCACTGTGACTGAATCCACGGTGTGAAGGTGCTGCTCGGTCTTTTTTCGCTGGGCGGGGATATCCTTGAGCGACAGTCTGGGAAGGGTGGCGAGCTGTTCGGGGGTGTCACCGGCTTCCTGTCTGGCGCGGAGCGTCCGGAATTCCTGCATAACGGTGTCGATTTCACCGGCGCTCATCCCTGCCTTGACCGCGGCAAGGCGCTTCTGCTCCGCCAGACGCTTCTCCTGACCGAGCGTCCGGGAGGGCAGCAGACAGACCTTCGCTGTGTGGGGATTATCCAGCAGCACGTCCCGCAGGAAGGTTTCAAACCAACCCTCGTCGATTTTTTGGTGGAGGGCGGTAAAGAGTTCGTCATAGCAGAGATTCTGTGCGGGGTCGCCGCCGTAGAGCCAGCTTTCCATCGACAGAATCGCAAACGCCAACCCGCGCGGCAGCCCGTCAAACGCCATCTCGCGGATGGAAAATTCGATGCGGCTGAGGATATTGTGAAGCCGGGTGTGATCCAGACCGTTGTCGGCGAGCTTGGTGAGTTCTTCGGTGACGACCGACCAGATGTCGTCTTTTTTGTCGGGCGAGACGTTACGCACCGTCAGATAGGCGTAGAGCTGCTGCACGCCGAAATCCGAGCGGAAATAGACGTCCTCCGCCAGACCTCTGTCCAGCAGCGCCTTGGGCAGAGGGGATTCATTGGAGGACGCCAGCGCGTCCGCCAGCACCGAGAAGGCGACGTTGCGCTCCTTATCGCGATAGTCGCCGAACACCCAGCCCTGCGCCAGAATGCCCTTGTTCGCGGGGTCTTCCTCCTGACCGACTTCATAATACGCCGTGCGTTCCTGCGGATGCACCGGCGATTGCAGCGGAATGGTCGCGTCGATGTCCAGCTTGTCGTAGTCGCACAGGAAGCTGTCCAGCCTAGCGAGCACCGCGTCGGTATCGATGTCGCCGTCGAGGAAAATCCGGGCATTGGAGGGGTGATAATACCGGCGGTGATTGGCGAGATAATGCTCATAGGTCAGTTCGGTGATGTGGTCGGGATGACCGCCCGATTCAAAGCCATAGCAGATATCCGGGAAAAGCTGGTGATTGATCTCGAATTCCAGCACCGATTCATGGGACGCATACGCGCCCTTCATTTCGTTATAAACCACGCCGTTGCAAATCATATCATCCTCGGCGCTGTCCAGCTCATAATGCCAACCCTCCTGCCGGAAGGCGTGGGGGTCGGTGATGCTCAGCGGATGCAGCACCGCGTCCATATACACGTCGATGAGGTTGAGATAGTCCTGCGGGTTGCGCGAGGAAATGGGATACATGGTTTTATCCGGGAAGGTCAATGCGTTGAGGAAGGTCGCCATCGAGCTTTTGATCAGCTCCACAAAGGGTTCCTTGGTGGGATACTTGGTACTGCCGCACAGGACGGAGTGTTCCAGAATATGGAATACGCCCGTGTGATCACTCGGAATGGTCTTAAACGTAATGGCAAAGGTTTTGTTGTCGTCCGGACGCTCGAGCCAGATCAGGTCGGCGCCGTTTTTTTCATAGGTCATGCGCCACAGCGTCGCGCCGATTTCGTCGAGCTTCTGTGCGTATTCCACACGGAAGCCGTGTATCACATCATTGGGGTTCCATTGCATTTCAATTACGTCCTTTCGTTGGTCGTCAGTATTTTTCACTATTCACTATTCACTAAATGCGGGGTCGGTAATCCGGATGGGCTTCCCCCTGCCTTCCGTTATTCACTATTCATTATTCACTATTCATTATTCATTTTTTTGAGACGGGGCTGGGTGATTGGGATAGGGTTCCCTTTCTGCATTCGCCCTTCCCCGTTGTGGATCCGGGCTTGTCTCGCCCGGCAGGCTTCCGCCTGCCTTGTGGGGCGCTGCCCCACTCCCCGCTGGGGCGCTGCCCCCGTCCCCGCCAGGGAGCTCACCCCCTGGACCCCGCGCCGCTGCGCGGCTAATTGGCGCTTCGCGCTTTTTTTACTGTTTCCGCTGCGGTATGCGCCGCAACGTTGCCTTCGCCCACGGCTTTGGCGTATTGATAGGGGCGTCCCGTACAGTCCCCTGCCGCAAAGCAGCCCGGAATATTGGTGCGGCACTGCCTGTCTATCACAATATGCCCCTCAGCCGTTTCCAGCCCATTCAGCAGCACCGACGGCGCAATGGCTTGTTTGAGCATGAACACCCCGTCCACGTCCAGCGTCCGGTCACGGAACACCACCCGTTCCGCCTTGGCATCGCCCTCAATCGCCAGCGGCATCCCCCGGATGATTTCGACGTTTTCGGCGGCAACAGCCGGATTCGGGTAGAGCGGCACGAGATAGACCTTGGCAGCCAGCCCCGCCAGATAGCCGATTTCGTGTTCCAGCTCCTTGGCGGTGCATTCCACCGCGATGGTTTTGCCCTGATACAAAAAACCGTCGCAGGTGGCGCAGTAACTCACGCCCCGCCCGACATATTCCAATTCGCCCGGAATCGGCTTGACGGATTCCACGCCGGTACAGAGAATCACGGTTTGACTCTCATAGAGCTCCTGTCCGCAGAGGATGCCGAAATGCCCGTCCATCGGATAGACCCCCGTGACCGTCTGCGGGGTGATGGCAATCCCCATCTCTTCCACCTGCCGCAGGAAGACGTTCTTCATCTCCTGCCCCGACACAAACGGCAGTCCGGGATAGTTGCGAATCTGTTCGGCGGCGGCAATCTTGGACGACAGCGCGGGCAGTCCCAGCCACAAAAAGTCCAGCCCCAGCGCCTTAAACGTCAGCACTGCCGAAACCCCCGCCGCGCCGGTTCCGATGACGGCAACATCGTACATAAGCCCATTCTCCCCCCATAAAATCCTTGACGGTTATTATTATACCACGTTTTTTGTGAATAGTCAATCCGTTTTCATTGCGTTACCACTCCACCACGTTAAAGCGCTAAAGCTTTTGCTTTTTTCCTGCGCGCGGTTCTCCCTTTCTGTTCCACAGGGTGGTGTGTGTGTGTGGCGTCAGCGTTCGCCACACATACCATCCCTTGGAACGGAGAGGAGGGGTGGTACCAATTTATATATATATTATATATATATAAATTCTGTGACAGGGGTGGAACGGTGGAACTGACCATGGTGCGTGCCTCCCCCCTTCCCCTCTCACCGGCGGGTGGTGGTCATCCGGAATCCCAAAATGTTTGCATTGATTTGCAGTAAACGGATGGAGTATAATACGGCTATGGAGCAATCAGGATGGGCGTGAAGTCCTCAGCCCGTGATCCGTGCAGGAGCAGGGTGAGGAATAGTGATCGGTGGTTCTCTGTCAGTTTTTACGGCGTGGAAATGATTTCACGCACCACGGCGATTTCATCGGCGTGATAGGTCTGCGCGATCTGTGCGGCATCCACAAACGCGTAGCGTTCGTCCAGCAAGACGATTTGCCGGTAATGCGGCACCAGCAGCGGCACCAGACTATTGGCAAACGAATCCTTGAGCATCAGCAGCGTGAGTCCGTCCTGTTCGGGCAGGGCGGGATTGGTGATGACGGTGATGCCGTGGTTGCCGCCCTGAAATACGTTGTATTGGTCCTTGACCGTCAGCGCAGCGAGGTCATAGAACGGAATGTCCTGTCCGTCCGCCACAACCTGCGGCGCCGGATCCAGAACCGGGAGACGGATGGTGTCATACGGCACGCGGCTGTCGGGAACCTTGGAATACAAGGTTCCGTGGAAGGTATCGCTTGCCGACACCCATTCGATATCGCGCGGCTGCCATTCATGGGTCTGGCACCACGCCTGATAGACCGTCTCGGTGCCGGAAGCGGTCCAATGGTGGTCGGACTGATAATAGTGGTCGGCATTTGCCGCCATGCGCTTCCGGATGTCGATGAGGGTTATCCCCGGGAAGCCGTCGGCGGTCAGCTCCTGCCGCAGGGAATCCCACAGCGCGTCGTAATCGTACATCGGCGCGCCTTTGGGCAGTTCCTCCCGCAGTGCGACGCCTGCCGACGGGACATAGATCATCACGGTGGGCAGACCGGTTTCGGATGCCAGACGACGGATGCGCCGCGCGTAACGAAGGCAGGACGCTTGGTTTACGTCCGCGGGCGTGATTTTCTGGAAGAGGCGCATTCCCTCCCCTATGTACGCGCCGCCGATATCGCGTTTGCCCGCCGCGATGGCACATCTGACCTCCGCCCGCTTGAGGGCGTCACGGAACGGGAATTGGTCGGACAGATAGTCCTCCAGCCAGTCCTGAAACCCCCCGTCCATGACATTCCAGCGGATGTCGGCTTTGGTTCGGAGCGGTCGGTTTTCCGCTTCGGACAGCGCACGGTCGGGGCTGCACAGAATCATCGCCAGCAGCAGCAGCGGTATCGCCAGAAAGAAGACAATGGCTGTTTTTTTCATTACGGCTCCCCTCCCCCCGTCAGAAACGGAAATACAGGAACGGATTGTAGGCGCTGTTGATGACCGTGAGCAGCGACACGGCATACAGCACTGCCGCCACCGTCATCCGCACACCCAACCGAACCCGTTCATTGGCGATTTTGCCCAGATATTTGGCGTATTTGGATTTGGCGTAGCTGACCGAGAAAAACGCGCCAACCGCCAGAATCAGCCAGTGTTCGCACAGGTAAAACCACGCAGCGTCGTCCGCAAAGCCGTTGCGACCCAAGAGCGAAGCCAGATAGCCCAAGGCGTGGCTCAGGTCGTCGCTCGCGAAAATCACCCACGACACCAGCACCGCCGCCAGCGTGTAAAGCCGCGACACAAAGGACGGTATCAATGGCAGACACTTCGACAGGAAGCGCTTTTCCAGCACCAGCAGCGCGAAGAAATAGAGTCCCCATAGCAAAAAGTTCCAGCCCGCGCCGTGCCAGAGACCTGTCAGCCCCCAGACGATCAGCAGATTGACCACTTGCCGCGGGAAGCCCCTGCGGTTGCCGCCGAGGGGTATGTAGAGATATTCCCGGAACCATGTGCCCAGAGAAATATGCCAGCGGCGCCAGAATTCGGTCACGCTGTGCGATTCATAGGGATAGCGGAAGTTTTCGAGGAAATCGAAGCCCAGCATTTTGCCGATGCCGATCGCCATATCCGAATAGCCGGAGAAGTCGAAGTAGATTTGCAGCATATAGGCAGCCGCGCCGATGAGGGACGTCATCGCGGTCTGATGACCGTCCAGCGCGGCGATTTCGTCCCAGACGATGCCGAGGGAATTGGCGAGCAGCACCTTTTTCCCCAATCCCTGCACAAAGCGGAACAGACCGTCGCAGATGCTGTCGGCGGATAGCGTGCGCGCGTGGAGTTGGGTTTCAATGTCGCGGTAGCGCACGATGGGTCCCGCGATGAGCTGCGGGAACATGCAGATATACATCCCGAAATCCAGCAGTCGGCGCTGCGCCTTGACCTGACGGCGATAGACGTCGATGGTGTAGGAGAGCGTCTGGAAGGTGTAGAACGAGATGCCCACCGGCAGGGCGATGTGCAGCAGCGACAGTCCCGCGCCGGTCAGGGAATCCACCGTGCCGATGAGAAAGTCGGTGTATTTGAAGAAGCACAGCAAGCCGATGTTGACCGTCACCGAAAGCGCCAGTACCCCCTTGCGCCACTTGGCTTTTCCGACCGCGTCCAGGTATTCCAGCAACAGTCCGTTGCCGTAATCGAACACGGTCGAAAACAGCATGATGAGAATATAGACCGGTTCGCCCCATGCGTAAAACAGCAGGCTTGCCCCCAGCAGAACCGGGTTGCGCGCCCGCTCGGGGACGATGTAATACGCCAGCAGCACGACCGGCAAAAAAATCAGCAGAAAAACGGCACTGCTGAATACCATAGGAATCCCTCCGTTTTGCTGAAATGATAAATTCCCGCACCCAACAGGAACATCTCTTCGGGGTGCGGGAATCGCATCAGATTAATCAAAAAAACCGTAAAACGCCGCTTCCGCCTCATCGGGGTCGTCGCAGACAATCAGCGCGGCGACACCGTTTTTGGAGACTACTCTGCCGTTGTCCAGCTTGCCGAGCTGGGTCTTGTCATAGGTCGCGTAGAGCGCGCGGCGCTTCTCCAGATGCGCCCGGAGCGAGGCGACCGCTTCGGTAATATCGCCGGGGCGTTTGACCTGAATCGCCACCAGTTCGTCCGCGTTGCCGGTGCCGTTGGCGGCGTAGTAGATGAAGAAGCCCTGTACCTTGCCGTAGCTGATGTCGGACACGTTTTCCAGCAGTTCGTCCGCGTGGTCTTCCGCGCTGCTGACATATTTCATATCCGAAAAGCTCACGGGGGTGCTCATCGCCTTGTGGAGATCATACATACTGACCTCCTGCACCTTCGCGCCGCACGCCGTCAGCAGCAGGATTCCCAGCGCTGCCAGCGCCGCAGCAAGCCATCGGTTGCGTTGTTTCATGCCTGCCTACCTCCGTATTAACCGTAAGTCTGGAAATAGTCTTCGTAGAATTTGTACTTGTCAAACGCCTTCTGAATCTTATCGTTGACTTTGTCGCGGGTCTTTTCGCTGAGCTTGTCGGCAGCTTCTTCCGTGTAATCAATGCTGTAACAGAGAACCAACTGTCCTTCGCCGTTTTTGAGCCAGCGGCTGCTGATGTAGAGTTTATCGCTGTTGTTGACCTGTTCCGCCAGCGTTTCCGCCATGTAAGCGGCGAGGTCTTCCTTCTCTTCCGTGATCTCGTCCTTGAAGGTGCAGCTGATGACTTCTTTATGTTCCGAAACCGCCTTCATCACCCATTCCGGCACACTGTAAATATCCTTGAGCGTGTCGCAGATTGAGAGGATGTAGTTGTATTTCTTGCCCTTGGCAGCCGGGAAGAAGTCGCGGTTCCAGTCGTGACCCTGCGAACAGGCGGCGTCGTCCATGTTGAAGTTGGCGTAGGTTGCCTCGCCCGAATCCATATAGCAGTCGGTGTGATACCAGCAGCCGTCGTCGAGCTTGACCATATCCCACGAATGCACCAGATCGGAGCTGTGAACCACTTTGCATTCGATGCCCATCATCTGCATGAACAGGCGGAAGGTGGTGGCGTAACCGACGCAGATGGCACTGTGATTCTTGAGAACGTCGTGGGGGTTGTCGTTGTTGGTGTTCTGGCTGTCGTCGTTGATGACAGTCAGAATGCCGGTGGAAGCCGTCATGCCCTTGGTCAGATACCGATAGACCGCCTGCTCCTTCTCGTAATCGGTCATACCGTCCGTGATAATCTCGGCAATGACGTCCTTTGCCATGTCGAGGGTTTCCTTGTCACGGTCGCTCAGCGCCGACGTGTCGCCCGAACGGTAGGCATCCGAAATCGGCAGCGTGGATTTGATGACATATTCGCCCGCGATTTTCACGTCGTCTTCCTGCGCCACGTCCTTGGTTTCGCCCAGAAAATAATTGGTCACGCGGGTCTGCTGATACAGTGTCACAGCCGACATCGCCGTGCTTCCCGCCAGCAGCAGCGTCGCACAGATCGCGCCGGCGGCAAGCCATTTTTTCTGTTTCTTTTCCATGCAAATGTTCCTCTCCATTGGTTATTTTTACTCCATCAGGTACCTTAGAGTATAACCCGCGGGGGCAACTGTGTCAATCGGTATCATACAGTTGTTACCAATTGTAATGGTATTCCGCTGCGGTGCTATCCCGCTACCGCGAGCAGCACCAAGCCCAGCACCGGCAGCGCAAGGACGCCTACCGCCAGCAGTCCGCCGCCCACAATCCGGAAAATCGTTTTGGCGCGCTGCTGCTGCTGCGGTTCACAGCAATTGTCGGGGTTGGCAGGGTCAACCATCAGGAGGACTTGGGTGCCGATGACCGGGGGTTGGCTGGAATTCAGCACCGACTTTATCCGGTAAACCGTGCCGTTGCAGACATATTCATAGACCGGCGCGTAGTTATATCTGACGGGGGGGTGCATAGACATCTTTTCCTTAATCACATCCGCGATTCTCGCGGGAACCGGCTGCGTGCAGGTGGCATGGACTTTGTCCATATGGTTCGGCACCGCTATCAGTAAGATCAGTCCCACCGCCAGAAAGATCATCGCCAGCAATACCCCTAAGCCTAATCCTATCAGTAATGACATGTTTTTTCTCCTGCCTTTCGTTATTCACTATTCACTATTCACTATTCACTGCTCTGCATTCGCCCTTCCCCGTCGGGAATCGTGGCTCGTCTCGCCCGGCAGGCTTCCCCCTGCCTATCACTATTCACTATTCATTATTCACTAT
>JAFPUM010000053.1 GCA_017395425.1 Clostridia bacterium | reverse complement strand
GCTTAGAGGATATGTCATCAAAGATGACCTTCCTGCTATTACTTGATTGTTATTTTTATTCACTCTTTCGCCGCCGCCATGACGGTCTTTTCAGTGTACCCTTTTTTAGCTGTCATCGTAACTTCTTTGTTTCAAACTTTTCCGCTCTGGCTTCAAATTCAGACACCGTCATGTGTGCTTTCTCGGCCGCCTGCTGAAGCGTCAGCATACCGTCTCTGAATAACTCCAGAAGCATATCCAGCTTTCCTTTTTCCATGCCTTTTTCCATACCCTTTTCCATGCCTTCTTCCAGAGCTTCTTTTCGCTGTCGGGCAAACATCTTTTGCTCATCATATTCCGTAATACACATATATTTCACCTCCGCCTGATTGGCCAGCAGAAACGGCTTGATCAGTGAATCATCCGACAGTTCCGCCAGCGCCATATCAATCGCTGTTTCCAATGTATCGGTGGCTTGCTGGTTTTTCCTTACGCTATCCACAAACCACGCATATTCTTTGAGCGGTCTGCACGATTCCAACAAAGCTTTATTGTGACCGAAGTTAATGTTGAGCATTGTAACTGTCACCTCAATATCGGATGAGAAATCATTCCGAAACGCATCTGACAATCTCAATATTTTCCGGTCATTCGTGGACTCTGCTCCGTTATAAAAGCACACACATCTCGGTGTGGGCGCAGTCTGCTGGCGTGAACTGTACGGATTGTAATCCTCAGTCTGCTCTACATACCGACTGTAAGCCATGCCTGCATAAATCAGAAAGCGCATCGGCATATTCGGATTGAAGGTGGACTGCTGTTCATAAAAATTCACCGTGTCCTCAATCAAAAACGATACATCGTTTTTCATGCTCATATACACAGCACTTTCAATGGTATTAAACTCTATCGCACTTGTGTCGGTGTAATGAGAACCGTTCATGGCGTTGTATAAACTCAATGTCCATTCTTTGTGATCGGGATTGCCGAAAATAAACTTAAACAGCCGATCTTTATATTCACGGTTTGCCGCCACTCGCCTCACCTCTCCCTGACATCTTCATTATACCATTTTCCGCAAATGCTGTCAAGGAGATGAAACGGATTTACGCTCTGTCACAAAAAATCTCTTTATTTTTAAAAAACCGTATGGTATAATGAAAGATATGATTCATTGATTGAAAGGAAGACCGACAGTATTATGGATTATCAGACTGAATCTCTCAAAAAGCACTATGAATGGAAGGGAAAAATTGAGGTTGTCACCCGCTGCCCGATTGAAAACAGTCAGGATCTCTCCCTCGCCTATACGCCCGGTGTGGCTAAGCCCTGTCTGGAAATTCAGCAGGACATCCGCAAAAGCTACGACCTCACCCGCCGCTCCAACCTCGTTGCCGTCATCACCGACGGTTCCGCCGTCCTCGGTCTGGGCAACATCGGTCCCGAAGCCGGTATGCCGGTCATGGAGGGCAAATGCGCGCTCTTCAAGCGCTTCGGTGATGTGGACGCGATTCCGCTCTGCATCCGCTCCAACGATGTGGACACCATTGTCAATACGATTGCCATGATCGCGGGCAGCTTCGGCGGCATTAATCTGGAAGATATCTCCGCGCCGCGCTGCTTTGAAATTGAACGCCGACTCAAGGAAATCTGCGACATTCCCGTTTTCCACGACGACCAGCACGGCACCGCCGTCTGCTGTGCCGCCGCCATCATCAATGCCTGCCGCCTTACCGGACGAAAACTTTCCGATCTCCGGATGGTGGTCAATGGTGCGGGAGCTGCCGCTATCGCCGTTACCAAGCTGCTCTTCCGCATCGGCATTCAGGACGTCATCATGTGCAACAGCAAAGGTATCATCTGTGAGGGAGACAGTCGTCTTAACAGTGAGCAGGCATATATGGCAACCATCACCAATCGTGAACACCTTACAGGCACACTCGCCGACGCCGTGAAAGGAAGAGACGTGTTCTTCGGACTTTCCGCGCCTCATGTCCTTACCGCCGATATGGTGCGCACCATGAATCCTTCCCCCATGATCTTCGCCATGGCCAATCCCGTTCCGGAGATTATGCCGGATGAAGCCAAAGCGGCGGGCGCGTCGGTCGTCGGTACGGGACGCAGCGACTTTCCCAACCAGATCAACAATGTGCTGGCTTTCCCCGGTATCTTCCGCGGAGCGCTTGACGTCAGAGCCTCTCAGATCAACGAAGAGATGAAAATCGCCGCCGCTTACGCCATCGCCAATATTATCACGGATGACGAGCTGACCGCCGACTATATTATTCCCAGCGCACTCGATGAACGCGTGGTCAGGTGTGTCTCCGCCGCCGTCGCTCAGGCTGCCCGACAGACCGGTACGGCACAAATCTGACATCGTCTTCACAACCTTCATTTACAAAATCTTTATGGAAACAACCGCTGATTTTTGTTGACACATTCAGGAATTTGTTGTATACTATAAAGAGAGTTTTTGGTTGTTTTATCTCTTGTGAAAAAACATATTTGTTTGGGGACGATTTATCACTATGCCATCAGGAAAGGAGTGCTTTTGACGTGGACGTTAAAAAAATCGCGGCGGCTGCCATCGCGGCTGCCATGGTCGGAACGATTTCACTCACAACGGCGCCTGCCTTGCTCAATCAGTACTTGCTCACTGCTTCGGCTGCCAGCCTTCAGTTGTCATCGTCGGGCGACGAAGTGAAACAGCTTCAGCAATATCTCATCCGGCTCAATTACCTCAAAAGCGGATCCGATACGGGATCGTTTGACGATGCCACGGAAGGTGCCGTCAAAAATCTTCAGAAAGATTATGGCCTGAAATCCGACGGAATCGCCGGCAACAGCACCGTCAGCTTGGTCAACGGACTGATCAAGGGAAACGCACAGGTGCTTGAGGTGGAGGCTTCCAACGTCAACGTGAGAGCCAGAGCCAATACCAACGGCAAAAAAATCACCTCGGTCGATAAGGGTCAGAAGCTCACCTATGAATCCTATGAGGAAAACGGCGGTGTGAAATGGTATAAAGTCTGGATTAACGGTACCCAGGGCTTTATCTGCGGTAAATACGCCGCTCCCATGAGCCTTTCGCCTGTTTCCGAAACCGTGGATTCACCTGCCGCTACACCGACGGCTTCTACAGTCACGGATACAACCTCTTCCGACGGTCAGAATGTGCGGGTCACCGGCACCTTTCTCTATGTGCGCTCTTCTGCCAGCACCTCTGCCGCCAAGCTGACTACCGTTTATCAGGGGCAGGCGTTCCATTACACCAAAACCAAAAAAGTCAGCGGCGTAACCTGGTATTTTATCAAGGTCAATGAAAACACCAGCGGCTGGGTCATGGGTTCCTTTGTCAGGGAACTTGATGCGTCTGATGTGAGCGGCACCTTAAAAGTTACCGGCGAAGTGCTCAACGTCCGCGCGGACGCCGATCTCGACGCTCAGAAAATCACAACGCTCAAAAAGGGGCAGAGCTTCCTGTATTCCAATATCAAAAATGTGGACGGCATTAACTGGTACTATATCCAGGTCAATTCCACCACGCAGGGCTGGGTACTCGGCACCTTCGTCAGCCTGACGCAGACATCCGCCACCACTACGGAAAGCGGTTCGCTCAAGGTGACGGGAACCATTCTCAATGTTCGCACAAGCCCCTCTTCCTCTGCCAAAAAACTGACCACGCTCAAGCTGGGACAAACTTTCACCTATTCCGACGTAAAAACCGTCAAAGATGTCAAGTGGTACTACATCCGGGTCAATGCCAATCTGAGCGGCTGGGTCATGGGTACCTATGCGTATCCCACGCCCAATACCCCTGCCGCACCCACCACAACCACTGCTCCCGCACCCACGACTACCGAGGAACCCACTACCACTACGGCTCCTGTGGCTAAAACCGGTACGCTTAAAATAAACGGCACACTGGTCAATGTGCGCAGCGGCGCCAGCATGAACGATTCCATTATCACTACCGTCAAGAAGGACGAAAACTATAATTATACCGATTATCAGGACGGCTGGTATTTTATCCGCGTGTCCTCCACACAGAGCGGCTGGATTCTGGGCGATCATGTCCAGGCTACACCCAATTCGGACGCAACCGTTACCGGCGACGGCAGCACCGCTCCCACCGTGATTACGGCTAAGGACGGCGGCAGACTCAGAATTACCGCCAACCATGTCAACGTGCGTGCGGATGCGGGCAGCGGCTTCGCCAGAATCGGTGAAGTCAGTCAGGGTGATTCCTATATCTACACCGAAGTGCTCAACGGCTGGTATCACATTCAGCTCTCCGACCGTCTGACCGGCTGGGTCAACGGCGATTATGTGGAAGCTACGCCGAATGCCACTTCTACGACCACTACCGCTACCACGACCACCACCACGCATACGGCAGGCGGTAACGGTTCCACAGAGGCATCGACACAGAATACTTCCACCACACAGTCCACGGAGCCGACACAAACCACGACCACTCACAAGCGGGAGGGCGGTACACTCATCATTATCTCCAGTTCCGCCAATGTCCGTGCCGGCACCAATCAGTCAAGTGCCAGACTGGCGACGGTTAAAAAGAACGAATCCTTCACCTATACGGATAAAGTGGACGGCTGGTATTATATTCAGTACACCGCTTCACAGAGCGGCTGGGTTCTCGGCGATCTGGTGCAGGCCACTCCTGATCCCTACGGAAGAGAAGTCACGGTTCCCAAGTATATTTACCTTGGAACCGTAACGGTTACCGGCAAGGTGGTCAAACTCCGTTCCGAGCCGGACACCAGTGCCACCGCCCTCGCGGAAGCAAAGAAAGGCGAAGTATTCCAGTATATTTCACAGCGCGATAACTGGTATTATGTGCAGATGGCCAATATGCAGATGGCATGGGTTATCAGCGATTTTGTCAAGGCTTCTGCCTATCCCAGTACCACCTCCCTCACATTCGCCACAGAGCCCTCCACTACCACCACCGAGGCGCCTACCCTTGTCACAGATTCCGGTTCGGATATAGGTTATGTGGAAGTGGTGGTTGATTCAGCTGTTGTGTACAGTTCCACCTCTCTGAGCTCCAATAAGGTGGCAACCATTCCGCGCGGGAAGCAATGCAAATATTATCTCTGGCAGAACGGCTGGTACGGCATCGTTCTCGAGAACGGCGCTTATGGCTGGGTGCTGGGTTCTGATGTGGATGAAACTGAAGATATTACCACTACTACCAGACAAACTACTACAACCACCGCCACCCAAAAGCCTTCCACCACAAATTCCACTGTTTCCGCGCAGGGTCTCGGCACTTTACAGGTCACCGTCAGGTCACTGAGTGTTCATACCGGCGCCGGTGAATCCTATGAAAAAATTTCAGAGGTGAGTGAAGGCGAAATCTTCTCCTTCGATCAGGTAAAGGGCAACTGGTATCATATCGCGCTGAGAGATAACCGTTCGGGCTGGGTGCTGGGCGATTATGTCAGCGCACTTGCCAATTCCGCTGAGGTCAGCGGCAAAACCACTGCCGCCGCCTCCGAAACCGAAACCACCACGGAAGCAGCCGTTGCCGTCACCAAAGAACCCACCACCACTACTACGGCAAAGTCGCTGGGACGCAAAGTGACCATCGGTACGGTCAAAATCTCCTCCGGCAGCTTCCTGAATGTCCGCAAGAAGGCAAGCACATCGGGCGCTACCGTGGGTACCCTCAAAAACGGCGCTACCGTCGTCATCGTGGAAAAGGGCAAAACTTGGCACAAAATCGAATATGGCACGGGCTACGGTTATGTCAAGGCAAGCTACATCAAGGACGTCAAAACCACCTATGAAAGCATGATTCTCAAATACACCACCGACTACTATTATGTCGATCTGGGCAAGACCGTTGACGTTTCTCTGAACGTGGGCGGCGCGTCTATTTCGTATGCTTCCTCTGATGAAAAAGGCTGTGCCGTTTCCTCCAAGGGCATCGTCACCGCCAAGAAGGAAGGGCTTTACACCATCACCGCCAAGAGCGGTCTGGCAATCGCCAATACCTGCGTGGTCGTGCTGCTTGAGCCGTATGCCAATGTCGAGTCCATGAGGATCAGTGCTGAGGGCACCAAGTTTATTGCCGACTGGGAAGGCGGCGGTACGGTTCTTCCCACAGGTGAAATCGCGTTCTATCCTTATAAAGACGTTTCCGGCTACTGGACAGTGGGTTACGGTCACGCCAAGACCACTGCCGCCAGCAAAAACTGGTCGGAAGAACGGGCGATTTCGGAATTTAACGAAGATATCAAGGCGATGATCGGCGAGCAGTATCTTCTCACCGACGAACGTCCCTATCTGACAGCGGAAGGCGCCACCGCACTGCTCAACGCTGATCTCAACGACGGTCCTTATGTCAATGCCGTCAGCCAATGGGCGGTTCGCAACGGCGTGAAACTTACCCAGACACAGTTTGACGCGCTGGTTTCGTTCTGTTACAACCTCGGTCCGGCACTCTGGCAGAATGATTCCAACAAGTTCTACCTGAAATCCGCTATCATTTCTCACCGCAGCGGCAGCGATGCCAACGCCGATCAGATTATCGAAGGCTTCTGCCGTTATATGAAGTCCTCCGGCAAGAATTACAAAGGACTGTGGTATCGCAGACGCAATGAGGCGGAGCTGTTCCTCAAGGGTGATTACGCGCTTGACAGAGAGAATAAGTTCAAGCTGCCGTCTGATGTGATCTGGGCATAAGCAACATCGATATCTCTTTCTTGTTCTTTCCATTCATACCCGACCGCTTCTCCAAAGGAATCGGTCGGGTATGGCTTTTTTCAGGCGATAAAACCGGAATCCAACGCAAAAATTCATATCCCGTACATAAAGTATGGATAAAATATGGTACAATGAAAATGTCTGACAAACATTTTTCTTTATTTTACCTTTATAATGAAAAGGAGACGTTTACACTATGGCACAAAATCCTATGGTCACTATCGAAATGGAAAACGGCGGCATCATCAAGGCGGAGCTCTACCCCGAGATTGCCCCCAACACCGTCAATAACTTCATCAGCCTCGTCAGCAAGGGCTACTATGACGGTCTGATCTTTCACCGGGTCATCAGCGGCTTCATGATTCAGGGCGGCTGTCCGGACGGTACCGGCATGGGCGGTCCCGGCTACACCATCAAGGGTGAATTTACCCGCAACGGCTTCCTCAACCCGCTTGCTCACGAACCCGGCGTTCTCTCGATGGCACGCACCAATCTGCCCAATACCGCAGGTTCGCAGTTCTTCATTATGCACAAGAGCGCGCCCTTCCTTGACGGACAGTATGCCGCCTTTGGCAAAGTGACCGAAGGTATGGACGTGGTCAACGCCATCGCCGAAACCAGAACCGATCGCAACGACCGTCCTCTCACACCGCAGGTCATGAAGAAGGTCACGGTGGACACCTTCGGCGTGGCGTATCCCGAACCCGAAAAAAGATAGGTTCCGCTGCCGCTACGCAACATTCACGAATTGCACCACAAAAGGAGTAATACGATGATTAAAAAACTGTTGTCGTGCGTAAGGGAGTATAAAAAACCTTCGGTTATCACATTTTTCCTGATGGTTGGCGAAGTGGTTCTGGAATGCCTGATTCCCTTCATCACGGCAAATCTGGTCAATCAGATGAAGGCGGATTTACAGATGAAGTCGCTGCTGCTGACGGGACTGCTGCTGATCGTCATGGCAGTCGCTTCGCTCGCCTGCGGCGGTCTGGCAGGCTACACCAGCGCCAAAGCTTCCGCCGGCTTCGCGAGAAATCTGCGTCACGACTTATTTGACAAAGTCCAGGATTTTTCATTTGAGAATATCGACAAGTTTTCGTCCTCGTCACTGGTCACGCGGCTTACCACCGATGTGAGCAATGTTCAGATGGCTTACATGATGGTCATCCGCATCGCGGTACGTTCGCCGCTGATGTTTCTTTTCTCGGTCATTATGGCTTACATCATGGGCGGTGCGCTGGCAACCACCTTCGTGGTGGTCATTCCCGTGCTGGCATTCGGTCTGATTCTGATCGGCAAGAACGCCATGCCCGCATTTCACAGCGTCTTCCGCAAGTATGACAAACTCAATCAGTCGGTGGAAGAGAATGTCCGCGCCATGCGGGTGGTCAAGGGCTTTTCCCGCGAAGAGTACGAAAAGCAGAAGTTCAACGCCGCCGCCGAGGATATCCGCCGCGATTTTACCAAAGCCGAACGCATTGTGGCGTTCAATATGCCGCTTATGCAGATCTGCATGTACTTTAACATGATATTCGTGCTGATCGTCGGCTCCAAGCTGATTATCACCAACCGCGGCACCACCATCGACGTGGGACAGATGTCCTCCATGCTCACCTACGGTATGCAGATACTGATTTCGCTGATGATGCTCTCCATGATCTATGTGATGATTACCATTTCTCTGGAATCCATGAAGCGTATCGTCGAGGTGCTGAATGAAGAGCCAACCATGACCAATCCCGCTGCCCCTGTCACAGAAATCCAGAACGGCTCGATTGACTTTGAGGGCGTCAACTTCAAGTATTTCAAGGACTCCGCCAAATACACCCTTGCCGACGCCAATCTGCATATTGATTCCGGCATGACGGTGGGCATTCTGGGCGGCACGGGTTCGAGCAAATCCACACTGGTGCAGCTCATTCCCCGTCTGTATGACACCACCGAAGGGTGTGTCAGGGTCGGCGGCGTGGATGTGCGGGATTACGATCTGACCGCACTGCGTGACAGCGTCGCGATGGTATTGCAAAAAAATCAGCTTTTCTCCGGCACCATCAAGGAGAATCTCCGCTGGGGCAATGAGCAGGCTACGGACGATGAATTGGTGGAAGCCTGCAAACTTGCGCAGGCGGACGAATTCATTCAGTCCTTCCCCGATGGCTACGATACCTATATCGAGCAGGGCGGCACGAATGTCTCCGGCGGACAGAAGCAGCGGCTCTGCATTGCCCGCGCCTTGCTCAAAAAACCGAAAATCCTCATTCTCGACGATTCCACCAGCGCGGTGGACACCAAGACCGACGCGCTCATCCGGAAGGGTTTCAAGGAATTTATCCCCGAAACCACCAAGCTCATTATCGCCCAGCGCATTGCCTCGGTGCAGGACGCCGATCTGATTCTCATTCTCGACAACGGCGCTATCGCCGCCGTCGGCAATCATCAGCAGCTCATGCAGTCCAGCGACATTTACCGCGAAATCTATGAGCAGCAGACCAACGGAGGTGACGACGATGCCTGAGAAAATGCCTGAAAATATCCCTCAGAAGCAGGATTTTCCTGACGGAAAAGGGTTTGCCGAAATGAAAAAAATGAAGCGTCCCCCCATCTCCATGAAGGGTCTTGCCCGCGTCATCAAAATGCTGCGGGAATCCTATCCGGTATTGGTGCCCGTCACGGCGGTCTGCATTATCCTCTCGTCCATCACCAACGCGCTGCCCGCCGTCTTCCAACAGAAAATTATCGCCGACATTCAGATATGGTACCGCTCCGGTGACTGGGAAGGCGCTTCCAAAGTCATTCTGCCCAAAGTGGGTATCCTCATCGGACTGTATGTCATGGCGTGGTTGGCAATTTTCACGTATTCCCAGCTTATGGCGTACATCACGCAGGGCTTCCTGAGCAAAATGCGTATTGCCCTCTTTGACAAAATGCAGAACCTGCCCATCAAGTACTTCGACCGCAACAAACACGGCGACATCATGAGCCGTTACACCAACGACATCGACACGCTGCGTCAGATGGTGTCGCAGGCACTTCCCACGCTGCTACAAACCGCCATTCTGCTCACGTCGGTGCTCGCCATCATGCTCTATTACAGTCTATGGCTGACGCTGGTAGTTCTTTGCGGCGTGGCGCTGATCTTCTTCGTCAGCGGCAAAGCCGGCGGCGGTTCCGCCAAATATTTCATCCGCCAGCAGCAGTCCCTCGGCAAGATGGAAGGCTATGTGCAGGAAATGATGAACGGGCAGAAGGTCATCAAGGTCTTCAATCACGAAAATCAGTGCCGCGAAGGATTTGATAAGCTGAACGACAGCTTCTTTGAGGACAGCTTCCGCGCACACGCTTACGCAAATGTACTCGGTCCGATTATCCAGAACATCGGCAATATCCTCTACGTCACCATCGCCGTGATCGGCGGCGCGCTGCTGCTCGCCAAGGTGCCGAATATCGGCTTGTCCTGTATTGCGGCTGGCTCCATCGGCGTGATTACCATCGACATTCTGGTACCCTTCCTCAACATGGCAAAGCAGTTCACCGGCAATGTCAATTCCCTCGCCCAGCAGATCAATTCCGTGGCAATGGCAATGGCAGGCGCGGAACGCATCTTCTCCCTGATCGACGAGGAACCCGAGGTGGACGACGGCTATGTCACGCTGGTCAACGCCAGGATCGACAAGCAGGGCAACATCACCGAAACCAAAAAACACACCGGTCAATGGGCGTGGAAACATCCCCACGGCGACGGTTCCCTCACCTATACCCCGCTTCAGGGTGACGTGCAGCTTTATGACGTGGACTTTGCCTATGAAGAAGGCAAGACCATTCTCCAGAACATCACGATTTCCGCCAAGCCCGGTGAAAAAATCGCCTTCGTGGGAGCGACCGGCGCGGGCAAGACTACCATCACCAATCTGCTCAACCGCTTCTATGATATTGAAGACGGCAAGATTCGCTACGACGGCATCAATATCAACAAAATCCGTAAGTCCGATCTGCGCACCTCGCTGGGTCTGGTGCTGCAAGAGACAAATCTCTTCACCGGCAGCGTCATGGACAATATCCGCTACGGCAAGCTCGACGCGACCGATGACGAGTGTATCACCGCCGCAAAGCTCGCGGGTGCGGACGACTTTATCACCCGTCTGCCGCAGGGCTACAACACACTTCTGGAAAACAACGGCGACAATCTCTCGCAGGGGCAGCGCCAGCTCATTGCCATTGCACGCGCTGCTGTCGCCGATCCGCCTGTCATGATTCTCGACGAGGCGACTTCCTCCATTGATACCCGCACGGAACAGATTGTACAAAAGGGTATGGATAAACTCATGGAGGGTCGGACGGTATTTGTCATCGCGCACCGCCTGTCCACGGTCAAGAATTCCGACGTGATTATGGTGCTGGATCACGGGCGCATCATTGAGCGCGGCACCCACGATCAGTTGATTGCCCAGAAGGGACAATATTACAAACTCTACACCGGCGCGTTTGAACTGGAATAATTGGTAAATTCATTCCCCAATCAAAAACAGCGACCTTCCCATACAAGAGAAGGGCGCTGTTTTTTTGTTACGGTCGGTTTACCGATGGCGGGACAGAAGACGGGACTGCACGCCGACCGCCCGTTTCTTTGCGGAGGGTAATGCGCTGCACTTCCTTTTCCAGAATCTCGCCGCAATTTGCGGTGTCAATTTCCACACTCTCGGCGGCAACCGCCGATTCATCGGCGAACGCGTCAAAAACCGCCTGCTTGTTTGCCAGCATTTCGGTCAACCGCTCGTCCACCGTATTTTCGCACAGCAGCCGATACACCAGCACATTGCGCGACTGTCCCATGCGATAGGCTCTCGAAACCGCCTGATTTTCAATGGAGGGCTTGAGCTGCGGTTCACAGAATACCACCACGCTGGCGGTCTGAATGTTCAGTCCCGTGCCGCCCGACTGAATCTGCGCCGCCAGCACCGAACCGGGCGGCGACTGCTCGAAGGCGTCAATCAGTTCCTGCCGTCGCTGGGGACTGACTGAACCGTTGATGATGCCCACACAGGTTTCGCCCAGCATATGGCTGATCTTGTCAATCGTGTCAAGGAAGAAGGAGAACACGATTACCTTGCGTTCTTCTCCCGCCGCGTCGTCAAGAATATCCCGCAGACGTGCCGCCTTGGAGGAATCGCGTGCAATATCCTCCACGTTCCACGATACCCGCCGCACCGCCGCGAAATTGCGGGACAGCACCGCCTCCTCATAGGCTTGCTCCTCCACTGCCATCAAAGAACACCATTCGCGGTTCTCTATCAATTCCGGCAGTTCCGTCAGCACGTCCTCCCGCTTGCGGCGATAGTACACCGGAGCGATTCTCTCGCGAAACTGCGGCGCGTGCGCGAGCGATTTCATGTCGGCAATCTCACGGGCAATCGAAGGCTGCAAAATCCGGATCAGCGAGACCATTTCGTCCACCTTATTTTCGAGTGCCGTACCCGTCATAAAAAGCAGCCGCGACGCATGGGCACAGAGCCGCTTGGTATTGACCGTGCGCTTCGCGCCGTCGTTCTTGATGTAATGCGCTTCATCCACCACCGCCAGCGCAAAGCGGAAATCGTCATCCAACGTAAGAAAGCCGGTGGTTTCAAAGGTTGTCACCCCCGCGCCGCCGTTTTCTCTCCATGAGCGAAACGCCGCGTCGCGGTCGTTTCCGTGAATTTTGATAACCGGCAGGTCGCTGTGACGGGCAATCTCGCGGCACCAGTTGGTGACGACGCTGGCGGGACACACCACCATGAAATGCGTCTGTCCTTCGTTGCGCAGGGAAACCATGACGGCAATCGCCTGTACCGTTTTGCCCAGCCCCATCTCGTCCCCCAGCAATACGCGTCCCTGCCGCAAGGCGTATTTCACACCCCACTCCTGATAGCGTCGCAGCTCACATTTCAGTCCTTGGTCGAGAAAGGGCTGCTCTCCGACTGCCTTGGCGATATCCTCCGGCAGACCGTACATGGTATCGTCATTTCCCAGTACGCCCGGCACGATGGATTCCAGCAGATTGAAATACCGCACCGTGTTTTCCGTGAAATCCTGCCAGACCACACCCATCGGAGGCTTGAATGCCCATTGACTGCCGCTGTCCTTTTCTCCCAGCTTCTGAAAGGTCTGCCCCGCTTGACCGGTCATCATTTCCCGCAGGGATTGATAGGCTTCCTTTACTCTGTTCTTTTCCCCGTCGGAATAAAACAGCCACATCACGCCGCTGCCCAATGCTTTCAGGACGTTCAAATCTCGCTTTGCCTGTGTGCCGTAATGGGCGTTATATTCCTCCATGTCCGCCAATTGCTGCTTTTTCCGGCGGCAGAGATACAGCGCTGTGACCAGTTCGGTCGCTTCCGGCGTGCGGTCATCCACGCTCAGACGCAGCTTGACCATCTTCTGCGACTGCCTCACGCAGTCCTCAGCGATACGCTTTATGGCGGAAGCTCCGTCCGCGCTGATGCCTTTGACGTTTGCCAGCTCATACACAGACGTGCGGTGGATATCCGCCATGGTCTGAAAGCCGCTTTCCCGCAGCGTCTTGACACGATAGCCGCCCTTGTCGCGATTGACTTCCTCCACCGGGATATCTTCCAGCAGCGTCACCGCCTGTTTCGCCGTCAGACGGTTGACCGCTTCCTGCACATCGGTTTCGAACCGCGTTTCTTCCTGTTTCGCACGGTCGAGCGACTGTTCCCACGCGTCCTGCCGGCGTATGAGATCGGTAAATTCAGGCAGCACGGACGAACCCGCACGACGTGCGATTTCCTGAACCAGTCTTCGGTAGGTTCCTTCATTCTGCCGGATATCCTCTGTTACCTCTTCCGGCGTGGGATTCTGCGCCGCTTGCAGCTGCGCCGTCAATGATTCGGTCAGCGGTCCGCCGTGATTTTCCGCCTGCCACGACAACCGCTTATAGGCGGCTTCCGCCTGCTGTTTCGTCTGCGTGGAAGTAAACAGCCGCCGCAAGCCCCACGCGCAGGGAGAGAGCTGGGCAATGTCGCGCTCCACATGCGCAGCATTTTCCTCATACATTACGCCGCACCGGGAGGCAAGCGGTTCGAGACGGTGAAGTACGCAGAGACAGCGGAACAATTGCTGCTGCCGGTCTATCCCGTCCCGGTCGGCAGGACGCTGATAAAACAATTCTCCCCGCGCATATACTGCAATTTGATCCATTCCGGTCGGGCTGATTACCATGCCTTCCAGCTCCCGGCGGTACGTCTGGGGCATTGCCATGCCGTCCCGCAGCGTTTCGAGCAGATCCCGATGCTGCTGAATCAGCTGTCTGGCTTGCTGTGCCGTAAATGACAGTGCCATCATCATCCTCCTTTTTGCATACAAACAATAACAACTGCCGCGCACAGGTCAGACGACGGCGGCACGGCAGTCATATTATCAGTATGTTGAAATATTGAAATCCGACTTATCCCTCCACTGCAGGCGTGTCAGCTCCCAGCCGCTTTCTGAAAATTCCCCAAACCGCCGCGAACAGTTCGCGGTATTCCTGCGTGAAACAGAAGCATACCGTAATGATGACGTTCGGCACTGCGAGGCACACGCCCAGTTTGGCAAATACCTCCGTCCACTCTGTCAGACCGCTCAGGAAGGTTACGTCGATGTAGTGGGTCAGGGCAATCAGTCCGCCCGAAAACGCGAAATACACAAAGTTGCGGCGCCAGAATTCTCCCCATGAACGCTCGAAACCATGTCGGAACAGTACCAGCGGTTCCACCCATATCGACGTTGCCACCATGCTGAAAATCGTGCCGAAGAAGATACCGGCAATGCCCATGCGTCGGATACAGATAATGGAAACCACCACATTGATTGCCGCTTCGATGACTGGCTTGTAACGGTCGTACCACAGCAGCCCCATCGCCTCCTTGAAGGTCAGCGGCACCTTGCGGATGCCCACCACGTAGAAATTCAGCCCGATCATCAGCACGGTCGGAAATCCGAAGGCGAATTCCTCCCGGTGGAACATCACCCAGATGACCGGATTTGCCAATTCAATAAAGCTCACCGTGCAGAAGGTATACACCCAGAAGCTCAGAAAATGCAGGTATTTGAAAGTGTGATAGGAAGTCTCTTTAGATTCACTGGTGGTCAGATTTCCCACACTGGAAAGCATCGCATTGAAAAACTGCGAAAGAAAAGCGTTCATCAGGTTGATAATCAGCTTGAAATTACTGTAAAATCCGCAATAGATAATACCAATGAACTTGGTAATCAGCAGATTGTCCGTAGAACCCAGTACCGTGGCGCCCACACGGTGGTTGAACATCGCAAAGACGTTTTTATAAATGCCGCTTTTTTCCTCTTTGGTCAGGCTGATTTTTTCCTTGCTGCCGAGGAAGGGATAGAGCTTTTGCGCCACATGGGAGATGTAGATATTTTTTGCCACTACCGCGACGGTCTGGATGATCAGATACAGGAAGAAATTGCGGGTGGTCACCAGCACGATGACCTGCCCTACACATTGCAGAATCGAAAAAACCGCGCTGCACACATGAATGACATATACCTTCTGATCGGCATTGAGAATCGACATTTTATAGACCCACAGATAGGACGACGCCGAGCTTACCAGATACAGAAAATAAATCAGCCGTGCGTGAGGAACCGAATCCATGTCTTCAATGAAAAAAGACAGAAACGGCATAAGGCACATACCCACGCCGAACACCAGCGCCGCAATCAGGTCATAGGCACGCTTGTAAAACTGCGTCAGGGCAATAAGCTTGCGTTCATCTTTTTCCACAATGGGTTTGTACATACTGTACACCAGCACCATGCCGATGCCCAGTTCCGCCAGCGACAGAAATTCCAGAATTGCCGAGAACAAGCCACGCGCGCCCAGATATTCGGTCGTCATGTACGCGATGAACACATACTGTGTAATAAAGGCAGTGAATGTAATAATCGCCTGTGACAGTACGCCTACCACCGTATTCTTCATCAGTTTTTCCGCTCTCAACAGCGTCATCTCCTTGTCATGAATTGCAGCAGCCGCTTGATGGCTACTGCGATGAATGATCCTTCCTGCTTGGCATATGATAACAATAATCCACACCGTATCTTTATATTCCGTTTATCTTTCCGGCATATAATGCCAGTCAGCCTTTTTCCCAATACGATTCAGGAGTGAATGATATGAAATCCGTCCGTCAGCCTTCGTCCTCACGCCACACCGCCTCTGCACACAAATGGAAATTCAGCGGTCTGACCGACATCATCCGGCATAAGAAGGGTCCCTTCACGGTCTATCTCATCCTTCGGACACTGGTACTCATCGCGCTCGGCTTTTCTCTGTGGCGGAGCCGCTATGAACATGCCTTTCTCTGCCTGCTCTCGCTGGTACTCTTCCTCATGCCCGCCTTTTTATCGGAAAATTTCGGTATCGAATTCCCCTCCGCACTCGAAATACTGGTGCTGTTCTTTATCTTCGCGGCGGAAATACTGGGCGAAATCGGATGCTATTATCTGCGGTTCCCCTTCTGGGACACCATGCTTCATACCATCAGCGGATTTCTGCTTGCCGCCTGCGGCTTCGGCATGGTGGATATCCTCAACAAGAATCCCCGCATCAAATTTGACCTCTCCCCCGCTTTTCTCTCGACGGCGGCGTTTTGTTTTTCCATGACGATGGGCGTCATGTGGGAATTCTTTGAGTGCTCCTGCGATTTGCTGCTTCACACCGATACGCAAAAGGATACCATTCTCTCTTCCATCTCGTCGGTGACGCTCAACCCCGACGGCGAAAACGTCCCCGTGGTACTGGACGGCATCACCAGCGTGACGGTCAACGGTCAGCCGCTCGGCGTCAATGGCTATCTCGATATCGGTCTGATTGATACCATGAAGGACCTGTTTGTCAATTTTGTCGGCGCACTGGTTTTCAGCATCATCGGCTTTTTTTACGTCAAGAACCGCGGCAGAGGACGTCTCGCAAAGCATCTGATTCCCACCTATAAGGAAACGCCGCAGGAATCATAAACTATGCCGGGGCTTATGCTTCCCCGCTGACTACCTCGCCCTGCCAGTCCAGAATACCGCCGAATTCGTACACCTGTGTATATCCCATGTCGTAGAGCTTTTGCGCAGCTTCCTTGCTGCGACGTCCGCTGCGGCAGTAGACCAGCAGCACCTGATCGCGGTCGGGCAGCGATACGGGCGGCGTGTCGGCGATAATTTCTTCATTGGGCAGACAAACCGCGCCGGGAATATGCCCTTCCGCGTATTCCTCCCGCGTGCGCACATCGAGAATGATATGCCCGTCATCCAGCGCCATCCGGCGGACGGCCTCCTCCTGCGAAATGTGCGTATAGCTGTGACCCACCATCCCGTCGCCGTCCAACACCTGCATCTTGCAGCCGAATAAAGACAGCATCATCAGCAATGCCGCGATCGGCAGTGCCATGATCTTTTGCGCGATCCGTTTCAGTTTCATAGGTCAAAGGCTCCTTTCATAAACACAGCCTGGTTGGTTGATTATCATTATACACGAAAAAATTCCTTTCCACAAGTCGTATCGAAAAATTTTGACAAATATATTACAAAGGCTTGCGCAATCCCCCAATCGGGGGTATAATGGAAATCACTTTGCAAGCCGCGCTGTCGGGGCGTCTGATCGGGCGGTCTTGCATTCCGGAAACACCGTCACGGAATGGAAGGATGAAAACATATGGAAACAACACAAAAAATCCTGTCGTATCTGAAAAAGGAGCCCATGCTCACCGTATCGGTCATCGCCGCGCTGCTCTCTCTCTGGATTACACCTCCATCAAGGCAATTGCTCTCCGACATCGACTGGCGCACCCTCGGCACCCTCTTCATGATGCTGACCGTGCTGGAAGGCTTCAAATCCGAAAACATCTTCCGTCCGCTGCTCAGACTCGCCGGAAGTATCCGTTCTATGGCGGGACTTTCGCTGTTTCTGGTCTTCTCGGTTTTCTTTTCGTCCATGTTTGTCACTAACGACGTCTCGCTGATTATCTTCGTCCCGCTCACCATTATTCTCTTCCGCGCCGGTAACAAAGAACACTTCATTCTTCCCATCCTGACAATGGAAAACATCGCCGCCGTGCGCGGTTCGATGCTCATGCCTTTCGGCAGTCCGCAGAATCTCTTTATTTACGGACAGTCCGGCGTCTCGGCAGGACGCTTTATTGCCTATATGTTTCCCATCTGGCTGCTGTCGGCAGTATTGCTGGCTGGATTTGTCCTTTTTCTGTACCGTCGGAATCTCCGCGAACGCACCCGCCTCGGTGACACGTCCTTCGCGGGGGAATGGCTCCCGGAACGCAAAGTACACCGGCTGGTTTATCTCCTGATTTTCGCGGTGGTCATTGCCGCTATCGTCACGCGCACCCGCTTCTGGCCGCTGATTACGGTCGCCGTCGGTATTGCCGTCGCCATTGTAGACCGGCGGATTCTGCGCAAAACCGACTATATACTGCTGCTGACCTTCCTGTGCTTTTTTGTATTTTCCTCTTCTATCGCGGGCAATCCCGGCATTTCCGCCTTTCTCGGCAAAGCAGTATCCCATCACGAATACGCGTGGAGCATTCTGCTCAGTCAGTGCATTTCCAACGTCCCCGCCGCCATCGTGCTGTATCCCTTCGCGCAGAATCGCGGCGCGCTGCTCTACGGGCTGGATTCAGCGGGACTTTGCTCCCTCATCGGTTCGCTTGCCTCGGTGATCAATTATCGCATCTATGTACGCGAATACCCGCAGAACGGCTTGAAATTCATCAAGGTGTTCACACTTATCAGTCTGGCGTTTTTCGCGCTGGTCGTGCTGCCGGGCTATTACATCAGCCGTTTGCCGCTATAACTTAGAGCCTGTTCAGTATCTCTCCACGCACGTCTGGCTTGCATCTTTTCCGCCATATTTTGCCAAAATCCTCGTTAATACACAAAGTATTGCCTGCGGTTTTGGCTTCATCTGGCGAAAGAATCTGCAGCTGCTAAAGCAGCGGGCGCCATCCGCACACGTGGAGATACTGAACAGGCTCTTATAAAAGATCATCCTCTATCACCTGCCATGCCTCCTCCAAACGATCAAAGCTCCATGCGGCATTGGCAGGACTGGTAGAAGGCAGCTTCACGGCATCTCTGCCGATACGCTCCCGCTGGTACCGCTGAAACAGCCGCCATGCTGTGGAACCGTTGGCGTAAATCTCCCGGATGCGGCACTGCGTCAGAATCGGCGTCAGGTCATTGACCGCCACATCCCGAATGCTGCTGTCCGACGAGCCCTCTATCTCACAGCTTTCAATCACGTCCCAGAGCGCGACGCCGTGCATGAGACAAAGCGCCTTCTTCTGTTCCACGGTCTGCGGCGTCGCTTCTCCGCAAAGTGCCGCCAGCAGCCGCCAGAACCGGTTTTGGGGATGTCCGTAGTAAAACTGCTGTTCCCTTGACGCCACCGATGGAAAACTCCCCAGAATCAACAGCCGGGACTGTTCGTTATAGACCGGCGGAAAGGTGTGTTTATATCTCATCTGAAAGATCCTTTCGATAAAAAAACATGGAAAAAGCCTCACATTGCCCGATGAATGGGTGATGAGAGGCTTTTTGATAGGTGATCCGTTATGCGTCGGCGGCATTGCCGTTTGCTTCTGCCGCGCGTATCTTGCCCAGCACATCTTCATAACAGCGAAGGCTGGACTGCTTCTGACCAATCAGCGCTTCCTGACCGCCTTCAAATCCTTTGGTACGGATACCGCTGTACAACTGATCCAGATATGCCTCCCACTGTCGGCAGACAGACGCCATCGCGCCTTCGCGGATGATCTGTATGGCGGGAGTGACATAGTCGGCATACACTTCCTCGCAACCGTCATCCAGCCGGAAACGGAAGGTGAGAAAATTCCATGCCGTGCGCAACAGCCGTCTGGGAAAATTCCGTACACGCGCTCTGGTCTTGTACGGCGGCGGTACGGTAAACCCCTGCCTTTCATAGGCATATTCCAGCATGGGACGTACCTCTCCGATACCGGCAATGTGCTGTTTTTCACTGTAAACCGCGATATCCTCAATCAGCGCCATGACAGCCGTGCGGGTCAGTTGATTGGCTTCCAACTGAAAAATTTCGGGACGGGGAATGCAGCGCAGCTCCTGCGCAAGCGCGTTCATGCGGGCGTCCGCCATCTGTACGGCGGTGTACCGTGCGCCTGCCATTGCTCCCAGCAGACGGTTACGGCGAATATCCGCTTCCTGCTCCTGCCGACGTTGCGCCGCCTGATTCTCGCGGGTGAGCGCGGAAAGCTCGGTTTGCGTCTCCCTTGCCAACCCTTCCAGCGCCGGACGTATCTCGCAAAGGCACAGGCGAAGGCATTTGCGGTCCGACACTTCGCGAATGCGGCTCCGGATATCCCCGTCGGACAGAATCGCCCGCAGATAGCCGTCGAAGCTCCTGATATTCTGCATTGCGCCAGCCGCCGCCACCGGGAACACATAACACGGCTCCCCCGGAAAAATCGCGGCGTCATCTCCCCGGTTGCGCATCAGACGGTTGGCTTGCGCCATCACATTTTCCCAGTCCTCCTGCGTATTGAGATTATCCATACGCGTGACCACCAGCGCATAATGTCCGAGCAGGCTGTCCAGATCCTGCAACAGGTTCCGTTCCACGATTTTGCCCAATTGGAGCGAATTGCAGCAAACCACTGCCATATCCGCTTCATAGATCGCCGAGCGGGTCATCTGTTCGAGTTCGCCGCCCATCTCGTCGTTAAAGCCCGGCGTGTCGATGAGTTCCACACCCCGCGGCAGCTTTTCGGACGGCAGTGTGACAATCAGTTCATTGCTGCCGCACACCAATTGCTTTTTGCCCTGAATCAGCTCGGTCAGATAGTGGGTCGATACGGGAACCTCCCGTCCGTTGAGACGGTAGGCGCAGGTCACACCGCTGCCGCCGCGAATGCGCGTCACCAGCTTGGTCACGGGATTCACGCCTTGCGGCAGCGAGTAGCCCGCGTCCAGCACCGCATTGATGAGCGACGTCTTACCCGAAGAAAACACACCGCAGAATACCACCCGGAACGGGCGGGCGGATTCATGCGCCGCCAGCCGTTCCGCAATGAGGCGGTACTGCGTGAGCTGCTCCGGGGAAAATAGCTCGCGGCACCGTTCGTCTCCGTCGATCACGCGCATCACTTCCGACAGCACATATTTCTCATTCATGCGTCAACCTCATACCGGTCGCAGACTGCCGTCAGTTCGGACAGATAATCCTCCAATTGCTTCACATAGGCATCCTTGATGCGCTTCTGCTCGCGCTCCCGCTCGTTCTGAATGGTGCGCAGGAATCCAAGAGCAATCACCACGCATACCACCACGCCGCTCAGAATCCATCGCCACATCGGCCAATCGAACAGCGCCAGCAGTCCCGCCGAAATCACGCCGCCCGCCAGTCCTGCCGCATACGCCTGCCAGACCGGTCTCTGCGGCTGCGCCGCAACCGCTTCAAAGGTGAAGGTTTTCATCACGTCGAGCAGTGCGCCAGAAAAGTCTGCCGGATTGACAGATGCCGGTTGAACCGAATCGGACGGTTCTTCCGATTCCGAAGGCTCGTCCACAGCTTCCGTCTCTTCTGTTTGGGACACTGCCCGCGCCGACTGCTTCTCGGTCAGCGAGCGCTGCGTCTGTTCCAGAATGATGCCTTCGGGATAGGCGACGCTCTGCCAGCGGTGAATACGGGTTTCATACCATCCCGCAAAACAGCCCGGCGCGTTTCCCTTAGTCAGCAGACGGTCGTATTCCTGCGCGAAATCGCCGGAAAGATTCTTCCATTGTCCCGTCAGTGTCTCACGATACATACCACAATCCCCTTACCGGTCGTTGACAACCGCCAACCGCCGCACTTCCGCATCGTTCAGCGGACGACCGTCGAGCATCTGATTCATCTCGCTGATGTTCTGGAGCAGGAGCGCACGGATTTTATTGGTGCGCTCGGTTTCGGACTGGAGGTTGCCGGTGTGACGCTTGAGCTTTTCGATGGTATCGTTGAGCTGGGCACTGTAATCGTCCGCCAGACCGCGGATACCGTCCGCCATCGTCGCACCCGCGCGGGTAATCGCCGAAAGCTGGTTTTCGAGTTCCATGACATATTTCTCCTGCTCCGCCTGCAGCGCCGAAACCGTCTCGGCACGCATTCCCAGCAGGATATCGGCGGCACGGGAATTCTTGTGTTCCTTCACGCCCTTGACCATGCTGATCACGCGGTATGCCATAATGCCCACGCCGATCGGCCATGCCACGACATAAACCGCGATGTATTCCAAGAAGTTTTTCACGATAAAGTCCATCACGGCTTTGCCGTTGGAGGTCTTGCCGTTGAGACCGCCCAGAATGATCTCCGGATCCAGTCCGATAATGCCCAGCACAATCTGGAAGAGATTGCCCTTGGTCATATCGCCGGTGTTGAAATCCGAGTCGCCGTGACCCGTCGCGCTGCCCAGCAATGCCTGACGCAGATCTTCAATCGAAATCGGAAGATTAAGGCTCTCCATCTGTTCCTGCTGCACCGCGAGCTGCTTTTCCAGCGTGTTGAGATACGCATCGATACAGGCACGCAGATTGGCGCCCATCTGATCGAATTCTCCCTTGACATACTGCTGCACCGCCACGGCAAAGGGCTTGGTAATCTCCTTGACCTTGGCTTCGTTTTTGTGGTTAATGGTCAGGTTTGCCATATCCTTGAGGCTGAACGGCACATTCACACGCGAGAAATGCGCGTCCCATCCGGTATTGATGCGGTTCATACAGCTGGTATATTCGCTCTTGGCGCCCGACAGGATGCCCGCCACGCAGTTGCGGCAGCTCTCCTCAATCTGGGAAATGATGACTTCCAGCCGTCCGCGCTTGCTCTCGAAATCGGCACGCTCCGCCATGAGCTGATCGGCGCCCTTGCGGTAGTCGGCGAGGATACTTTCGATACGATCCATCGCGCTGACATACTTCGCGGCAAGCTGCGCCATATAGCCGCGGAAAGCTTCCTTGTCACGGTCGTCGGCGGTCAGATAATTGCCCAGATCCCGTTCAAATTCCGGCACGCCGGTCACGGAATCGTCGCAGGGCATCTTGCCGAACGGCGTCTGCACTTCCTCCCCCACGCGGGCGCAGAGGGAATGATAGGCGTCGGTATAGAATACGCGGCTCTGGAAAAGCTCTTCGTCAAAGCGTCCGCTGCGGTCGGTAAACACATCCTTGAGCTGCTGCCGGACGCTCTTGCGCAAATCCTCCTTGGACTGCTCGTCCAGCGCGTCAAAGCGGTTGCAGACAAAGAAGATGTTCTTCATGTGCCGTCCCGCGTAGTGACTGGCGATATATTCCTTATCCTCCAGCACAAACGGCATGGCGGAATTGATCATGTACACAATCGCGCTGGCGCTCTCGGCAAACTGCCGCGCCGTCAGGGTGTCCTCCACGGAATTTTCCGTGCCGGGAGAATCCACGAGCTGCACCAGCGAACCGCCGATGCCTTCGCCCGGCTGCTGGAGCACCACATAGTCGATATTGGTGAATTTGTCCGGGTTGTCCTGACTGATGCGATATTGCTCGAAGAACTGCGACACGCTCATCTCCCGCGAGAGTTTCTGACCGCTGCGGGCGTCGGCGTTCTTTTCGTAGATAATGACTTTTTCGTCCTGCCCGAAGACAATTTTGGTGATAACCGCCGTCTCCGCGGTAATCGCCATGCGCAATACCTTCTTGCGCATGAGGGCGTTGAGCAGCGTGGACTTGCCGGCACTGAATCCGCCCGTGAAAAGCACCTGGAAAATGCCCTGTTCCAGCTTATCGATCTGCTGTTCGAGCGCCTGCTCTTCCACGGTCATCTGAAGTCCCGGCACAAAACCGTAACGCCCCTGCTTGGACTGATCGGGCGAACCCAGCATATCCGCGTAAACCCGCAGACAGCTTTGCATTTTATCGGACAGCGCTCTTGATGTACTGTAATTATCCATACTGTAAAATCCTCCTTCTATAAGCGGTCATCCGGCAATGGTAAAAGATGTGGGAAAAGAAATGCGCCTCATGTCTTCTGCCATTGCCGCACCGTGCGTCCGTCCTCACGCCGGACGCTTACGCTCCGTTATATCTGCGATATCAGTTCCGGAATGCTCTTGGAAACCAGCTGATCCATCACATCCCATTCCTTCGCCTTTTTGCCCTGTTCGCTCTTGAGCCGGTAGAGATCGTTTTCGAGATTGCCGATCAGTCCGGCATATGCCGCCTTGATATTCTGTTCCCCTTCACGGAGCTGGCGGTCAAAGCCCGCCTCCGTATAACGGACAATTTCTTCGGCGTTGGCGGCACACATATTGTCAATCTGCGCGGTCATATCCGCACGCGCGGTCTTGAGTTCGCTGTCCGTGCGGAACTTGCCGATGAATTTGGACACCACCACATTGCCGATCGCCATCCACGGATTGACCAGCAGCAGCGGAATGGAAAGCAGCATCATATTGCGTGTCTCACGCCGCACCTGCCCCGTCACTTCGCCCACATTCACGCCGGCATATTCCGCCGGTGCATGGACAGGAATCGTCGCGCCGTCCTGTTCTCCGTGCAGACCCATCGCAATGGCACTGTATGCTGCCCTGCGTGCCGGTTCGTCGAGACGGGAGAGCAGTTCGCCCGCATCCACTTCCAGCTGTGCCGACAGACGCTGGGTAATTTCCTGCATCTGGCTTTCGGTCGTGGATTTCATGTTGCCGATAAAGGAATCCCACGCCTGCATATTCTGCTGGTTGACGATTTCATCCACCGTTCCCAGCTGATCGAGCGGACAACTCTCCACCTGCGACTTTATGCGGGTGGCAAGCTGCCGTCCGTAATCGCGGATGGATTCTACCGCCATGACCTTCAGCCGTCCCATTTCGTTGTGCAGAATGCTTTCGGAAGTAAGCTGTGCCGCCATTTCGAGCGATTTGCGCTGCTGCTCCAATTGCTTGATGGCTGCGTCAATGGCGCTGCCGTCCACCACGGTTTCATCCAGAAACGCCTTGGCACGGTCCCGCGACGACAACAGACAGTTGCGCGCCACACGCCGGTCATGACTTTCGCCGATGCCTTCCCCGTTGAGGAAAGCATCCATCCACGCCAGCGCTTCCTGCGGCTGTTCAAAAACCTTTGTATTGAGCTGAAGCCGTCTGAGTGCGCCGTTGACCGCCTCGGCTACCGCTTGCGCGTCTTCTTCGCTGTTGAGCAGCTGGGTTCCCACCATCGCGATCACAGGCGTATTGTCCCAGAACAGCGGCTGACCGCAGTTTTGCAGCCATGTCCGCTCCACCTGATTCATCGCCATCGTCGCGTTGACCAGCAGACAGGTGATGTCAATCTCGTCCGCCAGCGCAATCCACTTATCCTTCTCGCGAATCTCGTCGCAAATGGCAATGCGGTGGCTGCGAAGCGCTTCGCAAGGGCAGCCGTACACCGTTATGCCGTCGGTTCCTCCGTCGGCAAGCAGTGTGGGCTGGGGACTGTAATCCAGCACCAGACAAAGCGGCTCTCCCGCTGCTTTGGTTCCCAGCGCGGCGGGAACCTCGATGCCCGCATAGCTTCTGAGCAGTTCAAAGCGCTCGGCATGGTTCATATTAAAGCTCACCAGCGCCATGGTCGGCTTGTGCTGCCGCTCGGTCATGCTATGCAAGCGCCTGGCAAGCGCGATGATTCCCATATCCTGCGTTCTGGCAGCCAGCAAATCACACGCTTTGACAGCTTCATTGATTTTCTGCGCATCCATTGCGTCTGTCCTCCTTTGAAATGGCATTCATTTCCTTCGCCGGAAGATCATTTCCGACGGATTCTTTGCAATGATTCGACCTTATTTTATCACATTCACACGGAAAAATCAATAGAATTATCAACGCATCACTGGAAAATAATAGACAGTATACATAAAAGAAAACTTTTCCTGATAAGAAAAAAATCCGCCGGTCAGCTTCCGGCGGATTGATAATGACGAACCCCCAGCTTCCACAGCGCCCCGCAGGGCAGCAGAAACAGCAGTCCTCCCAGCGGCAGCAATCCGTACCAGTTCCGGTCGGTGCGTCCCAGCAGCACCAGCAGCGGATAATACTGCACCAGCGCGTAGGGTATCACAAACGTGCAGAACTGCATCATGCGCCTGCCGTAAATACTCACCGGATATTTGCCGTATTCCCGCGCTCCGTCGGTAAGGATATTCATGAATTCCAGCCCTTCCAGCGTATAGAAGCAGATTGAAGCAAAGAGCAGAAAGATTCCGCAGAAGAGCGCCGTGCCGCCGAGCAGCATCAAAAGGACGGTGATTACCCGCCACGCGTTCCATGTCACCCCGCTCCGCGTCACGCCATAGACAAACATCACCCCCGCCTGCAACAGTCTTCCCACGCGGGTCAATTCAATCTTGCTGCCCAGCACCTGCAGAATGTCACTGCGCGGGCGGGTCAGCACGCGGTCAAATTCGCCTTGCCGCACCATGCTGTCGAAACTGTCAAACCCCCGCGCGATACATTCTCCCAACGAATACTCGGTCAGCATCAGCGAGAAGCAAAGCAGCACTTCCTGATAGGTAAAGCCTTCCACACTGCCGAACCGGTCAAACAAAAAGTAAACCCCCAGAAACATATTGAACGTCACCAGAAACTGTCCCACAACTGTCATCCAAAACGACGCCTTGTACTGCATGACTGACCGCAGATGAAGGGATACATAATGGACATAGAGCCGCAGTTCTGAAATGTTTCTGTCATTGTTTTTCGCAGTCATGCCGAATTACCCTCCCTGTACCGTCATTTTTTGCATGGCTTTTGCACACAGTGCTTTGCCGATTCCCGTCAGCGCTGCCAGCCAGAACACTTGCAGTCCCGCTGCACGGAACAGTTCCACTCCGGCAAGCTGTCCGCTGTACACCCGCATCGGGACGTTCTGCATGGCCGCGAAAGGAAGATATTCCATCACACGCTGCATCGGCGCCGGAAAAAAGGGCAGCGGAATCACGGCTCCCTGAAAGAATTCCGCGGCAAAGGCAAAAATCATGCGCATTCCCTTCGGCGAAATCGTGAAGAAAGTCAGCATATAGATGATCATGCACAGTGCAACCGTCACGAGAAGTCCCATGATCATCGTCACGATAAAGCATAGCAATGTGACAGGACTCATCGGCGCGTGCAGTTTCCACGGGTCGGGCAGCAGCGCCGCCACCACCAGTATGGGCAGGCATCGCAGCAAGCCCGCTGACAGCCGCTTCGCCAGACTTCTCGTAAACCACATCTCATACAATCCGATGGGGCGGCACAGTTCATACGCGACGCTGCCGCTCGTGATCGTGTCGAACAGTTCTCCCTCCATCAGCCACGCCATAAAAAACGCCAGAAATGCTTGTTGCAGCCACTCATAAGAAGCAAGCTGCCCGAACGTCATAGGGAACGCGTCAGGCGCGGCACGCTCAAACGCCAGAAACATACTGATTTCCATGAACCCCCACGCGAACTGCGTGGCTACTCCCGCCAGCGCCGCCGTGCGGTATTGCAGTCCCATGACGAAACGCAGGCGGAAAAAGGCGATGTATTTATAAAAACGAGTTGCTTTTTTCACGGACCTTCACCTCAAATCTCATAGGAGCGGTAGAGTGCCGCCACGGTGCGGTCAATGTCCTCTCCCCCGCGTCGGATGTCGTCCAACCCGCCGTCCAGCAGAATCCGCCCTTTACCGATGAGAATAATGCGCTTGGTGATCGCCTCAATGTCCTGCATATCGTGGGTGGTCAGTATCACGGTGGTGCCGTGCGTCTGATTGAGTTTTACTATAAATTCGCGCACGGCAATCTTGGACACCGCATCCAGACCGATGGTCGGCTCGTCCAGAAAGAGAATTCTCGGCGAATGGAGCAGTGATGCCGCCAGTTCGCAGCGCATACGCTGTCCCAAGGAAAGCTGACGCGCGGGCGTGCGCAGCAATTCTCCCAGTGAAAGCAGTTCGGTGAGTTCGTCCAGATTTGCCTTGTACAACGCGGGCGGAATGGAATAGATGTCCCGCAGCAGTTCAAACGAATCCGCTACCGGCACGTCCCACCAGAGCTGCGAACGCTGCCCGAATACCACGCCGATCTGTGCGACATGGTCAATCCGGTTCTTCCAAGGCGTGCGCCCGTCCACCAGACATTCGCCGCTGTCAGGCGTGAGAATGCCGCTGAGAATTTTAATCGTGGTGGACTTTCCCGCCCCGTTCGGTCCGATATAGCCCACCGTTTCACCGTCGTGAATGGTAAAATTCACATGATCCAGCGCCGTCACAGTATCGTATTCACGTCGGAAAAAAGATCGCGCCGCTTCCGCCAAACCTGCATTTCTCCGCGCTACCTTGTAGGTCTTGCAGATATTCCGCATCACAATCATGGTCAAATTCCCTCCTGTCGGATTCCATTTCTTTTGCTCTCCCTCGCTGTTTTGGAAAAAGAGGAATTGCCATTCTATCACAGCAAAACCGATTTGTCAAGAACCCTTTTCGGGTCTGATCAGATTTACACATGAGTAATTTTTACAAAATTGTAAAATTTTATGAAATCATCGAAATCATCTAGCATATTTTTGTTTATTATGTTATACTATACAAGGAACATCGTTCCGAACATTTCTCACGCGAGAAAGGAGCAGTTACATCTATGAAACTGACCATCACTGGAAGAAAAATTAATCTCAGAGACTCTTTCAAAGAAAGAGTGGAAAAAAAGTTCACACGCTTTGATAAATTCTTTGACGAAAACGCTGACGCCAATGTCACTGTCAACATGGAACGCAACCGCTATACCATTGAAGTGACGGTTCGCAGCGACGGTTATATCTATCGCGCCGAAAAGTCCGGTCTGGATCTGGACGAAGCGCTGGATCTGGTCATCGACAGTCTCTCCGCCCAGATCCGCCGCAATAAGAAAAAGCTCGCGAAACGCTTCAAGAATACTGCCGGCAAGGAAATCTTTGAGCCGTTCGGCGGTGATCCGGAGGATGAGGCTCAAGAGGATGAACAGTTCCAGATCGTGCGCACCAAGACCTTCCCGGTCTATGCCATGGACGTGGACGAAGCCGTGCTCCAGATGAATATGCTCGGTCATAAGTTCTTTATTTTCCGCAACTCCGAATCGGGTCAGATCAATGTGGTCTATCTCCGCCGCGACGGTGACTACGGTCTGCTGATTCCTGAAGATAAGTAAGTCTTTTATCTCTCCTTTTCATTTTCTTATCTCTTCCAACCCAAGCGCCCCGGCGTGCATCAACTTCGGTTGACACACGCCGGGGCGCGGTTTTTTTATGTATAGCTCTTTTCTTGTGCCGTCATTTTTATCAATTGCCTGATAAAAACCTGCAATACAGTCTGGTCAGCCTGAAAACGAAATTTCATGTAACACGCTCCTGCATTACCATATATTTCACCGCTGATTTCCAGATGCCCCAATCCGTTCATTTCAAACAACAGATGATTTCCATTACCTGCGTCAAAAGCAACCGCTTGTCTCTGAAAATCATACAGTTCCACCAACTCGTTGACAAACGTTTTGATGATAAGAAAACCGCATTCGCACCCAACGGCGCACCCCGCCCATAATCCCGATTTCACCAGCATATTAAAAGAACAATTGTAAGGCTCCGGATCCTCCGGTACATACATGAAATCGGCGATTTTTAAGGAATTGCCGCCATATTCCAGCATTGCTGTCATATTTCTCTCTCCCTATGCCTGTTTGATGGGAAGCCGCAGCACCGTTTTCCGCTTTTCGGGCAAAACGCGCCGCGCGTCGCTCAAATATATTTCGTGATGATAACGACTGTCCGTGATATCCATCGCATAGCCGCTCTTCTCCATAAAATCCCGCATGAGCGCTACGGTTGCGGGTTCCTCATCATAAAAGCCGACGTGCATACACTGTACACACAAGCCTTCGGTATAAGTCAAAAATTCCACTTTAGAGAAGTCTGTTTTCTTTTTCCCAGTTGCCTCCGCCACCGCCCAGTCAAAATCCGCTTGCGTCACAAAATCGGGCAGGCGGATGAGCGCTATCCAGCAAAACGTCTCCTTGTGAGCATAATCAATACCCTGCACGCCCTCCTGCCACCAGAATCCCTCCAATGGCGGCACCACATAGTCAAAATACCCTTCGATCTGACGGCTGCCCTTTTTGCTCATTTTGATGGTAAACGCGATGCTATACAATAAGCTGATGGCTTGTTTATATTCGCCGTCTTCTTCATTCGGGTCGCCCTTTCCCCTGATCGCGATGTAATTCATCGGCGGTACGTCCACAATAGCAGGTTTTTGAGACGGCATATAAAATTCCTTGTATTCTTTCTTGTAATCGAACGGCATAGAATTTTCACACCTCTTTCTTTTTCTGTAACACTGCTAATGCTGCGTAATGCAAAATCTCAAAAGATTCCGGCGCTTTTTCTTCCAACATTTTCCAATGGTTCTTTTCCCAATTCGTCAGCTCTTCGGCAGAAAGAGAGGCTCCTACACCGCGGCACGCCTTCATCCGTCCATGCCAGCTTTCCCGCGTAAACGGCACCTTTACTTCGTATTCCTCATGATCCACTAAGTCAAAATACCGTAACACTGCATCGGGAATTCCAATCGGCTTGCGTGTTTCACCTGCGCCCGACCATTGCGGACTGTATTTCAACACGATCTTTTCACTCGCTCCGGCGATGGCATCCTCAAAGGGCAGCCACGCCATATATAGAATCAGCAGTTTTCCGTCCGGCTTAAGAACATCCCACAGCATAGGCACGATTTTCTCATGATCGAAATACCAGAAACATTGGCACGCCGTCACCACATCAAACGTTTCATTGGGAAACCGCATCTGCTCGGCAGACACCGCCTGAAAATCAATCTCCGCGCCCTGTGCTTCAGACAGTTTGACCGCCCACGCGATTTGTTCGGGTGAAATATCGGTTCCCGTCCACTTTGCCCCGTAACGAACCATATGCCGTGGAAGAACCCCGGTTCCGGTGCCTAAATCAAGGACATTCTGCCCTTTCACACACAATCCTCTCTCCACAATTTTGCGGTAGAAGATTTCGGGATAAATATCTCTGTATTTCGCGTATTCTGTGGATGTTTTTCCCCAATCAAACGCCTTGCCGTTGTCGATTCTTTGATCGGATATTATCATGATCTTTCTCCTTGAAATATTATCAATAACAAAATAGCCACTCAATTTCTGAGTGGCTATCAATGGCTCCCCAAGTTGGACTCGAACCCCGGACCAGCCGGTTATGAGCCGGCAGCTCTGACCAACTGAGCTAATGGCCCAGATCCAAAAAAGAAATTCAAGCCGCCGCATCAATCCTACGGCGGCTTAAAGATGGCTCCCAAGTTGGACTCGAACCAACGACCCTGCGGTTAACAG
>JAFPUM010000052.1 GCA_017395425.1 Clostridia bacterium | reverse complement strand
GCTTAGAGGATATGTCATCAAAGATGACCTTCCTGCTATTACTTGATTGTTATTTTTATTCACTCTTTCGCCGCCGCCATGACGGTCTTTTCAGTGTACCCTTTTTTAGCTGTCATCGTAACTTCTTTGTTTCAAACTTCACCATGAATCATTCCGAATTCCGAATTCCGCATTCCGCATTATCTTGCGCCGTGCCCCGACACCGAAGGACGGGACGACACGTTGACCAGACTGTCAAAATACACGCCGTACCGCAGCGCGTCACAGCAGTGATCGTTTTCCTTGAGCGGCTTATCCTGACCGCACTTTGCCGCAGCCTTCACGTCCCATACATACGAGGGCAATTCTCTGAGCGTGTAACGGCAGTCGGGCGAAAACGAAAGCCTGTCTCCCGCCAGAGCGGCGGACACGGCGGCAATGCCCTTGGCAACCGCGTTTCTGGCAGGCAGCACCTGTGTAAACCCCTCATGCCGCAGCCGCGTCATCAGCGAACTGGCGGAAGGATCCACAATCACCGGCAAATCCTTTCGCCCGCCGCAGAAAGCGAGCATATCGGCGGCATACTGACCGTCGTCTTTCTGAATCGTTCTATGTTCTTTCTCCTCGCCGCCGCGACCGCTGAAATAATACTCGCGATCCACAAAATACCGCGTCGTTTCACCCTGACCGCAGGCGAAGAAATGCAGAAACACACAAGGGTTGTAAGTACCGTAGTCCACCGCCACAAATTCCCTCTCCGGCGCAAACGGCAAATCCGCTTTTATATGCCGTCCGGGGTCAAACATGGAATAGATCACACCGTCCGCGGCAGCCCATTCGCCCCGGATAAACCGCCGTTCAAACACGCCCGTGTACATCGCGCGATACCGCGCCAGCGTTTTTGGCGACAGGGTTTCATTGTCGCACATATCAAAGTGCAGATACAGCAGCCCGCGTTCCTTGACCCGATCAATCCACTCGGTCTTGAACCAGTGGAAAGGACCCTCGGGGTTGCAGTTGAACCACCATTTGGCGCCATCCACCGAACATCGCGCCGTCGCCTGATTGACAAAGGACTGAGGCATCAGTGCCACCTCGTCAAAGAACGCGCCGGCAAGGGTAATGCCCTGAATCAGATCCTGTGAACCTTCGTCTTTGCCGCCAAAGAGATAAAAATAATTGGCGACACCGTTCCGGCGCACCACCAGCAGATTTTCGGCACGCTTGTCCACGCACTCACAGCGCAGCGCCGGCATCATCTGTTTGAGGGGTGTAATCACATTCCGCCGCAATGCCCCGATGGTTTTTCCGCAGATCGCAAAATTGGCCTCCCGGAATTGGCTCATCGCCCACATCATAAACGAAAGCGACATACTCACCGTCTTACCCGAACGAATGGCGCCATCGGCGATTACCCCGTCAAAAGCGGCATAAGGAGATGTACCGCGCCACCAGGTCAGAATTTTGAGTTGTTTCCGGGAAAACCGCTGAAACGTAAATGTCTTTTTCTTCCCGCCCATGTCAGGAATTCTCTCCCTCCTTTGCCATCGTCCAAAGAGAGGCGGCGCTTTCCTCCAGCACTTCCGCCAGACCGTCCTCATCCTCATCGCCGATACGATCGGTCGCCGAGAGCTTCCGACGGATATCCTCGACCTGCGCCCGGATTTTTTCGAGATTGGCGCGTCGGGTTTTTCGCTCCATGTCGGATTCATCGTTTTCGATAATGCTGCGAATCTCCTGAATGGCACGCAGATTCTGATCCAGCGCCATACGAAGCAGTTCTCCCGTGAGCAGCATACAGATGTCGATCGAGTGGGATGGCACGCCCAGCGCTTCGAGGTACTCGCGTGTCTCGCAGGGCGGCGCGGGCAGCGCCAGCAAATCCTTCATGCGGCGTTTCATGGCATTCACCAGACGAAAAGCGTGTGCACCGTCGAAGGCAGCATGTTTACGGGATAAGGCGTCATCGCCATCCTCTTCCGGAATCAAAATCTCCTCTTCCAGATGTTTCACCTCCCCATTCTGAAAAAAGGGCATAAAAAAAGAGCGGACATGCCACTCTTTCTCTCAGACCTATTTTTCATTGATGTCATTCTACCACATTGTTTACTGCAAATCAATGCACATATTTTGGTTCATGCTGCTATGATTCCTTGCTCGAGAGCTTTTTGAGTTCCCGCATAAACGTATCAATATCCTGAAACTGCCGATAAACCGAAGCAAACCGGACATATGCCACCTGATTGATATTCATCAGCTTTTCGAGCGCATACTCTCCCAGCTGCACGGAAGTCACCTCATGCGTAGCGGAATTGAGCAGCACATTTTCAATTTCGTCCACCGCCTGCTCCAGCGCCTTGATGTCGATTTCACTCTTCTTGCAGGCACGCAGCATACTCTGTAACAGCTTTTCACGGTCAAAGGGCTCACAATACTTGTTCTTTTTAATGACAATAATCGGCACAGCCTCCACATACTCGTATGTGGTAAAGCGTTTCTCACACTTGAGGCACTCGCGGCGGCGGCGGATTTTGTTGCCGTCCTCCGTGGGACGGGAATCCACCACTTTGCTTTCGGAATAACCGCAGTAGGGGCATTTCACACCAATCACTCCTGTATTTTTAATCTGACGATACAGGGGTATTATACCATTTCCCCCGCGGATTTGCAATTGTTTTTGCAAAAAAAACATGGCTGCCCCATCAGAAAAGCGGCCACAGCCCCATAATCACCGCTCCCGCCAGACATCCCAGCCCGCCCCATCGCGTGACTGCCCGCTCGCGTTCATAGCCTTCCGTCGGCAGATTGGCGCAAAGCCGCATCTGCGCCAGCCACGAAATCAGCAGCAGCGGCAGCATGACGGCGGGCATCTCTCCGTTCATCTGGTAATCCCCCCTCCGCCAGGCGTGCAATCCACACGGATTTCCACACGCGCCCGGGCATATAATGTCTCCCATTGCTCCTCATTCGCTTCATACCAATCCGGCATTCTCTGGCGCGTCAAATCCTGCAAGCCCAGCACGGAGGCGCCCAGTTCCCGCTGGCTTTTCTCTGTGAGGGCGGTAAACTGTGCCGTCAGTGTTTCTTCCAGCATTTGTTCTGTATCGGAGGCAGATGGATTTTCCGACATACCGCTGCCGTAAAAAATATCGCCGATGTCGGACGGCATACACCGTACCTGCCAATGAAGCGTAAACCACGGTATTCCCTTTTCCACACCGCATTTCACCTCGCAGTCCGACTGCTGGATCTGATAAAACGCCGTCCTCCCGCTCTTTGCATCGACGGTTTTCATCATCCCGCCCGTCTGCCGACCCACCGCCAGCCGGAGGCATTCGATTTCTTCCCCGTCCAGTTCACCGCGATACCCACCCGACCGACCGTAAGCCGCCGCGCCCACAATGGCGAGCATACGCGGTTTCTCACCGTCATGGGCAGCCAAGCCTGTGGAAACCGTATTTTCCACATCGTCGGGTGTCACCGCCGCCATACGCAGCAGATAAAATTCGTCCCGGTTGCTCAGCACCTTAAAGAGGGAATGCAGATTCATGGTGACACCGTCAGACCTTCCTTTCCCATCGTAGTTCTGAAGGGCAACCGAGGCGTCGGTGGCAATAGCATGGGTATCGGGACCGACGGCAAAAAAATCCCTGGCACTGCCCCTGCAAACCGCCACGCTGCTTTGCCTTCGCACGGAAGCCCGACGGAAAAACAACTCGGTCAGTCCGATAAAGGATTGGCGGGACAGTTCCTCTCCGAACAGAATCAGATTGAGCTGCTCAAAATTGACCTGCCGTCCCAGATTCCGTTCGAGCAGACGAATCGCGGCAGCGGGCGAGCGCTGCGTAACCGTGCAGTCCATATATTCCATCGCGCCCGCCTCGTCGCTTTCCCCGCTCACCGGCACCGCCAGCTGAAAGGTAAAATCATACCGGTCATCCCCGTCGGATACCGGATTGTCGACAGCATCCACGCCGAATCCCAACACAAACGCCCGCCCGTTGATTTCGGCATTGTCCCAGCACCCGCAGAGGATTCCGACCCCGCACAGCAGCAGGCATCCCAGAACCGCACGCAAGGCAATCCCAAAAGAACCACAGCGCCCTGACGGATTTGCTTTTTTCAAACCGACTTCCTCCTTCGTTGCTCATATACGGTCACAAGAAACAGCACCGGCACCAATCCCCCCAGAAAAAACAGCTTGCCCCATGCCGCCAATCCTTCCAGAAAGCGGCTGTCGGACAGACCAAGATAAGAAGCGGCAAACACGACCGGCAGCAGTAAAAAGACAAAACAACTGTGGCTCTTGACGCGAAACACCCCGCACAGGGAGATACCGCAGCAATACAGCAACACCCCGGCAGCCACCATCGAAACCGCCGTGTAAATCATGATATATAAAATATCAAACCGATGATTGAGCGAGACATTGCCCACGCTCACAATGCGGGAGAGCTCGGTCAGCGGGAAGGATAAATGCCGGGTTCCCTCGATGGAAAAAACGCCCACGCAGCACAGCAGAATCAGCACACAGCAGACCGAGAGCAGTGCCGTACCGCCCAGCAGTCCCCGCGTCATCTTTTTCTTCTCATAATACCCCGCAAAATACCCTGCCGCCGAAATGCCGCATAAAGGCATCACCGCGTGACGCCACTCCGTCATAGACCATTCGCCGCCGGCGGAAACCGGCCGGAACAGCGGCATCAGTTCGCCGAACCCTGAGCGGGAAATGTGGTACAGCGCCATCGCGATAATAAACCCCAGCGGCAGAAGAATGGCAAGGAACAGCAGTTCGGCAGTCCGGGCAATCTGCCGTATGCCGGAGGGAATCATGAAACACACCGTCACAAGCGTCACGGCAAGCACCACCTGCGGCGGTGTTTTTTCCAGCAGAAAGAGTCCCGTCATCTGCGTTTGTCTGACCGCCACACAGCAGGCTTCTGCACCGAAACACACCGCGCCGACTGCCAGAATCACCCGCGAAAGCACGCCGCCCAGATGTTCTTCCAGCAGGTTGGGAAAGGATACGCTTCCGCTCTGTCGATAGCAATACGCCAGCATCGCCATAGACGCCATCACCAGCATAACCGTCACCAGCAGCACGGCGGCGGAACGCCTGCTGACGGTTTCGGGATAAAAATACATCCCGCCCATCCCCGCCATGACCACCAGCACGGTGAGCTGCCAGGTGGAAAACGTCGAAGTGCTGCCGTTCCCCTGTTGCTTCAAACTAAACACCTCATTTCATCCGCACCAGATCCACCGGCTCATAATAGGCTGCCCGCGTATTCCGGCGGAAAATGGGCAGCTCCACCAGACTTTCCAGAAAGCCCTTCCTGTAGGTGGGCGAAAACGGCGCGGTAAACTCGGTGCCGTAACTGTACAGCGCGCAAAGCTGGGAAATAAACAGCACGATTCCCACCGTCAGACCAAAAATGCCGAACACCGCCGACAGCGCCAGCAGAAAATACTTTACCAATCGCAGCGAAGAGGACAGTTCATAGGACGGAATCACAAACGTGGTCAACGAAGTCAGTCCCACGATAATGATGAGCAGCGGACTGACCAGACCCGCGCGAATCGCGGCGTCCCCCACGATAATACCGCCGACGATGGACATCGCGGAGCTGATGCTCCCCGGCAGCCGGATACTCGCTTCCCGCAGCAGTTCGATAAAGAATTCCATGATAATGACCTCTGTCACCGCGCTGAACGGCACATGAATCCGATTGGCAGCCGACAGCAGCAGCAAATCCACCGGCAGCAGTCCGGGATTGTAGGCAATGACCGCCACATACAGCGACGGCGCACTGATGGATAAAAACACTGCCGCCCAGCGCAGCAGCTTCAAAAAGGAGGAATACGTCCAGCGCTGATACCCGTCCTCCGACACCTGTATCATGGAGGCAAAGGTAGCGGGCGCGAGCAGCACATACGGACTGCCGTTGACCATCAGTCCGATTCGTCCGCCGCAGATTTCGGCGGCAGCGGTGTCAGGCTTTTCGGTGCCGCCGAGCTGGGGAAACGGACTGAGCGGATACTGTTCGATGAGCTGTCCCAGTTCTCCCGCGTCGTTGAGGATATCAATGGTAATGCCTTCCATCGCGGTACGCACCTCATCGACCAGCTGGGGATTGACCACACCGTCAATATAACACATGGCGACGCTCGTATGGGAACGAAGTCCGATTTGCGTCATCTCGATGGTGAGGTTCGGGTCGGCGATACGTCGGCGCACCAAGGCGGTATTGATACGCAGATTTTCGGTAAATCCCTCGTGCGGGCCCACCACCGAACCGGCGGTTTCACTCGGAGACACCGAACGCGACGCGATATTTCTTGCCCCGACCACAAACGCGGCAGAAAGCCCTTCGATACACAGCAGCACATCCCCGGTAATGGCAGCGATATAGCCCTTTGCCAGACTGACCTGCTCGCTGACCTCGGCATTCAGAATGATCTGCTGAAGCTGCTCCAAAGGGGACAGTCCATCCGCCTGACCGCTGATACGCAGCTTCATAGCGGGCGCCATCAGATTCTGCTCCACGCTCATCTTGTCGCACATACCATCCACCAGCACGACGAACCCCCGCCGTCCGTCCGCCAGCATAAATTCCCGTATCAGCACATCGGCATTTTTTCCTTTCCAGCCCCTGCACTGATCGAGGTTGAGCTGAAAATCGGGCGATACCAGCCACTCGTAATCCGGCGCGATATCAAACACCCCGCCGCTGCACAGTTCCGATGATTGTTTCTGCGTCTGTTCCTGAACGTCACACGCATCCTGCTCCTGTATGCCGAGCAGTTCTTTCCAGATTGTTCCCGCCAAAACCGCTTCATCTCCTGTTTCTTCCCGGAATCTCATGATCATTTTTGCCAGAATCGACCGGTAATATACCACGCATACAAAAAAAACAGCACCCCGAACCTGTCGGAATGCTGTTATCATTTATTGCTTTTTGCTTTTCTGCGCCTTGATGACTTTCAGGCGGCTGAATTCCTCTCTGTCCTTTTCGTCGAGCGCGTCGGTAATATATTTGACGGTACTTTCAAACTTGGGAATCATAATGTTCCGGAGGGCATTGGCACGCTTCTGGGTTTTCTTGATCGCGTCGGCGAGGCGGTAGACGCAGTTTTCAACTTCTGCCAGCACGGCGGTCAGCCGCTTGACCTCCTGAAATTTGAGATATGCCTCATCGACCATCGAATTGGAAGTATACATACCAAACGGAATGGTGAGCGGCGTTTCCGCCAGCCGCACGGTAGGGATTTCCACACCCATGACGGAGCGGTAGTCAATGGTCAGTCCGTCGTCCACCGGCACGGCTTCGGCGAGCGGTTCGCACAGACCGAAGGTAATATTGGCGCGCTGTAAGGCGATGTACGCCTCGGAATAATTGCTGTCGATCTCGCTTTGAATGGTAGCCGCCTTGTCCATGAGCGTCATCATTTCGCGGACAAGGATATTCCGCTTCCGGTCGAGAAGGTCATAGCCGACCCTCGCCAGTTCCAGCGATTTTTTGGTTGCAATCAGATTGCCCTTGGTAGGCACGGTATTGACTGCCAAACGGCATTCCTCCTTTCAACCTTTGTTCTGTATTTGCCCGACCTCATCTGGGAGTCAAACGCGATTCGCTCGCGCTCCGCATTCGTTCCGCCTGGGGGAAAAATTACGCCTGCTTGGGCGGCTTGTAATATTTCTCCAGCGTTTCGTTGTCCACGCGGTCGAGTTCCTCTTTGGGCAGCTCGGAAAGAAGCTCCCAGCCCAGATTCAGGCTCTGCTCCATCGAACGCGCTTCGTTCTCACTCTGCTTGATGAATCTGTTTTCAAACTTCTTGCCGAACGCCAGCAGCTTCTTGTCGTTCTCGGAAAGCTCTTCCTCACCGATGACCGACGCCAGCGAACGGGCATCCTGCACCTTGGCATAGGAGGCAAACAACTGATTGGACAGCGCCGCGTGGTCGGCTCTTGTGAAGCCTTCGCCGATACCGTCCTTCATCAGACGGGAGAGTGACGGCAAAATGGAGACCGGCGGATACACGCCCGAACCATCCAACGCGCGGTCCAGCACGATCTGACCCTCGGTAATATATCCCGTCAAATCCGGCACCGGGTGGGTAATATCGTCGTTGGGCATGGTCAGAATGGGAATCTGCGTGACCGAACCCTTGTGATCTTTGATCATACCCGCGCGTTCATAGAGCGACGCGAGGTCGGAATAGAGATAGCCGGGATAACCCTTGCGCCCGGGAATTTCGCCTTTGGAGGACGAAAACTCGCGGCAGGCTTCGGCATAGGAGGTCATATCGGTCATGATAACCAGCACGTGCATATCGTGTTCAAACGCCAGATACTCGGCGGCGGTCAACGCGCAGCGCGGGGTGAGAATACGCTCGATAATGGGGTCGTTGGCGAGATTGAGGAACATGGTCACGCGCCCCAGCACGCCCGATTCCTCAAAGGAACGGCGGAAATAATCCGCCACGTCATTCTTGACACCCATCGCGGCAAAGACGATACAGAACTTCGCGTCCTCATCGTTGGCAATTTTCGCCTGCCGCACGATCTGAGCCGCAAGCTCATTGTGCTTCATGCCGGAACCGCTGAAAATCGGAAGCTTCTGACCGCGAATCAGCGTGATCAGCGTGTCGATGGAGGAAATGCCGGTGCAGATATAGTTCTGGGGATACAGCCGGGAGACGGGATTGATGGGCGTGCCGTTGACGTTGAGGCGCTTTTCGGGATAAATCTTGCCCAGACCGTCAATCGGCGTACCCACGCCGTTGAAGATGCGCCCCTGGATTTCGGGCGACAGCGCCAGTTCCATCGGACGCCCTTTAAGGCGGGTGCGGTTGTTGTCAAGCGCAATGCCTCTGGTTCCCTCAAACACCTGAATCACGGCGCGGGAACCCTCAATCGCCACGATACGCCCGTGACGGACATCGCCGCCGTCAAGATGAATCTCCACGATTTCCTCGAAGGAAGGGCAGTCCACCCCGTCCAGCACAATCAGGGAGCCGTTGATTTCCCTGACGCCAATATATTCATAAATCATAACTTTTTCTTACCTTCTTCCCAAAGCGAACGGTCACACCGTAAAGGAATTCATCACATCGTCAATCTCGCGGAGATAGCCGTCGAGAAGCTCCTCTTTGTTGTTCGGCACATCGTACTTGATACGCACAATCTTGTCAAACAATCCGCTTTCGGTAATTTTGGAGAGCGGCACCCCCTGTGCAATCGCGTAGGCGGCGCGGTCATAAAGATGCAGGGTGGCGCGCATCATCCGGAGCTGCTTGGTCAGCGGCACATAGGTATCGTCCTTGTGAAAGGCATTCTGCTGGAGGAATCCCACGCGGATAGCCTTGGTAATTTCAATAATGAGCTTCTGGTCATCAGGCAGCACGTCGGAGCCGATCAGCTTGACGATTTCCATGAGGCTTGCCTCTTCCTGCAGCAGCGCGGAAAAGCGTTCGCGGCAGCGCATGAAATCCTCGCCCACATTGTCACGGTACCACTTTTCGAGGTCGCCGGTGTACTCGCTGTAACTGTTGAGCCAGTTGATGGCGGGATAGTGCCGCGCATAGGCAAGCGACTTATCCAGCGCCCAGAAGCAGCGGGTAAAGCGCTTGGTATTCTGCGTCACCGGCTCGGAGAAATCGGAGCCCTGCGGAGACACGGCGCCGATAATGGTGACAGAGCCCTGTTGTCCGCAGAGCGACTCCACCAGTCCCGCACGCTCGTAGAATTCGGACAGACGGGAAGGCAGATAGGCGGGGAAGCCCTCTTCGGCGGGCATTTCCTCGAGACGGCCGCTGATTTCGCGCAGCGCTTCCGCCCAGCGGGAAGTGGAATCTGCCATGATCGCGACATGATAGCCCATATCGCGGTAATACTCCGCCAGCGTGATGCCGGTGTAAATCGACGCTTCACGGGCAGCCACGGGCATATTGGAGGTATTGGCAATCAGACAGGTACGGTCGGTCATGGGACGGTTGGACTTCGGGTCAATCAGCGACGAGAATTCTTCCAGCACCTGACTCATCTCGTTGCCGCGTTCCCCGCAGCCCACATAGACAATGATATCCGCGTCGCACCATTTGGCGAGCTGATGCTGGGTCATGGTCTTGCCGGTGCCGAACCCGCCCGGAATCGCGGCGGTGCCGCCTTTGGCAATCGGAAACAGCGCGTCGATGACACGCTGACCGGTGATGAGCGGGATATTGGCATACAGCCGTTCGGTGATGGGACGGGGACGGCGGATCGGCCATTTCTGGCAGAGCGAAAGTTCATGCAGTTTCCCCTCGTCGTCCTTGAAGGTCACAACCGTATCGTTGACCTTGTATTTGCCGTCGGGCGCGACAGTCTCCACCACACCCGAAAGGTCGGGACGCACCAGACAGCGATGCTCGATGATAGAGGTTTCGGGGCAGGTGGCATAAATCATGCCGCCTTCGAGACGGTCGCCGGGTTTGACCTTGACGGTGACGTCCCATTCGCGTTCGGTATCCAGCGAAGACACACTCGCGCCGCGGCTGATAAACGCGCTGCCGGTCTGCGCCTCGATGTCCTTGAGCGGACGCTCGATGCCGTCGAAGATATTGTCGAGGATACCGGGTCCCAGCGTCGCCGACAGCAGTCCGCCGGTGGCATAGACCGGCGCACCGGGGGTCAGACCGGTGGTTTCCTCATATACCTGAATCGTTGTATATTCACTGGTCATGCCGATGACTTCGCCTGCCAGACGCTGCTCACCGACATACACCATTTCCATCATAGACAAGCTCGTCTTCCCCTGTATCGTGACCACAGGACCGTTAATGCCATAGATCTGATAGGACTTTTCCATGAAAGACCTCTCCTCCAACCACATATCAAATTCCGCATTACGCATTCCGAATTCCGCATTAAGAAACCGTCAGCCCGGCGTTTTCGGCAAACCAATCGCGCTGCTGTTCCAGCGCCATATCCAGCGTCACATTGAGCACACGCCCCAGCGCGGCATTTTCCGCGCGAAGTCCTCCCAGGACAATACGCGGGTCAATTTTGACCGTGCAGTCGCCGAAAGCGGTTTTAATCAGGGGCGAACATTTCTTGTCACGGTCGCGGATATAGATCACCGTCTGGCTCAGGAGTTCCTCACCGCCGCCGGCAAAGCGTTTTTTGGCTTCCAGCGCAGCTCTTCTCATGTAGGTTTTATAGGCGTCGGTCTTGGTGAATTCTTCCAGCCGAGCGGCGGCTCTTGCAAAGACCTCATCCTCAATCTCACTGCGCCGTGCGAGAAGGGCTTTCCGACCCTTCATTTCCTTGTCCGCCAGTTCGCGGCTGATCATACTGCGAATCTCGGCAGTCCGGCGCTGAATCGTGCGGTAGGATTCCTCGCGGTATTCCCGCTCCGCCTTTTCGAGTTCCACCGCGTCCTGCATCTCGATTTCCCGCATAATCTTATCATGCTGTTCGCGGGCATATTCGTTAATCGCGATCATAAACTTACTGAGCTTTTCTTCCTGTGTCAGCATATGGCATCAACACCCCTTGGTAGTCGGTATAGAGAAGTACACGGTCAGATTTTCACGCCGATTGCCTCGCGCACATAGCGGGAAATGGAATCCTTCGCGCGACCGTTGCCGTGACGGTCGGGAATTTCCACAATCAGCGGACGGGCGGTACTGAGCTTGAGATCATAGATCAGATCGGGACAAAGAGATACCAGCCGTTCCGTCATCAGGATAATGCCCACCGATTCATCCGCCATCGCCCTGCGAAGTTCGTTTTCGACTTCGTAGTCCTCGTGTACGACAACGCCCTCAATGCCGGCAAGCCGAAGTCCCGTGGCGGTGTCGATATTGTCGCTGATGAGAAAAAATTTCAAACGAAACGCCGTCCTTTCCATCGTAAATGACATCATCGCAACGTTTTTCTGTCCACCGGATGGTGTCATTTACGATAAAAACGAAATGTCGGAAAATCCGTCACAGACGGCGGAGCCGTACCCGGCTCACGCCGTCCGCCGATTTTCATATGGGGAATTACCCTCAGAGGGCAAGCAGCAGATCGGTAATGCTGGGCACCTTGCTGAGAATCATGATGGAGATAACCAGACCGTACAGCGCGATGGATTCGCCCAGCGCCACGAAGATGATCGCCTTACCGAATGCCTTGGGGTCCTCGCTGGTAGCGCCGATAGCCGCCGGCGCGGCGGATGCCACGGCGATACCGCCGCCGATACCGCTCAGACTGGTGGAGAGCGCCGCGGCGATGAGACCCATGCCCAGCGCGGTTGCCGCGCCGGAAGCTGCCGCCGCGGTGTCGCTGTCGGAATTGGCAGCCACATCTTCCGCCTCATCGGTCTGCGCGGCAGTGGTGACAGGCGCCTCGTCCTTGTCCGCGGCAGCGAATACCGACATCGTGCCGAACACGCACACGGCAAAGACCAGTGCCAGCGCGGCAAAATTGACCTTCATAGCCTTGGCGCCGCTGCCGCTCCTGCGGAAGGTGCGGATGGCGAGATAAGCTGCTGCTGCGGCAGCGATCACAGGGGTGATATAAAGCAATACGTTCATGATGTTTTCCTCCGTTAAAATCAGATTGAGAATATGTCTGTCCGGCAGGGAATCCGGACACTGCGTATTAGTTTTTGGTTTCCGTCGCGACGGACGCGGCGGAGCGGAAGGGTCTGCCGTCGCCGGTGAAGAAGCGGCTGAACATCTCGTAATACTCGAGGCGCAGCGCCTGAATGCCGACCAGCAGCGCTTCGAGCGCCATGATAATGCCGTTGCCCAGAATCACGGTAATCCAGTAGCCTACACCGCCCATCATCTCGGCAAGCGTGAAGACCACGGTCATCATACCGGCGTGAACCAGAATAAACGCGCCCACGCGCAGGAAGCTGACCGTGTTGGACACATAGGAGAGCAGCACTTCGATCATCTCAAAGATGTTTTCGGTCAGGAAGTCGCCGAAGTGCTTGGGGAACCATTCCTTTTCTCCCGCCACGAGTTCACTCAACGGCTCGGCGAAGAAGATGACAATCAGCGGAATCACAATCAGGCACACCACATACGGCACCGACAGCAGCGGGATTCCGAGGAACATCTGCCCCAGCACACCGAATATCGTCGCACCGTAGAAGATGAAGCCCGCCAGACCGTTCTGACTGAAGAAGGCGTTGCCGTATTTGTGCTGTTTGCACTTGGTGTAGACGTTCAGCAGCATGGCAATGAGTACCAGCACCACACCGATGCCGATAGCCGCGTAAATCAGCGTGATAACCGTCTCGGAATCACTCACATTGATAAGCTTGCCATCATTGAGGGGGATGCCGGTCTTGTCGTGAACCCAGCCCCAGAAGGGATTGAGCGCTTCCTCAAAGCCGAACACCGACCCGAACAGCACGCCGAACACCGCCGAGGAAAGACCGCACAGCGCGATGCTGCGTCCGAGTTCCATCTTCTTTTTCTTCCACATGAAGAACCACGCAATCAGCGAAAGGCACAAGCCCTGTCCCACGTCGGCAAACATAATGCCGAAGAGAACGAAGTACGTAATCGCCACAAACGGCGTCGGGTCCATTTCGTGATAGTTGGGCAGACCGTACATATTGACAAAGAACTCAAACGGCTGGAAAATGCCGGGATTTTTGAGCTTGACCGGCGGCGTGCGGGCAGGTTCCTCATCGGCGGTTTCAAATTTATACTCAATGCCGCCGAGTTTTTCCAGCTTTTCGGTAAACTCCTTCTCACTGCTGACCGGCACCCAGCCCGCCAGGAAGAAAATCCGGCTGTGCTGATACTTGGCGGTATAGCGCCGCAGGTCAAAGTTGTTCTTGTGCCGTTCGAGATAATTGAGCACCTTGCCGCAGCGCACCGATTCCTCTTCCCAGAAGGTATCCATTTCCTGCTTTACCGCGTCAAATTTCGCCTGTAACGCGTCGCGCTGTTTGGACAGGGCATTGTACGCTTCTTCCGGCGTACCCACCGCGGCGGGAATGCGCAGCCGCTCCCAATAGAGACTCGCGAAGATTCTGTCCACCTCGCGGATATTCTCAATCGGCGCCATGTACACACCCCACACATACTTGTCATCGCTTGCGCAGGGGAAGGTGACAATGTAGGGATTGTCGCTGTACATACTCAGCTTTTCATAGCTTTCCTTGGGCAGACGCCCGAAACGCACCTTGATAAATTCGCACTGAAAGATTTCGTCGAGCTTCATATCAAAGCCCTGAAAATGCCTGAACTGCTCCATCGAGGCGGCGCAGGCGTCGATCTCCTGGGTCAGGCTGAACTTGCTCTCCTGAAATCCCGCCAGCTTGGCGGAAGTGGCTTCGACATAATCCTTGATTTCGTCCCAGTTCATCAGCAGATCGGAATCCTGTACAGGCTCCACCTCAAGACGCGCCAGCTTGACAGCGTCGCTCAGTTTGTTGAGGTAGAGCGTATAGGGATTCTCGTCGTTGAGTGAAACAAACTCGGATTTGTCCTTGAAGAAGCTCATCGCCTGATCCAAGTGAAAATTCTCCGATGAACAGCAGGTGTCCAATACGGCATCCAACTGATCGATGCTTCCGATCACGCTCAGAAGCTTCATTTTTACAACAGCCATATCATTACTCCTTAACGGTGAAAATATATTTCAAAAATACGGCAATGATCTATCATGAAAGATTACGCAATCGTAATCATGGATTTGATTTCATCGGGCAGCACGCGATAGCGCACGCCTTCAATGATGGTGACAATATCCCTTCGTTCGATACCCGACAGCAGCATATAGGAAAACACCGCCACGGTCGGATTGGTGGAGAAGCGCATCAGATGGCTGACCCGCTTGTAACTGATACGGTTGACGATCTGATCAATCCCGGCGTCGCCGTTGTCGCCCAGTTCGCGGCCGTACACCGTCTCGCTGCGGAAAATCTCATACACCTGGTCGGCGCTCTCGGCGCGGAGCATTTTGTCAAAGGTCTTCTTGGATATCTTATAGTGAAAATCAAACACCAGCGACCGCGCCATATCCTCGCCGCAGGCACTGTAATATTTTTTGAAGCGGTAGATATGCAGAAAGCTGTTGAGTTCGCTCCGGGTACCCAGCAATCCCAGCAGGTCTTCCTTGTCCCGTCCGTGGAAATGCTTCTGGATCACCGATTCCGCGTATTGGAACAGATAGGAATACAGCGCGTGTTCGATCATGGTATATTCAAACGTACCGTCCTCGGTAAAGGACATCCCCCGCAGAATCTTGTAAAACACCGTACCGCTGATCACCCGCAGGAAGTCATGATAATCCTTTGCCTGCGCCAGACGCACCGGGTCAAAGCCGTCGCGTCTCACCGCGTATTTCGGCATCGCGAACACATACTCACTCGCGCGCCCGGCGGCAAGCAATCGGAGATACTTGAGTATCTCGCGAATCTGCATCTGATACACCACAAAGGTCCGCATATATTCTCCCGCGTCCACGCGGTATTGAGAAAGGGCGGTAATCTCCCGCTGAAACAGTTCGTCCAGCGCCGCTTCGAGCTGCCCTCTGTGGACGGTGGAATCGTCGATGTTGCGCAGCGCATAGGCGTAATGGGTGTTGTTTTTGAGATAAGCGGCGACCTCGGAGACCGTCTGACAGTTCAGCAGATCGGCAATGTTCTGGGAGGTCAGGCGCTTCCCGTACATCGCGCGGCTCTTGGTGAGCAGCACATTGGATGCCTGAGACAAACCTGCCATTACTTTTCATCTCCCGTGACACGGGCGACGATTCTCGCCACCCATTCATCGCCCATCTCGGCATAGCGGTCGTCAAGGCGCTGCTGTGCCTGCTTCTGTTTTTCGAGTATGGATTTCAACTCCGTCTCCGCGTTTTTGACCTCGGCTTTTTTAATCAGTTCCACGCGGTCATTGGCACGGTTCTGATAGCCCTTGCGAAGCGCTTCCTTTTTGGCTCTGAGCCGGTCTTCCGAACCCACCCGGAGCTTCTTGGCTTCATCGGTCAATTCTCTGGCGCGCTTATCCATTTCCACAATGCGTTCCACCATATCCTGCATAGTTCCAACCTGCTTTCCGGTTCCGAATAAACAATTACGGATATTATAAACCAAAATTCCATTTTATGCAAGCCTACAATGCACGAAAAGAATTGTTATTTTTTAGTCAAATCTGTGAAAACCGGGCGATATTTTCCGACGCAATCTTTCAAATGTTACAATTTTTTGAATATTTTCTGCCGTGCCACCAAAAAACGCGCAGACCCGAAACTTCTTGAAGCTTCGCGCCTGCGCGACAGGGATTCATCTTTTCAATGCAGTATGCCCAAAATTTCCAGAACGGTCTCCGCCATCATGACAATCACCAGCCCGACCATAAAAACAAACGGTATCGCGTCAACCATCGCCGGCAGGAGCATCAAGCCGCTGTTGCGACGGGGGTGCCGTGTCTGTTTCAGAGCATACACCCATATCATCGAGAGCGCGGAAGCTGTCATCGGCAGAAACCCTGATGCCATCATGACAAACGCCCGTTCAAAATCCGTCATAGGCAGCATAGCGTCGGGCGCTTCCACATGATGCGGGTGCAGACACATCATCAGCAGCAAATACAGATTGCACCCCACGCCAATCCCATAAACCACGGTCAACAGAATTTTCAGCCATTTTGACTGTTTCATCATAACGTCCCCCTTATATGGCATCATTTACATAGGAAAAAGAACCCAAAGACTCCCCAATACCACGATTCCCACAAGCATGAGACCCACCAAAACAAATCCGACGGCTTTCTGTTTCTTTATAAACGCAACGCAGCTTGCCGCTGTCAAAACCGCGTAAATCAGCAGCAATCGTTCCATAAATCCCATGGTATCACCTCCATCTTGCGTATGTCGGTCATATTATAGCAATGTACATTCCGTTTGTCAAGCATTTTTTATCGAAAAACAGTTAATTTATTTTGAATTTCAAAATGACACACATCGACCCGCAAGCCGTGTATGTCACAGCTCACGGGTCGATGTTTTCCCATCAAAGCATACTAATTTTTCAAACTCTGGAGCGGCGCGGGGATTCTGCCGCCGCGGGAGATAAACTTCGCGGGGGAATAGCGGTTGACGTCCATAATGGGACAGCTTCCGAAGAGACCGCCGAATTCCATATCCTCGCCGGGCTGCTTGCCAATCGCGGGAATCAGTCGGATAGCGGTGGTCTTGCTGTTGACCATGCCGATAGCGGCTTCATCCGCGAGAATCGCGGAAATGACCTCGGCAGGAGTATCGCCGGGAATGGCAATCATATCCAGACCCACCGAACAGACCGCGGTCATCGCCTCGAGCTTGGTGAGGGATAACGCGCCGCAGCGTGCCGCGTCAATCATGCCCGCGTCCTCGGAAACGGGAATAAACGCGCCCGACAGACCGCCCACGTGAGAACTCGCCATCACGCCGCCTTTTTTGACCGCGTCATTGAGCAGGGCAAGACAAGCCGTGGTACCGTGTGCGCCGCAGCATTCCAGCCCCATCTCTTCGAGAATATGCGCCACGGAATCACCCACGGCAGGGGTCGGGGCAAGCGACAGATCCACAATTCCGAACGGCACGCACAGACGGCGGGAAGCCTCCTGCGCGACGAGCTGACCCATGCGGGTAATTTTAAAAGCCGTGCGCTTGACGATATCCGCCACTTCCGTAATATTCGCGTCAGGCACCTTGGCAAGCGCCGCACGCACCACGCCCGGACCGCTCACACCGACATTGATCACGCAGTCGGGTTCTCCCACGCCGTGAAACGCGCCTGCCATAAAGGGATTGTCCTCCGGCGCATTGCAGAAAATCACCAGCTTGGCGGCGCCGAAGCAATTGTTGTCGGCGGTCAATTCGGCGCACTGCCGCACGATGTGACCCATTTTCGCCACGGCGTCCATATTGATGCCCGCCTTGGTGGAGCCGATATTGACCGACGAACACACTCTCTCCGTCTCCGCCAGCGCCTGCGGAATGCTCTCAATCAGGGCATAATCGCCGGGGCCGAAGCCCTTATGCACCAGCGCGGAATAACCGCCGAGGAAATTCACGCCAACCTCCTTGGCGGCGCGATCCAGCGCATAGGCGATTTTGACCGGATTCCGGTCGGGACTGGCGGCGGCAACCATCGCCGCGGGCGTCACCGAGATACGCTTATTGATGATAGGAATGCCATATTCCGCCTCAATGTCCTCGCCGGTTCTGACGAGATTGCCGGCATAGCGGCAGATTTTGTCATAAATCTTGTCACAGGCTTTATCGATATCGCTATCCGCGCAGTCCAGCAGACTGATTCCCATGGTAATGGTGCGGATATCGAGATTTTCGTCCTGAATCATGTGTATGGTTTCCAGTATATCTTGTGTATTCAGCATAGGTAATAAAACTCCCGAAATTAATCTGTCAAATCATCAGCGGCATACATACGTAAGAAAATTACACTCTGTGCATGGAATTGAAAATATCCTCGTGCATGATGTGAACCGACAGCGCGTTTTCCTCCCCGAAGGCGGTGAGATCGTCGCGCAGCGTGGCAAACGGCACATCGGAGCCGGAGATATCCACCATCATAATCATCGCGAACATATCCTGCATGATGGACTGGGATACTTCCAGAATGTTGACCTTGCGCTTGACGCAGATATTGGAAACCCCCGCGAGAATACCCACCATGTCTTTGCCGATGACTGTAATAACTGCTCTCATAAAAACAATTCCTCCGTAAATGACCGCCAAAGGCGGTGTTTATAGTTTTTTTGTATAGGATGAAATAATGGGTCTATTATAAAAACACGCCGTCCTCGTCCTCTTCCGCGACTTCCTCCAGCATTCCTTCGGGAATTACGTCCTCCGTAATGACCTCCGGGTGCAGGATATACGCCATGCGCCACGCGCCTTTGACCACACCCTCATACTGGTCGTCAAACACCGACATATCCATGCTGTACACGCGGTAATTGTCCATCGCCGGTACGCCGACCAGACTGCTGTTGGAACGGAGCATCTGATTGACCCCCAGCGGGCAGATAATCACATCCGGGTCGCTCCGCATCATATCCGGCAGGGAGTACTCCCCGTTGGTCGAATCCTTCGCCACATTGAAGCCCCCCACACATTCGAGTACGGAGGAGATCAGCGTATCGCCGGTCGCAAACCGGCCCATATCGCTGGTGATAATAATGCAGGTGTTCCAGACTTCCTCGTTTTCGACCATGCGGGAAATATCGTCGAGCTGTGCCAGTACGCGGTTGGCAACCCTGCGTCCGGCATGATAGCCCTTATTGCCGCCCTGAAACACACATCCCAGCGCGGAATACATATCCGCCAGTGAAGCGCGTCCCGTGGCACGCGGAATGACCACCACCGGCACGCCTTCCGCCTGAATTTTATCCACTTCACTCTGCGGCATGGTTTCGTCCGTCACCACCACGTCCACATGGTTGCCCTTGATCAGATCAATCGACGGACTGTCCGCGGTGCCGAACGCTTTGACTTCCTCGGCTTCACTGTAATCGCAGAGTTTGGTGCGCCCGATGAGCTGCTTCTCGAATCCCATTTCATAGATGATGCCAATCAGCGTACTGGAAAAGCACACAATCTTGGTCGGCGGGGAAACAAACTTCACACCGCTCACTTCCACCGGATAATTGGGCGTACTGTCGCTGTTCCCGCCGCAGCCGCTGAGCGGCAGAATATTCCACAGCAGGAACACCGCCGTCAGAAACGCCATCACCCGTCTTTTCAAAGCCGTCACACCCTTTCCTTTCTGCCGGGGTTATTTCTTCTTTGTCTTTTTGGTTGTTGGTTTGGTTGTTGTATCGGTTGTTGAATCGGTTGTTGAATCGGTTGTACTGTCATTCCCATCCTTGTCGGACGCACTCGCGGCATCCTTGCCGCCCTTCTGCTCCGCCGGGGAGGAATCAGTAGCCGCATCTGCCTTTGTCTTGTCGGTGCTTTTGGTGCTTTTAGTGCGTTTGGTGCGTTTGGTGCTTTTGGTTTCTTCCGTATCCTCTGTATCTTCCGCGCTGCCTTCCTCGCGCACGGCGATAGCGGCATGAATACGATCCAGCGCGGTCTGAAGCTGGGGATCGTCCTCATCCGCGAGCTGATAGCGGTTGGTGGTCTGATAGGCTGTCAGATTGACGGCGAACTGCGGCACCACCCGGCCTTCGGTCATCACGTTGTCCAGCGCGTCCGACCACCGACCGGTCGTCAGCCGAAGCGCGCCGCCGTTGCTGAGCTGAAAGAGTTCCTGCACGGTGGTATGTCCTGCCGTCGCGGTGCCGAAGGTTTCGGCTCTGCCATAGCTCATCATCACGGCGGCAAAGAGTTCCGCCGCGCCCTCGGTGCTGCCGTTGACCAGCACCTCGGCGGGCAGATCAATATACCCCGTGCCGGAAGCGTGCTTAAGAATCGTGCTGCCGTCCTTGTCGGTGACGCTCATGAGACTGCCCGACGGCAGCAGCGTATCCAGCACCTCGCAGGCAGCGTCATAATGGGCGCTGCTGTTGTCGCGCAGGTCAATGATGATGCCCTTCACGCCTTTGTTGCGCAGTTTGTTGAGAGACGTGTTGAACTGTGTAGGCGTCTTGGCGTTAAACTCGTAAATCGTAATCACGCCGATATCGTCACCCGTGATACGGTGCCGCACCGACTTGGTTTCAAACTTGGAGCGCGTCAGCTCATATGCCTGCTTTTTTCCGCTCCGGCTGACCACCAGCGACACCTTCGGCGAAGCCTCGCCGATCATTGCCACCGCCTTGTCATACCCCACGGAAAGCACTTCTTTGCCGCTCACGTTGACAATCAGGTCGCCGCTCTGCAATCCCGCCTTGCCAGCCGGGGAACCGTCGTACACCACATTCACCAGAATGCTGCCGTCGGCGGCGCGGGAAATATCCATGCCAAAGCCAAACGTATAGCCCAACCCCTCGTTGACAGCGAGCTGATACTCGTCGGCGGTGAGATACGCGCTGTACGGGTCATCCAGACCCGACAGATAGCCCTGTGAAATATGCCGCTGTAAGTAGCTTTCGGAGAGTTCCCCCGCATAATGCTGTCGCACGGTTATGTCAATTTCGGACAGAAGCTGGTACATATTCTGCCGCTCGGTGACGGAATTCATACGGCTGTCAAAAATCCGTATTGCCGCCGTATAGGTAATCACCACGGCAAAGGCAGCCACAATCGCCGCGATGGAAACCGCCATGCCCAGAGAGATTTTTCGGTTCATCAGATGCACCTCTTTCACGTTACAGAAGGTTATAGGATAATCATATCATAAAATATCGCCAAAGGCAAGAGAAGATTGCAGGTTTCTCACGGAAATCCGCCCGGAAAAAGCGCGGAGCGAATCAGCCGCGCAGCGGCGCGGGGTGCAGGGGGTGAGCTCCCTGCCGAGGTCAAGGGCGAGTAGCCCTTGCAGGGGACCGGGGGCAGCGCCACCGGCAGGCAGGCGTAAGCCTGCCGAGCGAAACCAGCCAAAATTAACAACGAGGTCGGGCGAATTCCCACAGGGTATCCCCCACAAAGAGCAGCCCACAAAAATCAACCCGCCAGAGCATCTCAAAAGAAACACTCTGACGGGCGATGTTTTTTCAGCAATCGAATCGCAATCTCAAACAACTTACAGATAGTTAATCGGATTGACCGCCGTACCGTTGATACGGATTTCAAAATGCAGGTGAGGACCGGTGGAACGTCCGGTGGAACCGACCAGACCGATCTGCTGCGCCTTGGTGACCGACTGACCCACGCTCACGCCGCGTTTGCTCATGTGACCGTAGACCGTCATCTTTCCGCCGCCGTGGTCGATAATGACATAGTTGCCGTAGCCGTTGGCGTTGTAGGCGCTGGTCACGACCTTGCCGCCGTTGGAAGCGATAATCTTGGCGCCGGTAGGAGCGCCGATGTCAATGCCCTTGTGGAAGCTGCTGACCTTGCGTCCCTGATAGGTGTAAGTACGGTTGCCGTAAGGGGACGTAATGCGCTTGTAGCCGGGCGTCGGCCAGCCGAAGGAGCCGCCGTAATAGGTGGAACCCTGCGAATTAGAGGTACTCTTGCTGATAAGCGCGTCCAGCTCGGCTCTCGCCTGCGCCATCTGAAGGTCGATCTCCGCCTGTTTGGCTTTGTACGCGGCTTCGTCCGCCTTGATCTGCTTCATCAGCTCTTCGGCTTCCTTCTGCTGCGCGTCGAGTTCGTTTTTCTTCTCGGCGAGCTCGGCTTTCCGGGCGTCGATTTCCTTCTTATGCTGTTCCACGACAGCTTTCTTGTCCTGATAGCCTTCCTTGTCGCTGGTGAGTTCGTCGATGAGGCTCTGGTCGTATTTCGCCATTGCTTCCAGATAGACCATATTGGAGATAAATTCCTGCATACCGTTGGAGCAGAGAATGACTTCCAGTCCGCCGGTCATGTCACCCGACATATAGATGGATTTGACGCGCTGCTTGAATTTCTCCTTGCTGGCTTCAATCTGCTGATCTTTCAGGGCAATCTCGTTTTCGATTTCGGCAATTTCCTCGGTGGCAGCCTTGATCTGACTGTCCACGGTAGCGATCTGGGTCTGGAGGTTCTCCACCAGTTCATCCACCAGATCGAGCTGTTCCTGCGCGGCAGCCTTGCTCTTTTTAAGCGCGGAGAGCTTGCTGGAAATGGCTTTCTGCTGACTTTCCAGCTGTGACTGCTTGTTTTTCAGTTCCGAAGCGGTCGCGGCTGAGGCGGTAACGCCCACGCTGCTGTCCGCCGGCATGATTTCCACCGCGAAGGCAAGCACGGCAAGCACGGCAATGAGGCTCACCAGCACCTTGGCGACGGACAGTCCGGACTGCTTTTCGACTGCGGTTGAATCATTCACCGACAACACCCCCGTCATTTTTCAGATACTTTCCGATGGATACCAGACTTCCCATCGCGCCGGACACAATGCCCGCGCCGAGGAACGCCAGCAGCAGCCACAGGAAGATTTTGGAATAGGGCAGCGCACCGGTGGTCATCACCTGATAGATCGCCGACGTCGCCGCCGAATAGATATATGACACCAGCCCGAAGGAGATCAGACCGGCTGTCACGCCAATAGCAATTCCCTCCACTAAAAACGGCATCCGGATGAACCAGTCGGTCGCACCCACCGATTTCATGATGGTAATTTCCAGCTTTCTCACATACATCGTCAGTTTGATGGTATTGGTGATAATGAAGAGCGACACTACCAGCAGCAGTCCCACAATCCACACGCCCACCACGCTGACCGTTTCATTCATTTTTTCGAGCTTCTGGGCATACTCCCGGTTTTCCCGCACGGTATACACCACGTCCAGCGCCTCGAGCTGTTTGATAGTCACGTCATAGCGGGAGCGGGACTGGTCCTTGAAGCTGACCTTGTAGGCGTTGGGCAGCACATTGGAGATGTCGCCCAGCGACTGCATCAGCTCATCGTTCTTGTCAAACCGTTTCATCAGCGCATCGTAACCCTCGGTCTTGGAGACGTATTCCAGCGAGGACGGGTCCACATTGTCAATGCTGAGAATCATCTTTTCGACGTCCTGCCGGGTATAGGAGGAATCGCTGCTGCTCACCGTGTCCTTGAGGAACACCATGACCACGTTCTGATTTTCCAGCCATTTCATCGCGTAGTTCAGATTGAGGGAAACCAGAATCGCGCTGCCCATCAGCACCAGACAGCACACCAGCACGCCGATGGAAGCCAGCGACATCAGGCGGTTCGCCCACATATTGCGCAGACCTTCGCGCACCAGGTATTTGAAATTGTTAAACATAGTAATCGACCTCCGGACCGCTGTCCGCCACAAGTTCGCCGTTCTGGATTTCGATGATACGGCGGCGGAACTTTCTGACGAGCGCGTGTTCGTGCGTTACCATGAGAATGGTCGTGCCGTTGTTGCGGTTGATCTGATTGAGCATATCCACGATCTCAAAGCTCATGCGGGGATCCACGTTGCCGGTAGGCTCGTCCGCGATGATGAGCGCGGGATTGTTGATGAGGGCGCGCGCCAGTCCGACACGCTGCTGCTCACCGCCCGAAAGCTCGTTCGGGAAGCATTTGGCTTTGTCGCTCAGACCGACGTGCGCCAGCACATAGGGAACCTTCTTGCGGATGGCTTTGGTACTCGCGCCGGTCACGCGCATGGCAAACGCCACATTGTCAAACACCGTCATATTGGGAATCAGGCGGAAATCCTGAAACACCATGCCCAGTGTGCGGCGGTAATAGGGAATATCCCGGTGCCGCAGCGTGGAAAGCCGCGTATTGTTGACAATGACCTCGCCGCTGTTGGGCGTTTCTTCCCGCATGAGGATTTTGAGCAGTGTGGATTTGCCGGCGCCGGACGAACCCACGATAAATACAAATTCGCCCTCATTGACCCGCAGACTGAGGTCGCGCAGCGCTTTTGTCCCGTTGTCATATGTTTTATACACATTACGGAATTCTATCAATCTTTATCATTCACCTTTCTGTCATCCACCGCCTATCGGCACTGTACAGGTCAAATCATTCCATCTGTCTCGCAAAAAGTCATATCAACGCCACATAAAACCATTCAGACAAAAAACAGCCGGTGGAAAATCCATCTCCACCAACATTTGCAATTTAATTATAATATAGAAAAAACGCTGAGGTGTTACAGAATTGTAACAACAGAAACCCGTAAACAAAACTACACCTTGACATCACATATAAAAAAATCGTGCCGGGTAAACAGCTTTTGAGCAGGTTTTCCCGGATTTGCCAAAAGACGGAAAAAGACAATTGCAAAAGCCAAAACAATATGCTACAATGATAACCGTTGTTGAAAGGAGCCTGACCGAAACTATGAGTAAAATCGGACGCAACGACCCCTGCTGGTGCGGCAGCGGCGTCAAATACAAAAAATGCCACCTGGATTTTGACCGCCAGATCAGCCGCTATCGCGACATGGGCGCGGAGGTGCCCACCCGTGGCATGATCAAAACCCCCGCTCAGATTGCCGGTATCCGGGAGAGCGCGAAGATCAACATCGCGGTTCTGGACTATGTGGCGGCACACATCCAAGCCGGTGTCACCACCGAGGAAATCGACCAATGGGTCTATCAGGAGACCGTCAAGCGCGGCGGACTGCCCGCGCCGCTGCATTATGAAGGCTATCCCAAAAGCGTCTGCACCTCCATCGACAATGTGGTGTGCCACGGCATTCCCTCTCCCGACCGGGTGCTCAAGGAAGGCGACATCGTCAATGTGGACTGCTCGACCCAGCTCAACGGCTATTTTTCGGATTCGTCCCGTATGTTCTGCATCGGGGAGGTTTCGCCCGAAAAGAAGCGGCTGGTGGAAATCACGAAACAAAGCCTTTCGGTAGGGCTGGAAAAGGTCAGACCGTGGGGATTCTTGGGCGACATGGGGAGCGCCATCAACGAATTTGCCCAAGCCAACGGATACAGCGTGGTGCGGGATATCGGCGGTCACGGCATCGGACTGGCATTTCATGAAGACCCGTGGGTGAGCTATGTCGCGTCTCCGGGTACGGAAATGCTGATGGCGCCGGGCTTGTGCTTTACCATCGAGCCCATGATCAATATGGGTACATACGAAATCGAGGAGGACGAGGAGGACGGCTGGACGATCTACACCGCCGACGGTCAGCCCTCCGCGCAATGGGAAATACAGGTGGTCGTCACCGAGGACGGCTATGAAATTCTGTCCTACTGAATTTTTTCCACCCCCCCGAAAAAACAAATCCGCTCCCGCATACGTCCGTCCGGAACGTGTGCGGGAGCTTTTTTTGATAGAACCATATTACCAATTGTGATGCACCGCGTAGCTGTCGAGCTGGAGTCCTTCCATTTTGTAGCCCTGCGCGTAGATATATTCGATGATTTCGGGCAGGGCTTCCACGGTGGTGCGCTTGGAGCCGCCGCTGTCGTGCATCAGGATATCCGGCTTACGGTACTTGGTGAGGTCGCGCTTGACGTTGGCAAGCAGCTTGTCGGGGTCGAGATTGTTGTGCGCCGCGTCCTCGGAATCCACGTTCCAGTCGTGATAGGCATAGCCCCGCCGCGTGGCGCTTTCCTTGAGCACCGGCATAAGGTCGGTGGAATAGTGGCGGCTGACGGTATTGCTCGAACCGCCGGGGAAGCGGATAATCTTGGAATGCACCCCTGTGACGGAATAAATATACGCGTCAATCCGGTCGAGGTCATTGAAAAACGCCTTCTCGCTGCGATAAATGCGGGCGTAATTGTGGGAATAGGTGTGCAGTCCGATGGTATGTCCCCTGTCCACAATCGCCTTGTACTGGTTCTCCATATCCTTGTGATAGATCACAAAGAAGGTCGCCTTGACATTGTAATAGTCGAGGATATCGAGAATGTCGTCGGTATTGCTGGAAGGACCGTCGTCGAAGGTGAGATACGCCACGCGCCCTTCCTTGGGCGGCGTAAAATTGATATAATGGGAATTGGGCAGACGGAACGCAGGTTCTTCCTCTTCCTGCGAGCTGACCTGCTCCGGTTGGGTCTGACTGTCAACCGGCTCCGGCTCCGACGTAACCGCTTCAGGAGCCGATTGCGACGGCGCCTCGGAGGAAACGGAAGGTTCCGACGATACTGCCACAGGCGCGGTCACTTCCCTGCTCTCCCTTTTGGAATGTGTTTCCGTGGGACTGACCAGCCGATAGTGAAGACTTCCGCTCTGCATGAGCTTCGACTTTTTGGGCTGACGCGGGTCGGATTCCTCCGACGCACTTCCGCTGAGCACCGCGGACACTCCCACCGTCATCCGCTGCGCGCCACTCCGCACATCGGACAGCGCTATCATAAAGCAGCCCAGTAAAAAGGCTGCCGTCAGAATCAATGGCAGATAAGCGTCCAGTCCCGTGCTGTCAGATTTTTTTGACACGTCGCATTCCCTCCTTTTTGTGTGAAATTCTGTGGTTTATCACTGTCAGCCATGGGTAATGACAGCGGAATCGTCGGTCAGGCGTTCCATTTCGTAGCCTTCCGAACGGATGTACTCAATAATACGGGGCAGCGCCTCCACGGTGGTCTGCTTCATCTTCCCCGTATCGTGCATCAGGATGTTGGACTTGCGGCTCTTGGTGAGACGCGCCTTGACGTTTTCCAGCAGCACTTCCGGGTCGCGGTTGTTGCCGCTCGCGTCGGTGCTGTCCACATTCCAGTCGTGATAGACATAGCCGCGTTCCTTCACATCCACCTTGAGCTGCTTCATAATGCCCTTGCAGTACTTGTTGCTGATGGTATTGCTCGAACCGCCGGGGAAGCGCATGATATGGGAATCCACACCGGTCACGTCGTAGATATAGTCGTGAATCTTCTGGAGGTCTTCAAAATAAGCTTCCTCGCTCTTGTAGATTTTGCGATAGCTGTGGGTATAGCTGTGCAGGGCGATGGTATGACCCCGGTTGACGATTTCCTGATAGGTGCTCTTCATGTTCTTGTGATAAATCACAAAGAAGGTCGCCTTGACGTCATACTGGTCGAGAATATCGAGAATCTTGCCGGTGTTTTCGGAAGGACCGTCGTCGAAGGTCAGATAGGCAACACGCCGCCGGTCGGTCTGTTCCTGAGCGGCAGACGTTGTCGTGGTCGTCGTTTGGGTTGTCTCGGTCATCAGCGCTGTGGCAGTGGTGGTTTCCTCCGGGACAGAAGCGGTGGTTTCCTCGGTCACGTCGGGAATCACAATGGTTGTGACTGCCGCTTCCTGCACGGATTTCTTCGTAGTTTCGCTTCGTGAAGGAAGCGTTGTCGCGGTGGAAGCGGTGGAGCTGGTTCCCTTGGTAATCACATAATATTTCAGACCGTTCTTTCCGTCGGTTTCAATGAAATCATATGCCTGTTTTCCGTCCAGATCAAAGGCGGATACGCGGTTGACCGCCGGCTGTTGCCTGGCGCTGTCCGGCACAATCGCGGACATTGCCGCCATAAAGCAGCCCAACACCATCCCGAACATCACCAGTACCAGTATAAAATCCACGGTACTGCCCTTCCCGTTATTCTTTTTCATGATTGCAGCATCCTCACTTTTTTACACTTTCACATATTGATACATCCTGTCAGACGCGTTTCATCTGCATCCCGCGCTTCTTTTATCTTACCACAGGTTCGGCTAAAAATAAATAGGCAAAGCGTTTTTTTTACCATTTGTCAATCTTTTTTTTCTTTTCGTTGCTTTTCAAAATTTTTTCAGATTTTCTTCAAAATTGCTCGTATACAATTGACAAAAAACAAGGGAAAGACTATAATGTTTTTGTAACGCATTGCGCGTGCATTCTATTATGTCAGGTGGTATTGACCGATTATGGAAAAAAGCCGAAGCAAACGAAACGGGACGCTGGAATTCTGGCGCTTTGCCTTTGCCGCGTTCGTCCTGCTCTTCCACGCCGAAAAATACATTCTCGGCGAACCTTCGATGGCGAAGGGCGTCTTTTTTGGATTCTTCCCCCACGGCGCGATCGGTGTGGAATTCTTCTTCCTGCTGACAGGACTGTTCCTCGCCATGAGCGCGGATAAACAGCGTCACCGCCAGCCCCACGCTCCCATCGGCGACGAAACCGTCAGGTTCGTCTGGAAGAAATACACCGCCATCTTCCCCTATCATTTCATCGCGTTTGTCACGCTGTTCATTATTGCGGTCATCGTGCGGCAGTATGACTGGTTCCACAACGTGCTGCTCTTTGTCAATTCCCTGCCCAATCTCTTCCTCTTCCAGATGACCGGCGTTCCCGCCGGCAATCTCAATCACGTCGAATGGTATCTCTCGGTCATGATCATTGCCATTGCGGTGATCTATCCGCTCTGCCGCCGGTATTTCGAGGTCTTCACCAAAGTGGCGGCGCCGGTCGGCTCGCTGATGATTCTCGGCTATCTCGGCTACACCTGCGGACGGCTGTCCGGCGTGGCGGTCTGGGAGGGACATTTCTACCGCGGCATGATCCGCGGCTTCGGCGAAATCCTGCTGGGCACCTTCGCCTACGCCCTTGCCAAAGAATATCTCGCGCCCCTGAAAGACAAAATCGGCGCGGTCAGACGCGCCCTCCTGACGCTTCTGGAATGGGTCTGCTATACGGTGGTGGTCTTCTTCGTCATCATGACCTTCCCGTGGCAGTATGAATTCGCGGCGCTCTTCTTTATTTTTACCGCCGTCACGCTGTCGTTCAGCGGACTGACCTATTCCGGCAAACTCTTTGACAATCCGGTGTCCTATTTCCTCGGCAAATTCAGCCTGTCGATTTATCTCGCCCAGACAGCCGCCATCGTGCTGACCACCCATTATTACACCCATCTTGACCCGAACGGACAGATTGTCAACATTGTGATTCAGACATTGCTGTTCGCCATTGTCACCCAACTGCTCGGCGACGGCATTGTACGGCTCACGCGGAAAAAGGATTCTTCCACCCCGCCCGCGCCTCCGACGGTGGCAGAAGCGGTCACGGACGCGGTAAAGGCTCCGGCTGAAGAACCATCCTCCGCGGAATAACGGCATTTATCTGAAAAGACCCCTAAAACTTCAAAAAAATCTGCGCCCCATGACGGCACCGTTTTGGTTCCGTCATGGGGCGCTTGGTTGTAGGGATACGCTGAATCGACTGATTCAGCGTATCCCTAGTGAAACAGTGAAAAAATTACCGTCTGACCGACACGCCGTTCTCCGCGAGATAGCGTTTGAGGTCGGGAATTTCGAGCTCCTTGAAGTGGAAGAGCGACGCCGCGAGTGCCGCGTCGGCTTTGCCTTGGGTGAGTGCGTCGAGGAAGTGTTCTTTACTTCCCGCGCCGCCCGAAGCGATGACCGGAATGCCGACGCTTTCGCTGACAGCGCGGGTCAGGGCAAGGTCATATCCCGCCTTCTGCCCGTCGCAGTCCATACTGGTGAGCAGGATTTCGCCCGCGCCGCGCCGTTCGGCTTCCACCGCCCATTCCACGGCGTCAATGCCCATATCCACGCGCCCGCCGTTTTTGTAAATCGTCCAGCCGTCGCCGTCGGCACGGCGTTTGGCGTCAATCGCGACGACCACACACTGACTGCCGAATTTATAGGCGGCTTCCGAAATGAGTGCCGGACGCAGAATCGCCGCCGAATTGACCGATACCTTGTCGGCGCCTGCCCGCAGCAGTCCCGTGAAATCGTCCACCGTGCGGATGCCGCCGCCCACGGTAAAGGGAATAAACACCGTTTCCGCGACCCGCCGCACCATGTCGATGACAATGCTTCTGTCGTCCGACGACGCGGTGATGTCCAGAAAGACCAGTTCGTCCGCGCCCTGCCTGTCGTAAGCCGCCGCGCACTCCACCGGGTCGCCCGCGTCGCGCAGATTCACGAAGCTCACGCCCTTGACCACCCTGCCGTCCTTCACGTCCAGACAGGGGATAATTCTTTTGGCAAACATATTTTTTTGGTTGCTCCTTCCCTGATTTCGTCATTTGGGGAAATGGATGGGGAGGGTTCCTTTTTGGAATTCGCCCTTCCCCGTTGTTGGTCTTGGCTCGTCTCGCTCGGCAGCACGTTGTGCTGCCTCCCGGGGCGCTGCCCCGGTCCCCGCAAGGGCGCTGCCCTTGACCTGCGAGGAGGGCTCGCCCCCCTCGACTCCCACGCTTCGCTAGTTGGTCAGCGTCGCGAAATTGCGCAGTATCTGCAAGCCTACCGCCCCGCTCTTCTCGGGATGGAACTGCGTGGCAAAGACATTGCCGCGCCACGCCGCCGCGTGGAAGGGAATACCGTAATCCGCCGTGGCGGCAACCGCGTCGTCACTGGCGGCGTTCAGATAATAGCTATGGACAAAATACACATACGGCTCCGTCGGCAGTCCCTCAAACAGCGGACAGTCCGGGCGGCAGGCAATGGAATTCCAGCCGATATGGGGAATTTTCAGTCCCATATCCGACGGAAAACGCCTCACCTCGCCGGGCAGCACTGACAGACCGTCCACGCCCGGCGATTCCTCGCTGCGGTCAAACAGCACCTGCAACCCCAGACAGATGCCGAGAAACGGCTTGCCGCCTGCCGCGAAGTCCTGAACCGCCTCCACCAGTCCGTATGTGTGCATATGCTCCATCGCGTCGCCGAACGAACCCACGCCGGGCAGTATCGCGCCGTCCGCCACGGCGATGATGTCGGGGTCACTTGTCACTGCATTTTCACAGCCGATAAAATCCAATGCCTTCTGCACACTGAGCAGATTGCCCGCTCCGTAATCGATAATCGCCACCATATCGCGTTATTGTCCTCCCATCGGTTTTTTCAGAATCAGGTTGTCAATCACCCTGTCGGCGGCAAGACCCTCCGAATGGTCAAAATTCTCCGCCACAAAGCGCCGCGCCTTTTCCTGCTCGAAGTCGCCGTTCTGAATCGCGGCAATCAGCTCATCGCAGGTGCGGCAGAGCTTGCCCGGCGCGTACCGGTTCACCGTGCGGTGAACCCCCCGCGTCAGCTCATATTCCTCCTTGTCGAACACAAAGAAGAGCATGGGACGTTCCAGCAGGGAAAATTCATAGATATTGGACGAATAATCCGTAATAAGAATATCCGTCACATAAAACAAATCGTTGATATCGGGGAAAGAAGTAAAATCGAAAATGCGGTCGGCATAGCGTTCCCCGATGGGCACCTTGTGAGAAATAAAAGGGTGCTGCTTGATGAGAAACCGGTATTCGTCGCCGCACATTTCATATATTTTGGCAAAATCCAGTTTGTCGTAGGGATAGTACGACGTGCGCTGACTGGCGCCGCGGAAGGTCGGCGCAAAGAGAATCAGCTTTTTGCCGGACAGTTCCGGATGTTCCCGGTAAAACGTTTCGCGGAACACCGCCTGTTTTGCGGGGTCGAGATAACCGTCCAGCCGCATCAGTCCGTAGGGGAGACATTGCTTTTTGTCCATGCCGAAGACCTCGGCATAGACCTCCCGCAGCGCCTCGCCGCCCACAATCGCGTAATCCTGCTGCCGATAGCAGCAGCGCTCCGGCTTGGGACTGCCGTCGGTGCCGAAGCGGGCATACCCCACCGATTTGAATCCCACGCCCGCGTGCCACACCTGTACCAGCGTGGTTTTGGGATGGAGCTTGATGCTGTTGAAGAAGGGGCAGTAATCGTCCACAAAGATGATATCCTGTCTTGCCGCCAGAAATGCCAGTCGCAGCCAGAGCAGCAGGATTTTGAAGCGGCTGCCCTCCAGCGTCTTGTGAAACCAGTAGGAGAGTTTCAGCGTAGATTTGTCCAGCCTCCGCGCCTTGATGCGCTCGTCCAGAGCCTTGAGATTGCCGTTCATCGGCACCCGCGATTCCGACATCAGCAGCACGCGGGTTCCCTTCTTCGGGGTCAGTCGGGACATGATCTGATAGATGCCGTTGATGCCGCACTCCAACCCGTAAATCAGCTGCCGCTGCATTCTCGAACCCCATCGGCTCGATTCCGCGCGGAACACGCGCCTGCGGGACGTGTCGTTTTTGACCAGATAGGTGCACGTCATGGAACAGTGGAGCGCTTCTCCTTCACCCTCAATGGCAAACGTCACCGCATACGCGTAGGCGATGCCGCCGTAGCGGTACACCTTGTCCAGCCCGGCGAGCGAATAGCCCACTTCCCGCGTGATGGGCAGGTCTTTCCACGCGTCATGGCTGTCTCTGACGCGATACCGGAAGAACCACACGCCGTTGTCCGCCATGCGTCCGCCGCCAAGATTGGTGATGTTGACCGTCAGCAAGCCGGTCTGCGTGTCCCATTCATCCAAAGGAAAAACCCGCTTCCCGCTCTTGTCCGTCAGACAGACTTCGTACCGCGTCAAATTCTCCCCCGACAGCGTGATGAAAAGATACACGCCCTGCCAGCGCATCCGGGTCATCGTCAGCATTCCGCCGCCGTCCGCCAATTGACATTCCTCCCAACAGAAATTACCCGTTACTTTTTCAGATTGCTGGCGACTTCCTTCTCGCCGAAGCCGAAAATCTGCTCCACCTCATGATACTGCATCAGCCCGTGGAAGAGATACAAATCCTCCGGCGTTGTCACCTTGATATTGCCGCGGTTGCCCTTGACCATCACGACGTCCTTGCCCAGCGATTTCATCAGCGAGCAGGTATCCACGATGCCTTCGTACATAGGGTTGACGGCACGCACCTTCCCGTGCGCCTCCATCACGTCGCGAAGGTAGAAGCACTGCGGCGCCTGCGCCGTGAAGAAATGCTCTCTGGGCGGCACATCGTCGATGTGTTCGCCGTCGGTGCTGACCACGGGCGTTTCAAACAGCGGCGTGCAGGTGATGGCGGAGCCGTGCGCCTTGACACAGGCAATCGCCTGACGGATGACCTCATTTGTCACATAGGGACGCACACCGTCGTGAATCAGCACGATATCGTCCCCGCTGTTTTCTTCGTTGGCGAGACAAAGCGCCTGATAAATCGAATCCTGCCCGGTGGTGCCGCCCGGCACCACGCCCGCCACCTTCGTAATGCGGTAACGGTCAATCAGCCGTTTCAGGCGGGGAATATAATCCGCTTTGCAGGCAATGTAAATCCTGTCGATTTCGTCGTGTTCCTCAAAGATATTGAGGGTGTGGATAATGACGGGCTTGCCCGCCACCTCCAGAAACTGCTTGGGCAGTCCCGACCCCATGCGGGCGCCGCTGCCACCGGCGAAGATAATCGCGATATTCCGGCTCATTTTGTTCCAATCCTTCCCGCTTCCCGCTCGATTTCCAAAAATTGCAGCGTCCGCTCAAAGCCCTGCGCCACCGTATAACGCGGCTGCCAGCCAATGGCACGGATTCTGCCGCTGCTGAGAATGCCCGCCGTAAACGGCGCGGTTCCCTGCGTGCCGCCCTCGGGAATGTCAAAGACCAGCCTGAGATGCGCCTCCGGACGCAGTCCGACCAGCAGTTCCGCCAGTTCCCGGATGGAAACCTTGCCGTTCTCGTCGCCGATATTGTAAACGATGTCCTCCCCGTTGAGCAGGACGCGGAACAAACCGTCCATCGCGTCGGCGATATAGGTGTAGGTTCTGACCGCAGTGCCTTGACTTTTCAGCACAATATTTTCCCCGAACAGCACGTTGCGGAGAAAATCCGCCTGCACCCTGCCGTCGTCAATCGACATAAAGGGTCCGTAGGTGTGCGCCAGACGGGCAATTGCGGCATTCACGCCGTACTCCTGCCGATAGCTCACGCACATGGTTTCCGCCGCCTTTTTGCCCTCCGGATAGCAGGAACGGGCATTGAGGGGATCCACAAAGCCATAGGTGTCCTCATAGAAGAATTCCTGATCGGGCGACGGCTGACCGTAGATTTCCCGCGAGGAAATATAAAGATAGCCCTGTGCGCCCTTCTCTTTGGCGAGCGCCAGCGTGTAGAAGGTTCCCAATGTGTTGGCGGCAATGGTTTCGACCGGCTTGTCCTTCATAATCAGCGGGCTGGCGGGACTGGCGGCGTGGATGATGTAATCCACGCCGCCTTCCAGCGCAAAGGGCTGTGTCACGTCATGCACCACCGTCTGAAAATCCGGGTGCTGCCGGATGTCATCGGGAATTTTTTTCGCATTGCGCACCACGCCCAGCACTTTCACGCCAAGATGTCTTGTATCGTTGAGGTGCAGCAGCGTTCCCACGGCATAGGTGCCGATCATCCCCGACGCGCCCGTCACCATCACGGTCTTGTCCCGGAGCTTCTCCCATCGGATATCGCTATCCGCTATATTTTCCAAATCCTCTAAAAAGACAGCGTTCATGCAGCAGCCTCCCTGTATCGTAAACATAGTACCATTAAACCACACTCCCGGCAGTTTGTCAAACGAAAGTTTCATGTCATCTATGTCATCCGCACAAAAAACCGGCGCACGGAATTTTGAAACATTCAAAAATACCATGCGCCGATAGGCTGTCAATGGGTCTGATGTGCCTGCTTCTGCTTCTGCTTCTG
>JAFPUM010000004.1 GCA_017395425.1 Clostridia bacterium | reverse complement strand
GCGCGGGGTCCAGGGGGTGAGCTCCCTGGCAGGTCAAGGGCAGCGCCCTTGCGGGGGACCGGGGGCAGCGCCACCGGCAGGCAGGCGTAAGCCTGCCGAGCGAAACAAGCCAATCTTTGCAACGGGGTCGGGCGAATGCAAACGGGGAACCCCACCAAAGCAAATCGCGCCAATCTACAAAACGGGGTCGGGCGAATGCAAACGGGAAATCCCACCAAAGCAAATCGCGCCAATCTACAAAACGGGACAGGGGGAACACAAAAAAGGAACTCTCAAAAAACATAAACCCTATTGACTAAGGAACTGTTATGAAATAACTTGAACAAAAATCTCCTACAAGTATCGTATAACCGATATTGCTTTCCGAGAAATGTTCAACTTATTTTTCAACAGAGCCTAAGGAACTATGCAGAATTTAGTCAGTCAATTTATGCGGAAGAATACAGTATGCTTGCGTGTTTCAGCAATTGAAATGTATCAATTATTTCTGCATCGTTCATAATATCCACTAAAAAAATAACGGACTGTTAAGATAAAAGTATTCTTAACAGTCCGTTTATTTCGTGCTTTATCTGTTTGTCGGGGAAATCTATTTGGAAGGGATCCTTTTCCGGATTCGCCCTTCCCCGTTGTGGGTCTTGGCTCGTCTCGCTCGGCAGGCTTACGCCTGCCTGCTGGGGCTTTGCCCCAGTCCCCAGTGGTGGCGCTGCCCCCACGCCCCTGCCAGGGAGCTCACCCCCTGGACCCCGCGCCGCTGCGCGGCTAATTGCGTACCCCTCTTTTTTATTGCAGATAGCGTTTGATAAACTGCTCCTCATCCTGTTCGATCATACGCCTTGCCAGCTCGTCCGCCGTCTCGATCAGCATCCGCTGAAACGCGCACTGTTCCGGCGACACCTCTCCCATATTCCCGCATTGCTGATAATTCAGACACGCACAGTCATTGACGCACCGCGCCTCCAGCGCGCAGCCCCGGCAGAACGCCGGTTTCACCAGACTTTCCCGGTGAATCGCTTCCCGCGCACCCTCGTCAATGCCCTCCGTCACACTGCCGATGCGGTATTCCGCCAGTCCCCCGAACTGAATGCACGGGTAAATCCACCCGTCCCAGTCGATATAGAGCTTCCGGTAGCCGAGATTGCACACATGACAGGACTTTTGCTGGGTAATACTCCGTATTTTCTCGTCAAATCCGTGGAAGGAAATCTGTTTTCCTTCCCGGAACGCGGCAAACACATAATCCGCGATCAAACGAAGCTGCCGCCTCAGTTCGTCCATGCTGTCATCGTTCCATCCCGCCTCCGGACGGGCATCCACTGTCAGATTCACCTGACAGATACTTTTTTCATAAAGCGAAATCACCGATTCCGCCGCCTGCTTCACGCAGTCCGCCGATACGGTTGCCATGATGAACGTATTTGGCTGATAGTACATCAGCAGTGCAAGCTTTTCGTCCAGCAGCGCCAGACAGTCTTGTCCGTCGGGATACAACCGGTTGACCCGGCTCATCAGACCGTCGTGGGAAAGGGCAATGGTGAAATGATTGTCGCGGGCGAAGGTGAGAAATTCCTCGTCCAGCAGCAGACCGTTGGTAGTCATATTGTAGGAAAAGACCTTGTGGGGATACATGGTTTTTACCCTATCCACACAGCGGTAAATCAGTTCCTTCCGCAGCAGCGGTTCCCCGCCGAAGAAGGAAATCCCGCCCTGCGGCTGGTCGTCGCTTGCCAGCAAATCCACCCCCGCCAGCGCGGTTTCCTCGGTCATAAAGACATTCGCATGCGTTTCAAAGCAGTAGCGGCACCGGAGATTGCATTGTTTGGTGAGAATCAAGGTGCCGATCATCGTGACGACCCATCTTCCGGCACGGAGGACACAATCACGTCGCCGTCCAGCGTGAATCCGGATTCGGTCTGCCCGTCGTCTCCGGGATCTACCATGACCTTGCCATCCAGCGGCAGCTCGCTCCCGGTGGACACATCCGACGGCGACACGTCCGACGGCGTGACATAGGAAATATCGCCGTCTATCACCATATTCCCGTCATACTGCGGCGTGCAGGCGGTCATGCTTCCCAGCATTGCCGCTCCCAGCGCCCCCGCCGCGCATTTCTTCAAAAGGCTATGCGCGGAATAGCCCGCTTCGTACTGTTCTGTCTTCTTTAATTTCATACGACAAACCTCCTTTTTCGGTTTCTGTTTATATAACCGCCGGATTGCCCAAAAGGTTGGCGTTTCGGCGGCATGAATACAAAAAAACCCGATGCGCGTCCGGAATGAAACGTACATCGGGTCTGAACAACTATTATACAGGATGAACCTTGGCTTTGAGATCGGCATGTGCAGAATCAATGCCATACTTCTCGTCGCGGCGCTTCTTGAAGAACTTCGTCGCCACCTGACCGAAGCAGGCATAGGAGAGAACGTCCTCTTCCTGTTCGAGATACTCGGTCATCTCACTGCGCAGCTTGTCGAGTTCGGGCTCCAGCAGATCGGCGGGACGGCAGTCGATGGGCTTGCTGTCGCCGATAATCTTTTTGCGGAACGCGGGGGAAATGGCAACCGGCGTTCTGCCGTAAGTACCCTGCACCAAACCCTTGAATTCGTTGGAGGTCATCTTGTAGCGCTCGCCGCAGATGACGTTCAGCACCGCCTGTGTGCCGACAATCTGGGAAGTAGGCGTGACCAGCGGCGGATAGCCCGCGTCCTCACGCACACGCGGCACTTCGTTGAGCACGTCGGGGAGCTTGTCGAGCTGTCCGGCTTCCTTGAGCTGCGACACGAGGTTGGAGAGCATACCGCCCGGCACCTGATAGAGCAGCGTCTTGGAATCGACTTCCAGCACCTTCGGATTCATCAGCCCGCTTTCCAGATACTTCTGCCGCAGGGTTTCGACATAATCGCGGATTTTGGCGAGCAGATTGAGATCCAGACCGGTGTCGTACTCGGTGCCTTGCAGCGCGGCAACCATGGATTCCGTCGCGGGATGGGACGTACCCAGCGCCAGCGGGGACATCGCGGTATCCACCACGTCCACGCCCGCTTCGATGCCCTTGAGCAGGCTCATCGAGGCAAGACCGGAGGTGTAATGGGTGTGGAGCTGAATCGGAATCTTCACGGTTTCTTTCAGCGCCTTGACAAGATCGTAGGTGCCGTAAGGGGTGAGAAGTCCCGCCATATCCTTGATGCAGATGGAATCCGCGCCGACATTTTCCAGCGTTTTGGCGTACTTGGTGTAATAGTCCAATGTAAAGACCGGACCGGTCGTGTAGGAAATACATCCCTGCACATGACCGCCGTATTTCTTGGCGGCGTTGATGGAAGTTTCCAGATTGCGGATATCGTTGAGCGCGTCGAAGATACGCATGATGTCAATGCCGTTGTCAATGGATTTCTCCACGAAGTATTCGATCACGTCGTCGGCATAATGGCGGTAGCCCAGCATATTCTGACCGCGGAAGAGCATCTGGAGCTTGGTGTTGGGACATGCCTTTCGAATCGTGCGAAGGCGTTCCCACGGGTCTTCCCCCAGAAAACGCAGGCAGGCGTCAAACGTCGCGCCGCCCCAGCATTCGAGCGAATGGAAGCCCACCTTGTCCAGATCGGCAAGCATGGGAATCATGTCCTCGGTGGTCATGCGGGTGGCAATCAGAGACTGATGCGCGTCGCGCAGAACGGTTTCGGTAATTTTAATCTGTGGCATAATGGTGTTCCTCCCGCCCGGTTCAGCCCAACGAGACAAGAGCGCTGCCGGATTCGACCGTCTGTCCCTTGGTGACATGAACCGCAACCACCTTGGCATCCTTGGGCGCCACAATGGCGTTCTCCATCTTCATGGCTTCCAGCACGATCAGCGTGTCGCCCGACTTCACGCTGTCGCCCGCCTTGACCTTGACATCCAGCACGGTGCCGGGCATAGGCGAATTGACGGGTTCACCGCCTGTCGCGGCAGGAGCAGGAGCAGCAGCCTTCGGTGCAGGCGCGGGAGCGGCAGGAGCAGCAACAGGGGCAGCAGCAGCGCCTTCGCCCACTTCCTCCACCTGTACGTCATAAGCGACGCCGTTGACGGTAATCTTCAAGTTTTTCATGGGAATATTCCTCCTGAACCGATGTTAAATAAGATAAAAGCAGATTTTATAAAAAATATAAAATTACAGTTGGATATTGGAATGCTTCTTGGGCATACGCGTGACTTTCTTGGAGGCGAGCATTTCGAGCGCCATCGCCACCACCCGGCGGGTATCGGAAGGGGCGATCACGTCGTCCACATAGCCGCCCTCTGCCGAAGCGGCGGGCGAAGCCAGCGTATTCTTGTATTCCTCCACCATTTCCCACCGCTTTTCGGCGGGATTCTGCACGCCGCGGAGTTTATCGCTGTACATAATCGCCGTGTAGGTTTCGGGTGCCAGCGGCGCGATGACCGCGTTTGGCCATGCCACGGTGAGATCGGCATTGGCGGCTCTGCCTGCCATGGAAACAAATGCCGGACCGTAGACCGAACCGACGATGACCGCGATTTTGACGGTCGTTGCCTCGGCATACGCGTGGGCAACCTTCGCCGCGTCGCGCACGGATTCAAAGCCGTAGGTATCTACCAGCGACACCAGCGGGATGGAAAACGCGTCACAGAATCGCACAAAACGCGCCAGCTTCGCGGCACTGTTGGCGTCGATCTTGCCGCCGTCGTTTCGGCTTCTGGAGGCAACAATACCCACGGTATTGCCCTGAATGGTCGCCAGACCGGTCAGCACGCTGCGTCCGAACTTGGGCTGCAAATCCAGCAGGCTGCCCGCGTCGATCACGCCGGTGGTGATGTGAGAAATAATGCGCGTATCGGTGCCGATCGCGGCGGACGCGGCGTTCAGCTCCTCGCCCGTAACCGTCGGCTCCGCGTAGTCGGCAACCGGCACGGTGCCCAGATTGTTGGAAGGCAGCATGGTGATGAGTTTACGGGTCTGCCGGAGCGCGTGAGAAACATCCTTGGCAAGCATATGTACGCTGTCGGCGGCATCCTCGGTCTTTTTCTCCCGTCCGTTGGTCTCAATGCCGAAATCCGCGCCCTGCGCCGCAATCACGATATCCGCGCTTGCCGCAATCAGCGCGTTGGTTCCCACGCAGGTTCCCGCGATGACCGAAATCTGCGGCACCACGCCCGACAGACTGCTGCTCCACAGCAGCATATCGCCGTAGGCTGCCAGAATCTTGCCGCCTTCTTCGAGGCGTGCGCCCTGCGAATCAAAAATGCCGACCACGGGGGCGCCGGTCTTGGCGGCGAAATCGTAGATTTTCTTGATTTTGCCCGCCTGCGCCTTGGAAATCGCGCCGCCTGCCACGTCGCCGTCCTGGGCGAACGCGTAGACCGGCAGACCTTCAACGGTGCCGTAAGCGGTCACAACCTCCGCCAGTCCGCCCTCGGACTTGACCAGCGTGTCAAATTCCATCATGGAACCTTCGTCAAAGAGCATGGAAAGGCGCTTGTAAGCCACTGTCTCGCGGACGGCAGCCTTCATCTCCAGCACCTTTTGCATTTTACTTTCTAAATTCACTCTGCAAAACCCCCTGAAATTTTCAGGAATCTGAAAGATTTAATTTGATAGCACTTTCTTCCGAAAGCTTGTGTATTTCAGGAGAGTTTGATAGAAACTATCCTCTTATTTCTTTCAGATTCCTCAGACAGCGGGGCTGTAAACGCTACTTCCCCACTGTAATCCATTATCATGAATGCTTTGTACCCTATTATATTACACCGTCAAACGATATACAAGGCTTAATTGACTGATTGAGCGCAATTTCCCTATTTTTGACAGAAATGCACCACATTTTTCGTCGCAATTGTCAGATTTTCTCCGTCAGGCTGAAAGCCCACCCGTTCGAGAATGGCGTTGCGGCAGGAAGCGGGAACCGACACCGTGGGAACGGCACGGTTGAAGGCATATGAAATCACCGCGCGCAGCAGCAGCTCGCCGGTGAAATCGTCGGTATAGTCCCATGTATGCAGCGTCAGCGTGCCTTCCGCTTCTTCTCCGGCAATAGTCATCGCGGCATGACCCGTGACCTCGCCGTTTTCGTAGGCTTGCAGCAATGCCGCGTCGGCAGGCAGTCCGTGCTGCGTCATGTAAGATTCCAGTATTTCACGTTCTTTCACGGGATGTATTTCCAGCATATGTCGAAACCTCTCTTATTTTTATTGTTTGCTTCGGTTTTTCCTGTTTTTCCTGTACGGCGCCTTATCGGCAGCCTTGGCGACCGGTCTGCGGCGGGACGCGGAAATCTGCGCGGCGGTCATGAGCGAACGCAGCTCGTCGTCATTCAGATCGCGCCAGTCGCCCGGTTTGAGCATACCCAGCTTGACGTTGCCCACCGCGACGCGTTTGAGCCGGATCACGTCCAGCCCCAGTTCCTCGCACATCTTACGAATCTGGCGGTTGCGTCCCTCATAAAGTGTGATGAGCAGCACACAGCGGTTTTCCTCCTTGTGCGCGATGCTCACGTCGGCAGGAAGCGTCATCTGTCCGTCAATCATCAGACCTTCTGAGAGCTTTGACAGCATATCCTCCGTCACCTGCTGCCGCACGGTCACGCGGTAGGTCTTGGAAACGTGGCTGCGCGGATGGGAAATGCGGTTGGCGAAGTCGCCGTCGTTGGTCATGAGCAGCAGACCCTCGCTGTCGCGGTCGAGCCGTCCCACGGGAAAGACGCGTTCCTGCACATCAGCGACAAGCTGCGCCACACATTTGCGCCCCAGCTCATCGTCCATCGTGGTCACGAAGCCGCGCGGCTTGTGTACCATCAGATAGACCCGCCGACCGCTCTGTGCCGCCAGCTTGCGGGAACCGACCGTCACCTTGTCCACCGCGGGGTCTACTTTTTCTCCCACCGTCGCGACGCGTCCGTTCACACGCACCTTGCCTTCCGCGATCAGTTCCTCCGCCTTCCGGCGCGAGGCAAGACCGCAGTCCGCCATGAATTTTTGCAGCCTGATTTTCTGAGCCATTCTGTCACATTCCTTTATGTAGATTCCTGTGGGTTGTCAACGGGGGTTCCATCGGGAAGGGTTCCCTTTGGGAATTCGCCCTTCCCCGTTGCGGGTCATAGCCCGATTCGCTCGGCAGGCTTACGCCTGCCTGCCGGTGGCGTCTGCCTTAGCTGTCGCCAGCGACAGCTTGGTCCCCTGCAAGGGCGCCGCCCTTGACCTGCCAAAGGGACTCGTCCCTTTGGAATCCCCGCCGCTGCGCGGCTAATTGGCGCTTCGCGCTTTTTCTTTATTCACTATTCACTATTCACTATTCATTATCTTTTGCTTCCTGCTCCAGTGTGCGGATACAATCCGTGAACCAGCTGTCGGTATTGCCCTGAATACTTTCGGCAGCGGTAATCGGATAACTCGCCAGCAGCATACCGTTGGCGGAATATTGCAGATATCCCACCACGTCGCCTTTTTCGATAGGCGCCAGCAGAAAGCTGTCATACACCAGTTCCCGCTTGAGATTGCCCGCCTGCGTCTTGAGAATATTGAGCTTGGCGTCGGTCTCGCAATTCACCCGCAGCGTGGACTTGGTACCGCCCACCACCTTGGGCTGAAAGCCGCTCAGACTGCCGTCCACATCCACCTGCTCATAGAGGCTTTTGGCGTATTCATACATCGCTTTGTGATCGCTCCAGCGGTTGGTGTTGTTGAGCGACACACACACCAGCTGGATACCCTCGTCGGTGGTGACATGGGAGACAAGGCACTGTCCCGCCAGATTGGTGACGCCGGTCTTGATGCCGTCGCAGCCCTTGTAGCCGAATTTCTGCCCTTCCATCAGGTAGTTGTGGGTATAGAGTGATTTGCCGTGTTTGGCGTATTCGCCGAAATACACGTTGCGCACCTTGAAATTCACGATGTCGCGGAAATCGGCATTCTGCATGGCATAGCGTCCCAGCAGCGCCATATCGTAAGCCGAGGAATAATGCGCCCCGTCGGAGAATTGGTCCAGACCCGACGGTGTGTCAAAATGCGTGTTGAGCATACCCAGCTCGGCAGCCTTCTCGTTCATCAGGGACACGAAGGCGGGAATGCTCCCGCTCACCGCGACGGCAGCCGTGTTGGCGGCGTCGTTGCCGGAATACATCATCATGGTCACGCACAGGTCGTACAGCGTGATGGTATCGCCCACCTTCAGGCCGATCTGCGTGCCGTCGAGCAGGTCCATACAGTCCTCCGTCACCGTGACCACGCGTCCGATGTCGCCGCTTTCCAGCGCGAGAATACAGGTCATAATCTTGGTGGTACTCGCCATGGGCATCTGCGCATTTTCGTTGAGACCGTAGAGAATCAACCCCGTCTGACAGTCCATGACAATTGCGGCACCCGCCGTGATATTGGGCGTGCCGTCCTCGTTGAATTGTGGAGAGGAAGTCTCGGCAGCCAGTTCCGCTTCCTTGGAATTTTCGTCAATCTCGGTGGAAGCCGCCGTGGTGGTCGTCGTCTGCGACGTGTCGGAAGTGTCATTTGACGCGGTCGGAGCAGTTGTGCCGTTGGTCGCGGGTGCGGTAGTGGTGGTCACAGCGGCAGTCCGCGCGTCATAGGCGGAATTGCGTTTGCCCGAGAGCGGCGCCGTGGTTCCTTCCGCCACAACGGGAGAAGCGCACAGCGCGGTCAGTGCCACGGCTGCAGCCAGCGCCGTCAACCGGCGGAACCATCCCGCCGTCCGTCCGTCCGATGGATATTTCACTTGCATCCAATCCCCTGCCTTTTGTCATCTTTTTGATAGATAGATTATTCACAAAAATGTCTGTTCCGGGTATAGTGTTTCCCGCGGGGAAAGGGATTATGCGCGACAGCCGTCAGTCTTCCTCCACCGTCACATCAAGCGTGAGCGGTTCCGCTTTTTCGGCGTTTTCGGAAGTGACTTCCGGCTCGTCCGACGCGTTTGCCGTGTCCTTGTCCTTGCCGCTGCCCGACAGCAGATCGCTCACCTTGTCCACCAGATTGGGAATCATGCCCACCGCCTTGTCAAGCGAATTCATATTGTTGTCGATTTGCAGCAGACGCACGTTGCTCCCATGAATCACCAGAAACGCCACCGGCTGAATGGTCACGCCCGCGCCTCCGCCACCGCCGAAGCAGCGGTGTCCCGACTTGCCGTCGAAGTCCGAGCCGCCCGACGCGAAGCCGTAAGCCATTTTGGAGATCGGGATAATCGTGGTTTCGCCCGCCATGATGGGATCGCCGATAATGGTGGAAACATCCACCATGTCCTTGATTTTGGAAAGCGTCACGTCCATCATACCCTTGATCGGGTGATTGGCGGTTTTGCCCTTTTCCTCGACGGGTGCCGCCGCCTCTGTCGCTGTCTTTTTTTCCTCTGCCATAATGTTTCACTCAGCCTTTCTTTTCATTGAGCTTTCGGGTTGTATAATATCTCACCTGCGAAATCAGGAAACGGAACACCGCGCCCAGCAGATGAGCCAATATCAGAATGGGATAGAGAATAAACTCGCCGTCAAACGTAATGGGTGCGCCGTTTCCGGCGAAATCCGGGGTAATTTCGATGTCCTGCCGGTAGCGCCGCGCATGGGTCAGCAGAAAGGACAGCGCCGGATAGGCGACGCTGCACACTTTTCCGTATTGAATCGCGGTATCCGCGGCATCCTCGCCGCAGATTGATACGCGCAGCGTGAATGCTTCTATTGCCACGCCGCGATAGATCCGCACCAGACCGCCGCCCAGCGCCTTGCCCAGATCCGCAAAAAAGCCGATCGCGCCCCAGAATCCGCGATCCTCCCGCAGACTGCCGAATAAACTCTGCTGTTTTTTCTCCTTCGGGGAATCCTCTTCGTCATCGTCGGTTTGTTTCTGTTTCTTTTTGGGCTTGGGCTTGAAATGGGTTTTGATAAATCTTTTCAAACCGGCAATGCCGCGTTTGCTATATGTTTTGATATATTTTAGGATAGCCGAAAGCAGGCGTTTTATCAGACGCAGAATCCACACGACACTGCCGAGCAGATACGTAAAAACGGTTTTGAGAAGTCTTGGTTTTTTGGGTTTTTCTTCCGGTTCGGGTTTTTCTTCGTTCAGGCTGGCGCTGTCGAAGGTGTATTTGAAAAACAGATATTGGATGTGGATGATGACTGTATCTTTATAGGTTACGCCAAGGCTTGTGGGAATGCACATTGCGAGAAGAAGAAGTAACAATATGATGCCGAGGAGTTTGAGGAGAACGGCTATGATTTTCAGCAGAATCATTGGATTACGTCCTCCTTTCTGAATGCGCCCTTCCCCGTTTTATAGATTGGCGCGGCTTGCTTTGGATTCGCCCTTCCCTGTTTGAGAGATTGGCTCATCTCGCCCGGCAAGGGCTTTGCCCTTGCCTTGTGGGGCGTTGCCCCACTCCCCAGTGGTGGCGCTGCCCCTACACCCCTGCCAAAGGGACTCGTCCCTTTGGAATCCCACGCTTCGCTAATTGGGCTTATCTTCTGTCTTCAGATTTTCTTCAATGGCTTCTTCCACGCTGATCTGCACATTCTCGCCGGTTTCGGACGGCACCGTGGGCAGTTCCCCCATGGATTCCAGCCCGAAGCACCGCATGAAATTCGGACTGGTCGCGTACTGCATCGGACGTCCCGGCAAATCCAGCCGCCCGCGCTCTTCAATCAGTCCCCGCGCCAGCAGCGTATTGACCACGCCCGAACAGTCCACACCGCGCACCCGTTCCACAAAATTCTTGGTGACAGGCTCGTTATAGGCGATCACCGCCAGCACTTCCATCGCGGCATTGGACAGCGGCGCGTCCTTTTTCAGATCCAGCAGCGTGCGGATCATCGGCGCGTACTCGTCCCGCGTGGCAATCTGGTACTGCTTTCCCAGCCGCACCACACGAAGCGCGCTGCCGCTCTGCTCATAGAATTCGCTCAGTTCGGCGCACACGCCGTCGATGGTATCCATGCTCACGCCCAGCACGCCCGCCATGCGTTCACAGCTTACGGGGTCGCCTCCCGCAAACAGCATCGCCTCTACGACTGCTCTGAGTCCGCTTGCTTCCAATTGCGTCCCCCACTCTCATTGATGGTCATCATGCCGTTGTCGTCCATATTCACCCGCCGACTCCGGATTAAATCCAGCACCGCCAGAAACGTGGCAATCAGCTCGCTCCGCGAATCCGCCCTCTCAAACAGCGCCGAAAACCGCAGCCGCCGCGACTGATAAATGCTTTTCAGCACAAAGCCGACGCGTTCGGTAACCGAGACGATCTTCCTGCCCACAATGGCGCGGAAGTTCTCCTTGGACGGCGGCTGACGGCGCAAGCCCCGTCCGACGGCGCTGATATACGCCTTGAGCAGCTCGTCCGGCGCGTGACGGCGGCTGTACGTCATATCATGGGCAATCTTCATCTCGCGGCGGGTAAAGCCGTCAAAGCTCGCCTGCTCCGCGAGCCTGCCCGCCATTTGTTTACAGAGCTGATATTCCACCAGTTCGCCGCTGAGTTCCTTTTTGAGTTCCTCGGCTTCTTCCTTGCGCGGCATGAGCATGGCAGTCTTGATATAGACCAGCCGGGACGCCATCGTGAGGAATTCGCTGGAGACGTCCATATTCTCCATGCGCATGAGGTCGATGTGCGCCATATACTGTTCCAGCAGTTCGGCGACGGGAATATCGTAAATATTGAGTTTGTTTTTGGAGATCAGGAAGAGCAGCAGATCCAGCGGTCCCTCAAAGACCTCCAGCTTATAGGACAGTTTTTCCATACGGCGTCAGATACCCATCAGAATCGAAATGACCGAATCGGACAGTCCCAGTCCCAACGCGTTGAACAGCGCGTTCACACCGCCGAACAGACCGTAAAATATGCTGTACTGCACAGCCGAAAGCGGACCGCTGAGCAGGTTGATGAACAGGTAGAACGCCACAATATAGATAATGGGGTTGAGCCTGCTGATAAAGTTCTCGATATGGTACATAATCCTGTCCGGCATGATCCAATTGAGAATTTTGGAACCGTCGAGCGGCATGATGGGCAGCAGATTAAAGACCGCCAGTCCGATATTGAGAATCACAATGCGCAGCATCACAAAGGTAAAGCTGTCGTAAAACGTTTCGTTCATGTCAAAGCACAGTCCGCCGCGATAGATCAGCATTCCCAGCACCGCCATAATGAGATTGGAAAGCGGTCCCGCAAATGCCACCAGCGCCATATAGCCCTGCCGACGCTTCTGGTTGCGGAAGCGGACGGGATTGACCGGCACCGGTTCCGCCCAGCCGAAGCCGAAGAAAAACATGAACAGCGCGCCGTACAGATTCAGGTGCGCCAGCGGCTGAAGCGTCAGACGTCCGGCGCGTTCGGCGGTATCGTCGCCGAGTGCCTTCGCCATCAAGCCGTGCGCGCACTCATGCACCGGCATGATAAAGAACAGCATCAGACACATGGTCAGCGCATACAGCAGCATGTCTTCCACATTTCCCAGCGTACTAAAAAATCCCATATCAACATTCCTTTCCTATCGCTCAAAAAAGCAAATAAGGGCAAACTCCCCATTAAAAATAGTTCGTAATATTATAGCCGATTTATAATCAAAATGCAAGCACTATATTGATAAAGAATTACGGAATCCGCCACGAAAAAAACGCACGAAAAGCCGCGCACTCTGCAAGGCAGTGGGATTTTCCGTGATAAAGCCCGTCGCGTGAAGTACGCGGGCGGCTTTGCCGTATTCAGCTCTCCGTCGCGAACATCGGGGCAAAAGCTCCGACGCGAACAACGCGTTTTCCTATTTCACAACATGAAAGAACGTGAAACGACACCAGACTTTATTCAGCCGCGCCCCGCGCCCCATGCGGTTTATCCGGATACCCGGCAAACAAGCGGCAGAGAATCGTCCTCTCTGCGCTCTGCAACATATATTCGGCATTCGCTTAGTTGCGCTTGACGCTGATTGCCTTCTGATTTTGCTGCAATGCTTTTTCCCACTGTTCGCGGAAGACATCTTTGCCCGCGTCAAACAGCTTTTTCAGGCAAGCCGTCACGTTGTCGGCGGTCGTCTTATCCAGCGCGCCGAGCGCCTTGCCGATGGCACTGTAAGAGAGCCATTTGTTTTCGTTCATTTCGGTGATGGTGGATGCGCCGGAGGCTTCCATCGAATCGAAGATGGCTGAAACCACTGCTTTTTTCTGTTCGTTGTCCATGCTGTCGATCCAGCCGGCGAGCGTCTCGTCCATAAAGGTGCTTTCGGGCGAAAGACCGTCGGCGGCAACGAAGTGATCTCCCACAACGCTCCATGTATAAGGATCGTGCTGGAGCAGTCCCTTGGCGTCGCTGCGGATAACCCGGCGTTCCGCCCGGCTGGAAAGCAGCAGCCCGATCAGGGAGGATTCGGGGACAATCTTTTTAACCTTGGGCAGTATGGCTTTGTAGCGGGGAGAATCCGCCACGCTGCTGTTGAAACCGGGACCGTCGTTGGAATACACCTCGACGATGCGCCGGTTGTCGTTCAGTTCCTCCTCGCAGAAAGCCGCCGCGTAAACCGCGAAGTTGCCGCCCTTGGAGTGACCGCCGACGCGGATGGGATGAGTGGAAGCAGCCGCCAGACGGTTGAGATACGCCGCGGCTTCCGCCTGTCCGGGGGTTTCGGGCAGAAAGCTGATGTTGAAATCCTCCCGCCAGCCGACGATGGTATTGTCGGTGCCGCGGAACGCGGCATAGAGGGTGCCGTCACCCAGTGCAAAGGTCATGGCGGCGAACTGCATCTGTTCGCCCTCATCCACGCGGTTGAGATAGCCGCCCACCCGCACGTCCCGATAGCGCTCGCAGACGGCGGCTTTTTGGAGCAGGGGTAGGGGATCGTTGATCAGCACCGACTGATAGCCCAGCGCGAGATAGGATTCACAAAGCGTCCGGAGCGAGACGGTGAAAGCAAATGATTCCGGCACAATGTTCTCCATTTCGGCATAAGCCAATTCGGAGAAGATGAGATTGTCCACCTCGTTAAAAGGACGTTCAGCAAATGTGAGATCGCCGCGCCAGTCCAGATAATCCAGAATATTCATGTGCGAAACAGTTCCTTTCTGCGTGTGCGGCATGGCAGTTCCGAAGTCATGCCGTTTTTTTCATTGTCAGATATTGTCCGTATTCAATTATACATTATACACGCTGCCGTCCGGATTGCAACAGGATTCTTTCAACAGAAAAATCAAAAGGAAAACCCACAGGAAAAATTTGAATATTTTTTTAATTTTGATGAATTTGGCTGAAAAAACATAGGAAACTTCGCGGCGATATGATATAATAGAAAAATCATGTGAATCCCATCGTCCTGTTGCGGCGATGGAATCAAAGGAGCCATGCAAAGAATGAGTGAGGTTAAAGTGGGAATGGTCAGCCTAGGCTGTCCGAAAAATCAGGTGGACGCAGAACTGCTGCTGGGCTTTCTGGCGGACGCGGGCTATGAATTGACGGCGGACGCGGCAATGGCGGACGTGGCGATTGTCAATACCTGCGGTTTCATCGAAAGCGCCAAGGCGGAAGCCATCGAGGAGATTCTCGAACTGGCAGCGCTCAAAAAGGAAGGGCGCATTAAGAGCCTGATTGTGACGGGCTGTCTGGCGGAGCGCTATCGCGACGCGGTTCTCGAAGAAATCCCCGAAGTGGACGCGGTCGTAGGCATCGGCGCCAACGCGCAGATTGCCGACATCGTAGCGCGCTCGCTGAAAGAAAAGGGAATGAGCGTGTACGGCGAAAAGGAAGCACTGCCGCTGTGCGGACGGCGGGTGCAGACCACGGAATTCTATTACAGTTACCTCAAAATCGCGGAGGGGTGTCATAACCGCTGTTCCTTCTGCGCGATCCCCCTGATCCGCGGCGGGTTCCGTTCGCGTCCGATGGAAGAACTGCTCAGGGAAGCGGATCAGTTGGCGCGGCGCGGCGTGAAGGAACTCAATATTGTGGCGCAGGATCCCACCGAATACGGCTCCGATCTGTACGGCAGACGGTGTCTGCCGGAACTGCTGCGGCGGCTGTGCGACGTGGAGGGGTTGGAATGGATCCGCGTGCTGTACTGCTATCCGGAAAAAATCACGGATGAACTGCTCGACGTGATGGCGGAGCAGCCCAAAATCTGCAAATACATTGACATGCCCATTCAGCATGTGAGCCAAAAAGTGCTGCGCGCCATGCGCCGTCCGGGTGATAAAGCGTCGTTGTCGGCGCTGATCGCACATATCCGCGAGAAGGTGCCGGGCGTAACGCTTCGCACCACCGTCATGACCGGTTTCCCGGGTGAGACGCAGGAGGATTTTGAAGAGCTGGCGGATTTCGTGCGGGAAATGAAGTTTGAAAAGCTGGGCTGCTTCATCTGGTCACCGGAAGAGGGAACGCCTGCCTTTGATCTGCCCGACCGCGTGGACGAAGAGACCGCTGCCCAGCGGGAGGAATCGCTGCTGGATGAGCAGTCCCGCGTGATCGACGAATGGTGCGAACGCATGATCGGTCAGCGCCGCAGGGTGCTGGTGGAAGGCTTTGACCGGCTGGCGGAATGCTGTTTCGGACGTTCGGAAGGCGAAGCGCCGGAGATTGACGGCAAAATTTTCTTTGACGTCGAGGGGGCACGCCCCGCGATGGGCGATTTTGTGGAGGTAGAGATCACGGATTCGATGGGCTGCGATCTGGTGGGTCATCGGGTCTAAAGAGCCTGTTCTGAAATACATCGACGAGAGGATATGTGAAAGATGAATCTACCCAATAAACTGACGGTGCTGCGCGTACTGTTTATCCCGGCTGTCATGGTGTGCATTCTGTGGGATGCCATTCCCTATCGCTGGCTGCTGGGAGGTATCTGTTTCGGACTGGCGTCGCTGACCGATATGCTGGACGGACGCATTGCCCGCAGCCGGAATCTGATTACGGATTTCGGCAAGCTGATGGATCCGGTGGCGGATAAAATGCTGGTGATGTCCACGCTGGTCTGCTTTGTGCAGGCGGAGATTTGCGGCGCGTGGGTGGTGGCGATTATCCTGTTCCGGGAATTTCTGGTCACGTCCATGCGCATGGTCGCGGTGGACAAGGGACTGGTGATTTCGGCAAATCTCTGGGGCAAAGTCAAGACAGTGACGCAGATGGTGGCGATTGTCGGCATTTTCTGTGCCGAAGCGCTGTATGAGTTTGATTTTCTGATTCCGCGGGCAGCGGGAGACGTGCTGCTGGGGGTATCCATGGTGATCCTGTACGCGGCGGTGATAGCTACGATTGCGTCGGGCGCGGTGTATGTGTATGACTGCCGGGATTTGTTCAAGGATATGTAGATAAAATAGAAAGAAGAAAAAACAAAAAAAGAAAAAGCGCGAAGCGCCAATTAGCCGCGCAGCGGCGGGGGAGTCGAGGGGGGCCACTGCCCTCCTCGCGGGTGCAGGGCAGGAGCCCTGCCGGGGAATGGGGCAGCGCCCCATAAGGCAGCACAACGTGCTGCCGAGCGAACCCAGCCCGGACAATCCATAGGGAAAGGCGAATACAGAGAAGGAACCCTCCCAAAAGGATTTCCCCGATTTCAGAAAAAAAACACTTGCCTTTTTGCGAAGAATGTGCAAGAATATACAGAGTATAAATTCAAGAGTGCCGAAAGGAGCGATGTTTGTCATGGCGGACAAGCAGAATAATACCGATACCATAGAGAAAGAAGCGGTTTTGGAAGCCGTCGAAGAAACCGAGGAAGCCAAGGACGTCGAAGAAATCGAACAAGAAGTAACCGAGGAAGAGGAATCTGAGGCAGAGGAATCTGAGGCAATCGAAGAAATCGAAGAGACCGAAGAAGCCGAAGACACTGAGGAATCCGAAGAGACCGAAGAAACCGACGAAGTCGAAGAAACCGACGAAGAGACCGAAGAAGTCGAAGAAGTCGAAGAGACCGAGGAAACCGACGAAGTCGAAGAGACCGAGGAAGCCGAAGAATCCGAGGAAGTCGAAGAAGTCGAAGAGACCGAGGAAGCCGACGAAACCGACGAAGCCGAAATAGTCGACGAAGCCGAAGAAACCGACGAAGCCGAAGAGACCGAGGAAGCCGACGAAGTCGAAGAAACCGACGAAGTCGAAGAAACCGACGAAGTCGAAGAAACCGAGGAAGTCGAAGAAACCGAAGAAGCTGACGAAGCCGAAGAAACCGAAGAACCCGAGGAACCCGAAGAAATCGAGGAAGCTGAGGAATCCGAGGAAATCAAGGACGAATTGACATCGGATGACAATTATATGGTTCTTGACGACGACGATGAGCTTGAAAGCTTTGACGAAGAGGCGGACGATCAGGAAGAAGACGAAGAAGATTTCGACGAGGAAATGGAAGATGCCGACGACGAAGAGGACGAAGGCATTGACGAAGACGACTATCTGGATTACGATGAGGATGAGGTTCGTCCCAAAATCATTGTGTCGGGCAAATCCGCATTGTTGACCATGCTGCTGACCTGTCTGGGCACGGTGCTGGTGCTCACGGGCGCATTCCTCTTTGCCACGCGGTTCCAGCGCAGTATGAATGTGGCGCTTGTCTCTTATACCGACCGCTTCAATGCCTGCCGCACCAACGATTTCTCCTACGGCGATATGCTGGGCATCGGTAAAGTTTCTTACAGCGACAAGGAAACCACCCTCAGCCAAGCGGATATCGCCGCTCTTAAAAACGGACGTACCGTTACAAAATTTGACGGTATGGTGAACCTGACAGCAAAAGTGCGTTTCGGCAAGATGGTTTCGCTGGATATCGGGTTCAGCCCCGAAATCAACGACACCACCAATCCCACCGGATACTTCGCGCTTCTGGCGGGCAACGCGATTTCAGGATTGATTCCCGGCGTGCAGAACAGCGACAACGGCTTTATGGCGGCTTATACCATCATCAATTACTCCGCGCCCGATTATGATACGCCCGATCTCTATTGCTACCGCACGGAAGATCTGAGCTTCTATCTGGACTATACCCAAGCAACCAAGACCCAGCAGCTCAATGATCTCGTGCTACACGTGGAAAGCACGACGCCTCACTATCTTGACACCTCCGTGATTGATACATCGTGGCTGCCGTGGAACAAGGAAAAGACAACGGTCTCGGATTCCGACGAGGCATATGACGACGTATATTATGATGAGGATGGATACGAGATCGAAGACGGGGAAATGGTCTCCCCGTCGGATGACTGATATGCCCATATACGACAGGATTGGATAAAATATCCGGAACCGTCCGGTGCGCAAAAAAAATGCCGCACCGGACGGTTCCGGATTTTTTTATAAATTCCACAATATCCGATTGACGTTGCGGAGATTTTATTATATAATAAAGCTGTATATGTCTGTCGGGTGACGACAGGCAACGCGGTGAAACAGGGCGTTCTCTGGCAACGTCCTATATTCCGACCGCCACAGGCGATCGGTCAAGAGGGAGAGATTTTTGTGAAAAAAGAGCAGAAAATGCAAACCCGGACTGCCCCTGACCGGCTCACGGTGCGCCGGCTGTTCCTGATGGCGCTGTTTGGCTGCGTCATGCTGTTGGTGCTGACCGGCTGCGGCATGAAGACCAATCTCAAAATGAACAGCGATTTCGCGGGAGAACGCATCATGGTGTGTGAGGAAATTTCCGACACCTCCCTGATCTTTTCTTCCAAAAAGGTGAAGGATATCACCGAATCGCTTCAGAACAACTGCCCCGAACAGCTGCAGTTTTCCTATGAGTACAGCGACAGCAAGCAGTCCAAGGTGGTCTATACCTTTTCCCTGCCTTTCAACGATATCGAGGATTACAAGACCAAGGTGGCGGCGCTCATCGGTCGCACACCGTCGGTGCAGTATACGTACCGGAGCCCGGAAGAGGATCTTTTCAAGAGCGGCTTCTCACTGACCGAGGACTTTGAATCCAAGGATTTGCTGGCGTGGGTCAAGCCGGCGCTCAAGAAGGATCTGAATCTCTCGCAGAATGTGTCGAGCATGACCGATTCGGTCACGATTACCCTCAACGACGTGTCCTATGACAACGACAATCTCATGTCGTCCCGCATTAAAATCGATACCATTGCCCAGTACCGCCTGAGCAGTCTCGATATCGAAACCATCCGGTACGGCGATGACGATTACAAGCGCGAAGTCGTGCTGAATATGCCCAAAAAGACCGTGGAAACACTGGGCAAGGAAAACATTCAGACCTTCATGCAGAATGCCACCGCCAGCGGCGCCGCGGGACAGTGGCTCTCCGACGAGGGAAGCACCTCCCGCTACCGCGTGTCGTTCAGCGGCACCGCCGACGACATCGACGCCTGCACCAAGCAACTCTTCGGCGGCAGCAGTTCTTTCAGCTATGTCAAGGACGAGACACTCTATACTGCCTTCTCTGAAACCGGCGTGCTGACCGAAAAGCTGGATTTCTCCAAGTTCCCCTGCGAAAACAACGGCACCTGCAACGCCAATATCACCTATAAAAACATGGACGCCAGTGAATTTGACGGAGAGAAGTCCACGCTGTATGCCGGCAGCAAGCGCATCAACGGCGAGGGACGGTTTGATGAAAACAAAACCGTCAAGCTGATCTATCAGAAAGCGTCCAATGCCGATATCAAACTGTATTCCTCCACTGTCTACAAGCTGAGTGAAGTGGACGTTATCACCGAGATCGGCAGTGACGACAAGGTCAGCCAGTCCATTATCCTCGCCTCCCCCATTGATACCGAGGATTACGGCGCGCAGTTTGCCGCCGCCTACTTCAAGCGCCGTCTTGAAGGCAGTGAATTTACCGTGAACGTCGCGCCGTTCAACGAAGCGGGTACGCAGTACGCCGTGACCATCTCCACCCCCAAGACCTCGGAGGAAAAAGTCAACGCCATGCTCGCGAACTATTTCGGCGCGGGGAATGCCGTTTCGGTGGACGGGCAGGATCAATTCACCTTCTACAACAAACGGAATGTATCGGTACAGGTCGATCTGGCGGAGGAACTCAAGCCCTCCCAGTACACCGGCGAAATTATGTACAGCTTCAAGGGACCGGGACAGGCCTACGACGTGGACTGGACCGCTTCCGACGGCGGTAAGAGCGACATCCTCATGGGCGCTTACCGCACCGATACCTTTGAACATCCCATCTCTTCCCATACCTTTACCATTACTTACCATCTGCGCCGCATCAATCTGATGTTTGTGCTGCTGATCGCGGGACTGGTGCTGGCAGCGGCGGGCATTGTGCTCATGACAGCCGGACGCCTCGCGCTGGGTCGCCGCAAAAAGCGTGAAGCGGAAAAGCTCGCGGCGGTCAAGACCATGGCACTGGTCAAGATGCCCGACGGCACCGAAACCATGATGGAAGTCACCCCCGAAGAAGCCGCCCAGACAGTGGTCATTTCGCCCAAGCACGACGACGGTCTGGACGAGGACGACGACGAGCCCGAAAACCTCTGGCTGTTCAGCACGGCCCTGCGTCTCTTCTCGGTGATGGCAGGCGTACTCTTCTTCCTCGGCTTCGGCTCACTGTCGTGGAACGATATCATTCCCCGAACCGGTTCGCTCTCCGGTCTGGATCTGGTGCTGGGCAAGGATTTGATGAACCGCACGCTGGAAGGCTTCTACCTGAATGCCATTCTGCTGGTCATTCCCGTGGCAATCTTCCTGCTGCTCAGTTTCCGTTATACCCTGCCCAAATTATTGGATGATATCGCTGTCATCGGACTGTCCGCCCTGCAAATCTGGTATCTGCTGGGGCTTCCCACCACAATGGAAGAACAGGTCAACGCCTTTCGCGCGGAAGTATCCAAACCTATCTCGCTGGAAATGAGCTGGGGGTATCATTATTCCATCATGATTTATGTGCTGCTGGCACTGGGCGGCGTACTGCTGGTGCTGATTGACACGGGCATTGCCATTCACAGAAGCAACCGTTCCAATCAGTAGCGGATTGATGTGTGAAAACCAAACGGAAGGGAACGAAAAGCGGAATGAAACAGTGGAAGGCGGTGATCGCCGCGCTGGTCGCGGCGGCACTGCTGATGCTTACCGCCTGCAACGACGCGGTCACGCCGGAACAGGCGATCAAAAGCTTTAATGTCAAGATGAACGACTGCAATTACAAGGGTGCGTTCGCGTATGTTTCGGAGTATGATGGTCTGAGCTTTGACAAAGGCGATCAGGACGGCACGCGGAAGATTGTGGACGCGGTATCCCGTACACTGGAGATCACGATTCTGGACATTCAGACCTCCGGCGCGACAGGTGCGGCAAGACTGAATGTCAAAACCGTCGATCTGCGCAGGATTTACGGCGAGGCGGCTGCCAAAGTGACCAACGGCTATGTGGACGACGTACTCAAGGGCGCGAAGATATCCGCCGAAGAGATGCGCGAAGCACTGGTTTCGGAGATTGTGCGGGAATCGGCAACCAATGACGCCGACCGCGTGGAAACCGAGTGTCAGGTCAATCTCCGGCGGGAGAAGGATCATTGGTATATCATTCTCGACAGCACGTCCTTCAACATTATGATGGGCTACATCAACGAAGCCAACGCGATGGTGGAAAACGGCGATTTCTCGTCGGTCACACCCACCAATACGCCCGCGCAGGTATCCGGCTCTGATGTGAGCAGCGAGACTGGCGGGGAAAACGGCGAAAGCTCGGTGACATTCAACGATTAAGGGGGAAATATCCGTATGAAACAAACCGTCAATTCTTGGAACCGGTTGCCTGCAATACTGCTGGCGCTGATACTTTGCCTGATGCTGGGCGGATGCGGGTTGACCCGCGGCAACGAGCAGGCGAATATTGATCAGGCTGTCCGCACGGTGGAGGAGCAGTACGGCATTCATCTCACCGTCACGAAGAAGAATCCGTTCCCCGGGGGCGTGAGCTGCGATGTCACCGTGAGATGCGACGAACTGCCGGGCAAGGGTATCCGCGTGTTCTGGTTTGACGATCAGAACCCCGTCAACACCGACTATATCTATATGAAATACGGCGAAGAGGCGTATCACCGTATTCAAGCCGTTTCGGAGCGCGTCTTTCCGGGTGTGAAAATGGTGACATACGATGACTGCTACAACCATTTTCCGGCGGAATGGTATGATCGGAATACGACGCTGGAGGAGTATCTGCAGCATAACGATTTCTGTATCAATTTCATTTTCAGCGAAATCTATGATGAACAGACCATGCGGGAACAATTCGATAAGGCAGTGGACGCGTTTCTTGCCGACGGCATCAACGGCGAACATCTCAATCTCTATTGTATGAAAACGCCGCAGAAAGCGGCTGATGTCAAGACGTTTTCCTATATTCCGAGGCAGGAGGACGTCATGCTGATCAAGGACAGCAACGATGTCGCGATGCAGGCGGTCATGGGAGTGACGTATGATTTTCAGGAATACAGTGAGCATCGGGGCGAGAAAGGCGCCGTTGTAATCTATTGACGTCAGGCGAAAAAATGACAATTCATAATTGACAAACGGGGATTTCTGTTGTATCATGTGATTCATGTGATACGGGGAAATCCCTGATTTGCCTATTTTGGAAAGGAAGACGGAATCTTTTATGAAACTGGGAATCGTAGGTCTGCCGAACGTCGGCAAGAGTACGCTGTTCAATGCCATCACCAACGCGGGCGCACAGTCCGCCAATTATCCCTTCTGCACCATCGAGCCGAATGTCGGCGTGGTGGACGTACCGGACAAGCGGCTGGATAAGCTCGCGGAAATCTACCACCCCGAGAAGATCACCCACGCGCCGCTGGAATTCGTGGACATCGCGGGACTGGTCAAGGGCGCAAGCAAGGGCGAAGGTCTGGGCAACAAATTCCTCTCGAATATCCGCGAGTGCGACGCGATTGTCCATGTGGTGCGCTGCTTTGAGAATGACGACATCATTCATGTGGAAGGCAGCATTGACCCCGTGCGCGACATTGAAACCATCAATCTGGAGCTCATTCTCTCCGACCTCGAACTGGTGGAACGCAAAATCGACCGCTCCAAAAAAGCCATGAAGGGCGACAAAAAATTCGCTGCGGAGGTGGAATTCTTCGAGCGCGTGAAAGAAGTGCTGGAATCGGGCAAGTCGGTGCGCACGATGGAGCTGACCGAGGACAAGCAGGAGATGCTCTCCACCGTCGCCCTGCTGACCGCCAAGAAGGTCATTTATGCCGCCAATCTCAGTGAGGACGATTTTTCGGGCGGGGCAGCCAATCCCTATCTTGAAGCCGTGGAGAAAATCGCCGCCGAGGAAAACAGCGAGGTACTGCCCATCTGCGCCGAGATTGAGGCGGAAATCAGCGGCATGGAGGCGGAGGAAAAGCTTATGTTCCTCAGCGAGATGGGGCTGGAGGAATCCGGTCTGGATCGTCTGATCCGCGCGGGCTATCATCTGCTGGGACTCATCAGCTTCCTGACGGCAGGACAGCCGGAGGTGCGCGCGTGGACTATCACCCGCGGCACCAAGGCACCGCAGGCTGCCGGCAAGATTCATTCCGACATCGAGCGCGGCTTCATCCGCGCCGAGGTTATCGACTATGACACCCTCATTCAACTTGGCTCGCTCACCGCTGCCCGCGAAAAGGGTCTGGTGCGTTCCGAAGGCAAGGAGTATGTCATGAAGGACGGCGACGTGGTTCACTTCCTCTTTAATGTGTAATTTTTCATATTTTTTCACATAACGATTTGCGCCGCAGCGCGTTTCTTCTCGTAAGAAACGCGCTGCTGTTTTTTTTGACGGTATTATCAGAGAAACAAATCTTATAAAACCTATTGACATAATAAGTTTGTTGCGCTATAATGAGCAACGGACAACGATAAGGAGGTTATACGGTTGAACATATATGCGGATAATGCCGCCACGACGGCGATGAGCCAGACGGCGGTAAAGGCAATGCTGCCCTATCTGACCGAATATTACGGAAACCCGTCGAGCCTGTACGCATTCGGACAGCGCTCGAAGGAAGCAATCGAGGAAGCGCGGGCGACAGTGGCAAAGTGTATCGGTGCGGAGCCGAGAGAGATACTCTTTACGTCGGGGGGTTCGGAAGCGGACAACCAAGCCATACGTTCCGCGGCGGCACACGGCGCACGAAAGGGAAAACGCCATATCGTATCGGACGCGATCGAGCATCACGCGGTGCTGCACACGCTGAAAAAGCTGGAAAAAGAGGGCTTTGAGGTGACCTATCTGCCTGTACATTCCGACGGTATTGTGCGGGTGGAGGAACTGGCGGCGGCGCTGCGGGAGGATACCTGTCTGGTGACAGTAATGTACGCCAACAACGAAATCGGTACCATTCAGCCCATTCGGGATATCGGCGCGCTTTGCCGCGAACGAGGGATTCTTTTCCACACCGACGCGGTGCAGGCGGTAGGTCATATCCCGGTGAATGTGGCGGAAGATCACGCGGACATGCTGTCCGCCTCGGCACATAAATTCCACGGTCCCAAGGGCGTGGGCTTTCTCTATGTCCGGCGGGGCATACCGACAGTGCCGCTCATCGAGGGCGGCGCGCAGGAACGCGGCAGACGCGCCGGTACGGAGAATGTAGCGGGCATCGTCGCAATGGCGGCAGCGCTGGAAGAATCGGTGGGACATATGGCGGAAAACGCCGAAAAAACAGCTATGCTCCGCGACAGACTGATCCGGGGGCTGACTGAAATTCCCCATTCCGCGCTCAACGGCGACCCGCGGAAACGGCTGCCCGGCAACGTGAACTTTTGTTTTGAGGGTATCGAGGGGGAATCGCTGCTGCTGCTGCTCGACGACAAGGGAATTTGCGCGTCGTCCGGCTCGGCGTGTACGTCGGGCTCGCTCGACCCGAGTCATGTGCTGCTGGCAATCGGCAGGGTACACGATGTGGCGCACGGCTCGCTGCGTCTGACACTCGGCGACAATACAACAGAAGAGGAGATAGATTATATCATTCAGTCCGTCAAAGAGGTCGTGACCTATCTGCGGGGATTTTCTCCCGTCTGGCGCGATCTCATCGCCGGAAAAGGCAGCTTTATTCTGTGAGGAGGTATTCTGAATTATGGCATTGTACAGTGAAAAAGTAATGGACCATTTCCGCAACCCCCGCAACGTGGGCTTTATCCCCGACGCGGACGGCGTGGGCGAGGTGGGCAACGCCAAGTGCGGCGATATCATGAAAATGTATCTCAAAATCGAAGACGATACCATTACCGACGTAAAATTTGAAACATTCGGCTGCGGCAGCGCGATTGCGTCGAGCTCTATGGCGACGGAACTGATCAAAGGGCGTTCGGTATCGGAGGCGATGGCACTCACCAATCAGGCAGTGGCGGAGGCGCTCGACGGACTGCCGGATTATAAAATGCACTGCTCGGTGCTGGCGGAGGAAGCCATTCAGAAGGCGCTGGAGGATTATTACAGCCGACGCGATCAAACCAAATCCGAATAGTTTTTTTTTGACGGAGGGTTATGTCAAAACGGTTTTTTCCCGTTTTTTGGCATAACCCTCTTGACATTTCCGGGGAAGGCGCGTATAATAAACATATGAATAAATGTTCATTCGTTTATGGAGGCGGAAGTCATGGAAAAACCCAAGATGGTGAAAATCATGGAGCGCAGCGCCGACGATTTGCCGGACGTCTGTGAGGTGCGGGAAACCCATACCGATTACGTCGGGCTGGTGCGGCAGGATATGTACAGCGTGGACGATATCTATGATCTGGCGGAACTCTTCAAGGTATTCGGCGATTCCACGCGGCTGCGGATTCTCTCGGCACTGCTGCACCATGAACTGTGTGTGTGCGACATTTCCGACGCGCTGGAGATGAACCAGTCGGCGATTTCCCATCAGTTGCGCGTGCTGCGGACGGCGGGTCTGATCAAGGTGCGGCGCTGCGGAAAGTCGGCGTTCTATTCGCTGGACGACGACCATGTGAAGAAAATTATTGAACTGGGCTTTGACCATATTCTCGAAGACAGATAGAGCGGCGATTTTGGAAAAAGATCGGCGTTCTATTCGCTGGACGACGACCATGTCAAGAAAATGATCGAACTGGGCTTTGAACATATTCTCGAAGACAGATAGAGCGGAGGCGGCAGCTTTGGAAAAAAAGAGATACACGCTGGAAGGACTGGACTGTGCGGGCTGCGCGGCAAAGATTGAAGCGGCAGTGAGCAAGGCGGATTTTGCGGAGAGCGCGTCGGTGGATTTTATGCACAAGCGTCTGACCGTGCAATTGAAAGACGGTGCGGGCGACGTGCGGGACGATATCCAGAAAATTGCCGACAGCGTGACATCAGGCGTGCAGGTAAAGGAATTTTCTCACGAACATGAACATCACCACGAACATCACCACGAACATCACCACGAGCATCATCACGACCATGACGGCGCGTGCTGCTGCGGTCACGATCACGAGCATGAACACGAGCATGAACATGAACATACGCATGAGCAGGGTCATTCTCACGAACACGAACACGGACACAGCCATGAACATGGCGGGGAGCTATCCGGCACGATGGTTGTCACCACCATACTGGCGCTGATCGCGGGAGGTGTCGGAATTGCTTCATCGCTGATTGCCTTTCCGTCGCACGAAACCGTATCGGCTGCCGCGTATGTGGCGGCGATTGTGCTGGCGGGGTACGATGTGATGATCAGCGGCGTGAAATCCGTTTGCCGGCTGCGTCTCGACGAGAGTGCGCTCATGGCAATTGCGATGGTAGCCGCGGCGCTGCTAGGCGAATTCTTTGAAGGCGCAATGGTGGCGGTTCTCTACCGGATCGGCGAATGGCTGGAGGACAAGGCGGTGGACAATTCCCGCCGGAGCATCGAAGCATTGGCGGAAATCCGTCCCGATACCGCTCACGTCGTCAGAAGCGGCGGCAGTGTGGAGACACTGCACGCCGAACAGGTGCGGGTGGAGGACTGCATTGTGATTCATCCCCATGAACGGATTCCACTCGACTGCGTGGTGACGGAAGGACAGTCCGCCGTGGACAGTTCCGCCCTGACGGGTGAATCCCTGCCACTGGCAGCAGAGGAAGGTACGGAACTGCTCAGCGGCATGATGAACGGCGACGGCACTCTCACCGCCCGTGTCACCCGGCGCTACGAGGATTCGGCGGCGGCAAGAATCATTCGCCTGGTCACCGAGTCCACCGAGAATAAGGGCAGCGCGGAAAAATTTGTCACCCGTTTCGCGGTGGTCTATACCCCGATTGTGGTGGGGCTGGCGGTGCTGATTGCCGTGATTCCCCCGCTGCTGCACATGGGCAGCTTCCACGATTTCATCTTCCGGGCGCTGACGTTTTTGGTCGCGTCCTGCCCCTGCGCGATTGTCATATCGGTGCCGCTGGCATTCTTCTCTGCCATCGGCGGCGCTTCCAAACTCGGCGTACTGGTCAAGGGCGGCAACTTTGCCGAGGCACTCGCCAAGGCGCGTGCCATTGCCTTTGACAAGACGGGAACCGTCACCGAGGGCAAGCCCGCCGTTCATGATGTCAGGAGCGAGGACGGCTTCACCATTGAGCAGGTGGCGCAAATGGCGGCAGCAGCGGAAGCTCAATCGGTTCACCCCTATGCACAGGCTATCAGGGCATATGCCGGTGAGATCAAAAACGCGGCACAGTACCATGATTACAAGGAAATATCCGGTCACGGCGTTTCCTGTGAGGACGGTGCGCATAAGAAGATTCTCTGCGGCGGCGCGAAGTTCATGAAGCAGAACGGCATAGCGCTTCCCGACGGCGCGAAGGCACAGGCGTATGTGGCGTATGACGGCAGGCTCGCGGGCAGTCTGTTCATCAGCGACAGCGCGTCACAAGGAGCGAAGACTGCCATTGATGAACTGAAACAGCTCGGACTTTCCACCATTGCCATGCTGACCGGCGACGGTCACGATGCGGCGCGGCAGGTGGCGGACAGCGTGGGCATCACCGATTACCGCGCCGAACTGCTGCCGGAGGATAAAGTCGCGGCGGTCAGCGCCATGAAGGACGAAGGAATGGTGACGGTCTTTGTGGGCGACGGCATCAACGACGCGCCCGTGCTGGCGGCGGCGGACGTGGGCGTCGCGATGGGACTGGGTTCCGGCGCGGCGATTGAAGCGGCGGACATCGTGCTTTCCTCCAACAGCCTCGGCACCCTGCCCCGTGCCATCCGGCATTTCCGCAAGGCGATGGGCATCATCAAGGGCAATATTGCCTTTGCCCTTGCCGTCAAAGCAGCGGTGCTGCTGGCGGCGGCATTCGGTTATGCCCCCATGTGGGCAGCGGTCTTTGCCGATGTGGGCGTATGCCTGATCTGCGTGGCAAACGCGTCACGGCTGATTCACCCGAGGGTATAATTGATTGCATAAAATTCTTGACTTTTGGGCTTTCTTGCGATATACTGACAAGTACCTCTTTTTGGAAAGGAACCGGTTTATATGGAAAAAAAGCCCTTTGTCACCCTCGCACAGCTGCGGGAAATTGATCAGACCTACCCCACTCCCTATCATATCTATGACGAAAAGGGCATTCGCGAAAATGCCCGCCGTCTGAAAGCCGCCTTTGCGTGGAATCCCGGCTTCAAAGAATATTTCGCGGTCAAAGCCACACCCAATCCCTATCTCATGCGGATTCTCCGGGAAGAAGGATGCGGCTCCGACTGCTCCTCCTATACCGAACTGCTGCTCGCCAAAGCCGTCGGCAACGTCGGCAGCGACATCATGTTCTCCTCCAACGCCACGCCGCCGGAGGAATATGCCCTCGCCCTGAAACTCGGCGCGATCATCAATCTCGACGACATCACCCACATCGCCTTCCTTAAAGACATCGCCGACAAACAGGGTTACGCCTTCCCCGATACCATCTGCTGCCGCTATAATCCCGGCGGCTACTTCGAGCTGGGCACCGACATCATGGACAACCCCGGCGACGCCAAGTACGGCATGACCCACGAACAGATCATCAAAGCCTTTGTCACACTGAAGGAGATGGGCGTGAAGCACTTCGGCATTCACAGCTTCCTCGCCTCCAACACCGTTACCAACGACTATTATCCCGAACTCGCCCGTCAGCTGTTTGAACTGGCGGTCGAACTCAAAGAAAAAACCGGCGCTTCGATTGAATTCATCAATCTCTCCGGCGGCGTGGGAATTCCCTACCGTCCCGGTCAGGAACCCAATGACATTGCCGTGATCGGCGAAGGCGTGCGCCGTCAGTACGAAAAAATTCTTGTTCCCGCCGGCATGGGCAGCATCTCCCTCTTCACCGAACTGGGACGCTTCATGCTCGCCCCTTACGGTCATCTTGTAACCAAAGCCATTCACCGCAAGGAGACCTACAAGCACTATATCGGCGTGGACGCCTGCGCCTGTAATCTCATGCGCCCCGCTATGTACGGCGCGTATCACCATATCACCGTCATGGGCAAGGATCTCAACGGACCTTCCACCATCTACGATATCACCGGCTCGCTCTGCGAAAACAACGACAAGTTCGCCATCGACCGCGAGCTGCCGCTCATTGATATCGGGGATTTCCTTGTGATTCACGATACCGGCGCCCACGGCTTCTCGATGGGCTACAATTATAACGGCAAGCTGCGTTCCGCTGAGCTGCTTCTGTGCGAGGACGGTTCCGTGAAGCTCATCCGACGCGCCGAAACCCCCGCGGATTACTTTGCTACCTTCGATTTTGAGGGCGCTGACATCCAAGTGGAAACCGCCGATTAAGGAAAGCGGAGCGTAATTAGCCGCGCAGCGGCGGGGATTCCAAAGGGACGAGTCCCTTTGGCAGGTCAAGGGCAGCGCCCTTGCAGGGGACCGGGGGCAGCGCCACCGGCAGGCAGGCTCTTAGCCTGCCGAGCAAGACCAGCCCGGACAATCAACAAGGTAGGGCGAATACAGAAAAGGGTCCCCCCCTCCAAACCGTCTCTGCCCCATTATGAAACACCAACTCCCGTCCTGATTTGATAAGTCAGGACGGGAGTTTTCTGTTTTGCCAACTTACCTGCCGATCTGCCAGCTTATCCCCAAAGGGGTTGCCAAATCGCGGCGGGCATGATACAATAAACCCATCGAAAACGCAAAGCAATCTCCCTACTACAAACACTTTGAAAGGCAGGTTTTCTCTTATGGTAGGAAAGTTTTTACTCGTTATGCTGTTGTCGGAATTGGGCTTCATGGTGTACAGCCTGATCAAGAAGAACCGTATGCGGCTGGAATACCGCGTACTGTGGCTGATTCAGGCTGCCGCTATCGGCGCCTATTATCTGGCTTCTCCCCGCGGCATGGGATTCCAGTGGTTCTTCCTGCTGGTCTTCATGGTGGCGCTCATCGCGCTGGGTATTCTCGGCGTGATCCGCTATACCCGCAAAAAAGACGAGAAACCCTTCAAGAACGGCGGCGTGATCGGACGCGCCATCGGCAAATGCCTGCTCTGGCTTTTCGTGATGGTTCCCCTGCTGATCTTCCCGCCCTACAAAGACCCCAAAACCACCGGCAGCTACACCATCGCCAATAAGGTCTACACCTGGACCGACGAAAGCCGCGTCGAAACCCTCGACGATTCCGGCGAACACCGCAATGTCACCGTGACCTTCTATTATCCCGCCGAAGCCAAGGAAGGCGACAAGTTCCCGCTGATCCTCTTCTCGCACGGCGCGTTCGGCTTTGAAAAGTCCAACTACTCCTCCTACGCGGAACTGGTCTCCAACGGCTATGTGGTGTGCAGTCTCAGCCACACCTATCAGGCGTTCTTCACCGAAGAAGCCGACGGCACCACCAAAATTGTCAACTCCGGCTTTATTCAGGAAGCCATTGACGCAACCAACGGCGTGTATTCATCTTCCCTGGAGGACGAATACGCCCTCACCCGGAAGTGGATGGAAGTCCGCATGGGCGACGCGAATTTTGTCCTCGACACCATCGAGAAGAACTGCGCCGAGGGCACGGACGAAATCTTCAAGATGATCGATCTCGAACACATCGGCGCCTACGGTCACTCCATGGGCGGCGCTACCGCTGAGGCACTCGGCAGACAGCGTGAGGAAATCGACGCGGTCATCGTACTCGACGGCACCTTCCTGGGCGACTATACCGGCGTGGAAAACGGCATCTATCAGTTCAATACCGACGCCTACCCCAAGCCTCTGCTCAACGTCATGGCAATGGATCACTACAACAACAATTACAAGCCCTCCGAAGAGGACGCTCATGCCTATGTCAATTTCTACACCGTGGAACATGCCGATCTCGCCAAGAACGTCGTCATCGAAGGCACTGGCCACATGAATTTAACCGATCTGCCGCTCTTCTCCCCCACCCTTGCCGGTATGCTCGGCACCGGTGAACGCGACGGCCGCGAGGTCATCGAAATCACCAACGACGTGGTGCGCGAATGGTTCGACGCTTATGTCAAAGAGGACGGCGTCAGAACGCCTCCGATCAAGAACATCTATTAATCCGTACCGCTGCGCCGAAAAGGAGACCGATTCATGAAAACCGTACTGCAACCGGTATCCGACAATGCCGATGAACAGGTGACCATCGCGTGTGTCGAGGTCACGCAGGAAATCCGGAATTTACAGGCGTATGCCGAGAGCGTGGGCAACTGCGTCACGGCGATGATCGACGGAAAGACGCTCAGCGTGCCGCTCGACGATATCCTTTATTTTGAGGCGCTGGACGAAAAGGTCTTTGTCTATCTGTCCGACGCGGTAGGCGAGGTCAAGGGACGTCTCTATGAATACGAGGACCGGCTGGGACAAAAGGGGTTTGCACGCATTTCCAAATCGGTGCTGCTGCACTTGACCAAGCTGCAAACCATCCGTCCCACCCTCGGACGCAAGTTTATGGCGGAGCTTTCGGGCGGCGAGTGCGTGGTCATCTCCCGCCAGTACATCAAGCCCCTGCGCGAAATCCTGTTGGGAGGCAACATCAATGAATTTTAAGCAATATCTTGTCAGGAAACTCATCCCCACCTATTTCATGATCGTCACCTTTATCAATCTGGGCATCGCCGTCATCGGCACCTCCCTCTATCCGGAGGCAACCTTCCGCTATGTGAATACGTTCTTCCCGCTTCTGCTGAGCGCGGTGGGCTGCCTGCCGCTGCTCATCGAATACCTTCTCAGGCAATACCTCTTCCGGGGAAGGCAGCAAAGTCTCACCGCTTTCCTGCTGGAAGCGCTGGGGGAGCTTGCGCTGCTGGAACTGTGCATTGTAGGCGGCACTGCGCTGGTGATGGGATTCGATTCTCCGTGGACAGCGATTGTCATGGGGTTCATTGTGCTGGCGGTATTCTCAGCCGTTACCGCCATTGAGTATTTGCAGGATCGCCGTATCTGTCATCAGATGAACGACGCCATCGCCGCTTTCCGTCATTCCTGACAATTCATCCGCACTTTTACCGCATATCACCATAAGGCGTGAACCGTAGAACTTGGCTCTACCGTTCACGCCTCTTTTTTGTCGGCTGCGCTCTGATTTTTTTGGTAAATTTAACAATTTTTCACTGTTAAACCGTACAGCGCCGTGGTATAATAAAAAAACCACTTCATATGTGATTTTCCTGCCGCCTGTCTTTTGACGCACGGCAGCCAAACCACGGAAAGGACGTCTTTATGGAACCCAAAACATCTGCTCCGGCGAATCAGGGCACACATCCAGCAACCGGCAAAAATACAGTCGGCACCCAATCGCTGGTTTCGATGCTCCGATATGTGCTGTCATTCTTCCTCACCATGATTGCCGCTTATGTCGTGTGCGCGCTCGGAGATAACCCTACGGCACATTGCTTTACCTTCGCGGTGACAGCGGGTATTCTCGCGCTGCTGGTCTGCCATTCGGTCGTGTCGGTCGAAGCGCCGCGCGTGAAGCACTACTACATCTGGATGGCGGCGCTGCTCTCCTTTGCGGCGATTACCGTTGCCTACATGGGACTGGGCATTTATCCCTTCGGCATCAAATCGGTGATGATTATTGACATGCACCACCAGTACTCCGCATTCTTCTCGCTGGTGCGGGAGAAAATCCTGTCATTTGATTCGCTCTCCTACTCCGAAAGCGTGGGAATGGGCAGCGGACTCATTCCCCTGATTGCCTACTACCTGTGCAGTCCTTACAACCTCATCGCGCTCATCTTCCCCCGCGCGTGGCTGACGGAAGCCATTGCCCTCATCGAAATGCTCAAGATCACGTCGGCAGGCGTCACCTTCGCGCTCTTCTGCCGGGGGGTTTACAAGAAGGAAGACTACACCTCCGTCGCCGTATCGGTCGCTTACGCGCTCTCGGCTTACTTTATCGCCTATTCATGGGACGTGATGTGGCTGGACTGTCTGGTGCTGCTGCCGCTGATTGTCTGGGGACTGGAATGGGTGCTGCAAGGGAAATCTCCTTTGCTCTACTGCATTACGTTAGGACTTGCCGTCAGCACCAATTATTACATCGGCTACATGGTCTGTGTCTTTATGGTACTGTGGTTCGCCATGCGTATGCTCGAAACCGGCGGTCGTTTTGACGCTGCCCCGGTGGGCGGTCTGTGGCGCCTGCGGCTCATGAAACTCCTGCGCTTCGCGTGGACGTCGGTGGTCGGCGGACTGCTCTCCATGTGGATTCTTATTCCCACCGCCATTTCCCTGCGTCACACCTCCGGCGCGGAGGATACCTTCTCCCGTGCGGTCAACAGCAATTTCAGCTTCTGGGATATCTTCCCCCGCACGCTTTACGGCATGACCCCCACCGAACGCGGGGACAATCTGCCCAATATCTACTGCTCGGTGCTGGCGGTGCTGATGATGGTTCTCTTTGCGCTCTGCCGGAATATCCGGCTGCGCACGCGGGTCTGCTACGGCGGACTGCTGGGCGCGCTTGTGCTGCTCATGGCAAACAACTGGACCAACTTCGCCTTCCACGGCTTCCATTTTCCCAACGATCTGCCCTATCGCAATTCCTTCCTCGTGAGCTTTGTGATGCTCGCTATTGCCGTCCAGGCGCTCGACAGGGTAAAGGAGCTTGACCGCGAAACCGTCGCCAAAGGACTTGCCATTGTCGTAGGGATGCTGGTCATCGAACAGAAATTCGGCAGCGCGGACTACCGTCCGGTCTGGATGTCGCTGGGATTCCTCGCGCTGTACGGGCTGATTCTGGCATGGGGTACGCGGCTTCCCGCCGCCCGCCGCGCCACTGCCGCGGCGCTGCTGCTGGCGGTAGCATTCACGGAAATTTCGGGCAACGCGACCGAGACCTTCCGAAAGCTCAACGACAATGAAGTCTTTACCGACCGCGAGAGCTTTGTCTCCGATTACGATATCAACAAAGCCGCCGTCAGTTACGTCGAAGAAATCAACCTCGACGGCAGCCGTATGGAGCTGCTCCCCCGCAAGACCTGCAACGACGACGCGATGTATGACTACGCGGGTCTCTCGGTCTTTGCCTCCAGCAACGCCAAGGCAACCACGACGCTCATGGGCAAGCTGGGCTACGCCATCAACGGCGTCAACAGCTATATCTACAACAGCTATGTGCCGCTCATGGACTCGGTGCTGAATCTCCGCTATCTCGCCTTCCATCATGACATCGGCTCCCACGCCCAGCTCACCTATCTGGGCAATGTGGACGACGGCAACGGCAATTACCGCTATATTTATGAGAACCGCCTTGCCCTGTCGCGTGCCTTCGCGGTGGACAGCGATATTGTCTACTGGAATTCCGGCAGCACCGCCAAGTATGAGAATCCCTTTGACGTGCAGAACAAATTCGTGGAATACGCCGCCAACGCCGCGCCGGTCTACACCATGATGACCCCCGACGTGGAGGAACAGAACGGCACCGAGGTGGAATTCAACGGCTCCTATTTTTACGCCGAATCGACCGGCGGCGCGGGTTCCTTTACCGCTTCGGTCACCAAGGAGCGGGAATCGCAGACCTATGTCTATGTGGACTGCCGCGCCGCCTCGTCCATCAACGTATCGGCGGGCAATTCCAATTGGAGCGTCACGCCGTATGAACCCTATATCATTGATCTGGGCAAAATGCACGAGGGTGACGCGGTGTACGTCCAGATCGAAACCAACGGCACCTGCAGCGGCAATGTCTTTGTCGCGGAGCTGGATACCAACGCGCTGGAAGACGTCATCTCACTGCTGGGACAGCATCAGATGGAGGTCACACGTCAGACCGACGGTCTCTGGAAGGGTACCGTCACCGTCGACCGCGACTGTGCCCTCTTCACGTCCATTCCCTACAATGACGGCTGGACGGTCAAGGTGGACGGAAAGCGCGTGGAAACCTTTGCTATCGGCGACGCGCTGCTGGGAATTGACCTGCCCGCCGGTACGCATGAAATCGAATGCCGTTACCATACGCAGGGACTTCTGCCCGGTGTGCTGCTCACGCTGGCGGGTATCCTGATTCTGGTGCTGTGGGGACTGCGGGAGCGGCTGATTTATCCGCTGCTGCGGGAATATGTGCCGGTGCTGTACGGTACCGTCGAACCCAAAAGCAAGCCGGCTGTCAATACGCCGCTGTCCTTTGACGATCTGTTCCCGGCGGATTCCGGGGCAGGCTTCCCGGCGAAATCCCCGGCGGAAGCGCCGGCGGGGGAAGAATTGCGCGAAGAGCCGCCGGAGGTATTTGAGATTACGGAAGAAAACCTGAAACAATAAAAACATGGCAGAAGCGTCACAGATTCCTTGCCGCAGCCGAATAGAACAGAGGAGGTGAGAGATCAGTATCTTCCTCTTGTTGTGAACAATGGACACATTTGACTTGACAACTTTTTTTCATTCTTTTATAATAAAGGCAAATACTACGAACAAGGAAACAGGGACGCGTGATGATGTGACATCAGGAAAGGCAGGAAAAACGTGAAAAACAGGAAAAAGCCGCGTCTGTTGGCGGCGGTCATTCTGGTCATGCTGCTGTGGGTATACTTTGCCCTGCCGGCAGAGGCGAAAACCGTTGTCAAGGTGACAAACGGCACGGTCAATGTCCGCAGCGACGCGGGAACGTCCTATCGGAAAATCGGGGTGGTGGGTCAAGGCAAGACATTCCCCTATTTTCGCAGCAAGAAGGCATCCAACGGGCGGGTGTGGTATCAGATTCAGCTAGCCGACGGGAAAAAAGGCTGGATCAGCAGCGGCTACGGCAAATTGGTCAAAATCCCTGATTCCACCACTACGACCGCGAAACCTGCGACTACCACCACCACAACCCAATCAACCGCAGCCACTACCGCGGAAAATCCTTCCACCACTTCCGCGGCTTTAACTTCGACCACTGTCACCACGGTTACGGAAGAAACTTCCACGGTCTATTCATCGACCACCATTGCGGAGAAATCCTCCACGACCTCCACGACGGCGACTACCGAAAAGACCACCGATTCTGCGACTGTCACCACGACCACCGTGACCACTGCCACGACTGCCACAACAACCGTCACGGAAAAACCGACCACTACAACCACGACAAAAATCCCTACGCAGAAAATGGTAAAAATTCTTCGCACGCCGCTCAATGTCCGCGCCAATGCGGGACAGTCCTATACCAAGCTGGGGCAGACGTCCAAGGGCAAGACCTATGTCTACCTCGGCTCCAAGAAGGCCTCCAACGGCAAGGTGTGGTATCAGATACAGTTCACCTCGAAACTCAAGGGCTGGGTGGTGAGCAGCTACGCGCAGATTGTCGAGGTTCCCGTCACCACACAAACGACGGTTTCCACCACCGCTCCCAGTACACAGAAAACCACGGCTGCCACCTCTCCCACCAAGCCGAAACAGGATGACGGCAAGCGGTATATTCAGCGTACCATCACGGTGAAGCAGAAGACGTCGGTGCACAGTGCGCCCGGCAGCAATCATGCAAAAATGGGAACCGTCGTGCGGGGTGCGAAATATATCGCCACCGACTGGCAGAACGATTCCCATGATATCACATGGTATTCCTTCAAACTCAACGGAAAGACCGTCTGGATTTCCCGGCTGAAGGTGTCGGTATCCGACATTTACACCGAGATTCCGTCAAAGAATTTTCAGAACGGCGGCACACCCATGATTTACCTTTCCCCTTCGCGTCAGGTACACAACGCTTACGCGGTTCGTTCCACCAACGAGCAGGAACAGATGTATCGCGTGGCAAAAGAATTGGAAAGCATTCTGAAAAAGGAATATGTGTGCAGCGTGTATACCGCGCCGGTTTCCATGCCGCTCGAATCGCACGGACGAGCCTATGACGCGTATCTCCGAAAGGCGGACGTGTATCTGGCGATTCACAGCAACGCCGACCCCAAGGTAAATTCGCATCACTACGGACCGATGGGTTTCTATTTTCCGGGCTGTGCCCAGAGCAAGCGTCTGGCGCAGAACGTTGTGACCGAACTGAGCAAAGTCACGCCAAGAGGCTCCACTGTGTCGCCCAATGTGGTCAACGGTATGCTGGCGTTTGACAAAACCGGCTACACCGATGTGCGTGACCCGTCCAATTACGGCATGGTCAGCATCCTGGCGGAAGTGGAGTTTCACGATAAATCTTCCAGCGCCCAATGGATTATGAATCATCCCAAGACCATTGCGCGGGCGCTTGCCAACGCGCTGGAAAAGACATTCGGACTGCAAAAGAAATGAGCAAGCCAAAGCAGGTCAAGCCGGTTTCCGCCGAACCTAGTCCGCCGTATTCTCCTGACAGACACAGAGGGAATCCAGAGCGCTCCTGTACCGGTTCCACATACAGCGCTCGGATAACGCCAGCCGCTGGGGAATTTCGCTGAACGGCAGTCCCTCGATATAGTGCAGGTATATCACCAGATAAGCATCCGGGTCGGTAATCTGTTCTATCATGGACAAAACCCGCCGTTCGGATTCCTCACGCTGCACCACCATCTTTGCGTAATACGTGATCAAGCCGTCGATTTGTTCGATGGCTTTTTCTACATAATCGGAAACCTCATTGCCGTGCCGTCCCACGCTGTCGGCGGTCACGGCTTTGAGCGTCTGCATATCCTCGTGCTTGTTCCGGATTTTTTCGTACAGATACTCGCATTCCGTTTTCTGCCGGAGATACTGCCCCAGCATCGCCTTGATTTTTTTGTGTTTTTTGGCTTGCAATGCCTTGTGCGAAGGCTTTGCCTGCTGCGTTTGAGGTGTTTTTTCCGCAGATAAGTTGCTTTTGTTCATGAGTGTTTGCCTCCTTTTGTGCCTGACGCCGGATTTCAAAGACGATCCGCCTGATTTTTCGGATCAACCGGAGCTTTTCCTCGCAGAGGGGGCACATTTTTCTGCCGCGGTAAAGATGTCCGCCGCAGTAGATACAACGCTTGAAATTTGACATGTAGGTTCTCCTCTCCCGACAGTGTCCGGTACCATTCGGCGTGGTGTTTCCGGCACGGCAGTCGGCCTGTGATTTCAAATCGCTCATAGGGATTGAGCGGTATTTTCATGAACGCACGATCCCTCCTATCACTGGAATTCCTTTTTTGGTTTTTTATCGCGCGATAAAATTCCTTTTGAGGAATTTTAAGTCTATTATAGTGTCCTTGCGGGGATTTGTCAAGTGCGACTTTTTGGGACAAATTCCATAAAGGGAATGATTTCAACTTGACACAATCCATATAATATGATATGATGACCTTATCAAATCAAAATGAGGGATTCAAATGACCTTTAACGAGTACATCAATGAACGTCGTAAGGAATGCCGTCTGACGGTGGATGAATTGTCGGAAAAATCAGGCGTACCCAAGAGCACCCTCAGCAAGATTACAGCCGGAACCAATCGCAATCCCACGGTGATGACAGCGCGGGCGATCTGCCGGGAACTGCACTGTTCGCTGGACGAAGCACTGGGACTGGCGGAACCGACCGACGGACACCGTGACGGCAGCGGTGCGCGGCTGACCAGAAAAGAATCGCTGGCGCTTGAAAAATTCCGCTTGCTGGACCGTTACGGTCAGGAGCTGGTTGAGACGGTGCTGACAATGGAGTATGAGCGGTGTTTTTCCCGGAATGCCCAGCGCGCGGCAGAGCACAAAGTCGGCACGCTGCGCCGTCCCTTTTATCTGATCCCGGTGTCGGCGGGTCTGGGCAATCCGCTCGACGAAGCGGCGCAGGAGGAAATGGAGATTGCGGATTCACCCGAGCATCGCCGGGGCGATTTTATTGTACGGGTCAGCGGCGATTCCATGCTGCCGCAGTTCAGCGACGGCGACCGCGTACTGGTGGCGCGTCAGCCGTCGGTGGAGATCGGGGAGATCGGCATTTTCGTACTCAACGGCGAGAGTTACATCAAAAAACTCGGCGTAGATGCGCTGCTTTCGCTCAATCCCCACTATCCGCCCAAGCCATACAGCGCGTCAGACAGTATTCTGTGCTGCGGCAGGGTCATTGCAAAAGTGTAAATCTGTGGAAATTTATTTGACTTTTGCAAAGGATTATGGTATATTGTAAATAACCGCTAATCGGAAAGGAGCGATTATCATGGGTGACGGATTGTACGGCAGAAACAAAATTCAGCCGAGAGGCATTCAGCGAGGCAGCGGCATAGGCGGATTTTTCGGCGCGTTGTTTGCGTCGCTGGTGGCGCATATCGGCTGGTCGATACCCGCGTGGGGACTGCTGGCGGCGCATTATCTGCTGCACTGGCCGATGTGGGTTTTCTGGGTGGCGCTCGGACTGTGGCTGGGCTATGTGGTGTTTGTCACGGTCGTAGTCGTATGGGGCAACGCGATGGGCAACCTGCCCGACGAGAGCAGACCCAACAAGAATCCCTATTCGGTACAGAGCGACAGCGAGGTTTTCAAACAGAAGTAAGGCTTTCCGGATGCCGCTTTCGTCAGGTACATATCAAGCATCCGCGCGGATGTGCGGATGGAAAAAATAAAAACATATTGAAAGGGGTTTCATATTACTATGGGACTGATTAAGGCATTGTCAGGCGCCGCCGGCGGCGCTATGGCTGACCAGTGGAGAGAATTCTTCTATTGCGACGCGATTCCGGTGGATACCCTCGTGCTGCGCGGCAGAAAGCAGATCGGCAGCCGTTCCTCCAATACCAAGGGCAACGACAACATCATCTCCAACGGCTCCAAGATTGCCGTCGCCGACGGTCAGTGCATGATCATCGTCGAGCAGGGCAAGGTCGTGGAATTCTGCGCGGTGCCGGGCGAATTCATCTATGACACTTCCACCGAGCCCAGCCTTTTCTACGGCAATCTCGGCAAGGCAATTGTGGACACCTTCAAGCAGATCGGCAAGCGTTTCACCTTCGGCGGCGATACCGCCAAGGATCAGCGCGTCTACTATTTCAATACCCGCGAAATCACCGACAACAAGTTCGGTACTCCCACCCCGGTTCCTTTCCGCGTGGTGGACAGGAATATCAACCTCGATATCGACGTTTCGGTCCGCTGCAACGGCGTCTATTCCTACCGCATCACCAACCCGCTGCTGTTCTACACCAACGTGTCGGGCAATGTGTCGGATGAATACAAGCGCGCCCAGCTGGATAACCAGCTCAAGACCGAGTTTATCAGCGCGCTCCAGCCGGGTCTGGCGCAGATTTCCGCCATGCAGGTGCGTCCCAATGAGCTGCCTGCTCATGTGGATGAACTCTGCACCGCGATGAATGGCATTATGTCCCAGAAGTGGAGCAATCTGCGCGGCATTGAGATCGTGTCCGTGGCGTTCAACACTATCACCCTCCCGCCGGAGGACGCGGAAATCATCAAGACCGCCCAGCGCAACGCCATCAACCGCGATCCCAATATGGCAGCCGCCACGCTCATCGGCTCGCAGGCACAGGCCATGCAGGACGCAGCCAAGAATACTGCCGGAGCGATGACCGGCTTTATGGGCATGGGCATGGCACAGAATGCGGGCGGCGCCAATACCGCTGCCAACCTCTTCCAGATGGGTCAGCAGCAGGCACAGTATGCCCCGCAGGGCTATCAGCAGCAGGGCTATCCTCAGCAGCAGGCATATCAGCAGCAGCCTCAGCAGCAGGCGGCGCCCAAGGCAGCCACCGGCGGCTGGATGTGTGCCTGCGGCACCGGGAATCAGGGCAAGTTCTGTATGAACTGCGGCAAGCCCAAGCCCGCGGGCGCTCCGCTCTATCGCTGCGACAAGTGCGGCTGGCAGCCTGCCGATCCCTATCATCCGCCGAAGTTCTGCCCCGAATGCGGCGACCCGTTTGATGATAACGACAGAGTGCAGTAATAAATGCGGAATGCGGAATGCGGAATGCGTAATTCGTAATAATTGAAAATACAGGCGCGGCATTCTGTGGAACGTGCGTTTCATAGCGTGCCGCGTTTGTTTGGTATCCGACTGCCGTATGATTGGGAGTGTGATGCTTGTGGCAGATTTGATGGAATACAAATGTCCCTGCTGCGGGGGCAAGATTGAATTTGACAGCGGATTGCAGAAGATGAAATGTCCCTTCTGCGAGACGGAATTTGAAATAGATACCCTTCGGGATTATGACAACGTGCTTCGTGAGAGTGAAGCAGCGCCCAATGAGATGGAATGGCACGAAACGCCGGACGAATGGTCAGGTACCGACGCGGAGGGAATGTCGGTGTATGTGTGCAATTCCTGCGGAGGCGAGATTATCTGTGACGACACGACCGCGGCGACCCACTGTCCCTACTGCGGCAACCCGGTCATCATGATGGGAAGGCTCAAAGGCGCACTGCGTCCGGATTACGTCATTCCCTTCAAGCTGGACAAGGAAGCTGCCAAAGCAGCTTTTGCCAGCCACCTCAAAGGAAAAATCCTGTTGCCCAAGGCGTTCAAGACCGATCACCATATTGACGAAATCAAGGGTGTGTATGTTCCCTTCTGGCTGTTCGACACCGATTCCAACGCCCGGATTACCTATCGCGCCACCAAGGTGCGCACCTGGAGCGACAGCCGCTACAATTACACCGAAACGCGCTTTTATTCCGTCGACCGCGGGGGCAGCGTGAGCTTTGAACATATCCCGGTGGACAGTTCCTCCAAAATCCCCAACGATCTGACCGAATCGCTCGAGCCGTTTGATTTCAGTCAGGCGGTGGATTTCCAGACGGCTTATCTTTCGGGCTATCTCGCGGATAAATACGATGTAAGCGACGATCAATGCGTGACGCGTGCCAATGAGCGGGTGCGGCAGAGTACCGAAAAGGAATTCCGGGAGACGGTGACAGGCTACAACACCGTCAAAACCGAAAACGTCAATATCCAGCTCGTCAACAGCAAAGCCAAATACGCGCTGTTCCCGATCTGGCTCATGACAACATCATGGAACGGTCAGCAGTATCTCTTCGCCATGAACGGTCAGACCGGCAAATTCGTGGGCAACCTTCCCTGCGATAGGAACGCGTGGTTCAGATGGCTGTGCGGCGTCGCGGGCGTTGCGGCTGCGGCCATGCTGGGCATCTGCTATCTGATCTGGCTGGCATAAGGAGGGGACGGACGATGACCAAACGACTCACAGCCTTTCTCACTGTATGGTTCCTGCTTCTCACCGTGGCGGCGCCGGTTTTTGCCGAGGGCGAGCAGTCTGTGACAGTGACGGAAGAGGAAACGCCCACCGTTGCCTATCATTACATCATTGACGACGATGGCATCATCAGCGACGAAAACAAAGCCAATATCGAATCCGCTGCGGCAGCGCTGTATCAGCGCTGCGGAGTGGACGCGTTCTGCTATCTCATCGAGAAGGAACTCGAAAAGCCCGGCAGTATTGCCAATAAAATCTATAAGAAACGCGCCGATACCGACGCGGCAGTGGTGCTGCTGTATGAGGGCAACACGGTGCATATCTATTCCTACGGGCGTGCGCGTGAACTCCTGACCAATGAGGAATGCAGCGATATCATGCACAATGCCAACGCGCAGGAGACTTATACCCGCGCCTTTCTGAACTATATTGACGGCGTGAGCGACGTCCTGATGAAAAAAGGCACGCTGCCCATTCCCTCCGAACGGCTGCTTCCCCGCTTCGTGGACTACGCGGGACTGGTCAGCGGCGACGACGCTTCGGCACTGCTCGAAACACTCAACACCATCAGCGAAGCCCATCAGATGGACGTCGTCGTGGTCACGCAGTATTCCCTCGGCGGCAAGACCCCGATGGAATATGCCGACGATTTCTACGATTACAACGGCTACGGCTTCGGGGAAAACCGTGACGGTATCCTGCTGCTGCTGGGGATGGAAGACCGCGACTGGCGGATTACCACCACCGGCAAAGGCATCACGGTCTTTACCGACGCGGGACAGGAATATATGTCCGACCGGTTTGTCTCCTATCTGAGCGACGGCAATTATTACGGCGGCTTCAACTGCTTTGCGGAGCTGTGCGATGAATTCATGACTCATTATGAGGAAACCGACAAGGCATATGATACAGGCGATTTGCCCAAGGAGCCCTTTGGCTGGTTCATGGCGATATTGGGCTGCGGCGTGGGAGGACTTCTCGTGGGACTGATTACGGTCACGGTGATGAAGAGCGATCTGAAATCCGTGCGTCCGCAGGCAGCCGCGGGAGCATATACCAAGCCGGGCAGTCTGAAGATCAGCCTGAAAAACGACGTATATCTGTATAATACGGTCAGCCGTACCGCCAAACCGCAGGATACCGATAGCGGCAGTCATTCCTCAGGCGGCGGCAGTTCGAGCCATAGCAGTTCGTCGGGCAGCAGCCACGGCGGAAGCGGCGGACATTTTTAGTGAATAATGAATAATGAATAGTGAATTAGCTGCCGACAAGCGGCAGCGTGAAGGAAGCGCTTCGCGCTTGAAAAAATAAAAGAATAGCGGAAGCGGCGGGCAGTTCCATCACTCTCACCGCCTCCGCTTTTTGATGAACGAAAAAAAATAAAAAAAATCCAAAAACCGTGTAACAAATCCTTTTCCATCTGCATTTACAGTATGAAAGAACCCAGTGGGACAGCGGGAGGTGACAACGATGCAAGCCACAGACGATATGGAAGACGTATACCAGCAATACGCGCAGACAGTGTATAAATACCTGCTGTCGCTGACGCGGGATGACGGTCTGGCGGAGGAACTGACGCAGGAAACCTTCTTTCAGGCGATACGGTGCAGCGACCGGTTTGACGGAAGCTGCGCGATGTCCACATGGCTGTGCGGTATTGCCAAGAACGTGTGGCGCACCTATTGCCGGAAGCATCCGCCGCATGAGGATATTGCCGACGTGCCGGAGGAACAGTTTGCGCGACCGTCCGCCGAGAGTGAAATTCTGCAATCGGACGAGCGGGTGACGCTCTTCCGCAGGCTGCATGAACTGCCCGAACCCTACCGCGAAATCATGTACCTCCGCGTGTTCGGCGGACTGTCGTTCCGCGAGATCGGCGAGGTGCAGGGCAAAACCGAAAACTGGGCGCGCGTGACGTTTTATCGCGGCAGAGAAAAACTGAGAAAGGATTTGAGTGACCATGAGTGAAGCCCTTGAAATGAAAGAAATGACTGAAATGACAGGAAAAACACTGCCCTGTGAGGCGGTGCGCGACCTGTTCCCGTCCTATATCGACGGTCTGACCAGCGACGTGACCAACCGCCTGATTGAGCAGCACGTCGCGGACTGTCAGGCGTGCGGCGGGATTCTGAACGCCATGCGTGAGCCGGAGCAGGAACTCTCCGACGGGAAAAAGGAGGAAGTCAAGGTGCTGGATTTTTTGAAGAAGAACAAGAGGCGCAATATGAAGATATTGCTTGGAAGTATCGCGGGCGCACTCGTGCTGGCGCTGGCACTGGTCTATCTGCGGCTGTTCGTGATCGGCGGCGAGATGGGCGGCGACTGGATTGCCTGCAAGGTGCAGGTCAACGGCAATCAGATCATTCTCGACGGCACGCCGCTCGACAGTGTGCATTGCGTTTCGGGCGTTACCTTCACCGAGAAGGACGGTGTGGTGACGGCTCGTACCACGGCGGTGCTGGCTTCGTGGTTCCGTCATGACGGCAGCTTCCACGCGGAATATGAAGTCAAGGGCGATGAAGTGAAGCAGGTCAATATCAATGACCGCATCCTGTGGTATAACAATTACGAGATCACCTCCCTGACCTCTGAGGTCTATCAGACCCGCCACTCCTATATAGGCGATGTATCCGCCAATGCCCGCACCGCCGACGCGCTGGGCGTGTCGGCTTATCTGGGCGACTTTACCAACGAGCTTCGCACGGCGGAGGAACCCTACACATGGGTTATCAAGCTCTCGGAGGATATCTCTTCGTCTGAGAAAGCTGCCAAGGAAAACGATATGACGTCGATTGCCTGTGTCATGATGGGCGTGATTGAAAACCTCGACGGCGTGACGTATGAATACACGGTGGACGGACAGTCCTGCACCAAGGATGTGACCGTCGCGGAAGCCGATCTCTTCACGGGACAAAGCGTGAAAGTCTGCTATGACAATGTGCGCGCGCTCGATGAACTCATCAGCCAGCTCCAATTGAGCGTATCTCCGTCCTATCACGATACCGGCGCGGATATCGGCGACGGACACGACCACATTTCCTTCACGCTGGTGATTGACACCAAGGATCACGTCTATGCCTATACGCATACGCTCTATCAGGACGGCAAAGTCGTTCACCAGTCCGAAGGAACGGCTGACCCCTATTACGATCCGGAAAATGTGGAGCGTTTCGGCTTTGGCAATCCTGATCTGGCGGGCAGCGAACTGGCAGTAGGCTTTACGGTCAAGACCACCGACGGCAAATCGCACGATGTCCAGGGCAAAGTGCCGCTTCTCTCGGTTTTCGGCTCGAATACCGTCATTCGGATCACGGGCAGCGCCAAGGAAGGCTTCAAGGCGGAAGCGGTCGGAACCTACAATTTCAATCGCGGCTGAGACAGCTATTATTTCAAAAATGACAGATGATAAAAATCCCCCGCGGGATTCGTCTCAAATCATACAGATTTGCCCGAATCCCGCGGGGGATGCTTTTTCAGATTGATTCAGAAATAGAAATTATATCGGGATAATTTGTCATTTCAGGCAGCGATAGTCGGTGTATTCCACGACGCCGCTGATGTGTTCCAGCGCGTTTTCGCAAAGCTCCTTGACCATGAGGCATTCGACGGCGGGAAGTCCGACGCTTTCCCCGGCGACAATCCCGAAATCGGCTGACGTCTGAAACCCTCTGCTTCTGTAATTCTGAGGATTGCCCTCCACGATGACCGCCTGAAAGCCCATTTCTTTTGCCCTTTGGAAGCCGTACTCAATCAGCTCTTTGGAAATATGCTGCCGCTGGCATTCCGTTTTGACGGCTACGGGTGAAAGCAGCAGCAGTTCCTCCCGGGATCTGCCGCCGAGGTGAAAACCGGAAAACATGGCGTAGCCGATGACCTCATCGTTTTCGTCTGTCATGATAAGCTCCAGTTCAGGAATATAGGTGTTCATGGAACGGATTTCCTCGACTAAGCTGACCACAACCTGCGCCTCTTCGGCGTTTTCGTAGTCGGTAAAGGTTCTTCTTATCATATCGAGGGAAGACTGCCGGTATTTTGGTGACATGGATTGAATGGTTCTGCTCATTTTTTGATCTTTCCTTCTTTCTTCATTTTGCGGCTGTAAACGCTGACGGACTTTGCCCACTGTTCCTTTTGACGGCGATAGCTTACCTTGTCGTCGCTGTATTTTGCCTCCGTCCTGAGTTTGCGGTAGCTTTCGAGACGGCGTTCGTCCAGCTCGCCTTTTTCGATGGCTTCGCGCACGGCACAGCCGGGTTCGTTTTCGTGACGGCAGTCACGGAACCGGCACTGCTGTGCGAGGGTTTCAATGTCGGTGAACGCCTGCCCCAGACCTTCGGTTACGTCCCACATACCCAGTTCCCGCATACCGGGCGTGTCGATGACCATCGCGCCGCAGGGCAGCATGACCAGTTGGCGGTGGGTGGTGGTGTGCCTGCCGCGGCTGTCGGATTCCCGGATACCGCTGGTGTCCATGATTTCTTCGCCTGCCAGGGCGTTGACAAGGCTGGACTTGCCCACGCCGGACGAACCCAGAAAGACCAGTGTCCTGCCCTTTTGCAGATATTTATTGAGATATTCCATGCCGTAGCCTGTCTGGGAACTGACGATGTGGGTTTCCACGCCTTCCGCGACGCGGCTGGTTTCGAGGATATAGGGAAGGTAATCGTCGGTCAGATCCGCCTTGGTCAGAATCACCACGGGCTGGGCGCCGGACTGTCGGACGGCGGTGAGATAGCGCTCCATGCGCTTGGGATTGAAATTGTCGTTGAGCGACTGCATGAGAAACACATAGTCAAAATTTGCGGCAATCAACTGTTCGCCTCTTCCTACATCGGGGTCACGGCGGGAAAAGAAGGTTCTGCGGGGAAGTGTGGCAGTAATGCGGCTGTCGCCGTTTTCGACCGGATCGATCAGCACAAAATCGCCCACAGTCGGGAAGGTTTCGCCCTCGTAATAATATTCCTTGGATTTGAGCTGGGCGTATCCCTCGCCGCCGTCCCAGACGATACCGTACCGTCCCTTGTGTACGGAAATGACGCGTGCGGGGGTGCCGGTTCTGCCTTCGGGCATCATATTATCGGTAAATCCAAAATCGTAAAGCTGCAATGTGGTTTCCTCCATTTTCAGTGTTTTTTCTTCTAATTTGATTTATTATGATTCATACTGCTGAAAAAATCTAACTGAAAATGGGCGCAAAAAAGCCGCAGAAACCAATCCTTAACGGATTTCTGCGGCATAAAAAGCATCCATCGTGAAAGGATTTGTTGATTCGGCACGACGAAAAAGGGACGTCACAAGTCCCGCTTTTTTTTCAAAACGTGCCCATATTCAGTTAGCTCGTGTATACCTCGCTCACAATCATCAGAATTCTCCTTTCCTGTCTGCATGGATTTTTTGATGAAGCAGACTGATAGTATTAGTTTATCGCCTGATTTCCGTTTTGTCAAGTCTTTTTTTGGTTTGCTGTTTGAATTTGCCCGGACGCACCACGGGGTCGGACGAATCCGGAAAGGATACCCTTTATGGAATTCGCCCGCCCCCGTTTTATACATTCGCTTGATTCGCTCGGCAGGCTTCCGCCTGCCTGCCGGGGCGCTGCCCCGGTCCCTGCAAGGGCGCTGCCCTTGACCTGCCAAAGGGACTCGTCCCTTTGGAATCCCCGCCGCTGCGCGGCTAATTGGCGCTTCGCGCTTTTTTCTTTTTTCTTTCTTCTTGTCTTATGCCTCTTCGCTGGTTACCAGCTTGATCTCCGGCTGTATCTCCGCTTCATCAGCCCCCTGCCTGTCGCGCTTACTATACGCCTTAATCATCCTCAGCGCCCAGTCACGTCCCACCATGCACACCCGGGACGTATAAATGGCATTGACCACTTCCGAAAACCGCTTCTCAATACTCGCGTAAATCTTCGGGTCAATCACAATGGAGCGCGTATTTCCGTCGTCACAGAAGAAAATCAGCGCGTTTTTATCGTCACGGCGCTCATAATAAATATTCACCACGCCGATTCCGTCAAACTGCTTGACAAAAATATCAAAATAAACAAATTTCGCGATTTCAATCACGCCGTCGTTCAATCCGAACTCAGCAATCTTGATCTTCTCCATCAGCTCGTTGACCGTCGTCACCACGCGGATGCCATACCCCGGCGCCTTGAAATTATCCTCAATCGCGCTCCGGATGGCTTCATAGTCAAAGGTCTTGAGTTCCTCCTGCGAAGTGATGGGACGGAAATAGATCATCATGCGTTTTTCCATGTCGTGGTAGGCGATGCGGGACACCACCTGAATCTCCTGTCCGCAGTTCGGGCAGGTTTCATGGAACAGCTCACCGGTCAGCACCTTTGCCTTATAGGAAGGGTCATTCTGGACGTTGATAATGGCGGGACGCACAACTTCCATCGCCGTGCCGCACTGAGGGCATTTTATCGTGTACTTTTTGTTCTCCATTGCAGATGAGACACATCCTTTCCCCAAGATTATAGCATAGAGAGATGAAAAATGGAACAGGTATTTATAAATTTTTTAGTGATTTTTTCGTTTCTTTTGTTTTTTTCCACCCTTGTTCAAAAAAAACGGGTTGAATTTACCGCGTCTGACAGTTACAATAAAAGCAGAAGGATTTTCTGATGAAATGAAGGGAGGTGCCGTCGCCATTGAACGACGCAAAAGTCCGCATTAAATCGCGCAATATGGAACAGCTTGCGCAGTATCGCGCCCATCTCCGCGCCCATCCCCGTCTGACCTATCTCTTCGTGGAGCTGACCGACCGCTGCAACCTCCGCTGTCTCCACTGCGGAAGCCGATGCGAACCCCATCACGGCACCTTTCTGGACACGGAACTCCTGCTGCGCACACTGGAACAGGTCGCCGAGGATTTTGAACCCGGCTCGGTCATGATCTGTCTGACCGGCGGCGAACCGCTGCTCCACCCTGATTTTGACCGCATTGCCGCCCGCGTTCACGCGCTGGGATTCCCGTGGGGCATGACCAGCAACGGCACGCTGATTGACGGCGCCTGCGCCGCGCGGCTCCGTACCAACGGCATCGGCACCCTCACCCTCAGTCTCGACGGACTGCGCGATTCCCATGACGCGCTGCGTCAGGTGCCGGGCAGCTTTGACCGCACCGTCAAGGCTGTGGAAGTGCTTCATGACGCGGCGATTCCGGTGCAGATCACCACCGTGCTGCACAAAGAGAATTTCGCCGAGCGGGAAGCGCTGTATAAATTTCTCTGCACACTGCACATTGCCTCATGGCGTGTGATCAACCTTGAACCCATCGGGCGTGCGCTGTCCCATCCGGAACTGCTGCTCTCCCGCGAGGAATTTACCCGGCTGCTGGACTTCATCCGCGCCAGACGTTTCGACCCCGCCACGCCGATGGACGTGCGTTTCGGCTGTTCCCACTATCTTTCCTATGAATACGAACACGAGGTGCGGGACAATTATTTTTTGTGCGGTTCGGGACTGTATGTCGCGAGTATTCTGTGCAGTGGTGAAATATACTCCTGTCTCGATATCGAACGCCGTCCGGAACTGGTGCAGGGACACATTGCCCGCGACCGGTTTTCGGAGGTCTGGCGGGATAAATTCCAAGCCTTCCGCGCCGACCGGAGCGAAAGCTGCGCCGAATGCCGCCAATGCCCCGAACGGACATTCTGCGGCGGAGACGCGGCGCATACATGGGATTATGAACGGAACAAACCTTTATTTTGCTTTTTGAGAAAGGATGATTGTTATGATATTCGGGAATAACCGTCGCGGCCGCTGCGAAAATTGCGGCAAGCCGGTGAGCTGGGAACAGCCGCGCTGTACCGCCTGCGGCACGGTCAACCGCGCGGGAGACTGGGTGGAACCCGATCGCAGCCGGCAGTGCGGCAACTGTCACGCCGGTCTCGAGCCGGATGACAAGTACTGCCGTATCTGCGGCACCAAAGCCGGGGAAGGCGCCTTTGAACCCTATCAGAACCTCATGCAGTGCATCTACGGTCCCATGCCGGTGCCGCGTACCCATACCTGTACCAAGTGCGGCTTTTCATGGCAGACCACGCTCATGATTGACCGTCAGAAATACTGTCCCCAATGCGGCAGCCCCGCCACGGTTTCGGATGACAGGCTGGGCGGGATGTATATGGGTTCCGAAAAGAATACGGACGGCAACTGACCGCCCGGAAAAGGAGGGTTCTTCCTATGCCGCAGGATCATGTGGACGCCTTCACGGGAGGCGTGCGTCCCGACGGACTGAAAAACAAAAGCGATATCAAGGTGCTGGTGTGTTTTCTGCTCAGTCATTGCAGCCAGCCCCTTACCCAAAAAGACCTCACCGACATCTTTCTCGAATGGGGGCTTGCCAATTACTTTGAGGCAGCCGACGCGATTTCCTCGCTGCTCCGGCACGAAAATGTCACCGAGCAGCCGGAAGACGGCGCATTAACCATCACCGACAAGGGCAAATTCATCGCCGACACGCTCTATGACGGACTGCCCGTCACGGTGCGGGAAAAATCCCTCGAGGCGATAGAGCAGCTCCTCACCCGCAAACACATCAACAAGTACAACAAGACCCGCATCGAGGCTTGCGACAAGGGCTATACCGTCACCTGCACCGTCAACGACGGCACCATGGATACCATGAGCGTAAAGGTGTATGTCCCGACCTTCAATTACGCCACCTTCGTGCGCGACCGTTTTCTGCAGGACCCTGAAACGCTCTATCGGGCGGTCATGGCGCAGCTCACCGATACCCCTGAAATCGCCCCCAAACCCATGCGACAGCCTTGAAAAAATGTCAATCCCCCGGCTGCCTGTGATAATCTGTCACGGCAGCCGGGGGATGATTGTCTTCTTCTCTGAGGGAGTGGTAAGTAAAAAAATCACTGACCACTCTCGGATTTGTCGCCGCAGGGACGGGCGGTGAGATACTCGATGGTTCGCTCAATGGACGTCCGTGCCTCGGGTGCCAGCGGTTTGCCCGCGTTCTTATAGTCAAAGGCGTCGCGGAAGGCGGCAATATCATTTTGCAGGCTGTCGGCATACCGGCGGGTCAGATTGCGGGTAATCTCCACAAACCGGTCATATTCCCGACCCAGCGGCTTTTTGCCGTTCTGCACCAGCATACGGTAATGCGACAGGCAGATATAGGGCTGCCCTTCATACAGTCGGCGGAACTCCGCGTCGTCGCGATAGCTCAGGCAGATGGTTTCGATATAGCGCGTCAGGTGCGGCTCGATGTATTCGCACACAAAGCAACTGTTTTCCAGCGTCTGAATGGCGTCCAACGTTTTCTTGTCGGGCTTTTTGGCGAGCAGCTTTTCCCGCACGTCGATCAGATGGCTCTCCAGCGTGAGCGCTACCGGCAGACGCGCCCGTCCCGAAGTCAGCATCATGCCGTAATGCCGCTCGCAAAAACCGGCGCGGTTGGTTTCAATGCGGATATCCGGCTCCATCATCGCGGGACCGGTGATGTAGTCGATATACTTGGCTTCAATGATATTCCGCATACGGCAGATGGGACAGCCGTCGTTGACTTCAAATATTTCGTTGACCGGTATGGTGCAGATGTTTTCTTTCACATTGTTTCCGTCCTTTCTATTGATTGGCTTTATTCACTAACCACTAACCACTAGCCACTCCCCACTTCCCACTCCCCACTTCCCACTATTACAGCCGCCGAATCATCGCTAAAAACTCGTCAATATATTCATCGGTCTGGGGACGGTTATCCAGCATAATCGCGATCAGCGCAAAGGTGCGCCGGTCGTCGCCGATACCGAATTGCAGCGCAATCTCCACGTCGCGGCTGGCAACCGTGGCGGCACATTTACAGTTGACATAAATGGGTCCTTTCCGGCTCTGGAATGCCTCCCAGCTGGGGTGCCGTCCGTCACAGAGTGCTGTCAGACGGGCTTCAATGGTAGCCCCCTCGTCCCCGTAAAACTTGCTGTTCTGCAAACAGTCGGTGATATCCATCAGCACGTCCTCGCTGACTGCATACTCGCTTCCCGCCGGCATCCGCAGCGAGGAATCCACAAATTCCGTCATATCCATATCAAACGCCTCCTGTGACAATTCTGGTATGATACATATTATAACGAATATGACGGGATAAATCAACCACTTTTTTGTGAGTTTTGATATATTTCATCTGCTGTCAGGGACAGAAAAAAAAACGGGAACGGCACTGCTCCTTTGTACCGTTCCCGTCATGGCATTATGGGTTGTCTTCACTGCCGAAGCGGTTCACATCAATGTCCGGCGGCGCGTCAATCTCTTTGCCGACGTAACCGCCGTTCTTGCGCCGCTGTCTGACGCACTCGGTCAATAAATATTCGATCTGCCCGTTGACCGAGCGGAAATCATCCTCTGCCCACGCAGCAATCTCGTTGTACAGCTTTTCGGACAGACGGAGGGGCACCTGTTTCTTCGCCGCCATGGGGCATCAATACAGGCTGCCGGAATTGACGACAGGCTGCGCGTCGTGATTGCCGCAGAGAACCACCAACAGATTGGAGACCATCGCGGCTTTGCGCTCGTCGTCCAGCTCCACCACGTTCTTTTCACTGAGCTGTTCGAGCGCCATTTCCACCATGCCCACCGCGCCGTCCACAATGAGCTTCCGCGCGTCCACCACGGCGCTTGCCTGCTGACGCTGGAGCATGGCGGCGGCAATTTCGGGCGCGTAGGCGAGATAGGTGATGCGGGCTTCAATGATTTCAATGCCCGCGTTTTCGACCTTTTCCTGAATCTCGTCGCGGATGCGCTGTGCCACGATTTCACTCGAACCGCGGAGAGAACCCTCGTCGGCAATGCCGTCGCCGGTGGTATCCACATTCTCCGCCACGTCGTAGGGATAGAGACGGACGATGTTCCGGAGTGCCGTGTCGCACTGGAGCGAGAGATATTCCTTGTAGTTATCCACGTTGAAGACAGCCTTCGCGGTATCCACTACCCTCCAGATCACCGCAATGCCGATTTCAATGGGATTGCCGAGGCAGTCGTTGATTTTCTGCTTGTTGTTGTTGAGGGTCATGATTTTGAGGGAGATGGTCTTGCTGGGACCTGTGGTGAGATTCACCTGCATCTGGTTGACCGGCAAAACGGCGTCGCCGTCGTCGTCACTCACATCTCCGCTCTGTCGGAGCTTGGTGCCGGCAGCGGGATTGAAGGCGGTGCAGAAGGGATTCACCCAGTAGAAGCCGTCGCCCCGGAGCGTGCCGACATACTTGCCGAACAGCGTCAGCACCAGCGCTTCCTGCGGCTTGAGAACCTTCAGACCCAGAAACACAATCCAGCCCAGTGAGAACCAGACAGCCGCGGCAATGCACAGAATTGAACCGGTCGGTTCTTCCATGGAGGTACCGATCACAAACGCCGACACACTGGCAATATACAGCAGCACGGTCAGCACCAGTACCGCCATGCCGTTCTTTCTTTTGGTCAGAATTTTTTCCTGCATTTCTTTCATGGTGATGTACTCCTTTGCAAGTGATCAAGTGATCACTCTTGATAAGGTTTTGATGGCTTGTCAAATATATTTGATATCAAAATAATATCATATCACTATCGTTTTGTCAATATATTGGCAACGGATTTGTAGAGATGCCCTGAAACAAGCGGTGATTTTTGGTAACTCATACAATCCGGTTGCCGGTATACGAAGGTTACGAGGATTTTGCTGTAAACTATATATTTATTTTTTTTACTTTTACTGTATTTTCCTCGTTTCATCGACAACATTTACCCTGTGATTGCCTGAAAACCGCGTATTTCAGGCTTTTTTTGGTACTTGAAGTGTTGTCGAAGAAGTCCTTTTTTGCTAGACAACACTCGACAACATCCTATCCTCCCCGAACCACAGACAAAATAGGTTCCACCTGTTTGACAAACCGACAAAAACATGCTAAGATAAATCCCATCGAAAACACCGGCAGGGTATTTCACAGCAATTCCGGAGTTGCGTATCTTATCAGAGGACGGCGGTAGATTCATGTTGACACGGCGCAAAGGCAATATCATCGAAGCGGACATCCACGGCATGACGTCCGACGAAGCTTATCGCGACCTGCTCCGGCTCATCGATCATGCCGGACGCGACGTCGCCGAGATTCACGTCATTCACGGCTACCGCCGCGGCGATACCCTCAAAAGCATGGTCATGACCCGTCTGCGCCACCCCCGCATTGCCTACCGTCTCCCCTCTCTCCAGAACGACGGCGTCACCAAGCTGTTTTTGAAAAAGACCGGGAAATAAATCACCCCGAACCGTTTGTGTCTTTTTACATAACGGTTCGGGGTGATTTTGGGTTGTTTTCAGGTTTTGCCGTTCCTTTTTGTAGGGGACGACCTCCGGACGTCCCGGCAAGAAAAGCCTCGATGAATATCAGGGTCAGGCGAATGGTGATAGGGTTCCTTTGTCTGTATTCGCCCTACCTTGTTGCGGGTCATAGCTCGTCTCGCTCGCACCGCTAAAGCGGTGCTTCTGGGGCGCTGCCCCAGCCCCTGCAAGGGCGCTGCCCTTGACCTGCCAAAGGGACTCGTCCCTTTGGAATCCCCGCCGCTGCGCGGCTAATTGGGCGCGTTTTTTTAGATTTTCGCGATGTCAATCACCGACAAATCCACGCCTGCCGCATCTTTCAGACAGTTGACCAGCGCTCTCGCCGTATCCAGCGAGGTCAGGCAATGCACGCCGCATTCCACGGCATTCCGGCGGATCAGGAATCCGTCGCGCTTAGTCTCCATGCCCTGCGTCGGCGTATTGATGATGAGGTCAAGCTCGTTATTGACAATCATATCCAGATAATTCGGCTTGCCCCCTTGCAGTCTCTTGACCACACGGTTGGGAATGCCGCGGTCGGCGAGATATTTGCCCGTGCCGGCGGTGCAGTAGATTTCGTAGCCGAGATCGGCAAAATCCTTGGCAATCGGCACGACTTCTTCCTTGTCCATATCCTTCACCGTAATGGCAATCTTATGGGTGGTGGGCAGATGGATACCCGTGCCGACAAACGCCTTGATGAGCGCTTCCTCGTAGGTGTAACCGATACCCAGCACTTCGCCGGTGGACTTCATTTCGGGTCCGAGGCTGATGTCCGCGCCGTAGAGCTTCTCAAAGGAGAAGACCGGCATCTTGATGGCAATCGTGGACTTCTCCGGCTGGAGACCGTATTCATAGCCCAGATCGGGAATCTCCTTATCCCCGAAGAGACACTGCGTCGCCAGCTTGACAATCGGAATGCCCGTGATCTTACTGATATAGGGAACCGTTCTCGACGAACGGGGATTGGCTTCGATGATATACACCACATCGTCCTTGACAATGAACTGGATGTTGATCATGCCGATCACGCCCAGTGCCAGCGCGAGATTGCGGGTATCTTCCACAATCTTTTCCTGCACGCTCTTCTTGAGCGACTGGCAGGGATACACCGAGATGGAATCGCCCGAATGCACGCCCGCGCGTTCGATATGCTCCATGATGCCCGGAATCAGGATGTCGGTGCCGTCGCAGATGGCGTCCACTTCGACTTCCTTGCCCATGATGTATTTATCCACCAGAATCGGGTGATCCTGCTGTACCCGGTTGATGATGCCGATGTACTCGCGGATTTCCTTATCCGAGAAGGCGATGTGCATACCCTGACCGCCCAGTACATAGGACGGACGCACCAGCACGGGATAACCGATTTCATTGGCGGCGGCAATGGCTTCCTCGCAGGTGAAGACCGTCTTGCCGGGTGCTTTCGGAATCTGGCACTGGGTGAGAATCTGGTCAAAGAGTTCTCTGTCTTCCGCCTTGTCCATATTCTCCGCCGACGTGCCGAGAATCCGCACGCCCATCTTGTCCAGCGCCTCGCAGAGCTTGATGGCGGTCTGTCCGCCGAACTGCACCACCGCGCCGTAGGGCTGTTCCAGCTCCACGATGTTGCGCACGTCTTCGGGGGTCAGCGGCTCGAAATAGAGCTTGTCCGCGACGTCGAAGTCGGTGGAAACGGTTTCGGGGTTGTTGTTGACGATGATGGTTTCATAGCCCGCCTCGCGCAGCGCCCACACCGAATGCACCGAGCAGTAGTCAAATTCCACGCCCTGACCGATGCGGATGGGTCCCGAACCGATGACCATGACCTTCTTTTTGTCGGTGGCGGGGTCAACCTCGTTCTCGCTCTCGTAGCAGGAGTAGTAGTAGGGGGTTTCCGCGTCGAATTCCGCGGCGCAGGTATCCACCATCTTGTAGGCAACCCTGATGTCATTCTCATAACGCAGGGCGCGGATGTCGTCTTCATTCTTGCCGCAGATTTCGCCGATCACCTTGTCGGTGAAGCCCAGCAGCTTGGCACGGCGGAGGGTTTCCACGTTGAAATCAGTGGCGATAGCCTTTTCCATCTCCACGATGGAGGCAAGTTTATCAATGAACCACAGGTCAATGGTGGTGATGTCGTGGATTTTCTTCTGGGTATAGCCGCGGCGCAACGCTTCGGCGATGACATAGATACGGCGGTCATCCACCAGATGGAGCGCCTTGGCGAGTGCCTCGTCACTCAGCTCCATGATTTCCTTGACCCGCAGGGAGAAGACATTGGTCTCCAGACAGCGGATGGCTTTCATGAGCGCACTCTCGAAGTTGATGCCGATGCCCATGACTTCGCCGGTCGCCTTCATCTGGGTGCCCAGCTTGCGCTTGGCATAGACGAACTTGTCAAACGGCCAGCGCGGAATCTTGACCACGCAGTAGTCCACGGTCGGCTCAAAACAGGCGTAGGTCTTGTGGGTAATGGCGTTCTTAATCTCGTCGAGGCGGAAGCCCAGCGCAATCTTGGAGGCGACGCGGGCAATCGGATAGCCGGTTGCCTTGGAAGCCAGTGCGGAGGAACGGCTCAGACGGGGATTGACCTCGATAACCGCGTATTCAAAGCTGTCAGGATGCAGCGCGAACTGCACGTTGCAGCCGCCGGAGATTTTGAGTTCCTCGATAATCGCCAGCGCGGCGGTGCGGAGCATCTGATATTCCTTGTCGGCGAGCGTCTGGGCAGGCGCCACAACGATGGAATCGCCGGTATGCACGCCCACGGGGTCCACGTTTTCCATGCTGCACACGGTCACGCAATTGCCGTCGCCGTCGCGGATGACTTCAAACTCGATTTCCTTCCAGCCGCCGATATAGCGCTCAATCAGCGCCTCGGTCACGCGGCTGACCTGCAAGCCGTGACCGCAGATTTCCTCCAGCTCTTCCCGCGTGCGGGCAATGCCGCCGCCGGTGCCGCCGAGGGTAAAGGCGGGACGCACGACAACCGGATAGCCGATCTTCTCGGCAAAGGCAACCGCGTCCTCCACATTGTGAACCACGAGGCTGTCCGCGCAGGGCTGACCGATTTTTTCCATCGTGTCCTTGAATTCCTGCCGGTCTTCCGCCTTGCGGATGGTCTCGGCAGTGGTGCCGATCAATTTGACATTGTGTTCGGCAAAGAATCCCTCTTCCTCCAGTTCCACCGCGAGGTTGAGCGCGTTCTGACCGCCCAGCGTGGGCAGAATGGAGTCGGGCTTCTCGGCGAGAATGACCTTTTTGATGGTATCGGCGGTGAGCGGTTCGATGTACACTCTGTCGGCGATATCCTTATCGGTCCTAATGGTGGCGGGGGTGGAGTTGATGAGGACAACCTCCACGCCTTCTTCTTTCAGGGAACGGCACGCCTGCGTACCGGCATAATCGAACTCGGCAGCCTGTCCGATGATAATCGGACCGGAACCGATGACAACAACCTTCTGAATATTCGGATTCTTGGGCATTAGTTTTTGCCTCCCATCATAGCAAAGAATTGGTTAAAGAGCGGTGCGGCGTCCTGCGGACCGGCGCAGGCTTCGGGGTGGAACTGCACGGTGAAGACGTGACCGTTCTTGTAGCGCACGCCCTCGCAGCTACCGTCGTTGACATTGACATAGCTCATCTCGGCAATCGCGGGGTCGATGGTCTTGTCGTCCACCACATAGCCGTGATTCTGAGAAGTGATGTATACGTGCCCGGTTTTGAGTTCCTTGACGGGGTGATTGGCGCCTCTGTGACCGTATTTGAGCTTGTAGGTATCAAAGCCGCTCGCAAGCGCGACGAGCTGATGCCCCAGACAGATCGCAAAGATCGGCATTTTCGCGGCGATGAGCTTCTTGACTTCCTGAACAATCGCGCCGCACTGCTTGGGGTCGCCGGGACCGTTGGACAGCATAATGCCGTCGTGACCGCCCGCGAGTATTTCCTCCGCCGGCGTGAAGGCGGGATACACCGTCACGCGGCAGCCCAGATTCACCAGCGAGCGAACAATGTTGCGCTTGGTGCCGAAATCCAGCAGCGCCACGTTGAATTTATTGCCCTCACCTACCACATACTTCTCGGAGCAGGTCACGGTGGGAACCACTTCGGGCAGGGTGTAGGCTTTGATTTCCTTGAGGCATTCGTCGATATCCATGCTCTCGCCGAAGGTAATCATGCCCCGCATGGTGCCCGACTCTCTCAGGTGCTTGGTCAGCGCGCGGGTATCCACGCCCTGAACCACCGGAATGTTGTTCTTGATGAGATAGCTGCGCAGCGAACCCTCCGAACGGAAATTGGAATCCATCCGGTTGAGCTCTCTGACAATGTACGCCTCCAGCCACGGTCTGTCGGATTCGGTATCCTCCATGCAGACGCCGTAGTTGCCGATAATCGGATAGGTCATCACCACGCCCTGTCCGGCATAGGAGGGGTCGGTAAGCAGTTCGCGGTAGCCCGTCATGGACGTGTTGAACACGATTTCGCAGACGGTTTTCCGCTCCGCGCCGACGGATTCGCCCTGATAAACTTTTCCGTCCTCGAGAATCAGCCATGCTTTCATTTGCGGTTCATTCCTTTTCTTTACAGATTTGTGTAGCAGATGATCTTTGCCTCATGATATGACACACATTTCATATCATTTTATCATACGGCTGGCGCAATTGCAATATCCAAATTTTCGCCAACCCGGATGGTGAATGGATGGGGATTTTTGATGGATTTTGCCCAATGCCGGGAATATTTTCATAATCGCCGTTTGTGTTCGCCCTTTCCTGTTGTGGGTCTTGGCTCGTCTCGCTCGCCCCGCTAAAGCGGTGCTTCTGGGGCGCTGCCCCAGCCCCTGCAAGGGCTACTCGCCCTTGACCTCGGCAGGGAGCTTACCCCCTGCACCCCGCGCCGCTTCGCGGCTAATTGCGTACCGCGTTTTGGATTCTCTCAATGGCTTTTATAGAATTTTCCAGTGACCCGAATGCCGTCAGCCGGAAATATCCCTCGCCGCTCGGACCGAAGCCCGAACCGGGCGTACCCACTACCCCGGCTTTCTCCATCAGCGCGTCAAAGAATTCCCACGAGGTCATGCCGTCCGGCGTTTTCAGCCAGATGTAAGGCGCGTTGATGCCGCCGTACACCGTGAAGCCCGCCTCCGCCAATCCTTCCCGGATGACTTTGGCATTATGCAGATAGTAGGCAATCGTCTCGCGTATCTGCTTCTGTCCCTCCGGCGAATACACCGCCTCCGCGCCGCGCTGGACAATGTACGGCACGCCGTTGAACTTGGTGGTCTGCCGACGGTTCCACAGTGCGTGGAGCGATACGCCGCCGCAGGTCAGCTCCTTGGGGACAACCGTATAGCCGCAGCGCGTACCGGTAAAGCCCGCCGTCTTGCTGAAACTGCGGAATTCAATCGCGCACTGCTTCGCACCCTCGATTTCAAAGATACTGTGGGGAATATCCTCCGTGATAAACGCTTCGTAAGCGGAATCGAACAGAATCACCGAACCGTTCTCCCGCGCGTAATCCACCCATTGCTGCAATCCTTCATAGGTGATGGAAGCGCCGGTGGGATTGTTGGGGAAGCAGAGGTAAATCATATCGGCGCGCTTTTGGGGAATCGCGGGGGCAAAGCCGTTTTCCGCCGTGCAGGGCATATAGACCAGTCTGTCCCACCTGCCTTCGACGTTCAGATTTCCCGCGCGTCCCGCCATCGCGTTGGTGTCCACATAGACCGGATAGACCGGGTCGCAGACCGCCACGACATTGTCCCGGGAAAAAATGTCGCCGATGTTGCCGGTGTCGGACTTCGCGCCGTCGCTCACAAAGATTTCGTCGGCGCTGATGTCAATGCCTCTGGCGTGATAGTCATTCTGCACAATTGCCTGCCGCAGGAAATCATAGCCCTGTTCGGGACCGTAGCCGCGGAAGGTCTCTTCTCTGCCCATCTCGTCGCAGGCTTTTTTCATAGCTTCCACCACGGCGGGCGCCAGCGGACGGGTCACGTCGCCGATGCCCAGACGGATGATCGACTGTTCGGGGTGTGCCTGCGTGTAAGCCGCTACCCGTTTGGCAATATCCGAAAACAGATAGCTCTGCGGGATTTTTGTGAAATTATCGTTGATATGAAACATAGTTATAAACCGCCTTTCTGCGAAAGGCACCGATGAGGTTATGAAACGAGTCAACGGAGCTTTCGCTAAAGAATAAAATGCGCTATAATGATAACTGTAGGAAGTCGGCATACTACAGAAAACGTGGAGGTGAGTGG
>JAFPUM010000051.1 GCA_017395425.1 Clostridia bacterium | reverse complement strand
GTCCTTCGGCACGTCCTTCGGCACGTCCTTCGGCACGTCCTTCGGCACGTCCTTCGGCACGTCCTTCGGCACGTCCTTCGGCACGTCCTTCGGCACGTCCTTCGGCGGTTCCCTTAGCGAACCCTTCGGCGGTTCCCTTAGCGAACCCTTCGGCGGTTCCCTTAGCGAACCCTTTGGCTATGGCTTCATCGCGTGCGTGTTTCAATTCCTCGGCGCGATATCGTTTCTCGGACTCTTCATAAACAGCCCGGGCGACTTCTTCATCAAACAATTGTTCCATCATGGTTGTCACCTCCGTTTTGTGAAACGTGAGAAATTCCGATAAACAGTCTTCTTCAATGGCACGCTGCACCGTCTCCTGCGCACACGCAATATTAGTATGGTGCCGTTTCTGTGCTTCATTAAAAATATGGCAAAACCGAATGTACTGTCCGTAAATAGTGCGATCAGCGGTATGCAGGATCTTTACGACTGCGTCCACCGGTGCGTCGCCATCAAAGAAATCATCCCGCAGCGATACGGTATCCGGCACGCAACGGCTGCCGCTGTAAACGACATACAGCTCGGGCGTGGGAAGAATGACCCGATGGGAACTGTGCATACTCTGATGGCTTTTGTGGATGTAGCGTTTATAGGTCTCGGCGAGGTAGAGCCACAGGCGAAGCGACATATTGGGACACCAATCGCTCTGGGCTTCCACCAGCAGAATGTATTGGTGTTTCATCATGAATCCCAGATCGTTATACAGTCCGTTTACCATCAGGGACTGCAAAGTGTCGATCTCAATATCGTCCTCTGAAACGTCGGTCGCTTCGGGATGCAGATCGAGATATAATTGCCGGACGTATTTTTTATCTCCGAACAGCTTGACAAACACACTGTCCTTGGATGTTCTGCGAGTACTTTCCTCCGCCATGTTTTTCACTCCCTATGACATTGCTGCACGCCGTTACTCTGTTTGCAAGTCGTCCTCCTTGAAGCGGAGGTTGCGGTCGTTATATTCCTTTACCAGCCGCACGGAGATAATCTTGGCAAGGTATTTGAAGGTGTTGATCTCGCGGCGGCTCCATTTGCGGGTGCGGTTGAACTGGGTGAACATGAGATAGCCGAAATGTTCGCCCGAAAGTCCTTCGAGCTTGCCCAGCACAAAGGCGTAAATGCCGTCGTTTTTGAGCCTGCTTTTGAGCGCGGGGGGAAGGTTGCACACCGAGATATCGGATACGCAGCGTAAGCTGGCGCCCTTGAAGATGGTATCCAGGTTGATGCTGCCGGTGTTCATGGGCGAACGGTGACCGGGACGGAGGTTGCGGTTGCTTTGCCAACGCTCCACGGTCATGAGGTGATCGGGCGCGTCGTACTGTTTGGCAAGAACGGAAACAGCGCTGAGGTTGTATTTGCGTCCGACGGTGCGCAGCAGAATCTCCAGTGTGCCATAGATATCCTCGGAAGCCGTGGCGAGAGAAAAGGCGATATCCAGCAGGTTAGTATCCAGATCCACGATTTCAGTGCTGCCCGCAGGCGGATCCATGCGGGAGCGGTTGTTCATTTCCTCCATGCGCAGATAATCGTCATGCGCTTCGCTGTCATACATACTATAAGCACAGCGACCGTTCTTTTTGGCGTTGACCATTGCCCAGTCAGCGTATTGATAGAGGCAGTCAAAATCGTCCGTGTCCTTGCCGAAGAACGCCATGCCGATGCTGCAGGTCAGTGTGACCCTGTTCTGGATGCCGTAGTGCTTGATCAGGCTGCGGCAAAGCCGACCGGCTTTCTTGGCGGCAAATTTGACGGTGACGTTTTTCATCAGCACGATAAATTCATCTCCGCCGATGCGCCCGATGATATCGGTATCACGGAAGGAAGATTTGATGTCAGAGGCAAATTCGCGGATGACGTCGTCGCCAAAGGTGTGACCGAAAAACTCATTGATTGTGCGGAAATGATCGATATCGATAATCATAAGCGCGTGATACTTTTCACTCTCCCGGGGAACATCCGCCTCGCAGTTGAGAAAACCGCTGATTTGTTGGAAGGCAGTATCCTGATTGAGCAGACCGGTGAGCATATCGGTTTTGATACGCTTCTCCATCATTGCTTCGGTGCGTTTCTGTTTGTCCACGTTCTTGATGCGGCCAACGATGCGTACCACGTCGCCGTTGTCATCCTTCACCACCGAGAAAATGGCACGGCACCAGAAGCCGGCAGGCTGACCGATAAAGCAGAGAAAACATTCACATTCGCCGCCTTCTCCTTTGATAATGGCATTGGCGATGGTATCGGAGAAAGCCGTATAATCCTCACTGCCCATCATGCCCAGCGCAAAACGGGAGGCAAAGAAATCCTCCACGACAAATTCATTGTTGACGCAATCGATGCCATAAAGGGAGAAGGATTGCTCCAGCCGGCTGAGATTGCCGCTGAAATAGCAGGTATCATGCTCGGTATCATAGTCAAACAGGATTTGATCGGTGTTTTCCTGAATAATGCTGAAGCGTTCGTTTTTAACGATGAGTTCACGGCGGAGTTTTTTGCGTTCGGTGATGTCTACAAAGACCACTGAAATCATGGGCTTACCATCTTCCTCGGTGAGATAGCGTGCCCGCACCTCATTAAAGCGGATACCGCCGCCCGCCGTAACGGTTCGCGCTTCAAACACACATTCAGAAACGTCACGGGATAAAGAGTGCAGATTTCTGGAAAAGGAGGGAAAATCGTCGCTGAAAATGCGGTCGTCCAGGCATTCATTAAAGAATTCTTTGAATTCCAAACGGCTCCAGCCGAGCATCTCATAAAAGCCGTCGTTAGCGTATTGCACCATAAAATGACCGTTGGACGTCAGGGCGAGTACGGCCAGACTGACCGCGAAGGATTCCAGTACCACATTGGAGCGATAGACGCTGACCCATTCTCCCATGAATTCGTCAAACATTCTCACGACGGAGCAAAGCAGCCGGGGCGGATAATTGCGTCCTACATTCAGTATCACAGCGCCTTCGCTGCCGTCTGCGAGAAGGATTTTGTGGCGGATGCTGTCGCTGATACGCGGTTGTTTTTCAAAGTCGTTGTCCGTGTTCTGGATTCGGGAGAGCATAGCGGCGACATCGTCGCGGGATTCAGGCGCTACAAGATCAAGGTAATTGATTCCGCAGGGATCCCGTCCGATCATGGTGCAGAACTCGGCGCTGGGATTGCATACCGTAAAGCCCTCCGGTGTTGGAAAAATATCAAAAAAACCAAACTTGTCGCTTAATGGCGTATTGACTGTGCTGTTTGCATTACTTCTGTTATTTGGATTGTCAAAATGGTTCATTCCATTCACCCCTTTCTGATGAAAAAAGGTCATAAAAAAACAACATATCCAGTATGTATCGTGGATTGACTGAACAGTATACCTATCCCTTATACATTTATTATAACAAAAAAATTTGATCATTGCAAGCGGTTTTTTGATTTTTGCGCAAAATTTCTGTATTTTTTTTATGGAAATTGTCTTTTCTATTCCACAAGCACACAAAGCCCGACCGAGCTGGCGGAATTTTCCAACTGCAATATGGTGAAAATATGAAAAATTGTATTGTCAATCCGGAATTTTTATGGTATACTGTTCCTTGATTGATTACGCGAAGGTGGTAATGAAGTATGGCAATGGATTTGAGCCATTGTATAGCTTTTTTGAAGCGGTTTCTGGACGCGTTTTTTGACCGTCTCACGAGCAGCATGGGGTATATGCAGGACAGTGACATCGGTCTGAATGTCGCGGTGCGGGTCATCATGGTGTCGGCGAGCATTATGGTGATTGTGTTTCTCTTCAAGCGTATGCTGAAAAGCCAGATCAAGGAATCGTCCTTTCTGATGTGGACATTTCCCGCGGCGCTGTTATTTGTCTATGGCGTGTGGCCGGAACTGACCTACAAGGTCGCGGATATGACCCACATGGCTTACGGTTATGCGCTGGTGGTCACGGTACCCTTTATCGCGCTGCTGTATTATCTGGCGTTCAAGCAGATGTGCCAGATTTCCGCTCTCACCTCCAAGGTGGTGGAGCTGGGGTCGGTGGTATCCATTCAGAAGCACGAGATTGAGGAACTCCACCGGCAGATCGACGAAATGAAAGGGCAATATGAGCCAGATGCGGATGATATGCCCATGCCCGCTGACGAGCCGGTTTCCGCAGAGGAACCCGCGGCGGTGGAAGTGGTCATCGACTGAATGCGGCAGAGGGCACTTCATCGGCAGGCAGCACAAGAGAATACCTGAAAATAGTATTTTTGCAAAGTTAAACGGCAGAAGTCTTGATAAAATAAGACTTCTGCCGTTTTGGGTTATGGGATTTTATAATAGTACATGAGAACATGTCTTTTATGATGTGGCAGTTACAGGATTTGTTCCGCACAGGTCAAACAAATTCATCTGTCCGCTATCTATCATTTTCGTTTCATATTTCTGCCTTACTTCTTGCATAAATTCTTTTATCGCGTCCGGATGATTTTTTAGGAACCACTCGATGTGGTTCCTGATATACTCTTCCCTGATGTTTGGGTCATTCAAATCGTTAGGAACACGCTTCATTCTTTCGTCGATGCTGTCGAATCCCCTGAATTCTTCTGCCAGCCTTTTCTTGGTCATCTCGATATATTCAGGATTGATATCAATGCCTATACCGTTTCTATGGGTTTGTTGACACACTCTTAAAGCCGTACCACTCCCTGTAAAGGGATCAAGAACGGTATCCCCCGGATTGGAAGATGCTAAAATCATGCGTTCAAACAATCCTTCCGGTTTCTGGGTAGGGTGTGGTTTCCGATTTATATTGCAATAGTGCACATGGGAAAATTCCCATACATTGCCCGGATTTGCTCCCCGCATATTATTGACAGAACGATAGAATTTTTGCGGAACTCTTATGTCATCTAAATGGAACACAAAATGTTTGGGGCTTTTGGTAAACATCAGAATATCATCATGTCGCGGGGAAAATCCTTTCGTTTTTCCGATTCCCTGTGTGTAAAACCATGTGATCCAGGAATTAAATGTCATGTCTAATTCCTGCTCCATGACGGTATAGATATAAGAAATGTAGCGCATTCCCATAAATACATAAATAGTTCCGTTATCTGTCAGAAGACGCTTTGCTTCTGTCAGCCACTGACGTGAAAATGTAATATACTCGTCGAATGCAAGCCGGTCTTGATTGTTTCCGTAGTCTTTATTCAGATTATACGGCGGGTCTGTCACGATCAAATGAACGCTTTTATCAGGGAGCTTTTTCATTTCCTGAATGGCGTCACCGCAAATGATTTTCAATTCTTGATCCATTGATTTTTTGATGCCTCTCTGTAAAAATCCTCAAAATTTCTGCGTGAACTATGGAGATATTTCTGGTCAAGCAATTGACACATTTCCCATGTAGTTCTATATTGATATGTTACATAATGAATGTCTTTGATTTGAATTTGCCCTGTCCCAAGCGCAGGATTGTAATTGATATCTGCGTCGCTGATAAATTTGAGGTCATAGGCATTATAATCAACAATTTCCATAATGCCGTCAACAAGTCCTGTTTGCTGATTTCGTTCCGAATAAACCCGATGCTTTATGGAGAGAATGATAAACATAAAATCAGGGTCTCTTACATACGCTGTCCGGATTCTCGCAAAAGAGGTTATATTGGGTCCTTTCCCACTGTTTGGAATATCATTTGCCGTTGCTTTGACGTCGATGTTCCCGGTAACAACAGAATGTCCTTTTTTGAATTGCAGAATAATATCCGACATTCCAAGCCGCTCTTGTGCTTCCACGTTGACCAGATGGAAAGGATTGTTTATATTGTCGCGAATACCTGTAAATACCTCGTATGCCCACGCTTCGATCATGGGACCCGCGATTTTGTTGATATTTTCCAGTGGCAAACCCATACGCAGATTTGTGTTGATGATGATTTTGTCATCATTTGCCGCTTTGCGTGAATCCAGAATGGATATAATCTGTTGAATGACAAATTCAGAATCTTCACGGTAAGTGGGTGTCTCCTGAGGAATCTTAAAGACCAAATCCTCATATCTCATTGGCAAGCCTCCTTTCTGACCGCAGCAGGATGAATATATTATAATCTTTATCGCGCTAAATTTCAATCATATATCCTGTAAACAGATATGAAATTTTTTAGCTGTTGGTTTTTGTACATTTGCTGCCATATCAAATGGGATTTTCTTTCCCGTCAATTATGAAAGATAGATAATGATTCCTGCCGAATGGTTGATTTTTCCCGTGAAAACCTGTATAATAAGGATAAGACTTCCGCACAGGGAGCGTCGAAAGCCATTGCCTCCGTTGTTATACAGGAAAGGGTTGAGAATCGTATGAAATTTGAAGCAGTGTATCACATTTGCAGCGATAACTATTGCTATATGAACAATGCTAGCGAGCTGATTGTAAATCTCAAGACGGGATATGATGTAGAAGAGGTTTACATCCATTACGGCGACCCCTTTGCCACGGGCATACTGGGGGCGCAGCAGAACTGGGCAGGCGTGCGGCTGCCGGTACCCTTCAAGAAGCGGCTGGCGCATCAGCTCTGGTGGACGACCACCATCGTACCGCAGTACAAGCGGTGCCGCTACTTTTTTGAACTGGTGAGCCGCGCGGAATACGGCGGCGAACGCGAAACGTGGTATTACTTTGAGGACGGCGTGCTGAGTGAGGAACAGTGGCACCTCGAAGGGAAAATGCTGCAATGCTTCACATTTCCGTGGATGAATCCCTCCGATATCAACCGTGTACCCGAATGGGTCAACAGCACGGTGTGGTATCAGATTTTTCCCGAACGCTTCTGCAACGGCAACCCCGACATCAATCCCGAAAACTGCCTGCCGTGGGCGGACAACGATACGCCTGTCACCAACGAGCAGTTTTACGGCGGCGATTTGCAGGGCATCATCAACCGGCTGGACTATCTGCGCGACCTCGGCATCACGGGCATCTATATGACGCCGATTTTTGAGGCGCCTTCCACCCACAAATACAACACCACCGACTATATGAAAATCGATCCGCATTTCGGCGATGAGGAAACCTTCCGCACGCTGGTGGAAACCGCGCATGAAAAGGGCATCCGCATCATGCTGGACGGGGTGTTCAATCATTCGGGCGAGTGGTTCGCGCCGTGGCAGGACGTGTTGGCGCACGGTCCCGAATCGAAGTATTACAACTGGTTCATGATCAACCAGTGGCCCATCGACTTTGACCGCTGGGACACCCGCGACGGAAAATACTATTCCTTCGGCTTCTTTGCCAAAATGCCCAAGCTCAACACCAACAACCCCGAAGTGGTGGAATATCTGGTGGGCGTGGTGGAATACTGGGCGAAAAACTTCGGGATTGACGGCATCCGTCTTGACGTGGCAAACGAGGTGTCCCATCAGTTCTGCAAGACCCTGCGCTATGCCCTGAAAAAAATCAACCCGGATTTCTATATTCTCGGCGAAATCTGGCACAACGCCATGCCATGGCTGCGGGGAGACGAGTTCGACTCCGTGATGAATTATCCGCTGTCCCACAGCATCACGGACTTCTGGATTGACCGTTCCCGCAAGAAGCGCGATTTTGAATATATGGTCAACCGCTGTTACACCATGTATATGCAGCACACCAACGACGTGATCTTCAATCTGCTGGATTCTCATGACACCGACCGCGTGTTCGGACGGTATCATCAGAATATTGACGTAGTCTATCAGCAGCTCGCGGTGCTGTTCACCATGCCGGGCAGTCCGTGCATCTATTACGGCACCGAAATCGGCATGGACGGCGGCGGCGACCCTGACTGCCGACGCTGTATGCCGTGGGAACGCATCGAAGCCGGCTGGTACGGCGACCGCATCGACATGGTCAAGCGGCTGATCTGGCTGCGCAAAAACGAGCCGCTCTTCCGCAGCCGCAATTTCCATTTTCCCAATGAGATTCCCAACGACCGCGTGATCGAATATCTCAAGCTCGACTGCGAAAATCATCAGCTCAAGGTCATCATCAACTGCTCCGACGAATCGGTCAACACGCCTTATATGGACGGCAAGGAAATTTTCTTCGCCAACCGCTACGACAACGGCTGGCTCCATCCCAACGGCGTCGTGATCGTGAGATGGTAGCTGTGTTTAAACTGCGTTTATATTGCCATACTATAATTTGTCAGACGACAGAGAAAACGAGAAGAACGACGACGTTCAAAAAGGATCTTTGAAAATTATGCTGAAATTAACGGACATTGTAAAATCCTATCTGGGCGGCAGCACGCGGGTGGAAGCGCTGAAAGGCGTGAGCATCGCGTTCCGGGAGAACGAATTTGTGTCCATTCTGGGACCATCCGGCTGCGGCAAGACCACGCTGCTCAATATCATCGGCGGTCTCGACCGCTATGACAGCGGCGATCTGAGCATCAACGGCAAGTCAACCAAGCAGTTCAAGGACGCGGACTGGGACGCCTATCGCAATCATTCCATCGGATTTGTGTTTCAGAATTACAACCTGATTCCGCACCAGACGGTACTTTCCAATGTGGAACTGGCGCTGACCCTGTCGGGCGTGTCCAAGGCGGAACGCCGGAGACGCGCGGTGGAAGTGCTGGAAAAGGTGGGACTGGGCGATCAGCTCAGGAAGAAGCCCAATCAGATGTCGGGCGGACAGATGCAGCGCGTGGCAATTGCCCGCGCACTGGTCAACAACCCCGAAATTCTGCTGGCGGACGAACCCACCGGCGCGCTGGATTCCGAAACCAGCGTGCAGATTATGGAACTGCTCAAAGAAATTGCGTCGGAAAAGCTGGTCATCATGGTGACGCATAATCCCGATCTCGCGGAGCAGTATTCTTCCCGTATTGTGCGGCTGCTGGACGGCAGTGTGACCGACGATTCCCACCCCTATACGCCGGAAGAAACGGAGACGGCAGATGCCCCGGCGGAAAATACGTCTCCGGAACCAACGAAAAAGGCAAAGAAAACGCGGCGGGACAAAACCTCCATGTCGCCTTTCACGGCATTTTCGCTGTCGCTCAATAACCTGATGACCAAGAAGGGACGCACGGTGCTGACCGCGTTCGCGGGCAGTATCGGCATCATCGGTATTGCGCTGATTCTCTCGCTGTCCAACGGCTTTCAGTTGTATATCGACAAGGTGCAGGAGGATACGCTTTCATCCTACCCGCTGACCATACAAAAGGAATCGGTGGATCTGGCGTCGATGGCGTCCACGATACAGAAGAGCCGTTCGGACGACGCCGATCACGATCTCGACAAGGTGTATTCCTCCGACGTCATGTCGGAACTCATGAATACGATGGTTTCCACGGTCAAGACCAATAACCTTGCCGCCTTCAAGAAATATATCGAAACCGATGAAAACGGCAAAGCCATACAGGATTACACCAGCGCCATACAGTACAGCTATAGCGTGCCGCTCAATATCTTCAAGGCGGACACCTCTGACGGTGTGGTACAGGTCAATCCCTCCACGGTCATGGAGAGTATGGGAATGCAGCAGCAGAGCAGCAGCATGATGTTCACCGGCTCCGGCGAATTCTGGAGCGAGCTGCTGGGCAACCGCAAGCTGCTGGATTCCCAGTACGATATCCTCGCGGGACGCTGGCCGGAAGCCTTCAATGAAGTGGTGCTGGTTGTCACCAAGAAGAATGAGATCAGCGATCTGGCACTCTATTCACTGGGACTCAAAGACCAGTCGGAACTGGACGACAATATGCAGAAGCTCATGAACGGCGAGACGGTTGAGACGGAATCGGTGTCCTTCACCTATGACGAACTGCTCAAGCTGAAATTCAAGCTGCTCACGGCAGGACAGATGGTGACACGCGACGCGGCGACCGACACATGGTTCGACGTGACCGACGACGATATCCTGCTCAAAAAAGCCGTGGACGGCGGACAGGAAATCAGGGTCGTGGGCATTATCCGTCCCAATGACAACGCGGCGGCATCGTCGGTCAACGGCGTGGTGGGCTATACGCATGAACTGGTGGAGTATGTGATTCATCAGGCGGACAGCGCGCCGGCGGTTATTGCACAGAAGGCGCACCCGGATACCGATATCTTTACGGGACAGCCCTTTGAAAGCGACGAGGAAGAAAACACTCCGCCCGACCCTGCCCAAATGACGCCGGAAGAACTCGCTGCCTATCAGCAGCAGGCACAGCTTCGCCGGCAGATGATGGATCAGTATATTGCCTCTCTGCCGCAGGAGCAGCAGGAGTATATGGCGTCGCTGCCCGAAGAGGAACGGACCGCTATGCTGGAGCGTTACTTCAAGCAGGAGAAGCCCAAGACCACCTATGAGGAGAATCTGACGAAACTCGGCGTCGCCGATCTCGACGACCCCAGTTCGATTCTGCTTTATCCGGTGGATTTTGATTCCAAGGAATCCATTGAAGCGGTGATCAAGGATTACAATGAGGGCAAGGACGACGAAGAACAGATTCGCTACACCGATCTGGTGGGCATTCTGATGTCCTCCGTCTCCACCATCATCAATATGATTTCCTATGTGCTGATCGCGTTTGTATCCATTTCGCTGGTGGTTTCCTCCATCATGATCGGCATTATCACCTATATCTCGGTGCTGGAGCGCACCAAGGAGATCGGCATTCTGCGTTCCATCGGTGCGTCCAAGAAGGATATCTCGCGGGTGTTCAACGCGGAAACGCTCATCATCGGCTTTATTTCGGGTGCTCTGGGCATTGGTCTGACGCTGCTGCTCAACCTGCCGGTCAACGCGGTGATTGAAGCGATTTCGGGAATTGCCAATGTATCGCGGCTGCCGGTGGTCGGCGGTGTGGTGCTGGTGATCATCAGCATGGCACTGACGCTGATTGCGGGACTGATTCCCTCCGGCATGGCTGCCGACAAGGATCCCGTGGTGGCGCTGCGGACGGAATAATTTCTGATTTTTTTACAAGGACTGCGCGACGTGCGAACCGGTTTGCTGCCGGTGCGTACACTCATAATAACCTCACAATCTCATAGCAGACAATACGGCGAGCCGCCTGTCACCGGAATCGGTTGGGGTGGTCTCGCCGTATTGTCATATCAGGGTTTTGAAACAAAGAAAAAAACTGTCAACCTTATTATAAATTACAGGTTGACAATTCAAGTGTGATGGATTATAATAGCGTTCGCGGCAACCCACAGAGAAAACAAAACGGAGGAACATCATGATGGACGAACAACATACAAACGATACAATGGCAGCCGGACGGCATACATTTTTAAAAATAACCACGGCGGATATGGTGACGGTGGCGCTGTCGGCGGCGCTGATCGCGGTGTGCGCATGGATATCCGTGCCGATGGCAGTGCCGTTTACGCTCCAGACATTCGCGATTTTCACGGTCGCGGGTTTATTTGGCATGAAGCGGGGGACATTGGCGATGACGGTCTATCTGCTGCTTGCCGCGATAGGGGTGCCGGTGCTGTCGGGCATGACCGGCGGACCGGACAAATTGGTGGGACCCACAGGTGGCTATCTGCTGGGCTTTGTGTTTATCGCGCTGATGGTGGGCTTTGTTTCTGACCGATGGAAACGGAAAATCCTGCCGCTGGCGTTGGCAATGGCGGCAGGACTGCTGGTGTGCTATGCGTTCGGCACGGCGTGGTTCATGCTGGTGTATGCCCGCAGGAGCGGCGCGGTGGGACTGGGTACCGTGCTGGGTTGGTGCGTGATACCTTTTATCCTTCCCGACTGCGCCAAAATTGCCTGTTCGCTGGCGGTGTGCCATCGGGCGGGAAGGTATGTCAGATTCTGATCTTTTCCTGAGATGGACATACTCATTTGCAACCCCGTTGCTTGTTTGCCGGGCGAGCGGATATCCAACTCCGGCACAGGGGTGCGGCTGGATAAAGGTGGCGGCAGGGGACGTTCCGGCGTGGTTGAAAGGGAGAGGGGGAATCACTCGCGTCCGGGCTTTTGCCTTGATGCTCGCGTCCGGGGCGAATACGGCTTGCGCCGCCCGCGTACCTGCCGCGATGGGTCTTGTCACGGGAATCCGGCTGCCTCGTGAATTGCGCGTGCTTCGCCGCGCGGATGGAAAAATGACGGAAAGGTTTGGTTTCAGTGTATCAGTGTATCAGTGTATCAGTGTAAAGGGCTTATGCCTCGATCATATCCCTCCATTGGGACTCGGTAAGCCCTTGCGGAGATGTGAGGGAACAGGCATAGCCGTCCCGCACATAGTTGACCTTATAGATCAGGCTGCCGTCTCCGCTGAGAGTCAGGGTAAGGTCGCCGACGGTCGTGTCGTAGACCGATGGGTATTCGTTGTAATCGCCGGAATTGTCCCCGGTTCCTTTGGAAACGCGGTAAAAGACGGATTGTTTCTCGCCGTCGCTGTAAGTGATTTCCGCCATGCCGTCCGGATATTTCTGATAGACGGTATCGGTGGGGGTAAACGGCAGATGGGAGAGATCGGTCACGGGAAAGCCCACGGCTTGGGAGAGTTCTGCCGCGCTGTCATATGTCACGCTGCCCCACGGCGTATAGACGGTGTCATCGGGTGGGGGGGCGACCGTCGGACGGTTGAGCCGTGTGACAAGGAAGGCGCCGGCTATGACCAGCAGCAGACACGCTGCTGCTGCCGCATAGGAACGATAGCGTCCGGCGATACGCGGAAGAGTGGGACGGTGTACTGTGCCGGACAAGCCGAGGTTGTCCATGATTCGCGTCCGCATGCCGGGTGTGACCGCAACCCGCTCCATGATAGCATTGTATTTTTCACTCAAAATCATATCCCTCCTTTAACATCAGCTTGAGTGCTTCGCGCCCCCGCCGCAGATCAGAGCGCACGGTAGATTCATTGCGCCCAAGCAGTCCGGCAATCTGCGCGGTGGTATAGCCCTCCTGATAGAAGAGATGAATGACTTCCCGCTGGGTGGGTTTCAACGCCTTGACCGCGTCCCAGACAAAGGACAGATCCTCCCGTTCCTCGGCGATGAGCTGTTCGCTGAGTTCATCGGTCTGACGGTAACGGTTGTAATCAAGGCGGTTCTTGCTGAGATTGGCAGCCACGCGCAGCAGCCAGACTTTGGCGTGCCTGTCGTTGATAAAACGGGGCGCGTCGGTCATGTACTTCATCAATGTGTCCTGCAGAATTTCCTCGCTTTCGTCCATCGTGTGAAGATAGGAATAGGCAAGGCGCAGAATGGCGTTGCCGAACGCGTCGAAGTAATAGGCGGCTTTCTCACGGACAAGCGCGGTATTTTCCTCTTTTGGGTAAGTGGGGGAGGATATGGCATACAGCCACGCCAGCAGCGGCAAACATTCCCGCCGGAGCAGATACAGGGGCATGATATCAAAAACGGCACTTGTCATGCGTTTCTCCTTACTTGACCGCGGCGACCAATGCTTTCATTTCCTCCACCGTGACGCCCGGCGTGGTGACGGAATAGGCATATTTGTCATCAGACCAGATGGCAACCATGACGTTGCCGTCATTGCCCTTGAACGTGACCTGATGGTTTTCTACGATGGTTGTCACTTCTTGGGCGTAATCGTTATAATCGCCGCTGATATCGTGGCTGTCGGAGGGCAGGATTGCCTTGCGGATATCGGCTGCGTTTCCGTAGCGGACTTCAATCATATCGCCGTTAATCGCCATCCACAAATCGGGCTTTGTATTGCCCACGGTTTCCGGCACTTCGATCGGGATACCGCTGCCCTTAACGGCTTCATCGAGAGAGGTGTACTCAGTCCATGGGTTGGCAATCTGTACGGTTTGGGAGGAGTTGTTTTGATCGGAGGCGGTGTTGTCCTTGGCGGAACCCTTGCCGCAGGAGGCGAGCGAAGCGACAGCGCCCGAGAGAATCGCGGCGACGGCGAGGATAGCGATGGTTTTTTGCATGTTCTTTTTCATGATGAAAGACTTCCTTTCCAATGTTGGCGACCGGTTTGTATCCGACCGTTCTGTATAAGATACAGATGACGCGGTGAGAATGTTGCAGTTTTTTATTTTTTTATTTCTTATTTTTTTCAAGTATTTTTTTCAAGTATTTTTTCCAATCAGACAGCCCTGAAAGGAACGGTTTTCAAAGCCGCACTTTTCAGGGCTGTCTGATGGAGCGCAAACAAAAGAATGCCTATTTCGCGATAGCGCCGCCGCAGTATTCGCAGCAGCCGTGCTCATCGGGTGTGGTAGTGGCACCGCAGAGCGGACACTGCATAGCGATTCTGGGCGCGGACTTTGCCTTGGCTTCGTCACGCACGGTCTGGCGGGCATTGAGCAGAATCTCCTTGATTTCCCTGCCCATGGCTTCATACTCGCGGTAATCCTGACAGGATTGGGGGTCGGGCTTGTTCATGACGGCGAGGGGATTGTCGGGATTGGTTTCCACACTCGTGTCGTTGAGCTGGAATCTGATGGTGTCAAAATAGGGGTGATTGACCCGGATGATGACGTTGAAATCATAGCGGAAGGTATAGCGCGGGGGATTGTAGCTCACATAATTGCCCTGCGCATCCTTGCGTTGTTCTTCGTCACGATCTTCGTCGATGTCAAGGTCGCAGCCGGTCACCTGAGAAAAATCGATGACATCGGGGTTCGCGTCAATCAGATTGCGGGCGCCTGTTACCATGAATTTCCGGGCGTCCTCGTCGATCAGCACCTTGGTATCGGAGCCGAAGGAGCGGGTGGTATGGAACGCGGCGACAGCCTGCTTGTTGGCTTCACGATAGGCGAGTTGTTCCTGAATCTGCGCGACGGTGCTGCTGCGGCGGTCGCTGAAGAAGGGAGAGAGTTTTGCCGCGCAGTTTTTACAGAGGTTGCCGTCCTCCAGCTTGCGGTTGCCGAGCAGACCGATTTCGCCGTTGCAGACGGAACAGTATTTTTTTTCAAACAAATTGCCGAAAAGTCCCATGATAAAAATCCTCCTTTTTGATATGAGATAAACCGTACATGGCGTCACCTTCATTTTACCATAAGGCATTGTAAAAATCAACCAAAAAATCCCCCGTCGCTGACAGATATTTTATCGCAGAAATTCGCGATACCATATCTGTCGCGCGGGGGAAAATGGTGAGAGGATACGCTGCCTTTGTCAGATCATGAGCATTTTTTGCAGGGGGTGTATCCCAGGGATTTGGCATGGGCGACGGTGACTTTGATGGGATTCTTCATGCGGGAGCAGTTTTTGTCGGTATGATATTTGCTGCCGTTCTGGGTAATCCAAACGGTGCCGTCCGCGTCACTCTGGATCGTGGAGCCGCCCTGCTGACCGGAAGAACCGTTCTGCCCGGAGGAAGAAATTTTCATATAAACCGCTTTGGAGTGGAGGGAGTTGCCGTATTTGTCCGTGACCACGCAGCGGAGATAACGCCCGTTGTTGGCGTCGCTGAGCGTGGCGGAGTACTGTGCGGACTTGGCGGAACTGTCGCGCCAGGACTTGCCCTGATCGTCCGAAAGCTGCCAGCGGTAGGTGATACCCGGACCGTTGGCGGTAATCTTAAAGGAAACAGCGGTTCCCTTTTTGGCGGTGACATTGGCAGGCTGACCGGTAATTGCCAGAGAGGTAATTTTCATGTAGGCGGCGTCGGATTTGAGGGAATTGCCGTATTTGTCGGTGACAATGCAGCGCAGATACCGTCCGTTGTTGGAGGTGCTGAGGGTGGTGGAATAAGTCGCGGTCGTTGCCTTGCTGTTGCGCCACGTCTTGCCCTGATCGTCAGAGAGCTGCCACTGATAGGTGATACCCGGTCCCTTTGCCTTTACGGTGAAGGTGACGGAATCGCCGTTTTTGGCGGTGACAGGCTGAGGCTGCCCCGTAATGGCAAGCGAAGTGATTTTCATATACGTGGCGTTGGATTTGAGCGAGCTGCCATATTTGTCGGAGACAATACAGCGGAGATAGCGTCCGTTATTGGCGGTGGTCAGGGTGGTGGAATAAGCGGCAGTGGTCGCCTTGCTGTTGCGCCAGGACTTGCCCTGATCGTCGGAAAGCTGCCACTGATACGTCAGTCCCTCGCCGGATGCCTTGACCGTAAAGGTGACAGGCGCGCCGTCTTTGGCGGTGACGGGCGAAGGCTGGGCAGTGATTCTGAGAGAGACATTCGCGGCACCGGCAGCGGCATAGACGGTGTTTCCGGTGGCTCCTGTTGTTCGGCACAGCGGGAAGAACATCGCAAACAGGGCGAATACCAATGCCAGCGGCAGGGTTTTGAGGGTTTTGGTCATACAATACAACTCCTTTTCAAAATAATAACCTCTCGCTGTTTGTATTATAGTTTATTTCACAAGCCATGTCAATCCAAAAGAAGGAATTTTACTAAAATCAGTCGTAAAAAAACGGGTCACACAACCCTCCATGAGAATGGTGTGACCCGATTGTAATGCTACGGAAAGTGGAAATACGCGGTCAGTCGCTATTTGATCTTCATGCTGGCAGCGTCGGACTTGACGGCATTGCCGTACTTGTCAGTCACAACGCAGCGGACAAAGCGTCCGTTGTTCTTGTCGCTTAGGGTGGTGGAGTAGGTTGCCGCCTTGGTGGAACTGTCGCGCCACGTCTTGCCCTGATCGTCGGAGAGTTGCCACTGATAGGTGATGCCGGGACCCTTGGCGGTTACGGTGAATTTGACGGTGTCGCCCTTTTTGCCGGTCGCGTTGGACGGCTGACCGGTGATGGCAAGCGAGGTAATCTTCATGTAGGCGGCGTCCGATTTGACGGCGTTGCCGTACTTATCGGTGACGACGCAGCGCAGATACCGCCCGTTGTTGGTGGTGCTGAGGGTGGTGGAATAGCTGGCGGTGGTCGCCTTGCTGTTGCGCCACGTCTTGCCCTGATCGTCGGAAAGCTGCCACTGATAGGTGATGCCGGGACCCGACGCCGCTACGTTGAACGTCACCAGATCGCCGGATTTTGCCGTGACAGGCGAAGGCTGTCCGGTGATTTTCAGCGACGTAATTTTCATATAGGTTGCGTTGGACTTTTTGCTGCTGCCGTACTGGTCGGAGACAATGCAGCGGAGATACCGCCCGTTGTTGTTGGAAGTGAGGGTGGTGGAATAGCTGGCGGTGGTCGCCTTGCTGTTGCGCCACGTCTTGCCCTGATCGTCCGAGAGCTGCCACTGGTAGGTCAGACCGTCGCCGGTGGCTGTCACCTTAAAGGTCACGAGGTCGCCGGATTTCGCCGTGACGGGGGAGGGCTGTCCGGTAATCACAAGCGCGGTGATCATCTTCATGGAAGCCGCTTCGGATGTGACACTCGCGCCGTTCTGATCGGTGACGACGCAGCGGACATACCGTCCGTTGTTCTTCTCGCTGAGGGTGGTGGAATAGGTCGCGGTCTTGGTGGAACTGTTGCGCCACGTCTTGCCCTGATCGTCGGAAAGCTGCCACTGATACGTCAGACCGTCGCC
>JAFPUM010000050.1 GCA_017395425.1 Clostridia bacterium | reverse complement strand
CTTCACTATTCACTATTCATTTAGCGCCGACAGGCGCGTTTCTGGTGCCTCCGATCGGAATCGAACCAATGACACGGGGATTTTCAGTCCCCTGCTCTACCGACTGAGCTACAGAGGCATATCTGGCGACCCGGAACGGGCTCGAACCGTCGACCTCTAGCGTGACAGGCTAGCGTTCTAACCAGCTGAACTACCGGGCCAGATAATGGTGGGAACAACAGGGCTCGAACCTGTGACCCTCTGCTTGTAAGGCAGATGCTCTCCCAGCTGAGCTATGCTCCCATATCACGCACTGATTACGGCGATGACTGCTATTCGACGGGCTCCCGCTCTCAGTGACGTGTTATATATTACACCATGGAAGGGCAAATGTCAAGTGTTTTTTTTCTTTTTTTTGACTTTTTTGTTTTTCTGTCCGTAATACCTTACATACCATATATAAGGTATACATCCTTCATTGACAGAGTATGTGTCTTCCTGATTTTCGGTGCCAAGGCATCGCGCTAATTTCCGCGCGCTTCCTGTATCTCCGCCAGTTCGTTGAGACGCTCCTGCGTGAAATAGTATTTTTGATTGCAGAAATGACACACAACCTCCGCTTTCCCGCTCTCATCCGCCAATCCCCGAATCTCGTCGGGGCGCATGGTCAGAAAGGCATTCTCCACCCGCTCCCGCGAGCAGTCACAGCGATAGGCGACTTCCTGACTGTCGAATATCTCCAGTTCAAAGCCCGGCAGTGTACGTGCCAGAATCTGCTCAGGCGTATTGCCCTCCAGCAGCATCTGCGTCACCGGCGGCATGGTCTTGAGCATTTCCTCCAGTTTTTCGATTTCACGGTGATCCGCCGCCGGCAGCAGTTGGATGAGCAGTCCGCCTGCCTTGTCCATTCGCCACTTCTCATCGAAGTGAACGCCAATACAGAAAATCGTCGGCACCTGTTCGCTGATCGCATAATAAGCGGTCAAATCCTCTGCCACTTCGCCTGTGATAAGGGGCGTCTGGGTACAATAGGGCTGACCGTAGCCATAATCCTTGATGACCGTCACCGTGCCGTTCTTCCCCACCGCACGCGCCACGTCGAGCTGTCCTTTGGCGTTGGGCATGAGCCGAAGTCCGGGCTGCTGGGCATATCCCCGGACATTGCCTTTGCTGTCCGACACCGCAATAATGGAACCTGCCGGTCCGCCGCCATTGATCCGCAGCGTCAGGGAGGCATTATCCTCCTTGAGCTTATTGCCCATAATCGACGCGCCGGTGAGCATCCGTCCCAGCGCCGAGGTAATCACGGGCGTAGTGCGATGAAGCTCCTGCGCCTTGCGCACAATATCGGTGGAATCGATTGCCGCTCCCATCACCAGACCGTCGGTCGTGATACATCTGACCAGTTTACTCATAGATTTGTTCCCGTCCTTCTGTTTTGTTCTCCGCCTTGACTGCCACAAACACCAGCCGCTGACTGTCTTCCCTCGGCGGGTCAAACGTCATATCGTCATACACATTCAACAGCCGCAGTCCGGCTTCCTGCAGCATTTCCTCCGTTTCGGCGAGCGAATAGGCTGTCTCGTCGAAATCTTCCGTATAGCGCTCATAGCGTCCGTCCGCCTGCTCTTCAAAAAAATCCAGCGCGATATGTACCTTGCCGCCGCCTTTATCTTCATTCTGCCACACACAAAGCACCTGCTCATTTTCATAGACAAAGCAATTATCCCCCAGCACCTCCGCGTGCTTATAGGGGGTGTTCATATCAAACACAAATACGCCGTCCGGCTCCAGAAACAGTGCCACCCGCTCAAACGCCCTGACTACCTCGCCGCGATCCGGCAGATGGTTGAGACTGTCGAGCGTGCAGACAAAGGCGTCAATGGTGCCGTACATATCCAGTTCCTGCATGGATTGGCACAGAAAGAGAATGCTGCCGTCGGATTTTTCCCGCGCCTTACTGAGCATTTCTTCCGAGATATCGGTGCCGATCACGTCATACCCCTTCGCGGCAAGCTTCACGGTCAGACTGCCCGTGCCACACGCCAGATCCACCAGCAGCTTTGCCGCGGGTTTGACCGAGCGAATCAGGCGGTCGAGATATGACGCCCGGGCGTCATAATCGACATCGCTCATGAGTGCGTCATAATATTCCGCGAACGCTTCATAGCTCATTGCGCCTCGCCGTCCTCTTCCGCCGCGTTTTTCGGTGTCTCGATGAGCCGACGCTCTTCTTCGGTCATCCGCCCGAAGATCATATCATAGCCATCCCGTCCGTAATTCAGCGAACGATTGACGCGGCTAATGGTTGCCGTACTCGCGCCAGTGCGTCCCACGATGTCGCTGTACACATGATGGTCGCGCAGCATCTTGGCAACCACCGCCCGCTGTGACATCGCCTTGATCTCTGAGACGGTACACAGATCCTCAAAGAACTGATAGCATTCGTCCAGCGTTTCCAGTTTCAGAATGCCGCTGAAAAGAAAATCGAGATTCTCGTCTTTCAGCTTATTACCGGGATTCATACTCATATGGATACATACCTTCTTATCGTAATCTTGCTTCTGTTTCGCACGTTAAATCGAAAAACAATCATATTTTACCACATTATCATGTGAATGTAAAGCCTTTCTCACGTACAATTTTTCCACAAACCGGATTGACATAATCCCCAAAAAATAGTATAATAGTCCTGTAAGCCAAACAATTCGCACCATGAAAGGAGTGTCTATCATGATGAAACAAAAGAACCTGACCATGATCATCGTCTGTGTCATGGCAATACTCTTCTGCTGCCGCGGGAAAACGGTACAGGCTGCCAATTATCCCACCAGCGGCGAATGCGGCGACAATCTCCACTGGAGCATCAACCCCGACACCGGCGTACTGAACATCAGCGGCAGCGGTGACATGACCTCCGCCCCGTGGCAGATTCAATCCGGCAGCAGCTATTATTATGGGAGGTATGGCGGCAAACTCACGGATATCCGCTTTTACGGGCAGATTACGTCTATCTGTGATAACGCCTTCCGGGGCAGCGCCGTGACATCTGTCACGATTCCCGATTCCGTGACCGTCATCGGCAAGAACGCCTTCCTGAATTGCGGTTCCCTCACCACACTGAAACTGGGCAGCCGTGTGCAGAATATCGATGACGTTGCCTTCGGCGATTGCGTAAATCTCGCCAAAATCACCATTCCCAATTCGGTAGAACGCATCGGAAAATGGGCGTTTTCCGGCTGCAACGCCACCAATGTGACCTTCGGCAGCCAGACGTGCCTCAAAATCATCGATCAGGAGGGCTTCGGCGAATGTGCCTTTACCTCGTTCACCCTTCCCGCTACGGTGGAGACACTGGGCAGCGGCGCTTTTTTCAAATGCTCCAGCCTGAAGTCCTTCACCTTTGCGAGCGGTTCTCCGATTACCCGAATTCCCGACAGCCTGTTTTCACAGGACAGTGCATTGCAGACGGTTGTCCTGCCCGGCGGTGTGGAATCCATCGGCAACAGCGCGTTTTCTTCCTGCAATAAACTGACATCGTTTACGTTCGGGCAGCATCTCCGCTCCATTGGCAACTATGCCTTTTATGCCTGTCCGCTGGAGAACGTCACGTTCCCCGATTCGCTGGAATTCATCGGTGAATATGCCTTTCCGCAGGCGGGCTATATCGGCAGAGACTATGTCACCATGGGCGGTCTGAAAAGCGTCACCTTCGGCAGCGGTCTGAAAACCATCGGAAAAGGTGCTTTTAAATATTGCAATATGACCACACTGCATATTCCCGCGTCGGTCGAAACCATTGGTTCTCTGGCTTTCTCCAATAACGCTTCCCTCCGCACCGTCACTTTTGACCCGGATTCCCGCCTGACTTACGCTTCGGATATGTTTGCAGGCTGCGCTGCTTTGACAGAAGTCACCTTCGGCAACCGGCTCGAAACGCTGGAACAATATGCCTTCCGGGGCTGCACGGCACTTCGGACGGTTCATCTCGGCAATTCTCTCCGCACCATTCAGAAAAGCGCCTTTACAGAATGTACGGCGCTGGAATCGGTCATTCTACCCGCTACCGTGACGGAGATTCAGACCACCTTCAGCCCCAATGCCAATCTGTCCTCGCTCACACTGGACGTCAACGCACCTCTTGCTTCCCTGACGGACGGTTTCGCGCAGGGCTGCGCCAAACTGGAATCCTTTGTAATTCCCAACCGCGTCCCCCGCGTGGGGAGCTTCACCTTTGCCGACTGCACCTCACTCCGGGAAATTACCATCGGTCGGGGTGTGACGGAAATCGGTGAGTACGCCTTTGTCAACTGTACATCCCTGAAACAAGTGCATTATATGGGCAGTGCCGACGAGTGGAATACGCTCTGCTACCATATCGGGGAAGGCAATGATGCGCTTCTGAACGCTTCGGTCACATTTGCCGAGACGGTATCCATACCGGACGAACCGCCTGTTTCTCTTTCGATCACCAGTTTGCCCTGCAAAACCGTCTATGTTGTCGGTCAACCGTTTGAACCCGACGGGCTGATGGTGCTCCTGCATTATGCCAACGGTGCCACCCGTCAGTTAATCGACGGTTTCGCCTATACGCCGATGGCTTTTGATACCACCGGCACGCAGACCGTCACTGTCTCCTATGAGAATCTGACCGCCACGTTCCCCGTCAGAATCATCGAACCGCCCCGCATCATCACCCAGCCCTATGACGGAATCGGTTCCAATGGCAGTCTTGTCAAATTTTCCATTGAGGCGGTCGGCGAAGGTCTGACCTATCAGTGGCAGAAGGGGCAATATGCGGGGGACGAGGGAGACTATTGGACAAACATCGACTCGACAGACAGTTTCTGTCGGTATGAATTACGCCACAGCAATTACAACCCCATCTATCTTCGCTGCATTGTTGCTGACCAATACGGCAACCGTGTCATTTCACGGACGATAAATCTGCTCACCGGATTTGCCATCAGCACGCAGCCTTCCTCCAGCAAAACCGGCGATTTCGGACAGCCATTGACCTATCAGTGCAGCGCCAACGCCTATGGCAATCTGACCTATCAGTGGCAGCTCAGTTCTGACAAAAAAAGCTGGCAGAGCGTACCCGCGGACTGCGTGGTGAATGAAGATCTGTCTAATCAGTTCATCCGCAGCAGCTGCACCCTCACGCTGACCGAACAGAATGTCGGTCAATATCTGCGCTGCGTGGTCTCGGACAGTCAGGGTCATACCGCTACTTCCCAGACCGTGCGCCTCAAGTGCAATCCTCCCACCATACAGCAGCAACCGCAAAGCGTGACACGCATAGCTGGCAATACCTTCTCCATGAGCGTGACCGCCACCGGCAAAAATCTGACTTACCTGTGGCAGTTCAGCGATGACAGCGGCAAAACATGGGTCGATACGGAGCAGACAACGTCTATTTTCACCGATACCATGACCGAAGCCATGAAAAATCGCATGATGCGGTGCGTCATCAAGGACGCCGGGGGTTCGACTATTATTTCAAAGACGGCATCTATCTACCTCAACAGAGTGAAAATCACCTCACAGCCCCAGAGTGTCACGGGGCTGGCAGGCGACAGCGTGACTTTCCGCGTCACCGCCGAAGGAGGCAATTCTTATCAATGGCAGATCAGCGACGACAAGGGTGTAACATGGAACAATGTCTCCTGCACTTCCACTATTTACGAAACGGTTCTCACCAAAAACAACAGCGGACGTTATGTCCGCTGCTACATCGCCAACACCAACCATAATCATGTTGCCAAGACCAACGCCGTTTACATGAAGGTTTCTTCCCTCACCATCAGCCGCCAGCCGGTCGATGTACAGGCGGCGCAAGGCGAAGCGGTCACCTTCCGGATCGGCGCCAGCGGTCCCGGCATCACCTATCAGTGGCAGCTGAGTGATGATCAGGGCACCAACTGGCGCAACAGCAGCAATCAGACCGACACTTATTCCACCACCATTTCCTCCAAAAATGACGGTCGCTTTGTGCGCTGCGTTGTATCCGATAAATACGGCAATTCCATCGCTTCCAACGCCGCCTGTATGACAAGCACCTCCACCGTACCCGTCATTACCGCCCAGCCCGCGAGCGTGACTGCCCTCAAGGGGGATCTTGTCACCTTCCGCATAAAGGCGACCGGCAGCAGTCTCCGCTATCAGTGGCAGCTCTCCGACAACAAGGGCGCCTCGTGGCGGGACAGCAGCAACCGCACCGATACCTATTGCACCACTCTTTCCGATACCAACAATACCCGCTATCTCCGCTGCATCGTATCCGACGCTTACGGTCATTCCGTCAAATCCAACGCGGCTTACATGAAGATTTCTTCGCTTCAGATTACCAAGCAGCCCGTCAGCGTCAAAGCGGGAATGGGAGAACGGGTATCCTTCCAAGTGACGGCACAGGGTCCCGGCACCCTGACCTATCAATGGCAGCTCTCTGACGACGGCAGCACATGGCGCAACAGTTCCGTGAAAACCGCCAGCTATTCTACTACGCTCTCTGCCAAAAACAACGGCAGAAGCCTCCGCTGTCTGGTCACGGACAAATACGGCAACACCCTTATTTCCAAAGTCGTGACCATGAAAGCCGCATAGTAGCTCTCAGCAAAACAAGCACAAAATAACAGCGCACACATTGCCTGATTTTCATTCAGACAGCGTGTGCGCTGTTTTGCGATGGATTATTTATCAAATCGTAACCGTTACTCTTCGGTTACGGCATTCATGGTAACCGTCTGGGAAACCACCTGATTGCCGTACTTATCGGTAATCAGGCACCGCAGCGAACGACCGTTGTTCTTCTCACTGAGGGTAGTGCTATACGTTGCCGTCTTGGTGGAGCTTTTACGCCAGGTCGTTCCATGATCATCACTGAGCTGCCACTCATAGGTCAATCCGTCCCCTTCCGCAATGAAGGAGAAACTCACCCGGTCACCCATTTCCGCCGTCACAGAGGCGGGCTGGGTAATAAATCTTGCCTTGCGTCCCCGCATGGCAGCCGAACCGGATACGGTCTCATTGCCGTATGCATCCGTTACCACGCACCGCACATAGCGTCCGTTGTTCTTTTCACTGAGGGTCGTGGTATATATCGCGGTCTTGGTGGAACTGCTGCGCCACGTCGCGCCGCTGTCATCGCTGAGCTGCCATTGGTAGGTCAGCCCGTCGCCCTTGGCTTTGACCGTAAACTTCACCTGATCGCCGAGCGAAGCCGTGACATCCACAGGCTGTCCGGTAATCTTCACGGGAGAAACGCGCATTTCCGCTTGATCAGATATGGCAGAGTTGCCGTATTTGTCAGTGATGACGCAACGCACATACCGCCCGTTATGCTTAGCGGTAAGTGTTGTGTAATACGCCGATGTGCGAATCGCGCTGTTGCGCCATGTAGCGCCCTTGTTGTCGCTGAGCTGCCACTGATACAACAGGCTCTCGCCGGTTGCTTTGACCACAAAATTCACCTGCGCTCCCAGACCGGCTGAGGCATCGCTGGGTTGGTGCGTAATGGTCAGCTTGGCAATCTTCATCACGGCGGAATTGGAGATCAGACGGTTGCCATATGCGTCGGTTACAATGCAGCACAAATAGCGGCCGTCATTCTTGTCACTAAGCTTGGCGGTATAGGTGGACGATTTGGTCAGGCTTGTACGCCATGTCTTGCCCTGATCGTCCGAAAGCTGCCACTGATAGGTCAATCCGTCGCCGTCTGCCTTGACTGTAAAAGTCGCCGTATCCCCCTCCCTGCCGGTATAATTGGCGGGGTGCTGTGTAATGCGGGTGACGGTTTCCTGATCGGCGGGAACCTTTCCGTTCAGATTGCCGGATGAAGCAAAAAGCTGCACCCAATAGAAACGGTTATTGTTATAGGTCACGCCTACGCCGAGATAATTGGGCGTCTCGCTGAGAATATTGTTGCGGTGTCCCTCCGAATTCATCCACGCGTTCATCACCGCTTCGGGCGTCTTCTGCCCATAGGCGATGTTTTCACCTGCGTAGTAATAGTCGATTTCTGCCTCGTCCATCGCGGTAAAGCAGCTTGTGCCGTTGGGACGGGTATGAGAAAAGAGCGTTTCGGTCTCTTTGGCGCGCAGAATGGCCACTTCGCTCAGCTTGTCGGACAGTTTCAGCGGACTGAGCCCTTTCGCCCGGCGCTCACGGTTGACCAGTATCGCCACTTCACGCGCATATTCTTCCATCTGTTTGCTTCCGTAGGTGGCAGCAGCATACACGGTTTGTCCCTGTATGACCCCCGCCGTCTGTGCCGGCAGCGTGAACACAAATGCCAGCGTCAGCAGCAGTACCGACAGGGACCATGCTCTTTTACAACCTTTTTTCAATGAAAAAACCTCCTTATATTTTGATAATCTCAGGTAAAAAGATGATTACCATTCGTTGGCGGCATACATATAGGACAGCGCAATGCCACGATAGAGTTCTCCCGTAAGCAATTGGTATTCCTCCAGCAATCCCTTTTGCTCCGCAGCTGCTTTGCCCTCTTCGGTCCACGGCACTTCACCGTCAAACACATAGGCTTCTGTCGCTGCCGCCAACAGACGGCGGTGCGCCGGTGACATCATACCATCGGCAGGCACAAAATTGGCTTGCAGTTTGTTTTGTGCCGCACGGAACGCAAAGGCAAAACGGCTCAGTTCCAGCTTCTGCGCCAATGCCCGCAGCCGCTCCAGCAGCATTACCATATCCTGCGAGACGTCGCGGAACATCGGCTTTTCCTGCGGAGGCTGGGGAATCACAAATTCTTCCATATGCACATGGCATCGTTTGCTCACCACATTATACAGCCAGCGCTTCTGCCAGACCGTGGCACCGTCGTCATAGAAACAGATCAGACAGCAGGGCAACCCGTTAAGTCCCCGCAGCGCTTCATAATCGGCAATCTGATCCTCCACAATCAGTTTCAGATCCCTTGCGCCCCGCGTCCGGAGCAGTTCAAGCCAATCCGCCACACGCTCCGTCCGTACAGCGGGCAGCGCGTCCTTCTCACCCCGCTGCGCAAACTGAAAGTCATATCCCTCCACCAATGTACTGTCTGAGGGCGGCAAAGTGACTTTCTCCGTGCGAAGGGACTGTCTGGCTGCCAGCGTAAGCTGAAACAGGTTCATCAATTCACCGTTCATCCGTTTTACTTCGCTCCTTCTATCATAAAGTCATTCAGGCAAAATCAAATCTGTCTTTCATATTATCACAAAATTCCTTCAATTGCAAGTGGAATTTGCAGAAACTGTGGGATAACCGCGATTTGCGGCATGAAATGGCATAGGGAATCCATCACAAAAAACACCATTGACAATTTGTTAATAGTGTGTTAATATATGGTAAAATGTGGTTGGTATACCATGATGACATGATTATCAGGACACCATCATCAGGAAGGATTTTGAAATATGCAGCAAAATATGCAGCAAAAAATAGCAAAAGGGGTGCCGGTCACAGCCGCCACATTGGCGGGAACGGTTCTTCTGGGCATTATCGGTGTCAGCCGACGATACGGCGCCATCATGCCGTCGTGGCTGACGCTTGACAGCCGCGTCGGATTTTTCTTTCTCGCCGCCGGATTGCTGCTATCTCTGGCGACAGCAGCGCTCATTCTGCGCTATTTTATCTTTTTTACACGGATACAGGTTGTGGACGCACTGGGCAATCCCCTCGCTGACAACGGCTTGATCCCGCTCGGTCGTGCGACCGTTCGCCCTATTGCGCTCACATCGGCAGCGGCGCTGTGCAGCATGATTCTGATCGGACTGGGATTCGGCATTCTCTTCGATCCGCTCGGGGTTTATGTACTGTATCTGGGCGCCATTGCTCTTCTGAGTTTCACCGTTGCCACGGTGATTTTCCTCTTTTCGGTTGTACATCACAAAATACGCCGTCGGTTCGCATGGGTAGCGGCAGGACTCTTTGCCCTGCTGGCAGTACTGTTTATCATGAAGGCCATTCCCTCCATACGCGACATTTCGGTCAGCGACCCCGAATTGACAGCCGTCACAGGCACCGTCTCCGCTGCTTCTCCCAGTATGGGGGTTCTGGCGGGACCGGGACGAACGGAAATTATCATCAAAGGCACCAGCGGTGAATCTCTCTCTCTCCGGTACAGCGGCAGCAGCAGCGAACTCCAAAAGGGACACCGCTATACGTTCTACTATCTCCCCCACACCAAGCTCATTGATAAAGTGGCGGAAGCGGAACAGATTGTATTCGGCAATTCCTGAAATGTTCCGCTCCGCTCCCGCATAATGTATAACAACCAGCGGCGTAACGTTCATTATGAACCGTCACGCCGCTGGTTGTTTTTGCGCAATAACTGCCGCTCCGTGTGCGGAATCCCACACTTATACGCTGAGTTTCATCGTTGCCGTCTTGGAGGTAATGCTCTTGCCGGTGCTGCCGTCGGTGATAATGCACCGCAGCTTGCGTCCGTTTTTGTCAGGGGTCATCACAGTGGAATAAACAGCGGTGGTAGTGCTGCTGTTACGCCACGTCTTGCCGTTGTCATCACTCAGCTGCCACTGATATTTCAGCTTCTTACCGGTTGCCTTGATTTCAAAAGCAATCTGCTTACCCTCTGCGGCAGAAGCATTCGCGGGCTGCTTGGTAATGCCCAGAGAAATGGGCTTAACACCAATCGCGGTCATCGTAGCGGTCTGAGAAATCAGCTTGCCGCCGTTTTTGTCGTACACAATGCAGCGCACGCAGCGACCGTCGTTTTCATCGGTCAGCGTCACCGCGTATTCGGAAGTTGTCACGCTGCTGAGACGCCATGTCTTGCCGTTGTCGTCACTCAGCTGCCACTGATAACGCAGACCGTTACCCGCAGCACCTACGCGGAACGTCGCCTTTGCGCCGATTTCTACGGCACAGTTGACAGGCTGCTGTGTAATTTCCGCTTCCAGCAGCTTCATGGTGGCTGCCTTGGAAGTCACTGTCTTACCCGCGCTGTCCTTTACCACACAGCGCACCATACGGTTAATGCTGCCCTCGGTGAGATTTACCGCGTAAGTAGCGGTTTTTGCGCTGCTGTTGCGCCATGTCTTGCCGTTGTTGTCGCTGAGCTGCCATTGATAGGTCAGTCCCTCTCCTTCCGCCTTGACCGTGAAGACCATTTCACTGCCCAGCTTCCGGATGCAGTCCTCCGGCTGCTCTACAATGGTCAGAACCTTGCCGAGCTTCATGGAAGCAGCCTTGGACGTTTCCTGATTCTTGTATTTGTCGGTGACGATGCAGCGCACCATGCGGTTGGCATTGCTCCTGGAAAGCGTGGTGGAGTATGTAGCCTTGGTGATGGTACTGCGCTTCCACGTCTTGCCGCCGTCATCGCTGTACTGCCATTGATAGGTAAGACCCTCACCGTCGGCTTTCAGCGTAAAGCTGACTTTCTCGCCATACTGCACAGCGCAGTCAACGGGCTGCTCCACGATGCTCAGCGAACCGCCGTCCACCGTGACCGCCTTGACCATCGCGTTCCATGTGCCGGAACCGCAGATGCCGTCTGCCGTCAGACCGCTGTCCTTCTGGAACTGCTTGACCACCGCGGCGGTGCCGGATCCGTAATAACCGTCCACATCTACCGTATAGCCCAGATGACGCAGACATACCTGCATATACTTCACGTCGGTGCCGTTCATATTGCCGCCGCTCACATACTTGAGTGTACGGGTGAAGGACACCTTGTAATCCCGCGGATCCATGCTCACCGGCGCGACCGAGGTTCCGCCGTTCTTATAAGCGGGCCAGTAGGTATTCATGGCAAGTCTGGCTCTCGAATAAGACACACTCTGATAATTACTCGGAATCTCAAAATAATAGCACCAGGCAAAACCGGCGTCATACGCGCCCTGCGCGGTATTGGGAACCGACATCAACTTATTATAGACATATTTTCTGTATTTGCTGTTCGTTTTCAGTTCATACTCCAAAAAACGGAGCTGTCCATCCAGCGAAGTATAATCATAGCCGTGCCCCATGCAATAAATCATGAGATTGGTGCGGCGGCTGTAATGCCACTGGCAGATGCCGTAGCTTGTCCCCTTATCCCCCACCATCGTCGGACGGAAGTTGGATTCATATTCCATATTGGCAAGCACACCACAAGCGGCTGCCGTATTGAATCCCATTTCGTTTATCAAATAACGGAACACAATGCTTTCATTCGTTGAGATGCTCTTCGCCCGGACGGTTGTCTGCGGCACAATGCCCGTAAACAAGAAAAGAATCAATACCAGCGCTGTCGCTCTCTTGATTCCCTCAGACAAAATGGTTGTTCTGCTACCACGGTCATTTTTTCTGGCTGTGTGCATGTTACTAATACATCCTTTCTATGTTGCGTTTGTTAAATTATACACGAAGTCAGCCGAAAAATCAATTGTGAGTGTTCATCAATTATTTGACATTTTCTTGTAATTATAATGTAATTTTTTTAACACATCCCCTGTCAGTGGATACAGAATTGTAATCTGTTGATATTTATTTACAAAAAACTCTTGAAAAAATGACAAAAATGTGGTATCATTGTGAATAATCGGATAAAGGAGGCAGTTACACTTTGAAAACCATCACCATTGACAGAACCTTCGGCAGCGGCGGGCGCGAGATAGCGCTTCAGCTATCCCAAAAAACCGGCGTGCCGTTTTTCGATAACGAAATCATTCTCAAGGCGGCGGAGGATTTCGGCGTGGATGTAGGATTGCTGCGCAATTACGACGAAAACTATGTGGGCAGTCTGATCTACAACCTGTCCATGTTTTCCACCACCGGCGATTACGAGCAGTCCGCCATTTACCGCACCTATTTCGCCGTGTCGGAAGCCATGCGCCGTCTCTGCAAGGAGCATGAGGGCGGGATTTTTCTGGGACGCTGCGCGGACGTCATTCTGGCGGATCTGCGTCCCATTCTGCGCACCTTTATCTATTCCTCTTCCATGGAAATGCGTATCGACCGCACGGTGTCACTCGAGGATGTCTCCCGCGCCAAAGCCGAGACCTTTATCCAGCGCAAGGATAAACAGCGCCGCAATTATTATCAGTTTTTCACCGACAACAAATGGAGTGCTTCCGTGAATTATGACATTATGCTCAATACTGCCTCCATTGATTACGGCAAATGCGCCGATATCATCATTGAACTTGCCGGTCTTTCCTGAGCTTCCGCTTCGCCGCCGGGGTGTGATTCCTTTCCCCGGCGGCGTTTTTCTGTTCCGGCGCAAAACCCATCCGGGGACAGGCAAGAATCCGCCTCTTCCGTCATATGCTTTACCGACCCAAAAAACTGTGACCGGGAGGAAATCATTCTATGTTTGTCAAAACCTTTAAGACCAGCAAAGCGGAACTGATCATCCTGCTTATCGGACTGCTCTGCTTCGCGGCGACACTGTGGTATATCTTTTCGCCAAAGTCCCACACCCGCAGCACCTCCGCCAACACGGTGACTTCTGTGAGCAAATTTCTCGTCAGCGCCCGCACACCGGGCGAACGCGTTCAGTTTCTTTCGCAGTTCGGCTGGGAAATCGAAGATGACCCGCTGGAAGCCCGCAACGTGGTCATTCCCGCAGCATTCGATGATGCGCTCACCCAGTACAACGAGCTGCAAAAGCCGCTGGGCTTTGATCTTGAACCCTATCGCGGCGCCAAGGTTAAAAAATGGGTCTACGCCGTGACCAATTATCCCGGCATCCCCCGCAACGTCAAAGCCACGCTGCTCATTCTCGACGGCAAGGTAATCGGCGGGGATATTTCCTCCACCGGCGAGGAAAAATTCACCCATTCGCTGCTGCTTCCCGCCGACGTCCGTTCTTCTCCGGCGGAAAGTCAGCCGGATCAAAAGGATGTGTAAACCATATGCACACAGTGGAGGCAAAGGGCATTCTGTCGGCACACAACGGTATGAATGTTTATCGGGGGTGTCAGCACGGCTGCATTTACTGCGATACCCGCAGCAAGTGTTACGGCATGACCCACGACTTCGAGGATATCGAGATCAAGCTCAACGCGCCGTCCCTGCTGGAACAGGCGCTGCGGCGAAAAAAACAGCGCTGTATGATCGGCACCGGCTCCATGTGTGACCCTTACATTCCCCTCGAAGAGGAATGGCAAATCACACGCCAATGTCTGGAAATCATCGACCGCTACGGCTTCGGACTGTCAGTACTCACCAAGTCGGCGCACATTCTCCGCGACCTCGAACTGCTCCGACACATTCACGCCCAAGGGAAATGCGTTGTACAGATGACGCTTACCACCTATGACAACGCACTATGCTCTATCATCGAACCCCACGTCTCCCCCACCTCCGAACGGGTGGAAGTGCTGAAAACTATGCGGGACAACGGCATTCCCACGGTGGTATGGCTCTGCCCCATCCTTCCTTTTATCAACGACACCGAAGAAAATATCCGCGGTATCCTCCGGCTCTGTGTCGAAGCGCAGGTGAAAGGCATCCTGTGCTTCGGCATGGGAATGACCCTCCGGGAAGGCAGCCGCGAATATTTTTATGCGCAGCTGGACAGGCATTTCCCCGGATTGAAGCAACGCTATATCGCTTCTTACGGCAATGCCTATGAGCTGCCTTCCCCAAATCAGGGACGGCTCCTGCATCTCTTCCGCGATACCTGCCGGCGGGAAGGCATTCTCTACCGCACTGACGAGATTTTTGAGTATCTGAACACGTTTCCCGGCGACACACCCGAACAGTTGTCGCTGTTTGGATGATTTCAAAATAAAACCATCGGCGACTTCCCGTGAAGAGAACCCGCCGATGGTTTTTCCTTATTTTTCAAACCGTGCCTGATGAAACCGAACGTATACACCGATCTTAAAACAGGCTCCACACGTCTTTGATCGTCACCGCTATCATGAGCAGAATCAGCAGCGCAAAGCCGATCAGATGCACGATGCCTTCCTTTTCGGGGTCAATGGGCTTGCCGCGGATAGCTTCAATCAGCACAAACAGCAGCCGTCCGCCGTCCAGTGCCGGCAGCGGGAGCAGATTGAAGATGCCGAGGTTGACCGTGATGAGCGCCATGAAGTAGATGATATTGTTCAGACCGCCCAGAAAGCTCACCGCGAATCCCTCTTCCGCCACCTGCCCGATGGCGGACGCCATACCGACCGGTCCGGACACCTCGTTGAAGCCTGCCTGCCCTGTCACCAGCATGATGAGGCTGGCATAAATCATGCGCACAAACGAAAGCGTCTCCGAAAAGGTAGTGGACAGCACCGTGCCGACGGTTTTGTCCACGCGGCGCACTTTGAAATCAATGCGGGTCATCGCAACCGTGTCGGAATAAGACACAACTTCCATCTGCAGATCGCGGAAGGTCAGCTTTTTGCCGTCGCGCTTGACCACGATATCCAGCACACCGTCCTTCGCGGTGGAGAGCGCAAAGCTCATGTCGGTGGTATTGCGGGTGCGGTAGCCGTTGATGGAATAGATATCGTCGCCCAGTTCAATGCCGGCATTCATGCTGGTGGAATCGCTTACCAGATAGGCAATCTGTGTGGAAGCATAATACGGCTCCTGTACCTGAATGATGAACATAAACACAATCCCCAGCAGGATATTCATCAAAGCGCCTGCCGCCAATATAATACCGCGCTGCCACCACACCTTGTTGTTGAGTGCGCGTTCGTCGTCACTTTCCTCGTCTTCCCCCTCCATGGCACAGTAGCCGCCGATGGGAATCAGTCGCAGAGAGTAAAGCGTCTCTTTGCCCTGTTTGGAAAACAGCTTGGGTCCCATGCCGATGGCAAATTCATTGACCTTCACGCCGCATTTCTTGGCAGTAATAAAATGACCGAATTCGTGTATGCCGATAATCAGCGCAAAGAGAACCACAGCAATGATAATCGTTAAAACCGTGTTTAAGACAGAAATAGAAATCACTCCTTTTCGTGCGTTCGCGAGCGGTACAGTTCTCCCACCCTCAATTCTTTAACGAGGCTTTGGCTGCCACGTAGTCCCTTGCCGCCCTGTCGCAGGCAAGAACGTCCTCCACGGTAAAGGAATCTACCTTGGGCTGACGTTCCATCGCCTCCCAGACATACTGTCCGATGTCAAGGAAACGGATTTTTTTCGCAAGGAACAGCTCGACCGCCTTTTCATTGGCGCCGTTGGCTGCCGCGGGCGCTAATCCGCCGCGACGCATCGCCTCCTGACAGGCAGCCAGACAAACAAACGTTTCCGTATCCGGACGGTAGAAGGAGAGCTTGCCAACCTCAAACAAATCCAGCGGCTTCGCCGGAGAAGGCGCGCGGTCGGGATAGCTGATGGCATACTGAATGGGAATGCGCATATCCGGCGTACCGAGCTGGGCAATCACGGAATTGTCGCAGAATTCCACTGCCGAATGAATGATGCTTTCGCGATGCACCACCACTTCAATTTCGTTCACACGCTTGTCAAAGAGCCATGCCGCCTCAATGACCTCCAGTCCCTTGTTCATGAGGGTGGAGGAATCAATCGTAATCTTGGCGCCCATGCTCCAGTTGGGGTGTTTCAGCGCCTGTTCGGGCGTCACGTCCCGCAGTTCCTCACGGGTTTTGCCGAAAAAGGGTCCGCCCGACGCCGTGAGCAGAATCCGCTTGAAGGCGTGCGAGCCCGGAGACCCCTGAAGACACTGGAAGATGGCGGAATGCTCGCTGTCCACCGGCAGAATCGGCACGCCTTTGGCTTTGGCCGCACCCATAACCAATTGACCGCCCGCCACCAGCGTTTCCTTGTTGGCAAGCGCTAAATCAATGCCCGCCTCAATAATCGCCAGCGTGGGAAGCAAGCCCACCATGCCGACGACCGAATTGAGCGTCACATCATTCTGCGGCAGCGTGGCAGCCTCAATAAAGCCGTCCATGCCCTGCAGAACCTTAACGGGCGTATCGGCTAATTTGATTTTGAGTTCTCTCCCGGCGGCTTCATCCATCACCGCCACCACGTCCGGGTGAAATTCCCTTGCCTGCTGCTCCAGCAGTGCAATATTGCGATTGGCACATAAAGCGGTGACATTCAGTCCCATACCGCGCGCCACATCGAGCGCCTGTGTGCCAATAGATCCGGTTGAGCCGAGAATCGCGATATTCCGGCGTTTTTGCAATGGGGATTGTATATCGTTCATAGATTCCATTCCTTTTTTGTTTATGGCTGTGTGATAATAAGAATCGGCAGGATAAATTGCAGCAGATAGAATGTAGGACAGACAAACAGCACGCTGTCAAACCGATCCAGCACCCCGCCGTGTCCCGGCATGAGATTGCCAAAATCCTTGATGCCGTACTGCCGTTTGACAGCGGAAAAAGAGATATCGCCAAACATGGACATCAGGATACATATCGCCGAAATGATCGCTAGATAGAGAAAATTTACTCTCCACGGCAGGCAGTGCAGCACATCAGCGTACACATACGCTGTTCCCAATGAGAGGATGAGGGAAATGACAAAACCGCCCACCGCACCTTCGACGGTCTTCTTGGGACTGAGCACAGGCGCCATCTTGTGCTTGCCCAGCGCACGCCCGACAAAGTAGGCGCCGCCGTCGGCTACCCATGACACAATGAGACAATATGACACCATCGCCACGCCGCAGAAATACCGCGCGCCGTCATCACTGACAGGCGGCACCAAATCACTGAATGTCATATAAATCAGTTCCATCACCATGAACGGAAACGAAACAAACATGGTCAGAATCATGACGGTACAAAGGGTTTCAATGCGAAGCGTCTGATGCTTCCGGAGCAGAATGGCAAACATCACAAACAAAAATACCAGTGATGCGGGCAAAATCACCGCTTCCAAATCCCAGCCCCAACAATCCAACAGAGGGGACAGCATTACAATGATACCGTACAGAAAGCAGGGCGGATAAAGGATTTTGTTTCGATCCGCGCCGACGGTCTTGAGTACTTCATAGATGCCGATCATACAGAGCAGCAGCAAAACCGTGTACATCACCCAGGGAAACCACGCCGAGGCAATCACAATCGCAAGTGCCAGCGGGATACCGACAGCGGCGGTGAGCAATCGTTCTTTCATTGATATCAGACTCCTCCGAAGCGGCGATGACGGCGGGCATATTCGTCAAGCGCTTCTTCCAGATTTTCGGTACTGAAATCCGGCCAAAGAATATCGTCCATAAAGACATACTCCGCATAAGCCGATTGCCAGAGCAGGAAATTGGAGGTGCGGTATTCACCGCTGGGGCGAATAATCAGGTCGGGGTCGGGCTGCCCTGCCGTGTAGAGATGATCCGACACTACCTCCGCCGTAATGTCACTCTCCTGCAAGGCGCCTGCCGCCACTTCATTTGAAATCGCTTTGACCGCCCGCAGCAATTCGTCCCGTCCTCCGTAATTCATAGCAATGTTCAGCTGCATACTGGTTTTATCGGCAGATAACTCCATCGTTTCCACCATCAATTCCTGCAATTTCGGGCTGAACGCGGACATATCCCCGATGAACGTGACACGGATATTATCCTCGCGGAAATCCCGCAGGGCTTCCACCAGATAATCGTAGAACAGATTCATCAGCGCCTCCACTTCTTCCTTGGGACGCTTCCAGTTTTCGGTAGAAAAAGCATAGACAGTGAGATACTTGATGCCGATGCGCTGGCAATAGCGGGTAATCTTGCGGAAATTGGAAGCGCCGACCTGATGACCTGCCTGTCGGGGCAGGCCGCGTTTTTTGGCCCAGCGACCGTTGCCGTCCATAATAATGCCCACATGCACGGGCAGCACACGCTGAGACCGGTCGATTTTGGTTTTCTTTTTCGTAAATAACACGGCTGTCATCTCACTTTACTATTGTTTCAATGGTTTACAATCTCATGTAAAGAAAGACTCCCTTTCCATCATATGACAAGGGAGCCTTCGTAATTCTGTGGAAGCACACCAATCTTTTGACTTTCTGCCGCCGGAAAACGGCAGGGAACGAAGAAAAGAAAATGGAATCCGCCTTAAATTTCCATGATCTCCTTGCTCTTATCAGCACACATTGTATCAATTTGCTTGCAATATTTATCTGTGGCATCCTGAATTTTCTTTTCGCCCTGCTTCAGATCGTCTTCTGTGATATCCGAATTTTTCTTCATTGTCTTGAGTTTATCCACTGCGTCGCGGCGAATGGAACGCACCGCCACTTTACTCTCTTCACCCATCTTGTGTACGTCTTTTGCCAATTCCTTGCGGCGCTCTTCATTGAGCGGCGGGAAAACCAATCGAATGATCTTACCGTCGTTCTGGGGATGAATACCGATATCCGCCTCATTAATCGCACGTTCCATCGCTTTGAGACTGCCTGCGTCATAGGGCTGAATTGTGAGCGTCCTCGCATCAAGTGCATTGACCGCTGCAAGCTGCTTGATAGGTGTGGAAACACCGTAATAATCCACATTTACCTTATCCAGCACACCGGGATTAGCTCTTCCCGCGCGCATCGTGCGAAATTCGTTATTGAGCACATCAAGGGTCTTTTCCATTTTAGCTTTCATATCGTCAATGACTTTTTTCATGAGAATGTTACCTTCTTTTCGTAAATAATTAAGTTGTTAAATTATTGAGAATCATCAGATTGAATGCGTATTACGGAGTAACAACGGTGCCAATTGATTCGTCACCCTGCATGATTTTCACCATGTTTTCCGGATGATCCAGATTAAAAACATGAATGGGCATGTTATTCTCCCGGCACATCGTAGCGGCAGAACTGTCCATCACCTTCAGGTTTTTCGCCAGCACTTCATCGAAGGTGAGCGTATCGTACTTCACCGCGTTGGGGTTGACTTTGGGATCGCTGTCATACACACCGTCCACCATCGTCGCTTTCAAAATCACATCAGCTTCAATTTCCACGGCGCGCAACGCCGCCGCGGAATCGGTGGAGCAGAAGGGATTGCCTGTGCCGCAGCCAAAGATGCAGATACGCCCTTTTTCCAAGTGGCGCACCGCACGGTTGCGAATGTACGGTTCCGCGATTGTATTCATGTGAATAGCAGACTGCACGCGCACTGTTGCGCCGAGCTGTTCCAGAGCGTCAGCCACTGCGAGCGCATTCATCTGGGTAGCGAGCATACCGATGTGGTCGGCTCTGGTTCTGTCCATTCCTTCGGATGTACGACCGCGCCAATAATTGCCGCCCCCCACCACAATGCCAATCTGTACGCCCATATCGGCGCATTCCTTGATCGCCTTGCAAATGTCGTGCATCACTTCGCCATCCAGTCCGAAGTGTTTCTCGCCGGCAAGCGCCTCACCGCTCAGTTTGAGCAGCACACGGGAATATTTAGCCTCCATATGAATCATGCCTTTCCTGCTGTTTTTTCCTGATTACAAATGATTGGATCATTCTATCCGTATTATTCTACACAAATTCTGCCAAAAAGTAAAGCATATGCGAAAATTTTTTTGAGAATTTATTGAAATTTTACAATTTCATCCATGAAATCTGAAACGCACTATGCTGTTTTGATGTTATGCAGGGGTTTCTTCCAGCAATTTCAAGTACCGGGGTCGGTCGTTCTCCGGGATTTTCAACAGGTTCATTGCCTGATCGGCAGAGATATTCATACTTTCCATGATATTTCTGATGGCAGACAGCATACCTTTCAGAATGCCTTCGTTTAATCCTTTTTGCATTCCCTGCTGGATACCCTGCTCCATTCCCTGCTGGATACCCTGCTCCATTCCCTGCTGGATACCCTGCTCCATTCCCTGCTCCATTCCCTGACGAAATCCTTCCGCACGTCCCAGTTCCATCCCTCTGATGCGGTATCCTTCACTGATATTACACATGAGCGATACATCTCCTTCCAATTTTTTGGTCATATGAATTCCATAGTCCTCATGCAGTACTTTGATTTTTTGGTTGGCACTTAATTCGCCGGTGAGTGCTGTGTTCAGCAGATCAATCATATTTCCGGAATGCTCATCAAAACGATTGCTCAGATTGATAAAAATCACCGACAAAAGATCGTAATTTTCTTTTTTCTCCGTGGAATGCCCCAAAACCGTTTCTTCCCGAACCGTATAGCGCGTGATGGCCTGCTGTCTCACCTGAGGCGGCTGTGAACAAATCCAGATAGAATATACTTTTTTGAGGTTTTCATAGTGCGGTGCCGCAAATTCCGTTCCGTTCTGCGCGGAAATCATTCTGGCGGCATAATACAACGCGCGCTTGACCAGCGGATAACCCGGACGATACGCATTCTGCGCTTCCACGTTGATGATCAGCTTGATTTGTCTGCCGTCCCCGGGCGCCAAGGCGGAAAAACGAATGTCATAATATATGGTTCCCTCTCCAACGGTTTTATCCTCTGTATTCATCCCTGTGATAGAATCCGTTCTTCGACGGTGATTCATATCGGCATCCACCGCCGTCGCGGCAATCTCCAAATCACTCTCAATATATTTATCGGCGATATCGCGTATGGTGCAATCCTTGAATTCTTCTACGACGCCCTTCAATATCCACGCCAGAATCTCCCGGTTGCTCAGAATTTCCTTTGCCAGCGCATCGCAGGGATCCTGCCCTTCACCTGCGCGCAGATAACCCGCCAGTGATGTGTCCATCTGCATATTCTTTTCTTCCCTCCCGTTTTTATTATATCCTCGTTCTTGCTCGATGTCAAGATATAGGAAAACTGCGTACAACCCAATTTGCGATAAAAAGGACATTTCCACCAAACGAGCTGTCCGTGGAAATGTCCTTTTCACATACATTTGTAAAAATATATTACAATTGCTACTTCTTCTTGGCGAAGGAACTCAGCTTTTTCTGTGTCAGTCTGTTGTCACGGTATTCACGCCATGTAACCCAAAGCGCATTGGAAATGAACATGGAAGAATAAGTACCCGCAATGACACCCGCCAGCATGGGAACCGCAAACGTGATGATAGAGGTGATATCATAGATAAATGCCACAATCACGACTGTCAGCACCGCCACAATCAGGGTCAGATTGGTATTGATCGTTCTGCCAAGTGTTTCATTCAGACTCCGATTCGCCAATTCCGCATAAGTCGCCTTCTTCCCCATAACCTCGCGATTTTCACGGATTCGGTCATAGATAATGATAGTGGAGTTGATGGAGTAACCAATAATGGTCAGCAGAACGGCAATGAAATTGTCATTGATCGAGAAGCCAAGTGCAACAAACGCGAAGTAAACAATCAGGCAGTCGTGGATAATGGCAATGATCGCCGTAATGCCTGCCGACATGCCGCCGATTTTACGGAAACGCAGCGCAACATAGATAATCATGAAGACAGCCGCCAGAAAAACCGCCATCAGACATTTTCCAAAGAACTCACTGCCGGTAGTTGCATCCACGGAGTTGGATTCAATCATGGCAAAATTTACGCGAGGATATTCCGCTGTCATTTTTTCCGCGAGCTGATCCCCCGTATCCTCGTCCATGGTCTTTTTGCCACTCATGGAAACCGTAATGGTATTCTTGACGCCTCCATCTGCCGAAGCACTCTGGGCGATGGTAATCGTAGAATCCTGCCCGGTAACTTCTTTAACCATACCCGCGATAGCTGTCTTGTCGAGTTTCATGTAATCACTGGCGGATACGTCGGAATCCGAAACCGTATCGTCGAGCGAGTAGGAGTATTTCAGCATGGCGCCGCCGGTAAACTTGATATCCAGCTTCGTGCCGCGCACCACATTGAATACCACACCCACCAGTATCACACAGAGAGCCAGCAGCAGGAACCGTTTGCGGTATTTCAAAAAATCAAAATCTCTTCGAGCAAGGTAATCCTTCACCATTAGTCCTCTGCCGCCTCCTTTCTCTGGGCATATGCGCGATTGGCAGCCGCCTCAATTTCACGCTTTTTCTTCTCGCTGTAATCGCCATAGAGCTTTCGACCGCGCAGAAGCTGATAACCGGAAAGCGAACTGACCATGATGCGGGAAGCTGCAACGCCCATAATGAAGTTCAGGATCACACCTACCAGCAGGGTATAGCCGAAGGAGTAAATCGCGCCGGTCGTAGAGGTTCCGAACATCCACAGGAAAGGTGTGAGAAGCGTGCTCCATACCGTATCGGGAGGACCAAATACGCCCATAAGAATCACAGACACGATAATATTGGTCACATTGCTGTCGAAAATTGCCGAGAAGCTGTTGGAAGAGCCGGCTTTAATCGCGCCGTCAAGGGTCTTTCCCTTTCGCAGTTCCTCACGGATACGCTCGGCGGTGATGATATTGGCATCCACACCCATACCGACCGACAAAATGATACCGGCGATACCCGGAAGGGTCAGCGTAAAGCTGTCGAAAACCGAGAAGTAGCCGGATACCGCGGCAAGAGTGCCGGCTACCTGCCCCAGCAGGCAGATGCATGCTACCACACCCGGCAGACGATAGTAGGCAATCATAAAGACACAAATCAGCGAAAACGCAATAATACCTGCAATCAGCATGGCCTGCAGCGCGTCGGTACCGAGCGTCGGATCAATCGAAGAATAATCGATGGTGACGAGCTTGAAAGGAAGCGCGCCGCCGTTGATATTGTCGGCAAGGGTTTTGGCGGATTCGGCGGTGAAGCTGCCGGAAATCTGCGCCTTGCCGTCGGAAATCACATTGTTGACCGTGGGTGCGGAAAGGCACACGTCGTCCATCCATATGGAAATCCGCTGGTTCAGATAGTTTTCGGTTCCCTGCGCAAACTTTTCCTTGCCGCTGAGTTCCTCTCCCTCCGCCGGTTCGGTGGTCAGTTCGAGCGAAACCACGAATTCGTTGTCATTGGAAATGTAACCGCTCTCAGCCTTTTTGACATCCTTGCCCTCGAGAACAACATCGCATTCCTCACCGTTTTCGTCGGTGACGGTTTTCGTACCGTCCTCGTTATACGTAATGGTAATGCTGCCCGGCGTGCCGCCGATAAAGAACAGTTCGGCACTCTGTGACAGACTCTTGATGGTACCCGCAACATCCTGAGAATTATTATCTTTCCACGGAAAGCTCACGAGCAGACGGTCATTGTCCTTGTCCGCGTAAAGCTCATAATCCGTGACGCCGGACGATACCAAACGGATTTCGAGAATGGATTTGGCGCTCTCGATCTGATCGTTTGTCGCGTCAATGGATTCCTCCGGTCCGAAGGTTACACTGACGCCGCCCTGTATGTCGGTACCCCATCTGATATCCTTTGCGCCGCGGATGATGGTTTCCTGCAAATCGCCGTTCTGCTTGTACACGCCAAAAAATGACGTATATGCCAGACCGAAGATCAGCAAGGCAACCACGAAAAACCACGGCTTGCCTACACGTTTCATGAATGTTCCTCCTTGTGTGGTTAGTTTGTCCGCTGCTGCACGCGCAAACGAACATAACAGAAATATTATAAAATTTCCGTGCGAAATTGTCAATCTTTTTTTGCGGATTTCCTAACAAAAACCTTTCTTTTCACCCAAAAAGGCTTCCCGCCCGATGCCGGATGGAAAGCCTTTGATATTTACGCATTCAGCAGCTTTTCCGCCGCTGCGAGTTTTGCGCTGACAGCGAGAATCTTCATCGCCTCCGTCAGTTCCTCCACCGTGGGTGAAGTAGGCGCAATACGGATATTGCTGTCGTGCGGGTCGTCACCGTAGGGATAGGTCGCGCCTGCCTTGGTCAACGTCACACCCGCCTCTTTACAAAGCTGTACCGTGCGCTTGGCGCAGCCGTCTATGACATTAAGGCTCACAAAATAACCGCCGTTGGGCTTGCTCCAGACAGCGACGCCGCTGTCACCGAATTCTTCGGTCAGCGTCTTTTCCACCGCCTCAAACTTGGGACGGATGATCTCGGCGTGTTTCTTCATCTGTTCCAGCAGCCCGTCAAGGTTCTTAAAGAACTTCATATGACGCAGCTGATTAATCTTATCCGGTCCGATGGACTGTACGGACATACGCTTTTTGATGGCAGTGATATTCTCTTCGGAGGAAGCCATACCTGCCAGACCGGCACCCGGGAAGGTAATCTTGGATGTGGAAAAGTACATATATACCATATTGGGGGTGCCTGCCTTCTTGCATTCATCGAGGATATCAAGGAGTTTCACATCCTCATGGAACAGGTGATGAATGCAGTAGGCATTGTCCCAGAATATACGGAAATCCTTGGCGGCGGGCTTGAGACGAGCAAAACGGCGCACCACGTCGTCCGAATAGGTAATGCCGGCGGGATTGGAATACTTGGGTACGCACCAGATGCCCTTGATATAGGGATCACTTGCTACGGCATTTTCAATGAAATCCATATAGGGTCCGTTCTCATCCATGGGAACGGGAATCATTTTTATGCCGAAGTACTCGGTAATGGCAAAATGCCGGTCATAGCCGGGGACCGGACAGAGGAATTTTACTTCCGGCAGGCTCGCCCACGGTGTGCTCCCGAGAAGACCGTGCGCCATAGCGGAGGAAATGGTATCAAACATAAGCGTCAGGCTGGAATTGCCGCCGACAATGATCTCATCTGTCGTCACGCCGAAAAGATCGGCAAAGAGCTGCTTGGCTTCCGGAATACCGTCGAGAATACCGTAATTCCGGTAGTCAGCACCGTTAATCCCCGTAAGATCGGTCGAACTGTTGACCGAATCGAGCAGTCCCATCGAAAGCTCCAGCTGCGCCTTGCTGGGAATGCCTCTCGCCATATTGAGGCTCAGACCTTTCGCCTGATACGCGTCATAGACCGTCTGAAGCTGATTTTTGACGGCGGTGAGTTCTTCCTTATTCATGCTCTTGAATGATGCCATAAAATCATACACTCCCTCGATGAATCATTGCGGCAAAAATAAAGCGGACGTGCGAAATGCCTTCCTTTTCAAAACAAGGCACTTGGCACCTCCGCGTATTTCCCGCGAAAATGCTCTCTTTATCTTACTACAAAACATTCAGATTTGCAAGCCATTTTTGAATTTCTTGCATTTCAGACAAATAAAGCAGCAGGGAAAGAGGGATTAGTGGTCAGTTTGCGTGGCAGATCAGACCTCCGCTTCAGGGTGTTCGATGTTATAGACAAAATCCGAAAGCTGCCGGTTATAGGCATTCCAATCCTGAAAGGCACTGTAACAATGAGTTGCTTTCGGCACCATATAAAGATATTTATGCTTTGCACGACACACCCGGTACATTTTTTCGGTCATATAAGGCGGTACAAAGGTATCATCCAGACCGTGAATAAACAAAACCGGGATGCGGATATTCCTGACTGCGCGCAAGGTCGAACAATCGTGGAAAGAATAGCCCGCACGCAGCTTACAGACCGCACTGGCAAAGTAGAGCAGCGGACGACCCGGCACACGGTAATTGTAGCGCATCATGTAACCGAATTCCTCATATGCCCCCGCAAACGGACAGTCGGCAATCACACCCTTAACCTGATGAGGAAGCGCCGCCTCTCCGCAGGACATCAGTACAGTTGCGGCTCCCATCGAAACGCCATACAGTAAAATTTCGCTGTTCTCTCCGAAGCGTGACATCGCATAGCGAATCCAGCCCAGAACATCCATGCGGTCGAGCCAGCCGAAGCCAATGTATTTTCCCTCGCTGCTGCCGTGCGCACGGTTATCCACCACAATCACATTAAAGCCCATACGCCGGAAGGTTGGTACGGCACTCGCCATATCAAACATGCCGTAACTGTTATAGCCATGAACCGCAATCACAACCTTGCGGGAAAAAAATTCGGATGGAACAAACGTTGCGTGAAGCAGCAGACCGTCGTGGGATTTGATATAAATCTCTTCGGTATGCAGGCTGCGGATTTTTTCCTGTGCTTCCCGGGTGCGCAGCCGGATTACGTCCATATGGGGCAGCAGGTCATCGCCCGCGTCAAAGTCCATCTTCTCCTTCCGCACCAGTGCAAAGTCAAACATCCAGAAGCCGAAAACCGTCATTCCGACCAGAAGGATAACCGACAATGTGCCTAATAAAATCGCTAAACGAACCAGTCCCGCGCTCATGCCGGTCACCTCCTTCATTGAATTCTGTATGGTTATGAAATACCAAAGATTTCAGCCTGCCTCATTCGTTGGAAAGTCCGGCGAGCCTGCGCACGGTTTCCAACGGCAGACCCGTGTACTGTACAATCCGCTCAACCGAAAGACCGTCTGCCAGCATCCGTCCCGCATTGCGCTCCGCTGACCTGGCGGCCTTGGCCCGTTCTTCCTGACGACCCTGCTCAAGACCTTGCTCAAGACCCTGCTCGAGACCTTGCTCCAGTCCTTTTCGGAATATCATTCCTCTCTCTTCCCTGATGGCATCTTCAATGATCTGACACATATGTCTTACCCCCTCGTTTTCTTCCTTATAAAGCCCTGTTTTCCGGGACAACGCCGAATAGTACATTGCTGTGGGGTCTGAACACAGAAAATCGTGCATCAGCTGTCCCAGTGCCGAATCATCGCAACAGGAGGCGTTGGCATAAATGATATGTGAACCGTCCCCGAATGGCTTGCCGGTTTCCGCCACTGTCCTTTCAATGTGATAAATGCCTAAATTGTCGCCGATCACATCATGTTCTGTGAGAAATATCACATACGTCTGGGGCAGCCTGGTGTAATCTTCCCCTTTTGGAAAGAAACGGCTGTCAATCAGACTTCCGTTATACCGCGCACGCTCCGGTACGGCGCCCCGACTGGCACGCTGCACCTCAATATTGTAAATATGCCCTTGTGCATCAGTGGCAAGCGCGTCCAGCACCGCGGAGTGACCGTTGATATTTTTTATAGTGTATTGTGTCCTGGCTTCCGTGACATGAAGATCGTCCCTGCCGATCAGAATCCGCAGAACAAACTCCGTCAGTTCCGGATCGTTATCAAAACAAGCGGCAAAAAACGTATCATCGATCAGCCGCAGCCGCCGGAGTATGTCAAGATTCCGCGGACTGAGGTAATCTTCATCGCTGTCGCGGGACAGCGAATAATTCTCTGTTGACGACAACAGTTACACCTCCTTTCCTTACAAAAATACGCAGTTCCGGAGGCTTTCCATCACATCCTCGGTCACGCTGTAACTTTCCCCGTCGCGGTAGAATACCACAGACGGAGACTGATAGGAAAACACACCCATCGTCTGAAGCGGCCCCGATTCGCCGTAGGTGCGGGTAAAGCCATAAGGATTGGCAGTCATACTCAGCGACGCGATTCCTTCGGAATCGGCAATCACCGGTACGGACATTTCCAGCTCTTCTTCTGACGGTGTTTCTGTCTCCTCCGCCTCGTCCATCTGATAGTCGGCATCGTTCATCAGTGAAAGCGCTTCGTCATATGCCGGCGCGTCATCGCTAAAAAGCCGCCGCTGGGTGGCTTCATCGGCAATCCCGGTGGGCAGCACACCGATCGCTTTCTGGAACGCCTTCACCGCATCCCGGGTAAAAGATCCGTAGTAATCCGTGATATCCTGATCATAATACCCCAGCGCGTAAAGCCGCTGCTGAATGCGGGATACGCCTTCTCCCTTCATGCCGCCTTCATAAGAAATATAGGTATCAGGGGATGCAGTGGCAGTGGTAACAGTCGTCCGCTTGGTGGACGATGTCGTAGAGGTCGTATCGCGGGACGCCTTGGCGGTTGCGGAGGATTTGCCGGTGGTCGTTTTTTTCCTAGTTGATTTGGCAGCAGCAGATTTTTCCGTAGTAGATTGGCGGGTAGATGTGGTACGCTTGACCGTGGTTTGCGATGTGGTGGTCTGTTTGGCGGAAGTGGTGGTCTGTTCCGTCGGCGCAGCCGTTGTGGTGCTTTGCGTGGTGGTAATCTCCGCTGTCGTAACCGCAGCGGTAGGTTCTTCGGTAGTCGTGGTAATTTCCGGCGGAGCGGTGGCAGTAGTGGTGGTGGTGGTAGTGGTCGTTGTCGTTGTCGTGACGGTTGTGGTGGTCTTCCTGGTGGTAGTCAGCGTGCCGGGATCCATTTCCCCGATCAGCGCGCCGGATTTACCGAAGTCATAAGTTTTACCGTCCACCTTAACCGCTCCCACACAGAATTCCCCGTTCTTATAATAGTAGGTGTTTCCCCGGAATTCGTACCAGCCGGTCGTCGGATAGGACAGTCCGCTTACCTTGAACCACTTGACCCACGGACTGTAATAACGGGAATTCATGGCGGCATAAACTACATTCACACGGGAATTGCGCATGTCAATAGCCATATTGGTACCGTCTTTGTTTTTGCCCACATAGACGCCCGCGTGTCCTTCACACCATAAGCCAAGTCCGTGAATGCGCGGCATATCGCTGACCGAACCGTTGACGGAGGAAGCGTCGAGCAGTGCCTTGGCGCCTCCTCCCTTGCCGCTGTATGAACGAATCAGTCCCGAACAGTCTACCGCGCCGGCCGAAGACCCGCCATAAGAATAGGTCCAGCCCTCATTATACGCACGAAAAGCCCATTCGGCAAGCCCGATACCGGTCTTGCCGCCGGCTGCTTCCACCGGCACGGTCAGATTCCCGGTCAATACTGCCAGCATCAGCAGCAAAGCCAGAAGAGAACCGCCGAGCTTTTTTATGTTCATTATATCATGCCCCGTTTCAAGTGCGCTATTTGCCGATTAAATTACCAGTTTTCGTCCCGAAAATTTAATTTTGAAGGTTTTGCCGTTCATAGTCACTTTGAACGCCTCGTACCTTTCCGCGTAGCCGGCATGGGTCATTTCAATGGAAAGACGACCGTTCCGGCGCATAAATTGATAGAGATTGTATTCTCCGTCACGATAGGCAAAGTCCTCTCCGTTGTCCTGATAATGGGTATAGGTACCGTCGCTGCCGAAGACCATCAGTTCCAGACAATCGACCTTCTTCTCCCCCACATAGTTCATCACCGGCCAAAGCGGCAGAATCGCTCCTTCCTTGATATAGATGGGACAGGTATCGAGCGGTGCTTCCCGGAGAATCCGGCTGCCGCCGGGGAATCGCTCACCAGTGTGGAAATCGTACCAGTTGCATCCCTTGGGAAGATAAACATCGCGGCTGACCTTGCCCTGATCTACAATCGGTGCTGCCATAATCCAGTCGCCCACCATAAACTGATCGTTGATGCGGGCTGTGTTGGCATCCTTCTCAAAATTCAGCACCAACGGGCGGAATACGGGAATACCCATTGCCTCCGCTATGCGGAAACAATCATACAGATAGGGAATCAGGCGGTAGCGGAGACGGATGTATTTACGGCAGATTTCCATGGTCTGACGGTCAAACGCCCACGGTTCCTGATGACGGGTACCCTTCGCGGCATGATTGCGGAAGAACGGCGACAGACAGCCGACCTGCGTCCAGCGGCAAAGCAGTTCCGCCGTACAGTTCGCGCCGAAGCCGCCCACATCTGTCCCTATAAAAGCCAGACCGCTCATGCCGATCGAGCAGAGCTGGGCAATGGCATAACGAAGGTGCGACCAGTGACTCTGATTGTCGCCTGTCCACGCGGTGGTATACTTCTGCGCGCCGCTGTAAAAGGCACGCGTGATGACAAAGGGACGCTTGCCGGTATGACGACGGATGCCTTCATAAGTGGCTTTCGCCATCAGGGATGCATATACGTTGTGCATTTCCCTGTGCGTCGAAGCACGTTCCTCGTCATAAAACACCACATCACCCGGAATTTCTCCCCGGAAACTCGCCGGCTCATTCATATCGTTCCAGATTCCTGCCACGCCATCGTCTGTCATGCACTTCTGCTTGTCCGCCCACCAATTGCGCACCGCGCGCCGTCCGAAATCCGGAAAAACCGAATCACCCGGCCAGACTACATTTTCATATACACTTCCATCGGGGGCATGCACAAAGTAATCATTGGCAATGCCTTCATCATAAACAAAATAGCCCTCTTCCTTCTTCACACCGGGGTCGATAATGGTTACAACCTTGAATCCGCGCTTTTGCAGTTCCTCCAGCATTTTGCGGTGATCGGGGTACTGGGATTCACCCCAAGTGAAAACCTTGAAGTGATCCATATAGTCGATGTCACAATACAGCGCATCACAGGGGATTTCATTCTCTCTCATACTGTCCGCGACGGAAAGCAGCTCGGCACGGTTTTCATAAGACCAGCGGCACTGGTGATAACCGAGTGTCCAAAGCTGGGGCAGCGGCGTGGTTCCGGTCAGATAGGTATAGCCACTGATGACCGATTTGAGTGTTGTTCCGTAAATCAGGTAATAGTCAAGATTTCCCTCATCCGCGGCGAAAGAATAGTAGCCATCGTTTTCCTTGCCCAGATCAAAATAGGTCCGATGATGATTGTCAAAGAAAATCCCGTAATTCACCGCTTCGCGATGCACCAGGAGAAACGGAATGGATTTATAAAGCCGGGTCATGGATTCAAAATGCGGCTCGGGAAGGTCACTGTTCCACATCTCAAAATCATAGCCTTTTTTGTCCAGAAAGCTGTATTTATCCCCCAGACCGTAGAAATATTCGTCGCCTTCGATACACTTCACCACTTCAATTGCGTGCCGTGTCAAACCGTCTGTCAGCACATGACCTTCCATACGCGCCTGCTCCGCAGCTTCCTTGCTGATGATCGCCACACCCTGTGCTTCCCGTTCCCCCTTATAATCGCGGCAGAGAACGGTACCGTCCGAGGTATAAAAATTCACGCGGCATTGGTCGTACACATACACCGCCAATTTGGAGGTGGAAATAACAATGTAATTACCTACCATATTGGCAATCACATTCACCGGCTTGCTCTTATCACCCTCAATCGCAAAGGAATGATTGATTTCGGATTGACCCGGGCTGAAAATATTGATGATTTCATCTGTAATGGCAGTGATAGCTGCCTTCTGATGCTCAAAGAGTATCTCCACACGGTTTCCTTCCGCATGGAAAGACTTAATTCTGCCGTAATTCATAGGTATATCAACCTCCGCTAAAACAATCCCTTATCATCTGTTTTAGATGATAATCGTAAATTATTTTATATAACAGTTTATTTTTCTTTATAATCTACCATAACCATTATTCCATAGCTATTATAACATATAACTTGAAGCTTTTTCAATGTTTTTTTGCTATTTAATATAGAAATCGTTTGTCGTCGTTTTTTTCCTGAATGACGACTGCCTGCTTTTGATCCCCCCTTCTTCACTGTTATTTATTTTTGCTATATTTATAAAACGAAAAAGCACCAATGTTTCACTGTTTTTTCTCAAAAAATTGTTGCATTTTCCGAAAAAAAACAGTATAATGATTGTGATGTGTTTTTGTATGCAAAAATACATACGACTTCAGAAAAAGAGAGGTTATGATAATATGCAGTATCAAATCACAGGCACTCCCCTCCCGGTTGTCACCTGCACCCTGCAGGCCGGCGAAAAAATGATTACCGAGAGCGGCGCCATGAGCTGGATGAGTCCCAATATGCGCATGGAAACCAGCAGCAACGGCGGCATCGGCAAAGCGCTGGGCAGAATGTTCTCGGGTGAGAGACTTTTCCAGAATATTTATACCGCTGAAGGCGGACAAGGCATGATCGCTTTTGCGTCCAGCTTCCCCGGCACTATTCTGGATTTCCAGATTTCCCCCGCCAATACGATTATCGTGCAGAAACGCGGTTTTCTTGCGGCGGAAGCCGGCGTGGAACTGTCGGTTTTTGTCAACCAGCGTATCGGTTCCGGTCTGTTCGGCGGCGAGGGCTTCATCATGCAGAAGCTCAGCGGCAACGGTACTGCCTTTGTGGAAATTGACGGTTCCGTCGTGGAATACGACTTAGCGCCCGGTCAGCAGATTATCGTGGATACGGGCATCCTCGCAGCCATGAGCGAAACCTGCACGATGTCTGTGCAGCAGATTCGCGGTGTGACCAATGTTCTCTTCGGCGGTGAGGGTTTGTTCAACACAGTTATCACCGGTCCCGGTAAAGTCTATCTCCAGTCCATGCCGATCAATATGCTGGCGGGAGCGCTGAGGCCCTACTTTCCCTCGGGTAACGGCTGATGGCGTAATTGATTTTGTAACGGATTTTCTTGACACATAAAAAACACCGACGTTCTCGGAACAACCATCTCCGGCTGTTCTGATACGTCGGTGTTTTTTACAAGGCGTTTTCATGGGCATATCGGCAAAATCCATTCAGCGGACAATTGCCGCATTTAGGTGAACGCGCGGTACAGATGTCCCGCCCGAACAGCACAAACCGGTGACAAAGATCGCTCCCTTCGTTTGGATCTACGCAGGATCGAAGCTGCTTTTCCACCTTGACGGGGTCTTTGGTGCCGTCGGTCAGACCGATTCTGCCGGCAATGCGGATGCAGTGGGTATCTGCCACAATTGCGGGTTGTCCGTAAACATCGCCCAGAATGAGATTGGCAGTCTTGCGTCCCACGCCGGGAAGTTTCAGCAGTTCCTCCATGCTGTCGGGAACCGTACCGCCGTATTGATCCCGCAGCATAATCGCCAGCTGCCGGATATCCCGCGCCTTGGTATTGAACAGCCCGCAGGGCTTGATGATCTCCCCGATGTCCTCCGCATCCGCGTTGCACAAATCGTCGAGCGTGGGATATTTCTCAAACAGCATGGGTGTGACTTGATTCACTCTTGCGTCGGTACACTGCGCCGACAGCCGTACCGCAATCAGCAGTTGCAGAGGATTGGTATACGTGAGTGAACAGATAGCGTCAGGATAGATTTCTTTCAGTGCCGCCACCGTCCGCGCCGCCAATTCTTTAGGGCTCATATCTTCCACGTCCTTTTCGTAATCTGATTGTCAGTTGTTTTCCCATTCATCCTTTAATATCGCATATTGAAATGTATCAATCCACATCGGATGGCCCTCCGGATCCCTTTTGTAATAAGTGCTTTGACGGAACGCTCCCTCTCTGCGCATCCCCAATCGCTCCATCAGTTTCCACGACCGCACGTTGCGCACATCGCACCCGGCGATAACGCGATGTTTTTGCAATGTTCCAAAGGCATAATTCAGTATGGCGCGGGATGCCTCGGTGGCATATCCGCAGCGCTGCCAGCGGTCGTCAAACACAAATCCCAGTTCCGCACAGTCCAACTCGCGCCGTCCGAGATATACATTGCCGATCAGCGTGCCGTCCTTCAGTGTCACGGCGAAGAAGTCTTCCGAGCGGGAACGATACTCCGCTTCCCGCCTCGCCTGTTCGGGCGTGTAGGGATCATACGGCTCATACCGCACCACCGACTCCTTGGAAAGATAGGTATACAGCGCCGCCGCGTCGTCAGGACGAAATCTACGAATCATCAGCCGTTCGGTTTCCAATGGCTGAAAGGTCATGCCGCATTCTCCTTTTGTTTTTCAGTGAAAAGAAAATATGCGAAGCAGGAAAACTCCCCGCTCCGCATACACGCAAATACCACGGCTCAATGATCAGTCAAGCACGGTCAGCACATCCAGCACCAGCACGAATACAAAGAAAATCGTCGCCATAATTTTAGTGAATCTGGCGAGCTTGGCATTGGTAGTTCTGCCCTCGTTCTTGCCCAGATAGGAGTCATAGGCAGAGGATGAACCGCCGATGGCACCCGACATACCGTCATCATCTGTTTCCTGAAAAAGTACAATCACGATCATCACCACAGCGACCACCATCAGCAAGGCACTGATAATCCACTCGGAAACTGTCAGCATTTTTCTGTCACCGCTTTCTGCTTAGGATTAAGGCATTAGTTATGAGGCGTGAATATTGCTCTCACTCACTAACATATCTCATTAATTCTAGCACAGCCCGACAGAATTTGCAATAGTTTTTTGAAAACATTTCAAATTTTTTCTTGTCACGCCTCTCATCCTGCACCTGTATCCCGCCGCTACAACGCCCGTAAGGACGGTTCATCCATAGTTATAAACCGCCTTTCTGCGAAAGGCACCGATGAGGTTATGAAACGAGTCAACGGAGCTTTCGCTAAAGAATAAAATGCGCTATAATGATAACTGTAGGAAGTCGGCATACTACAGAAAACGTGGAGGTGAGTG
>JAFPUM010000049.1 GCA_017395425.1 Clostridia bacterium | reverse complement strand
TGATCATGTTCTTGACATAGTCAGCAGGGCCGGGGCAGTCCACGTGAGCATCGTGACGGTTGTCCGTCTCGTACTCTACGTGAGCGGTATTGATGGTAATACCTCTTTCTCTCTCTTCCGGAGCCTTGTCGATGTTTGCGTAATCGACGAAAGCAGCGTCGCCCTTCATGGCGAGAACCTTGGTGATAGCCGCGGTCAGAGTGGTCTTGCCGTGGTCAACGTGGCCGATAGTACCAATGTTGACATGGGGCTTTGTTCTTTCAAACTTTTCCTTTGCCATTGGAAAATTCCTCCCTTATCCAATAAAGATAGATACATATAATATAGCAATACTTAAACGAAAATGCAATAGATTTTTGAAAATTTTAAGAAAAATTTACGTTGGCAAAATCTGTCGCATTAACCGTTTCTCTTTGCTCTCTCGGAGATGATCTTCTCGCCGACCGACTTCGGTACCTCGGCATAATGAGAAGGCTCCATAAAGTAGTTGCCGCGACCCTGCGACTTGGAGCGCAGGTCGGTGGCGTAGCCGAACATCTCGGACAGCGGCACCATCGCGTTGATCTGCTGGGCGCCGGAGACAGCCTCCATGCCCTGAATCAGACCGCGGCGGGAATTGAGGTCGCCGATGACGTCGCCCATGTATTCCTCGGGAACCGTGACAACGACGTGCATGATGGGTTCGAGAAGGACGGAACCGCCCTGCTTGAGACCTTCCTTGACCGCCATGGAACCGGCAATCTTAAATGCCATATCCGAGGAGTCAACCTCGTGATAGGAACCGTCGTACAGCGTGACCTTGACGTCCACGACGTTGTAGCCAGCCAGAACACCGGAAAGGAGCGCGCCCTGCGCGCCGGCGTCAACCGCGGGAATGTATTCCTTCGGAACCGTACCGCCGGTAACGGCATTGATGAACTCGTAGCCCTTGCCGGTCTCGTTGGGCTCGACCTTGAGCTTGACGTGAGCGTACTGACCGGAACCGCCGGACTGTCTCTTGTACTTGTGGTCGATATCCGCCGCCTTGCGGATGGTTTCCTTGTAGGCAACCTGGGGTGCGCCGACGTTGGCTTCCACCTTGAATTCGCGGAGCAGACGGTCCACGATGATTTCGAGGTGAAGCTCGCCCATACCGGCGATAATGGTCTGACCGGTTTCCTCATCGGTGTATGCCTTGAAGGTGGGGTCTTCCTCAGCGAGCTTGGCGAGCGCGATGCCCATCTTTTCCTGACCGGCTTTGGTCTTGGGTTCGATGGCGACGCGGATAACCGGCTCGGGGAATTCCATGGATTCGAGAATCACGGGGTGAGCCTCATCGCACCAGGTATCGCCCGTGGTGGTGAACTTGACGCCGATACCGGCGGCAATGTCGCCCGCGTAGCAGACGTCGATGTCCTTGCGGTCATTGGCGTGCATCTGCAGGATACGGCCGATGCGTTCGGTCTTGCCCTTGGTGGAATTATACACGGCGCTGCCCTTTTCGAGCTTGCCGGAGTACACGCGGAAGAAGCAGAGCTTGCCGACAAAGGGGTCGGTCGCGATCTTGAAAGCAAGCGCGGCAAACGGCTCGGTGTCGGAGGAATGACGCTCGATTTCCTCATCGGTTCTGGGATCCACACCCTTGATGGAGGGAACGTCGGTCGGCGCGGGCATATAGTCCACAATCGCGTCGAGCAGCTTCTGCACGCCCTTGTTGCGATAGGACGTGCCGCAGGTCACAGGCACCATCGTGTTGGCAATGGTGGACTTGCGGATGGTTCTCTTGATTTCCTCAATGGTGAGTTCCTCACCGTTGAAGTACTTATCCATGAGTTCCTCGTCCTGCTCGGCGACGTGTTCAATCAGCTCATCGTGATACTTCTGCGCCAACTCCTGCATATCTTCGGGAATCTCTTCCACCGAAATATCGGTGCCGAGGTCGTTGGTGTAGATGTAGGCTTTCATCTCCACCAGATCGATAAGACCCTTGAAGGTGTCCTCCACGCCGATCGGAATCTGAATCGGAACGGCGTTGCACTTGAGTCTTTCCTTCATCATTTCGACGACGTGATAGAAATCCGCGCCCATGATGTCCATTTTGTTGACATAGACCATGCGGGGAACCTTGTAGTTGTCAGCCTGTCTCCAGACTGTCTCCGACTGCGGTTCAACGCCGCCCTTGGCACAAAGCACCGTCACCGAGCCGTCGAGCACTCGCAGGGAGCGCTCCACTTCCACGGTAAAGTCCACGTGACCGGGGGTATCGATAATATTGATACGAACGTCCTTCTTATTGGCGTCCTTCCAGAAGCAGGTGGTAGCGGCGGAGGTAATGGTGATACCTCTTTCCTGTTCCTGAACCATCCAGTCCATAGTCGAAGCGCCGTCATGTGTTTCACCCATTTTGTGATTAACACCGGTGTAATACAGAATACGCTCTGTGGTGGTGGTCTTACCTGCGTCTATGTGAGCCATGATACCAATATTACGGGTCTGTTCGAGTGAAACCTGTCTTGGCATAATGTCCTCCTCTTTCTTTCAATCCGCGCACTCTACGCGTCCACCAGCGGTTTTTACCATCTGAAGTGCGAGAATGCCTTATTGGCCTCTGCCATCTTATGCGTGTCTTCACGCTTCTTGGCAGCGGCGCCGCTGCCGTTGACAGCGTCCAGAATCTCGTTGGCGAGGCGTTCTTTCATGGTTCTCTCGCTGCGGAGACGGGCATACTTGGTCAGCCAGCGCAGACCGAGTGTTTCGCGTCTCTCGGGGCGAACCTCGATCGGCACCTGATAGGTGGCGCCGCCGACACGGCGTGCCTTGACCTCGAGCAAAGGCATAATGTTTTCCATTGCCGCTTCAAAGACTTCGAGCGGCTCCTTGCCGGATTTCTCACCGACAATCTCAAAAGCACCGTAAACAATCTTCTGAGCAACACCCTTCTTGCCGTCGAGCATGATGTTGTTGATCAGACGGGTTACAATCTTGGAATTGTAGATCGGATCGGGCAAAACATCGCGTTTTGCAATTGAACCTCTTCTTGGCACTTTATCTTCCCTCCTTCATTAGAATTAGATGTTTCCATCCGCACATCCTCGCGGATGTGTGACAAAGCACCTTGTTTTGGATGAAATCATAGGTACTCGAAAGTGACTTAACTTCCGCAGGCCAATGCAAGAGGCGTCTACATCCTATATAGAAACGCCGCCGCATTGATTTGCAGCCATAGCGATAAAAGTCAATTCAGAAAAATGAAAGCATATTCGGGCAATGCTCTTTCCGCGGGGGAGAGAGATTACTTCTTGCCTGCCTTCGGGCGCTTGGCACCGTACTTGGAACGGGCCTGCATTCTCTTGGCGACACCCTGCGCGTCGAGGGTACCTCTGATGATGTGGTAACGCACACCAGGGAGATCCTTGACACGGCCGCCGCGGATCAGCACGACGCTGTGTTCCTGAAGGTTGTGACCTTCACCGGGAATGTAAGCAGTGACCTCGATGCCGTTGGAAAGACGCACTCTGGCAATCTTACGGAGAGCGGAGTTCGGCTTCTTGGGGGTAGCGGTCTTGACGGATGTGCAAACGCCGCGCTTTTGCGGGGAGTTCTGATCGGTCATGACTCTCTTCTTGGTGTTGAGACCTTTCAAAAGAGCAGGAGCCTTCGCCTTCTTCTCGATGTCCTCACGGCCTTTTCTGACGAGCTGGTTAAAAGTAGGCATTCATTTTCACCTCCATACCTGTAAAATGGAAAAATATTGTTTCGTCCGCCCATGAGCGATGATGCGCAAAGGCGGCAAACTGCGGCGCGGCGCAGTCATCCGGCACAAAAATACGCGGCGAAAACTCCGGAAAATAGAGCTTTTGACGAATCCTGTGCCCAACGACCCTCACATACGTCACAGCGTTAAATTATAGCACACAGCCGGGCGTTTTGTCAAGAGGAAAATAAAATAAAGAGAATAAAAACAAAAGGGTATGGGGTGATGATTTTGGCAATAAAAAAACGAAGACTCCTGAAAAATTGCAGTACAATTGATATTGCAAACCGCCATGGAATATGGTATAATAAACGGCAATCGATTAAAGAGAGAGCAAAGGAAGGATGGCATGGATCCTATCAATACCGCAGAAGGCATGGAGGGAGAAGACAGATCTGTCGTGTCTGCCGCTCCGACCCAGCCTGTGATCGAACTGCCCAAGCGCCCTTACCGTACCCGCGGCGGCGTGCATCCGCCGCATCACAAAAACACCGCGAAAGCGGCGTCGGAAGAAATGCCGACGCCCGCCCGCGTGGTGATTTCTATGCAGCAGCACATCGGCAAGCCCTGTGAGCCGCTGGTCAAGGCGGGGGACACCGTTACCGTCGGACAGAAGATTGCCGACAGTGATACCTTCGTCTGTTCCCCCATTCACGCGAGCGTATCGGGCAAAGTGAAACGTATCGGAAGTCTGCTGCTGCCCAACGGCACCGAGGTGCAGACCGTGGAAATCGAGGCAGACGGCTTGCAGACGGTCTGCCCGGAGATTGCCCCGCCGCAGGTGGAAACGCCGGAAGAACTCTATCTGGCGGTGCGGGAATCGGGACTGGTCGGATTGGGCGGTGCGGGATTTCCCGTTTCGGTCAAGCTCAATTTCAATTCCAACCGGCACGAAGATATGCCGCTGCGCAAGGTGGACACGCTGGTCATTAACGGCGCCGAGTGCGAGCCCTATCTCACCGCCGACTGCCGCGAAATGCTTGAATCCCCGCAGGATGTCATTGAAGGCGCGCGGTTTCTGCTCAGAATGCTCCGTCTCAGGCGGGTGATTATCGGGGTGGAGGCCAACAAGCCCGAGGCGATTGCCCTGCTTCGGATGGTTATCTCCGCCAGAGGACTGGAAAAACGAATCTGCGTGCTCAAGCTCAGGGCAGCCTATCCGCAGGGCGCGGAGAAAATCTTGGTAAAAGCCTGCACGGATCGCACCGTTCCCATCGGGAAAATTCCCGCCGATGTGGGCTGTATCGTCATGAACGTCACCTCTGTGGGATTTCTGGCGCGGTACCTGCGCACGGGAATGCCGCTTGTCACCAAGCGTATTACGGTGGACGGCACGGCGATTGCCCAGCCCAAAAATGTGATTGTGCCGATCGGCACTTCCGTGGCAGACGCGGCGGACTTCTGCGGCGGCTTCCGGGAGGAACCGCGTAAAATCGTGATGGGCGGGCCCATGATGGGCACGGCGCTTTATACGATGGAGTATCCCATCATCAAGCAGAACAACGGGCTTGTCTTCATGGGGCAAGCCGAAGCCGCCGCCGGTCAGCCGACCGACTGTATCCGCTGCGGACGGTGCGTGGCGGCGTGTCCGATGTACCTCACGCCGGTCAATATCCAGCATTTAGTGGAACAGCGGGACAAAGCGGGCATTGAAGAGATCAATGTCAAGGGCTGCATGGAATGCGGCTGCTGCGCGTATGTGTGTCCCGCGCACCGACCGCTCGTGCAGTTTATGCGATTAGCCAAGACTCTTTAACAGGCCGTATCAGGAAAGGATGGTCAACATACCCTATGGAAAATCAATCTCCCGCAATGCTTTCGGTGTCGCCGTCGCCGCATTTTCACAGCGGCGAATCCACGGCGGTCATCATGCAGGACGTGCTGATCGCGCTGGTACCCGCCACGCTGATGGCGGTGGTTTATTTTGGCTGGCGGACGGTGCTGCTGCTGGGCGTCTGCGTCGGAAGCTGCGTGCTGGCGGAATATCTCTGTCGGCGGGCGATGAACCGTCCCCAGACGGTCGGCGATTTCTCGGCGGCGGTCACGGGCGTACTGCTTGCCTTTAATTTGCCGCCTACCATTCATCCGCTGCTGGCGGTGATGGGCTGCGTGTTTGCCATTGTGGTGGTCAAACAGATGTTCGGCGGCATCGGCATGAACTTTGTCAATCCCGCGATTGCCGCGCGGGTGTTTCTGCTCATCAGCTTCCCCTCGCAGATGAGCCGGTGGTCGATTCCCTTCTTCTATCTTTCCCGCAATGCCGACACCGACGCCGTGTCCTCCGCCACACCACTGGCGCAGATGGCGACGGGTTCGGTAGATGTTTCCTATATGGATTTGTTTATCGGTATGCGCGGGGGCTGTGTGGGAGAAACCTGCGTGCTCGCACTGCTGCTGGGCGGGAGTTATCTGCTGCTGCGCCGCGTGATCACGCCGGAGATACCGCTCTGCTTCCTCGGCACAGTGGCGGTAATCTCGCTGCTGGCGGGACAGAATCCGCTGCTGCATCTCATGTCGGGCGGCGTCATGCTGGGCGCAATTTTTATGGCGACCGATTACACCACCTGTCCCGTCAACCGCGCGGGCAAGGTGCTTTACGGAGTGGGCTGCGGTGTGATCACCATGACCATCCGACTGTTCGGCGCACTGCCCGAAGGGGTATCCTACGCGATTCTGCTCATGAACATTCTCACGCCTCACATCGAGACGCTCACACAGTCGGCACCGTTCGGGAAGGAGGCGGCGTGACGCATGGCATCTTCCGTTTCTTCCAAGACAAATTCCCGTCCATCACCCTCGCCGATCTCTCTCACGAACCGCGATATATGGTCGCCGGTGCTGGTGCTGACCGCCATCTGTGCCATTGCCACGCTGGTGCTGGCGATGACCAATCTGCTTACAGCCGGCACCATTGCCGACAATGCCGCCGCAAAAGCCGCCCAGAGCCGCAGACTGGTTCTGGCAGCGGCGGAATATGTCCCGCTCGACGAGGCAGGACAGGTCTATGAAGCCCGCGACGCGGGCGGTCAGTCCCTCGGTGTGGTGGTAACCACCCGCGCCAAGGGATACGGCGGCACTATTGAGGTCATGACCGGTATCCGTGCCGACGGCGCGGTGAACGGCGTGACCATCCTCTCGATGTCCGAAACGCCCGGTCTGGGTGCCAAAACAAAGGAACCCGGCTTTTTGAACCATTTTATCGGCGCGCGCGTCGGACAGGAAAAGCCGCTGGCGGTGGATAAAGACGGCGGCACGGTCAACGCCGTTTCCGGCGCGACCATTTCGTCCCGTGCCGTGACCGACGCGGTCAATCAGGCGATTGCCGTCGCGGGCGACTATCTCGGCGCTGCCGACAGCCATTGACAAAGGGAGGTCAGAAGCCATTGGCAAAAAAAACCATTTCGATGGGACGCGCTCATGACGCGTCTGCCCATCGTTCTTCCTCCGATCATGCGGAGGGTATCGAACGCATTTCATCGGAGGATGTCACCCCGCCGCAGCAGCGTATGACGGTGGAAACCGCACACGACAGTCTTTCCCGGCGTCCGGCAGCCGGTTCCGTACAGGAACGCGGAACCGGCTTTGACGACGATGACGATTTTGACGCGTCGCCGCTGCCTGTTGTACGCGGCAGCGCAAACGACACAGACACTTTTACGGATGGGGACGAAACTGTCTCCGCCCAAGAGAATGAACCATTTCACGCGGCGGACAGTTCCGAGGCATCAGCCGACTACGACGATTCGGGGGACGAATCGTTTTCCGGTGAACCGGAAGCCATACCATACGAATCTATCCCGCTGCCCACACCCTCATCGGACGTAACAGACCGTCCGAAGCTGACGGCAGGCAGTCTGTGGAACAGTCCTGCGGTGTGCGGACTGAAATCCGAGATGAAACGCGGTATTCTTACCGAAAATCCCGTCCTGCGGCTGGTGCTGGGAACCTGCCCGACCCTCGCTGTGACAACCGCCGCTTCCAACGCGATCGGCATGGGCGTGGCTGCCACATTGGTACTGATCTGTTCCAATACGGTGATCTCGCTGCTGCGCCGCGTGATTCCCGACAAAGTGCGCATTCCCGCCTATATCACGGTGATAGCGAGCTTTGTGTCGGTGGTGCAGATGCTGGTCAAGGCATACGCGCCCGCGCTGGACGAATCATTGGGTATCTATCTGCCGCTGATCGTGGTCAACTGCATCATTCTGGGGCGTGCGGAAATGTACGCCAGCAAGCACAAACCGGCGGCTGCCGCGCTGGACGGTCTGGCGATGGGCGTGGGCTTTACGGCAGCGCTGCTCTGCATGGGCATTGTGCGGGAACTGCTGGGAGCGGGATCGGTTTTCGGGCACAGCTTTGTTTCCGGGGATGGATTCCTCCAGCCGATTCTGTTCTTTGCGATGGCGCCGGGCGGATTTTTCGTCTTCGGTCTGCTGATTGCGGCAGCCAACCGCCTCAGCCGTGAAAACAACCTGCCGGTACGTACCGGCTGCGGGGACTGTCCCGCCGCCGCGACGTGCCGTATGTCAGACAGAAGGGGGCAGCGTTCATGAATATCATCCGCACAGTCATTACCATTATTCTGGCTGGCATTCTGACAGACAACTATGTTCTGTCAAAATTTCTGGGCATCTGCCCCTTTTTAGGCGTTTCCAAAAAACTCGACACCGCGATGGGCATGAGTGCCGCCGTTATTTTCGTCATGGTACTCTCCACCGCCGTGACCTATCCGATTCAGCGCTTTGTACTGGAGGCGCTGGGGCTGGAATACCTTCAGACCGTGGTCTTCATTCTGATTATTGCGGCGCTGGTGCAGCTCATTGAAATCGCGCTGCGGAAGTATATACCGACGCTGCACGCGGCGCTGGGCGTGTATCTGCCGCTCATCACCACCAACTGCGCGGTACTGGGCTGCGCGATTCTCGTGACCGAGAATTACGGCAGCGCGAGTTATTCCTTCGGCATGGGCTATCTGTACGCACTGAGCTGCGCGTTCGGTTCAGGCGTGGGATTCCTCGTGGCAATGGCGATTTTCGCGGGTGTGCGCCGGCGGATGGAATTTTGCGACGTACCCGAAACGCTGCGCGGGCTGCCCATCACGCTCATTGCCGCCTCACTGGTGGCAATGTCGTTTCTCGGCTTTGCGGGAATCTGACGGCTCCTTATTCCTTTGTAAGGAACTATGCAGAAATAATTGATACATTTCACTTGCTGAAACACGCAAGCAAACTGTATTTTTAAGCAGAAAATGACTGATTAAATTCTGCATAGTTCCTAAGAATATCAGGAAAGTGTTGTGAAATCATGAGCATACTATCGCCGGTTCTGATTGTGGCATTCATCGGCATTCTGGCGGGACTGCTGCTTTCAATGGCTTCCGTTCTGATGGCGGTGCCCAAAGACGAGCGGGTGGAACAGCTTACGGAAATACTCCCCGGCGCCAACTGCGGCGCCTGCGGTTATTCCGGCTGCGCGGGCTACGCGGAGGCGCTTGCCAAAGGGAAAGCACAGCCGGGATTATGTACCGTCGGCGGAAATGATGTAGCGCAGCGCTGCGCCGCGATTCTGGGCGTGGAGGCGGACGACGTGACGCCAAAAGCCGCCGTGGTGCAATGTCTGGGCATCTGTGACAACGTCGCTGTCAAGATGAATTATGAGGGCTTTTCCTCGTGCGCGGCAGCGGCACAGCTTTACGGCGGCATGAACGCCTGCCGCTTCGGCTGTATCGGACTGGGTGACTGCGCCAAGGAATGCGCCTATCACGCCATTGAACTGTGCAACGGCATCGCGATTGTAGACCGGAATCTGTGTGTAGGGTGCGGGAAGTGCGCGAAGGCGTGTCCCAAACAGATCATTGCGCTGACCGAAAAGACAGAAGCAGCGCAGGTAATGTGTTCCAATCACGATAAGGGCGCCGTGACGCGGAACGCCTGTAAAGCAGGCTGTATCGGATGTATGAAATGTCAGAAGGTCTGTCCCATGGGCGCGGTAACGGTGGAGAATTTCTTAGCCAAAGTCAACCGCGAGCTGTGTATCAACTGCCTGAAATGTGTGGAGCAGTGTCCCACCGGCGCCATTCACCAGATGCTCTGATTAGCCGCGCAGCGGCGGGGATTCCAAAGGGACGAGTCCCTTTGGCAGGTCAAGGGCAGCGCCCTTGCGGGGGACCGGGGGCAGCGCCACCGGCAGGCAGGCGTCAGCCTGCCGAGCGAATCGCGCTAAGACCAACAACGGGGAAGGGCGAATTCCTTTAAGGTACCCTCCCAAAACAGCCAGCCGCGTACTAAACTATCAAGAAAGAACAGAAGTATTTCTCTATGCCAACCATGCCAAAGCAAAAAACCCCGCGCAACAAAACCATCGATACCCCCGTATCAGCAGGCGCGGAATATCTCGCCCGCTGCATCCAAGTCAATCAATCACTAACTGACCTCTCCACCATAACAGACAAAACCATTCTCGGCGATACCTTCTCGGTCTGTCCGCTGCTGCCCAAGGAGAGCGTGGATCTGATCATAGCCGACCCGCCCTATAACCTCACCAAATCCTTCCATACCAGCACCTTTGCCAAAAAGAAAACCGCCGATTATGAAGCCTATACCCGACAATGGCTTTCCCTTGTCAATCCGCTGCTCAAGCCGGACGGCTCCATTTACGTCTGCTGCGACTGGGAAACCAGTCTGATCATCGGGCGGGTGCTGGGCGATTATTTCAAAATCCGCAACCGCATTACATGGCAGCGTGAAAAGGGCAGAGGCGCCAAAGCCAACTGGAAAAACGGGATGGAAGATATCTGGTTTGCCACGAAGAGCGATGCCTACACCTTCAATCTGGAAGCGGTGAAAATCCGGAAAAAGGTGGTAGCGCCCTATCGCGTAGACGGCAAGCCCAAGGACTGGACGGAAACCGAAACCGGCAATTACCGGGATACCTGTCCTTCCAATTTCTGGGACGATATCACGGTGCCGTTCTGGTCGATGCCGGAAAACACCGCTCATCCCACCCAGAAGCCCGAAAAGCTCATTGCCAAAATCATATTGGCGAGTTCTCATCCGGGAGATATGGTGTTTGACCCGTTTCTGGGTTCCGGCACCACCAGCGTAGTGGCAAAAAAACTCCATAGGCACTATCTCGGTGTGGAGGCGGAAGAGCAGTATTGCGTATGGGCGGAACAGCGCCTTGAAATGGCGGACAGCGACACCACCATTCAGGGCTATTCGGACGGTGTGTTCTGGGAACGGAACACATTTTCCAAACAATAAAAAAACCATCGGACATACCGATTTCCAAAGCGGAAACCGGTCATCCGATGGCTTTTTTACATTCATAAAACGGGACGGCTGCTTCAGTTGATAAACTCCGCGTCGTCCATTTCGACAAACGGACGGTCGCTGGCTTCGATGGCGCTCATGCCCGAACGGGTCATCTCCACGATGGGATACTCGCCGAATTTGCCCAGCACCTCGTCGAGATCGTCGGGCGAACCCGTGAGCGTGACGGTCACGGTGGAATCGCCGATGTACAGCACGTTCATATGGTTGCGGTAGGCGAGATTGAGGAATTCGGTGCGGCGGTCGGATTCACAGCGGAATTTGACCATCATGGATTCCGAATAGATTGCCTTTTCCTCGTCGAGAATGGCAATGCGGCGGATATCCTGAATCTTGCTCATCTGACGGATGACCTGCGACATTTCGAGTTCGTCGCTTGTGACGACCACAATGGTCATGCGGGTGAACTTGGGATTCTCCGTCGCGCAGGCAGAAATGGTTTCGATATTATAGCCGCGGCGGTAAAAGAGACCTGCCACCCGCTGCAATACACCGGGATGGTTTCTCACCAGCGCGGAAAGCACTTTTTTGTTTGCCATGTGATGATCGCTCCCTTCGTAATTAATTCATTTCGGTAATAATCTTGTCCGCGCCCGCTCCGGGAGGAATCATGGGCAGGGCGTTGATGTCCTTGCTGATGCGGCAGTCTACCACAACCGGACCGTGCTTGTCAAAGGCGGCTTGGAGGACGCTCTCGATTTCGTCCGCCTTTTCGATGCGCATACCGGTCACGCCGAACGCCTCCGCCAGCTTGACAAAATCCGTCTTGCGGCAGGGGTCGGTATGGCTGAAGCGGTTGCCGTAGAAGAGCTTCTGCCACTGACGCACCATGCCGAGTACCTGATTGTTCATGACCAGCACGACGATCGGCAGGTCATAGCTAGCCAGCGTGGTGAGTTCGTTGAGGTTCATATGGAAGGAGCCGTCACCAGAAATCAGTACCACGCGCTTGTCAGGGTTGCCGACCTGTGAGCCGATGGACGCGCCCATGCCGTAGCCCATCGTACCCAGACCGCCCGACGATACAAACGTGCGGGGCTTGCGGAAGTGGTACATCTGTCCAGCCCACATCTGATGCTGTCCCACGTCGGTGCAGAGAATATCGTCGGGACCCATCAGCTTGTTGAGCTGAGCAAAGATTGCCTCAGGCGTGGCGTTATCGCCGTCCTGCTGGGAACAGTGAATCTCGCTGTCCCACGCGTGAATCTGATCAACCCACTCGGTATGCTTGGATTCGGCAACCTTTTTGACCAGCTTGGACAGCACCTGTCCCGCGTCGCCGCGAATGGTGAGATCCACCAGCACGTTCTTGTCGAACTCGGCGGCGTCGATATCAATGTGGATGATTTTCGCGTTGTGTGCGAAAGCCTTGGCGTCACCCGCCACGCGGTCGGAGAAGCGTGCGCCGACCACCAGCATGAGGTCACAGTTACCGGTTGCCATCGCACTGCCGTAGCCGCCGTGCATACCGATCAGACCGCAGTAGAGGCGGTGGTCACAGGGGAAACTGCCCAGACCCATCAGCGAGCAGGATACCGGCATATCCGCCTTTTCGGCGAGTTCGAGCAGCTTGTCCGAGGCATTGGCGGCAATCACGCCGCCCCCGGCATAGATCATCGGGCGCTGCGCCTGATTGATGAGCTTGACCGCCTTGGCGATCTCGTCGGAAGAAATCTCGGTCTTGACGGGCTTCTTGGGGGTTTCGTTTTCAAATTCGGCAAACGTGGCGGTAATATCCTTCGGCACGTCCACGAGGACAGGACCGGGTCTGCCGGAACGGGCAATCAGGAATGCCTTGCGGAGAATGGGCGCGAGGGTATTGATGTCGCGCACAAGGAAATTATGTTTGGTGATGGGCATGGTGATGCCGGTGATATCCACTTCCTGGAAGGAATCCTTGCCGAGCGCGGGCGTGCCGACGTTGCCGGTGATGGCAACCATCGGAATGCTGTCCATCATGGCGGTAGCGATGCCGGTGACGAGATTGGTCGCGCCGGGACCGGACGTCGCGATGACCACGCCGGTCTTGCCGGTGGAACGGGCATAGCCGTCGGCGGCATGGCTGGCGCCCTGCTCGTGAGCGGTGAGGATGTGGGTAATTCTGTCGCTGTACTTGTAGAGCGCGTCGTAGATGTTGAGCACCGAGCCGCCGGGATAGCCGAAGACCGTGTCAACGCCCTGCTCCAGCAGCACTTCACAGATGATGTCGGAACCGTTGAGTTTCATGGTTTGCATAGACCTCCGTATTTTTATTCATTTTATGCAATGTCCTTATAGGAAAGTAACGCTATTATAGCACCCTCCGGAAAATGTGTCAATGGATTTGGGGGATTTTTCGGGGAAATCTGTGTGTCGACGGGGCTTGTTGGTATTCGCCTGACCCCATTTCAAAGATGAGCTTGTTTTGCAGGGAGGGGAGCCTCATCTGTATTCGCCCATCCCTGTTGGTTATCTTGGCTTATTTCGCCCGGCAGCACGTTGTGCTGCCTTGTGGAGCTTTGCCCCACTCCCCAGCAGGGCTCCTGCCCTGCACCCGCCAAAGGGACTCGTCCCTTTGGAATCCCCGCCGCTGCGCGGCTAATTATGGGGTTTTATGTTTCATTGCTCCCTTCTCCGGCGGGATTGACATGCACCATAATATGCTTGATCTTGGGAAATGCCTGTTCCACTGCCGCGTGAACCTGTTCGGCAATGGCGTGACCCTCACAGAGCGTCTTACTGCCGTCGGCGCTGATTTCGATATCCACATAAATGCGGTTGCCGAAGACGCGGGTCTTGAGCATATCTATTCCCATCACATCGGGCTGCGCGGTCACGCAAGCGGCGACAGCGGCTTCGGTCTCGCTGTCACAGGAACGGTCGATCATTTTGTCCACCGCGTCCTTGAAGATATCATAGGCGGCTTTGAGGATAAACAGGCAGATCACGAGACTTGCCACCGGCTCCAGCGCGGGAATGCCGTTTCTCGCACCGGCAATGCCGATGAGTGCGCCCACGGAGGACAGCGCGTCGCTCCGATGGTGCCACGCGTCCGCCATGACCGCGCCGGAATCGATTTGTTTGGCATAATAGCGGGTGTACCAGAACATCCCTTCCTTGACCGCGATGGAGATGACAGCGGCAATCATAGCCGCCAGTCCGGGTTCGGGCAGTGCGTCAAGGTTTCCCGAAGTCAGACGGGTAAACGCGTCCGCGCCGATAAAACAGCCGGTGACAACCAGTACCACGGCGAGTACAATCGCGGCGACACACTCAAACCGTTCGTGACCGTAGGGGTGCAGGCGGTCGGATTTTTTGGCGGAAAGCTTAACGCCGATAATCACGATAAAACTGCTGAACACATCGGAGGCGGAATGAATGCCGTCGCTGAGCATGGCGGGGGAATGGGCAAGGATGCCGGCGGCGGCTTTTCCGGCGGCAAGCACGGTGTTGACCACGATGCTGACGGCGGAAACTTTGGTGGCGATTCGCACGGTAGCTTCTTCGATGGAAGTCTGATTCATTATAATACCTCCCTGATAGCGCAATGTCATCAACTTAAGCCTTCTGATTCTGAGGGAACTTAGAAGACTTGTGTTTTTTCACACGAGGATAGGATCTACCATCGCGGATAGGGACAACAGCACAAGCCAACTCGGAATAGATTTGTTGCATCAGCTTCTTG
>JAFPUM010000048.1 GCA_017395425.1 Clostridia bacterium | reverse complement strand
GAATAGTGAATAGTGAATAGTGAAGGAAGCGCTGCGCGCTTGAATATAGAGGATGCAGGCGGAGGTGCGTGAAAAAAATGAAATTTTTTGTAACGGGCGTGTGCGGACAGCTGGGGCATGACGTGATGAACGAACTGCTGCGCCGCGGCTATGAAGGTACCGGCTCGGACATTCAACCCGCCTATGCAGGCATCGCGGACGGTTCGCCGGTGACAGCCGCGCCGTATGTTTCTCTCGATATCACCGACCCGGAAGCCGTGCGGAAGGTGCTCACTGAAGAAGCGCCGGACGTGGTGGTTCACTGTGCGGCATGGACCGCGGTGGACGCGGCGGAAGACGCGGAAAATACGGAAAAGGTATTGGATATCAATGAACGCGGTACAGGGTATATTGCCAAGGCATGTGCCGCGCTCGGTTGTAAGATGATCTACATCAGCACCGACTATGTGTTCAACGGCGAGGGCACGGAACCGTGGAAGCCTGACTGCCGGGACTATGCGCCGCTCAATGTGTATGGCAAAAGCAAACTGGGCGGCGAACGGGCGGTTTCGGAGTACCTGGAAAAATATTTTATCGTGCGCATCGCATGGGTGTTCGGACTGAACGGCAACAATTTTGTCAAGACCATGATCCGCGTGGGCAAGACCCACGACACGGTGCGTGTGGTCAGCGATCAGATCGGCACGCCGACCTATACGCCCGATCTGTCCCGGCTGCTCATCGACATGGCGGAGACCGAACAGTACGGAATATATCATGCCACCAACGAGGGCGGCTATCTTTCATGGTATGATTTCTGCGTGGAGATTTACCGGCAGTACGGATTGGATACCAAAGTCATTCCCGTGACCACGGAGGAATACGGGCTGAGCAAAGCCAGACGTCCCTTCAACAGCCGACTGGACAGGAGCAAGCTGGCGCGGGCGGGTTTTGTGCCGCTTCCGACGTGGCAGGACGCGCTTTCGCGCTATCTGAGGGAAGCCAATCTGTGAGCCTTGTCGGCTGTATTTTGACAAAGGAGATTCAGACAGCATATGAGTCAGATCAAAGTGACCAAAGCACCGATTGAGGGATTGTATGTGATTGAGCCGACGGTTCACGGTGACCAGCGCGGCTATTTTATGGAAACCTACAATCAGAACGATATGCAAGAAGCCGGACTGGACATGGTGTTCGTGCAGGACAACCAGAGCAAGAGCGTCAAAGGCGTGCTGCGGGGACTGCACTATCAGAAGCAGCATCCGCAGGGCAAGCTGGTGCGGGTGATTGAAGGCGCGGTTTTTGATGTGGCAGTGGATCTGCGCAGAGGAAGCGCGACGTTTGGTCAGTGGTTCGGCGTGGAGCTGACCGAGGAAAACAATAAGCAGTTTTATATTTCCGAAGGCTTTGCCCACGGCTTTCTGGTACTCAGCGATGCGGCGCGTTTCTGTTATAAATGCACCGATTTCTACTGTCCCTCCGATGAAGGCGGACTGGCGTGGAATGACCCCGCCATCGGCATTGTGTGGCCGGGCGTGACGGGTGACTATTGCGGCACCGCTTCGGCGGAAGGGTACGCTATGGCGGACGGCACGCTGCTCAACCTCAGCGACAAGGATCAGAAGTGGTCAGGAATTGACGATACATTTCATTTTTAAGCCGGACAGGAGAGAGGATCATGAAGGTATGTTTAGTGGGTTCGTCGGGAGGGCATCTGACGCATTTGTATATGCTCAAGCCCTTCTGGCAGGACAAAGAACGGTTTTGGGTGACGTTTGATAAGGAGGATGCGCGGAGCCTGCTGGAGGGGGAGACAATGTATCCCTGCTATTATCCCAGCAACCGCAGTATCAAGGCGCTGATCATCAACACATGGCGCGCCATCAAGATTCTCCGCAAAGAACGCCCCGATCTCATTATCTCGTCGGGTGCGGCGCCTGCGGTGCCGTTCTTTTATTTAGGCAAGCTGATGGGCGCCAGGACGGTTTATATTGAGGTCTTTGACCGCATTGACAAATCCACGATTGCGGGCAAGCTGGTCTATCCGGTGACAGACAGGTTTATCGTGCAGTGGGAGGAAATGAAACAGGTGTATCCCAAGGCGGTCAATCTCGGCAGTATTTTTTAATTCTGGGGAAGCGGCGGTGGAATTGGTATGATTTTTGTCACAGTGGGAACGCACGAACAGCCCTTTAACCGGCTGGTGGAATATATGGATCATCTGAAACGCGACGGCGTATTGGATGAAGAGGTGGTCATGCAGACCGGGTACAGCACTTATGAACCGCAGTATTGTGAATGGCAGGCGCTCTATCCCTTCCGCACCATGCAGGAGTTGGTCAGAAAGGCGCGCATTGTCATCACGCACGGCGGACCTGCGACGTTTATCATGCCGCTGCAGGAAGGCAAAACGCCCATCGTGGTGCCGCGTCAGAAGCAGTTCGGCGAACACGTCAACGACCATCAGGTCGCGTTTGCCGAGGCAGTCGCCGAGCGCATGGGAACCATCATCACCGTGGTGGATATCGATACGTTGGGCGATACCATCCGCAACTACGACAGCATCGTGAGCGGCATGACTGGTGAAACCAAGAGCAACAATGCGCAGTTCAACGCGGATTTGTCGGCATTGGTGGATGAGATGATGTCTGACGGCGGCAAGTCCGGAAAGAAACGGTAGAGCAAAGCAGAAAAGGGAGATAGGGGAATTGGAAAAAAGCATGAAAAAAATACTGGTCATCATGCCGACCTATAACGGGGAAAAATACCTGACGGAGCAGTTGGAAAGCATCTGGCATCAGCAGGGCGTGGATGTGACGGTGCTGGTGCGGGACGACGGTTCTCAGGACGGTACGCAGGCACTTCTCGAACAGTATCAGCGGGAAGGAAAGCTCACATGGTACACCGGCGCCCATCTCCATGTGGAGAAAGGCGTGTTTGACCTCATGAAACGGGCGCAGGCATACGACGTGGATTATATTTCCTTTGCCGATCAGGACGACGTGTGGGACGCGGACAAACTGCTGGTAGCCACACAGTTTCTCGATACCGTGCAGGACGATACGCCGGCGCTCTATTATTGCGGACAGCGGCTGGTGGACGGGGAACTCAACCCCATCGCCGACCATTCGCTGAATGACAGACGCACGCTGACCACGCGGTTTGTGCTGTCCGATTTCGCGGGCTGCACGGGTGTCTTCAACAAAGCGCTGCTGCGCGAAGTGGTTTCGTTTGAGCCGGATTATATGCTCATGCACGACACATGGGTGCTGAAAGTATGTCTGTGTCTGGGCGGCAAGGTGTTTGTGGATCCCAAGCCCCATATGGATTACCGTCAGCACGGCGGCAACACCGTGGGACTGGGCAGAAGCCTTCCGGCGTATATGAAGCAGGTGGATCAATACCTCAATGTCTACCATGTGGAAAAGCAGATACGGGAACTGGTGCGGGGTTACGGCGACCGTATGGTGCCGAAATACCGCAGGCTGGCGAAGATGATCTGTGAATACCGCGAAAATCCCGCCTACAAGAAGAAGCTGCTCGACCGGCGCGTGGTGGATTTCCATGCCAAAGGGCTGAATCTCACCTATTGGCTCAAAGTGCAGCTCAACAGATTATAACATCAAATCACCCGGAGGGCTTATGCTGTTTTCGATTCTTGTTCCCGTTTACAATGTAGAGACCTATCTGCCCGAATGTCTGGCTAGTATCGCGGGGCAGGATTTTGACGATTATGAGCTGATTCTGGTGGACGACGGTTCCACCGACCGCAGCGGCGCGATGTGCGACGAATATGCCGCGTCACATACCAATACCGTGGTGATTCACAAGGAAAATGCCGGTCTGATTTCCGCCAGACGGCGGGGGATTGCCGAGGCGAAGGGGGACTACTGTCTCTTCTGCGATTCCGACGATCTCTATGAAGCGGGTGCGTTCCGCAAAATCGCGGACGTACTCGGGCAGCATGACATTGACCTGCTGCTGTATAATGCCTTTACCTACGACGGCACGAACAAGGCGATTTTTTTTGAACATTGTCTGCCTGCCGGCTTTGTCACCGACAAGACGGTGCTGTATGATAAACTGCTGCTGACCTATGAGCTGAACGCCATGTGGCTCAAGGCGGTCAGACGGGAACTGCTGGACGCGGAGCGGGATTATACGCCATGGTATCCCTGCAATTTCGGGGAGGACTTGCTCCAGACCATGCCGATGGTCATGAATGCGCAAAAGATTTATTATCTCGACCAAGCGCTCTACGATTACCGCGACATGGCGGGCATGATGCACAAGTACAATGCAAGATACTATTGGTCCTATCAGAAGATCAATGCACGCGTGAGGGAATATCTGTCGGATATCACGCTGGCGGACAGGGACGCCAAGCTCGCCGTACATCTGCTGACGGCGGCTTACGGAGGCACTACCCAGATGAAATACACCCGGGAGGCTTCCGCACGCGACGATGTGCGCAGAATTGCGGATGACAAGGAATTCCGCGAAGCATATCAGGTGGTCAGAGACGCAGGGTATATGAATCATTTCAGTACCAAGCAAAAGCTGATTTTGTCGCTGCTCTATGCGCGGCGTATCGGGTTGATGTCCCTGATACTTTCGGTTCGGGGAAGCAATTGAACCAAGGGGGAGAGGGAAGAATGCGGCAGGAGCAAGTGATGGTGAGCATTTACTGCAAAGCCTATAACCATGAAAAGTATATCCGGCAGTGTCTCGACGGATTTGTGGGACAGGAGACGGATTTCCGATATGAGATCGTGATACATGACGACGCGTCCACCGACCGCACGGCGGAGATTATCCGGGAGTATGAGGCGAAATATCCCGACCTCATGCGCCCGATTTATCAGACCGAGAACCAGTATTCCCAGCGGGTGCCGGTGTTTACCAAATTCATGCTGCCTGTGATGAAGGGAAAGTACATCGCCTGCTGTGAAGGGGACGACTACTGGACCGACCCCCATAAGCTCCAGCGGCAGGTGGATTTTCTGGAATCCCACGAGGGATATTCCGCCTGCGTGCATAACACGATGGTGAAAAACATGACCAACGGCAAGGAATTCCTCAATTATCCGGAGCAAGACCGGGACTTAGGGCTGGAGGATGTGATCAAGGGCGGCATGGCGTGTTATCACACCAGTTCGCTGATGTATCCGCGGCGTTTTGCCGAGAACCGTCCGGCGTTTCTGCGGATGCAGAAGGGCGTGGGCGATTATCCCATGAGCATTTATCTGGCGCTGGAAGGAACCATTCATTACTTCGGTGACTGTATGTCGGTCTACCGTTTCGGCGGCACAGGTTCCTGGACAAAAAAACTGGGCGACGACGCGCAGAAGAAAATCAAGAATCTCACCCGTCAGATCGATATGCTCCGAGCCGCGGACGAATACTCCGAAGGCAGACGGCATGAGGTCTTTGAAGAGCAGATAGCCCGGACGGAATTTGAGATGGCGCTGGAAAAGGACGATATCCAAGCGATTCGGTCGCCGGAATACCGGCGCTTTTACAATGAATACACCTTCAAGCACAAGGTGATGGTGAATCTGCGGCATTACTGCCCGCCGCTGTACGCGTTTCTGATGCGGTACAACAAGTTCTATGTAAAGGGAGAATGAGCGTGACCGGCGAAATGACTTCCAGAAAATCCTTCGGAAAGATCGTGATCCGCATTCCGAAGATCAGACTGACCAATGAGAATCTTGTCAATCTCTTCCGCTATCTGGCGGCGTTTCTGGTGCTGCTGCCCTTTTTCCCGCCCGAGGGACTGGGCTTTACGGGACTGGGCAATATTCTGATGTGGATCAAGCGTTTGCAGGGAGCGGAGACGCTGGCACTGTTTCTGTATGAATGCTATTTCTTTGTCAGAAATCTTCCCGCGATCAAGGATCGTCTCCGCAAGCAGTTTGTGATGTTTGGACTGGTGGTGCTGCTGTCCTTTTTGCAGCTTTTCAGCACATGGCACGGGGGCGGTCATATGGCTACCGCGTTTGAGCGAATCTATGTGCTGATGGGCGCGTATGTCATCTGCGATATCTTTATGCACCACACGGCGCTGCGTTCTTTCCGCGTGCTGACGGCGGTGTTTGCGGCTGTCGCGGTGGTCAACTTCGCGGTGGTGCTGCTGAAATACGACACGATGGGCTTCCGCGAACAGGGCGACTACTGGCTTTTCGGACAGAAAAACGCCATTCGCAACATTGTCATTCCGTCCATTGCGTTTTCGTCCATTCTCGACCGCATCAATCATAAGAAATGCTCGTTCCTCACACTGCTGCTTATGCTTTCGGGCGTGACGGTGCTGATTCTGGTGGACTCCAGTACGTCCATTGCGGTGATTGCGCTGTTTGCGGCGCTGCTGCTGTATCTCAACATTTCCAACTTTGAACTGTTCAATCTCAAGATGATCTCCATCATTTATATCGTGCTGGAAGTGATCATCGTATTCATGCGGCGCATTGATATTTTTTCCCATATCATTGAAAGCATGCTTAACCGCGACGTGACATTGACCAATCGCACGGTGATCTGGGACGCCGCGATGAAAGTGATCCGGCAGAAACCGATTTTCGGCGAAGGTCTGGTGACACTGGAAAACAGCCATCTGACGATGGAAGGCTTCAAGGCGAGCCATGCGCACAACGCGCTGCTGGATATCACGCTGAAATGCGGTATCGTGGGCGCGGCGGTGCTGATTACCGTTGTGATACTGTGCATGATACAGCAGTTCCGCATGAAGCAAAGCTCGCTGGGCGCGATTCTGGGCATGACGCTCGGTGCGTTCCTGATTGCGGGCATTGTGGGAGAACTGTGGAACTTCGGTTTTTACACCATTCTGTTTACGATGTATTACTTACCGGAAATCACCCAGCAGGTGGAATTCGGCAATATCTACACCAAGAAGCGCTCGCTGCGGTTCAAGCTGCACGCGTGATTTTATTGGCTATTTCGGAGGCGGATGTATGAGCAATCAGACTAGCAGAAAGGGTTTTGTTTCCAATTTTATCTGGCGGCTGGCGGAGAGAAGCGGCGCACAGCTTGTCGCGTTTGTGGTATCGGTGGTGCTGGCGCGGATTCTCGACCCTTCCGTGTATGGCACGATTGCCCTGATTACCGTGTTTACCACGATTTTGCAGGTCTTTGTGGACAGCGGTCTGGGCAACGCGCTGATCCAGAAGAAGGACGCGGATGATGTGGATTTTTCCACGGTGTTTTATACCAATATCGTATTCTGTTCGGTTCTGTATGGGCTGATTTTCCTGTGCGCTCCGCTGATTGCCCGTTTTTACAACGATATGTCGATGGTCTGGCTGGTGCGGGTGCTGAGCCTGACGGTGCTGATTTCGGGCGTGAAGAATGTGCAGCAGGCGTATGTTTCGCGGAATATGCTGTTCAAGCGGTTCTTCTTTTCCACGCTGGGCGGCACGATTGTGGCAGCCGTGGCAGGCATCGTGATGGCGATGAAGGGCTTTGGCGTGTGGGCGCTGGTGGCGCAGCAGGTGATCAATCTGCTGATTGACACCTGCATTCTGTGGATTACCGTGAGATGGCGCCCCAAGAAGGTGTTCTCGTGGGAGCGTCTGAAAGGGCTGTTCTCTTACGGCTGGAAACTGCTGGTGTCGAGCCTGCTGGATACGGTTTACAACGATCTGCGACAGCTCATCATCGGCAAGATGTATTCCGGGGAAGATCTGGCGTTTTACAATAAGGGCAAGCAGTTCCCGAATCTGGTGGTCAACAACATCAACACTTCAATTGACAGCGTGCTGCTGCCGTCGATGTCGAATGTGCAGGATGACCGCGACCATGTGAAAAGCATGACCCGTCGTTCGATTACGGTGAGCATTTACACGATGGCGCCCATGATGATGGGCATCGCGTTTGTGGCGGAGCCGCTGATTTCGCTGCTGCTGACCGACAAATGGCTGCCTTGCGTGCCGTTTCTGCGGATTTTCTGCATCACCTATATGTTCCGTCCGCTGCACGCCGCCAACCTCAACGCGATCAAGGCGATGGGGAAGAGCGACCTCTTCCTCAAGCTGGAAATCGAAAAAAAACTGGTGGGTATGGCGCTGCTGCTTTCCACAATGTGGTTCGGGGTCATGGCGATGGCGTACAGTATGTTTGTGAGCAGCATTTGCAGCCAGCTCATCAATGCCGGACCCAACAAGAAACTGCTGGGATACGGCTATGCGGCGCAGATCAAGGATATGCTGCCAAGCATTCTGCTGTCGCTGGCGATGGGCGTGTGCATTTTCCCGCTCAAATATCTGCCGCTGCACAACGCGGTGATTCTGCTGATGCAGGTGACGCTCGGCGGTATCCTGTATCTGGTCGGCTCGAAGGTTTGTCATTTGGAATCGTTTGAATATATTCTCAATATGGCAAAACCCATGCTCGCCAAAATCAAAAAATTCTGACGGCAGGAGGAAAATTATCATGAAAACCATTCTGATGACCAATCACTATCCGTCGGAACCTTATCAAATTGTGAGCGCGGAGGTTCCGGAGGGATTCCGGCTGCTCATGCTGGAAGAAAACTCGCAGGAATGTCTGGAACAAGCCGCGCCGGAAGCGGATTATCTGCTGGCGAGCGGGCGGGTGAAAATCACGCGTGAGGTGCTGGACAAGGCGGTCAACCTGAAAATGGTGCAGCGCACCGGCGTGGGACTGGATTCGCTGAACTTGGACGCACTCAAAGCGCGGGCGATTCCGCTGTATGTCAACGCGGGCGTGAATGCGGAAAGCGTCGCGGAGCATACGTTATTGCTGATGCTGGCGTGTCTGCGGCGGCTGCCGGAGATTCACCGCAACACGGCAAACGGCATCTGGAAGAAACAGGCGCAGGGCGTGAGAACCCGCGAACTCTCCGGGCGCACGGTGGGACTGATCGGCATGGGCAGCATTGCCCGCACGCTGGTCGGATTGCTGAAAGGATTCGGCGTGACGGTGCTGTATTACGACCCGTTCCGTCTGAGCGAAGACTGCGAAAGCGAACTGGGTGTGACGTATACGGATATGGACACGCTGCTGCGGGAGTCCGATATCGTATCGCTTCACTGTCCGCTGACCGACGGCACACGTCACCTGATAAACGCGGATACCCTTTCCGAAATGCAGGACGGCGCGATTCTGATCAATACCGCGCGCGGCGGACTGGCGGATACGGCGGCGATTGCCGACGCGCTGAAAAGCGGCAAGCTCGCTTTTGCCGGGCTGGATGTTCACGAGCAGGAGCCGATTGCCGCCGACAATCCCGTGCTGGGGCTTGACAACGTCATTCTTACCCCGCATATCGGCGGTGTGACCTACGATTCCTTCCGCGTCATGATGCACGACGCCATGCGCAATATTGCCTTATACGATGCGGGACGGCTGGAGGAAATCGCGCCGTATCGGAAACAATAAAACGTTGAACCATTGAACCATTGAACCATTGAACCATTGAACACAGGGGAGGAGACGGAATGGCAAATCTTTCGACGGATTTTCTGGCATATCTGCGAAATAAATCCGCGCAGATCAACGACGCTGTTTTAGAAAGAGCGAAGGACTGCCTCTATGATTACCTCGCGGTGACAGAGGCTGGCGCACGCGCCAACCGCGACCGGTGGAGCGGGTATTTTGACCGTATGCCCAAGGGCGCTTGCCTGATCGAAGGGCTTCCGCTCCTGACCGACCGCAGTACCGCCTGTCTGATCAACGGCTTCAACGCGCACGCGCTGGAGCTGGACGACGGTCAGCGATTTGCCATGATTCATCTCGGCGCGGCGATTGTCACGGCGGTGGAAGCGGCGCGCGCGGAAAACGATCTGGCATATGAGGACGTGCTGCGGGGCATTATCATGGGCTATGAGGCTGCCTGCCGCGCGGCGCTGGCGATACAGCCTGCCCATAAGAAAAAGGGTTTCCATACGGCGGGTACCTGCGGGACGATCGGCGCCGCCATCGGCGCGGGTTACGCGCTGGGCATGGACGACGCGCAGCTTCGCACGGTGCTGGACTGTGCGGTGGGCAGTGCCGCGGGAATGCTGGAAATGCAGGAGCAAGGTTCCGAACTCAAGCCCTATAACCTCGGACGCGCCGCGCTGGACGGCGTGAACGCCGCCTATATGGGTTATTCGGGCTGGAAGGGTCCCGATGATATATTGGGCGGTGAACGCGGCTTCCTCGCGCTTTTTGCCGACGGGGGCAATCCTGCCAAGGCGACCCAAGCTGCCGATTATTTTGAAATCGAGCGGATTTATGTCAAGCCGTATGCCGCCTGCCGTCACTGCCATTCGGCGATTGAAGCCGCGCTTACCCTTCGGGAACAGTGCGCCCCGGACGAGATCGAGCGGATTGTGGTGGAAACCTACGGTCTGGCGGTCAGGGGACACGACCATACCGATATTGCGGGGACGTCCTCCGCCAAGCTGAGTATGCCTTACAGCGTGGCGGCGGCGTTGATACTCGGACGCGCCGATGTGGCGGCGTTTGACTCCGACACCGTGGGGGACGAGCAGATTCTGGCGCTTGCCCGTAAGGTCAGTGTGGAGGAAAACCCCGAATTCTCTGCGCAGAGTGCGCAAAAGCGCATTGCCAACGTGATGATTTTCCGGAAGGACGGTTCGTTCTGTCAGCAGCGGGTGGATTATGCCAAGGGCGACCCCGAAAATCCGATGAGCCGCGAAGATATCCGTCGGAAGGCGGAGCAACTGCTGGGAAGAGGCGTTGCCTACGCGCTGGCGCTGCGAGCTTATCGGAAAGCGGAATTAACGAATAATTAGCGGAGCGAATGCGGAGCGCGGGGTGCAGGGGGTGAGCTCCCTGCCGGGTCAAGGGCAGCGCCCTTGCGGGGGACCGGGGGCAGCGCCACCGGCAGGCAGGCTTTAGCCTGCCGAGCGAATCGCACCAAGACCCACAACGGGAAAGGGCGAATACCAACAAGGAACCCCCACCAAAGCAAATCAAGCCAATTTTTATAACCGTCTAAGGCGAATACAGAAAAGGAGCGACACAAACATGAACAGCATGGAACAGACGAGAGCATTCTTAAAATCCATCGGTCTCCCCGGAGGAGACGCGTATGATCTTCCCACCTCGGAGAAGCGATTCGAGGACGGTGGACAGTACCGCTTTGAGGTGCCGGGCATTCAGGGACCCAAGGTCATGGAGGCGCTGCTGGAGGAGATGGATAAATACGGCATCTGGCTTCACCGTGTGACCCAGACCAAGGGCATCATGTCGCTTGCCGACAACGATATCATCGAGATGGTCAAGCTCGCCAAGCAGGCGCAGACCGACCTCATTCTTGCTATCGGACCCCGTGCCACGACCGACACCAGCGCCTCGGTCAACACGCCGGAAGGCGTGCGCATGGGCTACCGTCTGCGCGGTCAGGAGCAGATTGTCCGTGCCGTGGAGGATGTGAAACGTGCCGCTGCCTTCGGCTGCCGCGGCTTCCTTGTGTACGATGAGGGCTGCCTGTGGGTACTCAATGAATTCCGCAAGGCGGGCGAGATTCCCGCCGATTGCCACTTCAAACTCTCGGCGCACGCCGGTCACGGCAATCCCTGTGCCGCCAGACTGCTGGAAAGCATCGGCGCGGATTCGCTCAACCCCGTCCGCGATATCCAGCTGCAAATGCTTGCCGCCATGCGTCAGGCGATTGATATTCCGATTGACATTCACACCGAGAATCCCAAATCCACCGGCGGCTTTATCCGCCATTACGAGGTGCCGGAGATGATCCGCGTGGCGGCTCCGATTTATCTCAAGACCGGCGGCTCCGTCGCGCAGACCCACAGCTGGGACAGCACCGAGAGCGACGCCAAGAAACGCGCCAAGCAGGTGTCGCTGGTCAAGCGCGTGATCGACGCGTACTATCCCGAGGCGGTGCAGTCGTCCAAGGGCTTTGTGACCGATAAATAAATCTTCGGAGGCATTGTAACAATATGACCGACCAAATTGCGCTGGTGCTGGGCGGCACCAGTCCCCATGTGGAATTGATCAACAAACTCAAACAGCGCGGCTATTATGTGATTCTGGTGGATTATCTTAACAATTCTCCCGGTATCGCGGCTGCCGATCAGCATATCCAAGAGAGTACGCTCGACAAGGAGAAGGTGCTGCAAATCGCCAAAGAGACCCGCGCGTCGCTGGTCATCAGCACCTGCATTGACCAAGCCAACAGCGTCTGCTGCTATGTCGCCGAACAGCTCGGCTTGCCGCACCCGTACAGCTATCAGACTTCCCTCGACGTGACCGACAAGGGACGCATGAAGCGTATCATGACCGAATACGGCATTTCCACTTCTCCCTATACGCTCACCACTTCCGTGGAGGGCATCGACTGGGACAAGGTGGCATTTCCCGCCGTGGTCAAGCCGGTGGACTGCAACAGTTCCAAGGGCGTTCACCGTGCGGACAGCCGTGAGGAAGTGCTGCGTTTTGTGGAGGAAGCGCTGTCGCTCAGCCGGACAGGTTACGCCATCATCGAGGGCTTCAACGAGGGCGACGAAATTCAGGTGGACTGCTTTGCCGGTCAGGACGGCGCGCAGGTACTCATGACCCGCCAGAAAAAGAAGATTCACGGCGGCAACGGTATGGTGCTGCAATCCACCGGTTCCATTGTTCCTGCAACGCTGAGTGAAGCGGAGGACGCACAGACCAAAGAAATCGCCAGCGGTATCGCCAAGGCGTTCGGTCTGAAAAATACCCCCTTCTTCTATCAGGCGATCAGGACGGCAAACGGGATTTCCGTGCTGGAATTCGCGCCGCGCATCGGCGGCGGTCTGAGCTACTATATGCTGCGCAACATTGCGGGAGTGGATTCGGTGGAAATCGCCATCAATTCCTTCCTCGGCGTGGAGAGCGATGTGAAAGCCAGAGCCGTTGAGCGTCATTACTCCACCAACCTGCTGTATATGAAGCCGGGCGTTTTCGATCATCTCGAGGGTGTGGACGAACTGAAAGCCGAGGGCGTCATCTATGAATCCTTCCAGATGAAGAAGTCCGGCACCGAAATCGACAGCGACCTGCGAAGCGGCAACCGCGTAGCGGCATTTATCGTGGAGGCGGACAGCCCCGCTGCCGTGCGCGAAAAGGAAAAGCAAGCCTATCGCCGCATCCGTGTTGTTGACGCGCAGGGAAACGATGCGCTCAACCGCGAGGTTAATTTTTAACGGTTTTTTTACCATCATTTGAGAAAGGCAGATTTTGTTCCAATGAGACATCATGCGTATCAGCCAAGCTCCAAGTTTGTCATCGAGCCGATCAATTTTGATAAGTACACCGAGCAGGGACTGCTCCGCTACTGTCTGGGCGCGACGATGTATATGCCCGGCACCAAGGATTTTTTGCAGCCCATTCTCGACAAGAAATACCCCGGACTGACCTCCATGGTCATGTGCTTTGAGGATGCCTGCAAAGAAGAACTGGTTCCCGAAGCGGAGGACAATGTCATCCGTCTGCTTGACGCGCTGGGCGAGGCGGTCAAGGAAGGTAAAATCAAATACGAGGAAATCCCGCTCATCATCTTCCGCGTGAGAAACGTCGAGCAGTTCCACCGGTTTTCCGCACGGCTCACCAAGGAACGCGTGCATTTCGTCACTGCCTTCAATTTCCCCAAGTTCAACCGCGCCAACGGCGAGGAGTATTTTTCCCATCTGGAAGCACTCAATGAGCAATTCGGCGAGGTGATCTACGGTATGCCGATTCTCGAAGCGCGTGAAATGGCATATCTCGAAACCCGCATTCCGGAACTCATGGGAGTCAAGGAAATTCTTGACCGCCACAAACGGCTGGTGCTGAATGTGCGCGTGGGCGGCACCGACTGGTCGTCGGTCTTCGGTGTACGGCGCGGCATCAACTACACCATCTACGATATCATGACGGTATCTGACTGTCTCAAAGACGTGCTTAACGTCTTTGCCCGTGACAATGATTACAGTGTGTCGGGTCCGGTGTGGGAGTATTTCCGCGCCAATAAAGACATGAAGTTCACCGAGATTCCCAAGAGCATCAATCAGTCGCTTTTCAAGCGCGACATTCTCATCAACGACGCGGTGGACGGTCTGCTGCGGGAACTGCTGCTCGATCGCGCCAACGGCTTTATCGGCAAGACCATCATCCACCCCACCCATATTCCCTATGTCAACGGGATGCTGGCGGTCACGCGGGAAGTCTATAACGACGCCTGTCAGATCATGGACACCAGCGGCGGCGTGATCAAGAGCGAAAGCGGCAACAAGATGAACGAAATCGGTCCCCATCGCTGCTGGGCGGAAAAGATTCTCATGCGCGCCAAGGCATACGGCGTGATTGCGGACGAATCGAAGTACACGGATTTGTTTGAGGTGTAACGATGGAGCAAGTGATTGAAATTACCACGCCGATTGCCGACGAGGTCATTGACGGCTTGCAGGTCGGCGATATGGTCTATCTCTCAGGCGAGATTCTCTGCGGACGCGACGGCGTGCTGCCGAAGATCGTTAAAATGGCGGAAGAAGGACGTCTGGACGAGCTCAACGCCAATCTAACCGGCAGCGTGATTTTTCATACAGCGGTCAGTCCCGCCGGTGTGGGACCCACTTCCAGCAATAAGCTGGAAATTGAAGCGAGCATTGCCCCGCTGTCCCAGGCGGGCGTGAAGCTGCACCTCGGCAAAGGGGCGATTCATCCCGAAACCGTGCAGGCGCTTGACCAATATCACGCTGTCTACGCGATTATTCCGCCGGTCACGGCACTGCTCGGCGCCAAGACTGCCGAGCAGGAGCTGGTTGCCTTCCCGGAACTCGGCATGGAGGCGCTCTACCGCCTGAAGGTAGACCGCTATCCCGCGATTATCGGCGCGGCGCACGGAAGGAGTATTTATGATGAATGACGCACAGATTATCGAGAAAGTCAGAGATACCCTTGTCGCTGCCGGTTCCACCTTCCGGGATGATAAGAAAAACGCCTACTGCCGCGCTATCGCGACCGAATCCAACCCCAAGGCAAAATGGGTGCTGGAAACCATTCTGCAAAACGCGGAGGCGGCGGAGCAGCAGTGCAGTCCGCTCTGCGACGATTCCGGCATTCCCCACTTGCTGCTGGAAGTGGGAGAAAATCAGGCGGTCACGGGGCGTATGCTGGCAGCCATCAAAGAGGGCGTTGCCCAAGGTCTTCGTGCCCTGCCGGGACGTCCGATGGGCATCATGGGGGACGACAGCCACCGCATTGATCAGTCCGGCGGACTCAACCCCGATTCGGCAGGCGTGGAGCCTTCTCCGATTCTGATCCGCCAGACCGACGAAGATGTCATCCGGCTGCATATCATGATGTTCGGCGGCGGTCCCGCCATTCGCGCCAAGACCTATCGCGTGTTCCACAAGCACAATACGCAGGTGGTACTGGACGAAATCGTGGACTGGGCGAAGGAAGCGGTCGGACTGCTGGGATGCAGTCCGTGTACGCTGGCAGTGGGAATCGGACGTTCTCACTTTGAAGCGTCGTCGCTCATGCTGCAAGCCCTCGCCGACGGCTCCTATGATATGCAGAGCGAGATGGAAGCGGAAATTACCCGCCGCGTCAATCAATCCAATATCGGACCGCTGGGGCTGCACGGCGATACCTCCGTGCTGGCTACCTTTATGAAGGTGGGTCCCCAGAGAGCCAGCGGCGTGAGAATCGTCTGTCTGCGTCCCTGTTGCTGCTTTGAGCCGCGAATCTGGAGCGCTACGCTAAGTGAATAAAGAATAGTGAATAGTGAATTAGCTGCCGACAAGCGGCAGCGTGAAGGAAGCGCTTCGGGCTTGAGAATATGTTTGTATTACTTTTGCTTTTGCGGTTCCTTTCACTGTTATGGGAAGGTGAATATTGTGGGGAAAATTTTAGTGACCCGCTCCTCCATGCCGCCCCTGGAGGAATATGTGGACGAAATCAGAGAGTTGTGGGACTCCCACTGGCTCACCAATATGGGCGTAAAGCACAAGGCGTTTCAGGCGGCGCTGAAGGATTATCTCGATGTGGACTGTGTGGAACTGCTCACCAACGGACATATGGCGCTGGAGCTGACCTTGCAGGCGATGAATCTGCAAGGCGAGGTGATCACCACGCCTTTTACCTTCGCCTCCACCACCCACGCCATTGTGCGCAACGGACTGGAACCGGTCTTCTGCGATATTGACCCGGACACCTATACCATCGACCCGGAGAGCATCGAAAAGCGCATCACCGACAGAACCTGCGCCATCATGCCGGTACACGTCTACGGCAATGTCTGTCACATCGAGGAAATCCAGCGCATTGCCCGCAAGTATGAACTCAAGGTGATCTATGACGCGGCGCACACCTTCGGCGAGACATACAAAGGACGGGGCATCGGTTCCTACGGCGACGCGTCCTGCTTCAGCTTCCACGCGACCAAGGTCTTCAATAGCGTGGAAGGCGGTGCGGTCTGCTATCACAACGCGGCGCTGGGAGAAGCGCTCTATGAACTCAAAAACTTCGGCATCCACGGTCCGGAGGAAGTTTCCGCCGTGGGCGCCAACGCCAAGATGAACGAATTCTGCGCGGCGATGGGCTTGTGCAATCTGCGGCATCTGGACGAGGAAATCCAAAAGCGTAAGGCAGTTGCAGAACGCTACCGGGAACGGCTGGATGGTGTGGAAGGGCTTCGCCTCAATCCCTTGCAAAAGGACGTGACACCGAATTATGCCTATTTCCCGGTACTGTTTGAGCCGGAAACCTTCGGTGCGAGCCGCAGTGAGGTCTTTGATCAGCTGGCGAAGAACGGCATCGCCGCGCGCAAGTATTTCTATCCGCTGACCAATACCTTCTCGGCTTTTGGCGGTAAATACGATGTGAGTGAAACCCCCGTGGCGCTGCATATCAGCAAACGGGTGCTGACGCTGCCTATGTACGCCGATCTGGCACCGGAAGAGGTAGACAGAATCTGCGATATCATTCTGAGCTGTCAGGCATAACGAAACAGAACAAATCCGACCTTGGACAAGATGATAATAATCAGGCTTTGTCCAAGGTCGATTTTTGTGCCTTATCACCGTTTTTCAGGTGGTGAAGTTCCGCTATTGACAATATTTCTAAAAAAATTTGTAACTATTCAGTCCCCCTCCTGTTTTTCAGGAATATGGTCTAAATCATCTTGAGTTTCTGAATTTATATGTGAAAAATATGATCGTTATAAATCATTATTAAGCATAAAATTCCAGAAAAGCAATATGATAATTGTG
>JAFPUM010000047.1 GCA_017395425.1 Clostridia bacterium | reverse complement strand
GAGGTTTACTGTGTTGGCAGAAAAAAATTAATAAATGTAGATTTGCTTTTTGCTAAGCTGATGTGCTATTATAATTGCGATAACAGGGTTAGCTCTCCTTCATTGAGTATAAGGAGATAACCATAATGGCACAAATTACAGAAAGAATCAGCAAATCCGGCGAAGTATCCTACCTCATCAGAGTATCCCTCGGTTATGAGATGTCAGGAAAACAGATCACGAAGTCGAAAACATGGCGACCCGAAGCGGGCATGAATCCCAAGCAGATCAAGAAAGAACTGAATAAGGTGGCTACACTCTTTGAGGCGAGCTTTGAACGCCGCGAGATTTCCCGTCGCGTCAAGTTCAAGGATTTGGCGGAAGAGTGGTTTACGCTTGTCACGCAGACCAAAGAACTCAACGTCAGCACCATCGAACAGATGCAGTCCTGCAAGCAGCGCGTTTACGACGCTATCGGCAATCGCTATGTGGACGACATCACTTACAGACAGCTCCAGCAGTTTATCCTCAGTCTGTCGAAGGACGGAGCCAATCTCCATACCGGCAAAGGTTTGGCTGGCAAGACGCAGAAGCACTTCATCACCTTTATCTCGGACGTGATGAATTATGCGATTAAATGCGAAATCATCGCGGACAATCCTTGCAGAAACGTCACGGCGGTCAAAAGCGAAACCAAAGAGAAGGACATCTACTCCGTCGATGAAGTGGCGGCAATCCTTGACGCGCTTGACGAAAAAGCCCCGCTGCACTATCATCTGCTGTTCCATCTTCTCATTTTCTACGGATTGCGACGAGCAGGAGCTGGCATTCAAAGGACTTCACGCTTTCCGCCATGCCTACGCGACGACCGCGATCACAAGCAACGCAATCGACATGAAAACCGTTTCGGCGGTACTCGGTCATTCTCAGACCAGCACGACGCTGAATATTTACGCTCATGCCGTTGCGGAGGTCAACGCCAAAGCAGTTGACGTGGTGGAGGACATCTACACCAAGAAGCGCAAGGAAGCATGAGCATAAGGCATACAATGGGCAGGTTCAAAACCAGAAATCGACCGATAACGCACACAAAAAAAGGCGTAACGCACACGGTAACGCACAAAGAACCCCTACTTAAAAAGAAGCAACCCCAAAACGCCGAAAATCGGACATTTTGGGGCAGAGAATGTTGGTCGAGATGACAGGATTTGAACCTGCGGCTTCTGCGTCCCGAACGCAGCGCTCTACCAAACTGAGCCACATCTCGATGCAAACCATATATTCATATATATTCATGAACTTAGCCTGATCATTTTAACACACAAATCCAGCGTTGTCAAGAGGGAAATCAAAAAAAATTTCCACCTGAGCGGTTGGGGTGCCCGGCAAAAGAAACGCGCAGACACCTACCGCTCAGGCGGAACAATTTCAATTATGAAAATACATCACGTATTGATTTTCTTATACCCGAGATACCCCAGACCGCACAGCAGCAGGGCTGCCGCGACGGTAATCCATACATAGTGGGGATTGTCGGTCTTGTGGTTGACGATGAGATCGGGGCAGTCGGCAAATGCGCCATCCATCTCGGCGCCCGCCGGTACCACCACATGGCGCAATCCTGTACAGCCATCAAACGCCCGTCCCAGATAGATCAGACCGCCCGGCAGCGTGAGATCCCGAAGCGCACTGCACCCGCTGAAGCCGCTGTTGATATACAGCACCGAATCGGGCAGTTCCAGCACTTCCACGAAGGGACACTGATCAAACGCGCCGTCAATGGTCACCACGCCCTTGGGAATGTGAATGCGGGTCAGCATACGGCTCCCGTCAAAGACGTCGCCCAGATAGGACAGTCCGGTAGACCATTGGATATCCGCCAGCGAGGAACAGCCGTTAAAGCTGCCGTCGCCCAATTTGATCACACTGCGGGAAAACGTGACCGATTGCAGTGCCATACAGTTGCGGAAGCTGTTGCTGATCTCGGTGACGCCGTAAGGAATCTCGATCTCCCGGATGCGCGGACAGTCACAGAACACATCGCTCAGCACATTCACACTGCCGGTCAATGTGACCTTGGCGAGCTTGTCGCACCCGCAGAAGCTCCCTTCCCCGATCGCCAGCAGCGAGGACGGGAATGTGACCGACGTGATGTCCCCGTTGCCCGCGAGCGTTCCGTCGGCGATAGACGATACCGCGCGACCGTTGATTTCCTCGGGAATCACCAGATCGGTTTTCTTGCCTTCATATCCGCAGATGGCCACACCGGGGATTTCCCCCGAAAAATGATAGAGATAATGGTCGGGGGAAATGTAGACATTCACTCCGTCGATTTTGCGATAAAACGTATCTTCACTCACATATTGTGAATCTGCCCGCACCGCTGCCGCGCTTGTTACAAAGATCAGCGCTGCCGCTGTCACGGACAGCAGCCGTCTGATAAGGGGTATTGCTTTTATCAAAATCTTCACCTCGTCTGTACGGATTCCGTTTCACTCCACCACCGTGGCAATGAACCTGCCCATGCCGCTGAGTACGATATCCTTCTGTCCTGCCGCGAGCAATACCGATTCGCCTTTTCGCATGAACATCTCGTCATTATTGAGATTCAATGTGCCTTCCAGCATCAGTATCGACACAAACGATTCGTCCGGAGCGCTAATGACGGCACTTTCCTCCACTTCCCACAGTGAAGAGGCAAAATGCTCACACCGTCCCAGCAGCGTCTCATAATGCCCGTCGATCTCCGCCCGCGGCATCAGCACGCCTGCCGGAACGGTCGGCGGCGCGGTAATGGTCACGTCCAGCGCCTGCTCGGTATTGAGCGGACGGCTGTTGCCCTCCTCGTCCACGCGGCAGTAGTCATACACGCGATAGGACAGCTCGGAATTTTCACCGATCTCCGCCAGCACAATGTCCTTTCCCACCGCGTGCAGCGTACCCGGCTCAATCGCGAAGGTGTCGCCTTTTTTGACCTCGTAGATATTGAGCGCGGAAATCAGCGTGTCGTTTTCGATACGCTGACGGAAATCCTCGATGTTGAGTTCGTCATTGAAGCCGCAGATAATATACGCGCCCGGCTGACAGTCCACCACATACCAGAGCTGCGCCTTACCCATCTCCCCCGACACCTCGCGGGCATACTCGTCGTCGGGATGCACCTGCACCGAGATGTCGTCCATCGTGTCGATGAGTTTGACCAGCAGCGGAAAGGCGGGATACCGTCGGCAGTTGTCCCCGAAAAACGCGGGACACGCCGCGTAAATCTCCGACAGCGGCACACCGTCAAAGTCGCCGCCCACTGCCACACTCTCGTCTCCCTCACGCGCCGACAGCATCAGCGCTTCCGCCGTATGTTCATAGGGCGAATCCAGCAGGAAGTCGGATTTCAGCCGCGTGCCGCCCCAGATCAGATCGCGGAACGCCGGTCTTAACTTGATCATACGGGGCATGGCTGTTTCTGTCATACTATGTCATCTCCTGTCTCTGCCACATCGGAATTGCATTTATTATACCATACAATTCTGAAAAAATAAAGCGAGAAGTCGAAATTCTTATAAAAATCCCGGCTCCTCGCTGATTTTTGTTTATTTTGCACAATACCCGTTTAGCGGAACGGATTTACGCCTTGCCCATAATGGCGTTGGCTTTGATCTCGAAGGCATCCAGCATGGCGTCAGCCGCTTCCTGTGTACCCACCGCCGCGGTGTAGACCTTGATCTTCGGCTCGGTACCGGAGGGACGCACGATGAACGAACCGCCGTTTTCCAGCTTATACGCCAGCACATTGCTCTTGGGCAGATGAATCTCATCCTCTGTGCCGTCGATCAGATTCTGCTGCTTGGACAGCTTGTAATCGCTCGCGGTGACCACCTTCTGACCCGCAATCTCGGTGAGCGGATTGGCGCGCAGACCGTCCATAATGCCGTTCATGGTATTCATGCCCTCCTGCCCCTTGAACTCATAGTTGAGCAGTCGGTTCCGATAGCAGCCGAATTCGGTATAGATGTCGTTCATCACATCGAGCAGGGACTTGTTCTGCGTCTTCTTGTAATACGCCGCCATTTCGCAGATCATCATGGAAGCCACAACCGCGTCCTTGTCGCGTGCGTAGGTGCCGCAGAGGTAGCCGTAGCTCTCCTCGTAGCCCATGATGAAGCGTTCCTTCTCGCCGTCGGCTTCCAGCCAGCCGATGATCTCGCCGATGTACTTGAAGCCGGTCAGCACCTTGCGCAGCTCGCAGCCGTACTTCTCGGCGATGCGGGTGCCGAGGTCGCTGGTGACGATAGTGTTGACGCAGACGGGATTCGCGGGAAGGGTGCCGTTTTCTTTTTTGCAGGACAGGATATAATTCATCATGATCGCGCCGACTTCATTGCCGGACATGAGCGTATAGTCATTGCCGTTTTTCACCGCGATGCCCACGCGGTCGCAGTCGGGGTCGGTTGCCAGCAGCAGGTCGGGCTGCTCCTTCTTGGCAAGCTCGAGCGCGCAGGCGAAGGCTTCGCGCATTTCGGGATTGGGCTTGGGGCAGGTCGGGAAATGGCCGTCGGGAAGCTCCTGCTCCGGCACCACGATCACGTCCTGAATGCCGATGCGCTTGAGAATGGCGCGCACGGGCTTGTTGCCGGTGCCGCAGAGAGGCGTGTAAACCACCTTGAAGCCCGCGTCCTTGCACAGTCCGGGATTGACCGAACAGGCTTCCACGTTATCCAGGAACCGCTCCACCAGCGACTGATCAATCCACTCGATGAGCCCCTGTGCCATGAGCGAATCAAAATCGCCGCGTTTGACGTCGTCAAAGATGTCCAGCTTCTGCATGAAGCCGTACACCTCGCCCGCCGCGCCGTCGGTCATCTGACAGCCGTCCGCGCCGTAGCACTTGAAACCGTTGTACTCGGCGGGGTTATGGCTGGCGGTAATCATGATACCCGCGCCGCAGTTGAGTTCACGCACCGCGTAACTCACCACGGGGGTGGGCATGAGTTCGGTAAAGAGATAGGCTTTGATGCCGTTGCCCGCGAGCGTTGCCGCCGCGCACTTCGCGAATTCGTCGGACTTGATGCGGGAATCGTAGCCGATTGCCACGCCGCGCTTATCGCCCTTAGCGGCAAGATAATCCGCCAATGCCTGCGCCGCCATGCTGACGGTATATACGTTCATACGGTTGGTGCCCGCGCCAATCACGCCGCGCAGACCGCCGGTGCCGAATTCCAGATAACGGAAAAAGCGGTCGCTGATATCCTTTTCATTGCCCTCCGCTTTTTTGAGTTCGTCGAGTAAGTCCTGTTCCTGTACCTTGTTGAGCCATGTCTCATACAGTTTCATTTGGGTTTCGTTTGCCAAAATAAAGACCTCCTGTCAATCATCTATGTGCTGTCGCCCTCCGCAAAGAGAGAGAGGGCGTTCTTTCTCACAATCGTTATACTTCCCTCTGTTGGATAGTGAAGAATAACTGATGTCATTATACCGTATTTTGGCGGTTTTGTCAATAATAATCCGCGAAAAAACAGCAACGCGCGGAGCTCCTCACGGCACTTCGTTCTTTGCTTTCCATATTGACAACCGCCTGTCCGGTGTGTTACAATAACACCACTATATTATTACTGACAAGAAGGCGGAATTCCATGAGAACCTATCTCAAATCCCACAAACTCGACAACGTCTGCTACGATATACGCGGTCCGGTCATGGACGAGGCCAACCGTATGATCGCCCAGGGCGATACCATTCTCAAGCTCAACATCGGCAACCCCGCTCCCTTCGGCTTCCGTGCGCCGGATGAGGTCATCGCCGCCATGTCCGACAACCTCACCTCCACCGAAGGCTATTCCGATTCCAAGGGACTGTTCTCGGCGCGTCAGGCGATTGCCGATTACTGCGTGAATGTCAAGCACATCGCGGGCGTCACGCCCGACGATATCTACACCGGCAACGGCGCGAGCGAACTCATCACCATGTCCATGCAGGGCTTGCTGGACAACGGCGATGAGGTGCTGGTGCCCGCCCCCGACTATCCGCTCTGGACCGCGTCGGTTACATTGGCGGGCGGTACGGCGGTGCATTACATCTGCGACGAGCAGGCGGAATGGTATCCCGACCTCGACGATATCCGCGCCAAGATTACCCCCCGCACCAAGGGCATCGTGCTCATCAATCCCAACAATCCCACCGGCGCCCTCTATCCCCGCGAACTGCTCGAGGAAATCGCGCAGATTGCCCGGGAACATGATCTCATCGTCTATTCCGACGAAATCTACGACCGCCTTGTCATGGACGGTCTGGAGCATACGTCGATTTCCTCCATTGCGCCGGATATCTTCTCCGTCACCTTCAACGGTCTTTCCAAGTCCCATCTCATTGCGGGCTACCGCTGCGGCTGGATGGTGCTGTGCGGCGAGAAATCCCATGTCAAAGGCTACATCGAAGGACTGAACCTGCTCTCTTCCATGCGGCTGTGTTCCAACGTCCCCGCCCAGTCGCTCATTCCCGTCGCGCTGCGCCACGCCGATTCCACCAAGGAACTTCTGGTGCCGGGCGGAAGGGTCTATGAGCAGCGGGAATTCATCTGGAACGCCATCAACGACATTCCCGGCATGAGCGCCGTCAAGCCCAAGGCGGCTTTCTACATCTTCCCCAAGATGGATATTGAAAAATTCCGCATCACCGACGACGAACAGTTCGTCCTCGATTTCCTGCGTGAAAAGAAGATTCTTCTCACCCACGGCGGCGGCTTCCACTGGGAGACCCCCGACCATTTCCGCATTGTCTATCTGCCCCGGCTCGACGTGCTGCGTCAGGCGGCGGACGGACTGCGCGATTTCCTCGCCGACTATCAGCAGCAGCAGTAATTTAATGCGGCATGCGGAATTAGGAATGTGGCACCATCCGTAAAACAGAAAAATGTCCGTGTATTTTTAGTGTTTCTAAAAATACACGGATTTTTTCTGTGTCATTACGCAAACCGCTCCACGATAGCCAGCAGTTTTTTATAGGGAAGCGACGTACATTGTCCGCCGCGGCGGCAGCCTTTCGGAATCAGCTCCGCCGTACAACGGTTCGCCGCCCGGTCGGTCAATCCCTGTCTGACCCGTACCGCCGCCAGACACCCCCGCCGCAGCGTCAGCCGTTCCGCGGAAAGCATTCCCATTCCCTCCATGCGAAGCGTCCCCGCGGATATGCTCACACCGGCTTCCCCGCCGAAGCGCACCGCGGTCAGACAGTGCAGGATTGCCAATATCCCGGCGGACAGTGCCGCACCGGCAAGCAGGGGCAGCCATATCGCCCCGAATGCGCCGACGGCATACAGCGCGTAAAACGACCAGAGCCACACCGGCAGTCCGAGAAAGAGCAGCGCCGTCAACCGCAGATAGCGTGTGCGGAACGCCTTGCCGTCGGTTGCCCATGTGCGGGGAAGTCCCTCGCAGTCCAGCAGACGCAGGGCGGCTTCTCTGCCGGTTCCGCCCGTGTACCATCGCATACAGGGCAGCCGCACGCCGCCTTCGCACAGCAGTTCCATCCGGGAACCGCCGCAGAACAGCGCCGCCGGAGACGCGGTCTCCACGACGCCGACTACCGCGTGACGCGGTACAAACAGCCGCCGGCTGCCCCCCACGCCCATCCGTATCGCGAAGCCCTCCGGCAGGATGCACACCGACAGCCAGCCTTCCGAAAGCAGCCGCGCACCCAGCGCGAGCAGTCCCGCCGCCAGCAGGACGGCGCTGACGATTGGCGGCAGCTGCCGCCGCCAGCCCATACCAAGGCACCACGCGCCCAGCCACCAAGGCAGCAGCACGCTCCGCGAGGTCAGTGCGCCCCATAACGCCGCGTGCCTGCCGGGTGACAGATACCGCCGTTTGCCCGCGCCGGACGGCGTTTCACCCGCCGCGATGCGATTGACCAGTGCCGCCGCCTGATTTTCCTCCATCTGCGCGGTAAATACGGGACGCCGCCTGACCGCGACGTACAGCTTCACGCGGGCGCGGTGGAACAGACGGTGCCACGGACGCTGACATAATTCCACATACAACAGCCGTTCCTTGCAGAGACGCACTTCCCGCCGACGCCATCCGCCCGACGTGAGATACAGTACACCGTTTTGCAGCCGCCAGCGTCTGCCGCCCGTTTCACGCGTTTCCATGTCAGTGCGCCGCCTCCCCGCCGAAGAGATAGCCCAGCCGCTGTCCGTCATCCGTGTGAATCCCCCGCAGACGCACCTTGCCGCCGCCGGTGAAGAAGGTCACGGTGCAGATGCCGAAATGCCGTTCCAGCGGACTGCCTGAAATCTCGGCATAACGGATATCGCTTCGGTTGACGATCAGCCGCCGCCGCACCAGCCAGCCGCGTTCAATGCTCAGGCAGCCCCCGCTGCGCGCATAGGTCACGCTCCGGCTCATGGGAATGACCATCGCGCCCGCGGTCAGCAGGACACAGACGGTTCCCAGCGCGAACGCGCCTATCCGCAGTCCGTCCACCGCCATGACCACCGTCGCGCACAGCGCCACAAACGCCAGCATTCCCAGATACAGCCGCAGCAGTCGTGTATAACCGCGGGCGCTCCGCTGTTTGATTTCCATCATCAGGCATATCTCCTTTTCGGGTTGTGGGTTCTGCTGTTAGTATGCGCCAACCGGCGGCGGTTTATGCAGAAAAAGTAAAAAAAGAAAAAGCGCGAAACACCTGTCCGATGACGGCTGATGCTTCGCGCAGTTTTTTGTTTTACGTTGTTTCCCGCAGATTCGCTATGATTTCCTGTTTGGATTGCGGTGTATGATGACTTTCCAGACAAATCTCCACGTCCAGTGCCGCAACGGTATCCGCGAGTGCCGCACATAACGCCGGATTCTTCTCCCATGTGGGAAAAGCGCCGCTGGCGGCGTCTCCCAGAAACAGCACCTTCTCTGTCGGCACATACACCAGCGTGGCGTCGTCCGTATGAGGAGCCACACTCACTGTCAGACGCACCGGACAATTTCCCGCCTCCAGCGTGAGCGTATCGGAAAAGACGATGTCCGGCAGGGTAACGATAATAGGTCTGTCATCCGCATACTCATGGCGGATACACCGGTCTATGGAGAGAAAGCTTTCTCTGCCGCCGCTGAGAATCCGTTCCCGGATCTTCTTGAGATAGGCGACGGTCCGCTCGTTGGCGATGCACAGACCGTTGACCGCGTGCATACCGAAGGTATGATCCCAGTGCCAATGGGTCAGCACCGTCACAGACGGCAGGGGAAGTCCCGCTTCCCGCAGCGCGTCATAGAATTCCCGCGTATGGGCTTCCGAATGTCCCGCGTCTACCGCCACACTCCAATGATCTCCGCGGATGTATCCCAGTATCGGACGGTCACGTTTCTTCTCAAACGGATAGTACCACACGCGCTCTGTTAATTGTATCAGTTCCATGATTGTTTCACACTTCCAGACTATCAATCAATTCACGCGGCGTTTTGACAGGAATTTCAGAATGTTCAAAATCCGAAGTGTTTCTTGTAATGATATAATCAGCCACAACCGTTTTTGCGCATTTGGACTGAATGCAATCTTCAAAATCCTTAAACGCAACGGTATCAATGGCATTCATCACTTCTTGATGTGGCGTGCCGACTACTTCCAGCAGCTCACATATGGATTTTATAGCGGCTCGTCTTGACGGTTCAGGAACCTCTCGCAGGATATACCACAGATTCGTTATCGTCGGCAGTGCAACATATCCGTAAACATCCTTTTGACTGCACAGTGCCATGATACGTTTTGCATCATCATAAAAAGGCGCCCGCTTCAGCAGATAATCCAGAATCAAATTGGTGTCAATCAGAAGTACCATATTTTTCCTCCAATGCGCTTGCCAATTCCGTGTCTGCATCAAAATCGTCAGGCAGGTCAAGATGCAGCTGCTCCAGACGGGCAAAAGCATTTTTCTTTTTCAGATTTTGTTCTTGTTTCTGGAAATCCATCAAACGCAGTTCATCAATTGCCAATGTAATAATGGCTTTAATCTTCTCATCGGGAAGCTGATAAATCAACTGAACCGCCTGCTGCTGAATCGCTGTCATATTATCATCACCTTTCGATTTTTCTCACTATTCACTATTCACTATTCTTTACTTCTGTTCCGCGAGTTCCATGAGCTTTTTGAGGCGGTGATTGACCCCGCTCCGGCTGATGGGCTCGGTGAGACTTTCGCTGAGTTCGCGCAGCGACATTTCGGGATTTTCCAGCCGAAGCGCCGCAATCTCCCGCAACTCCGGAGGAATCGCGTCGGGACCTCTCTCCCCCATCAGCCGACGGATGGCGGCTATCTGCTGTTCCGCCGCCGACACTGTGCGGTCGATGTTCGCCTGATCGCAGTTGACCCGCCGGTTGGCGCTGTTGCGCCAGCCCTTGACCGCCCGCGTCTGCGCCACGTGACCTGCCGCGTAAGGCGCGCCCATACGGGTCATGAGCGCCATAATGTCGTCCACGTCCTTGACATAGACCACCCACCGCTCGTTGCGGTTCAATTCATGCGCCCGGATACCCACCCGTTTCATCGCCCCCGCCAGAATGTCTCTCCGGCGCGGGCTGCCCGCGAGAAATTCGAGATGATAGTCCTTCATCGGGTCGGTCACGGTGCCGCACACCGCAAACGCGCCCCGTAAAAAGGCATTGACGCAGCATTCCTTTTCGAGAATGCCGCCTGTATGTCCCGCGAACGCCGCGCACATGAGCTTTTTCTGCTCGGCATTCGGGATTTTTACCACATAGCGGTAGCCGCTGCCCTTGGTGCTCTTCGGCACCGTCAGCACGTCGGCATAAATGCCGCAGACCGCCGCCGCCGTTTCTCCCAGCAGACGGGCAACCTCCTGATGATCGGTGGTATAGGTATCGTGACCCTCGCTCAGCAGCTTGGCATACAGCAGCAGCCCATATGCTTCCGCCAGCCGGCAGCAATCATTCTCCGGTCTGATACGGCACAATTCACTTTTTGCCATTGATGAATAGGTCATGGTTTTCCAGTAACACCCTTTACATAGTGTTAAGTGTTAAGAGTTAAGAGTTAAGTTTATTTCACTAAACTCTCAACTCTCAACACTAATCACTAACCACTATTTCTTGATGTCGCGGTGGGAGATGACCACCTTGTTGCGTTTGGAGGAAAGGTATGCCCCCAGATTTTCGGCAATCGTGACCGAGCGGTGCTTGCCGCCGGTACAGCCCATCGCAATCACCAGTTCGCTCTTGCCTTCCTTCTGATAAAGCGGCAGCAGATAGTCAACCATGTCGTACAGCCGCGAGAGGAAGCCCTTCACCCCGTCGTCCTTCATGACATATTCCCGCACGCAGTCTTCCAGACCGGTGTGGGTTTTGAGTTCCGGGACGTAGTACGGATTGGGGAAGCAGCGCACATCAAAGGTCAGATCGGCTTCCCGGCAGGGACCGTATTTGAAGCCGAACGACATCACCCGCACCACCATCTGTTCGGTCACATTGCCGCCGAACATATCCTTCACGCGGTTTTTGAGCTGCGTGGGGGAAAGTTCGGTGGTGTCAATCAGGTAATCCGCCATTTTATAGGCGGGTTCCAGCAGGTTCTTTTCGGCAATAATCGCCGCCTCCACCGAGCCTTCGTATTCGTCCGCCAGCGGATGCCGACGACGGGTCTCCTTGAAGCGGTTGAGCAGTACGTGCGTGCCGCAGTTGATAAAGAGAATCCGGAAGGGGTTGTTCTGCACCTTGAGTACTTCCAGATCGGTAATCAGCGTGCGGAAGGGTTCTCCGCCGCGTATATCGGTGACGACCGCCACCTTTTCAAATTCCTCCTGCGACTGCATACAGATGCGGTAAAACCGCAGTATCATCATAGGAGGCATATTGTCCACACAGTAAAAGCCGATGTCCTCCAGCGCGTCCACTACCTGTGATTTTCCCGCGCCTGAAAGTCCGGTGACAATTAAGAATTCCACAATTGGTTCCTCCGTGTTTTTACACTATTCACTATTCATTATTCATTATTCATTAT
>JAFPUM010000046.1 GCA_017395425.1 Clostridia bacterium | reverse complement strand
TTTTTAGATTTTTTTGAAACCCTTCAAAATCCGTTCTTCACTTGGCTCCGCTCTCTGCGACAGCTTTGCCATTCTATCACACCTATCTCCCATTGTCAAGCATTATTTTTGCTTTTTTCGTCTTTCAGCTTTTCGCTCGGTTTTAACAGGTGTATTTGCCGCATTTTTGACAAACACAAACCCGCCGCCTGACCGATTCCGAAGATATCCGTCAGGCGGCGGGGTGTTTTAATCAGCATAAATTGGCTTTGTCAGACATTACGCGGCTGTCATGCTCGCCGGGGCGGAAATGACGCTGTTGCCGTACTTGTCGGTCACAATGCAGCGGACGTACCGTCCGTTATTCTTGTCGCTCAATGTGGTTGAGTACGTCGCCGTCTTATTGGAACTGTTGCGCCACGTCCTGCCTTTGTCGTCAGAAAGCTGCCACTGATAGGTGATACTCGGTTCCGACGCTGTCACCTTGAACGTTACCAATTCTCCCTTGGGCGCTTCCGCGTTCGCGGGCTGTCCGCTGATTTTCAGCGACGTGATTTTCATATACGTCGCGTTGGATTTGAGGGAATTGCCATACTTGTCCGTCACGATACAGCGCAGATACCGTCCGTTGTTCTTATCACTCAATGTAGTGGCATATGTTGCCGCCTTGGTGGAACTGTTCCGCCATGTCTTGCCCTGATCATCCGAAAGCTGCCACTGATAGGTGACACTCGGTCCCGATGCTGTTACCTCGAACGTCACCACGTCGCCTGCCTTCGCTGTCACAGCGGAAGGCTGTTCCATGATTTTCAGCGACGTGATCTTCATATAGGTCGCATCGGATTTTATCGAGCAGCCATATTGGTCAGTTACCACACAGCGCAGATAGCGTCCATTATTTTTATCGCTGAGTGTGGTGTCATAATTCGCGGTCTTGGTGGAACTGTTGCGCCATGTCTTGCCCTGGTCGTCCGAAAGCTGCCACTGATAGGTCAGTCCGTCGCCGACTGCGGTAACATGGAAGGAAGCGGGCGCACCGTTTTTGACAGTGGCACTGACCGGCTGACCGGTGATGCAAAGAGACGAGAGCTTCATACAGGCAGCATCGGACGCTGCCTGATCGCCGTATTTGTCGGTAATGATACAGCGCACATAACGACCGTTGTTGGCGTCAGTCACGGTAGTGACATAACGGGACGCGGTGGTCTTGCTGTTGCGCCACGTCTGCCCTTGATCGTCAGAGAGCTGCCATTGATAGGTCAGGTCGTCCCCCTTCGCCGTCACCTCAAAGGCTGCCGTCTTGTTCTTTATCACAACCGCGTCGCACGGCTGCGCCGTGATTTTCAGAGAGGTTCCGTTGAAATGAACCGTCACATCGCTGCCCAGTCCGAGCGGTTTCGCACTGCCATCGGATCGGGTGGTCAGCGATGTCCATTGCGCACGGGTACCGGTATAGTAAAGATCTTTGAGATTACGGCAGCCGGAAAAGATATAATTTCCCACGGAGGAAACGGAAGCCGGTACGGTAATGCTGAGCAGTTCCGTACCGTTCTGAAAAGCGCCGTCTCCTACAGATGAGACGGAATCCGGTATCGTCACGCCCGTCAAGCCTGTGCAGCCGTGAAATGCGCCTCCGCCAATCGTCCTGATGGCGGAACCGAACGTCACGTTGGTCAGCCCCGTGCAGTCAGCGAACGCATACAGATCAATGAGGGTAACGGAATTTGGCAGCGCCACACCTGTGAGACCCGTACAGCCCCGGAACGAGGAACATCCGATGGTTCTGACCGAGGAACCGAATGTCACACACGTCAGACCCGTGCAGCCGTAAAACGCAAAATCCCCGATTTCCGTGACAGAATTGGGTATCGTAATGTTTGTAAGACCAGCGCAGTCCCGGAACGCGTCCCGGTCAATCAACGTAACAGCGGAACCGAAATTCACACGCGTCAGACCCGTGCAGCCGTAAAATGTCCCGCCGCTGACGGAGGTGAGCGAAGCAGGGAGTGTCATATACACAATGCCCGCGCAGTTTTTGAACGCATTGCACCCCATGGATGTAACGGCTTTGCCAATGGTAACGCTTGTTAGACCCGCATCATTCTCAAACGCGCTTTCACCGATTTCCGTGACTGAATTTGGCAGAACGATGCGCCGCAAGCCCGTACAGTTGTAAAACGCGTATTCGCCGATGCTCGTCACAGCGTCCGGAAGAGTGACACTCGTAAGGCTGGTGCATTCCGCAAAGGTCCAGCGGTCAACGGTCAGCAGAGAATCCGGAACGGTTACGCTTCTCAGTCTGGTACAGCCGTAAAACGCGTATTCGCCCAGATAGGTGACAGAAGAGGATAATGTCACCGTGGAAAGACCTGTGCAGCTCTGAAACGCGCCGTCTCCGATGAGTGTGACGGAATCGGGTATTGACATAGATGTCAGAGCCGTGCAGTTCTGAAACGCGTGGTCGCCGATTTCCGTAACGGAATCCGACAGAATCACCCGTTTCAGACCCGTGCAGCCCTCAAACGCGTCATGAGGAATGGACGTGACCGACGTATCCAATGTCACGCTGCTCAGATTCCCGCAGCCCGCAAACGGCCAGTTCTCCATTTCCATCACGGACTGTCCGACCGTGACGCTTTTCAATCCCGTGCAGCCATCAAACGCGCCGTCGCCAATGTATGTGACAGAATCGGGCAGCGTGAGTTCGGTCAAGCCGGTGCAATTCTGAAAGGCACCGCTGCCGACAGATGTGACCGAATCCGGAAGGGTAATGTGCTTCAAACCCGCACAGTTCTGAAACGCCCCGTCGCGAACCGATGTGACAGTACCGTCCAGCGTGACGTCGGTCAGTTTTCTGCATTGCGCGAACGGCCATTTTTCCATCTCCATGACCGACTGCCCCACGGTCACGCTTGTCAGACCTGTGCAGTTAGTAAACACATCGGTGCCCATATCATTGACGGTATTCGGCAGGGTGACACTTTTTATGCCTTTGCAGTCATAAAATGCACCATCGCCTATCTGCGTCACCGAAGACGGTATGGTGACGTCTGTCAGACCCGTACAGCCGTAAAACGCATATGAACCGATGGAAGTGACGGCATCTGTCCGGGGAAGCTCCGTCAGACCCGTACATTCCCCAAAAACCGCATCGCCGATTTCTTTGAGGCAAGGCGGCAGGGTCATCCCCGTGAGACCCGTGCAGCCGTAAAACGCACTGCTGCCGATTTCCCCGACTGAGGACGGCAGCGTCAACTCCGTCAGGCTTGTACAGTTTCCAAATGCCCAGTTGCCGATGGAAGTGACGGAATCGGGTATCGTGACGTCTGTCAGCGACGTACAACCGCCAAATACCGCTTCATGAATACTTGTGAGAGAAGAAGGCAGTGTGACGCTTTTCAGGCTGGTGCAGCTGTTAAAGGCGCCTTCACAGATAATATTGACGGAATTTGGAATGGTGATATCCGTCATAGAGGAGCAGCCCTTAAAAGCATACCTGTCAATGAACGTGACGGAAGCAGGCAGCGTCATGCCCGTCAGGCTCGTACAGTCCCCAAATGCCATATTGCCGATTTTTGTGACGGAATTGCCCATTGTCACGCTTTTCAGACCCGTGCAGCCCTCGAAAACGCTCATGCCGATGTCCGTGACAGCGTTCGGGATGGTGACGCTCGTCAGGCTCGTGCAGCCATAAAAGGTAGTGTTATGGAGGTATTTGACGGAATTGGATATCTTCACACGTTTCAGACCCGTACAGCCATAAAACGCTCCGTTGCCGATCTCTTCAACGGAATCCGGTATCGTGACACTCGTGACTTCGGTGCAGTCGCCAAACGCGCAGTAACGGATGGATTTTACAAAATCCGGAATCACGACGTCTCCGCTGCCGGAGTAGGAAATCAGTTCATCCTCGTACAAATAAAAGCCATCAAAGGAAATATAGCCATAGCCATAGATATCATGATAATCTTCCGCCTGAACCAACCCCGTTCCCATGCACAGAAACAGGAGCGCCGTAACGGTTGCCGCAATGATTTTCTTGCACCTCATACCATCATTCCCTTTCGTTTGTAAATATTGTCAGGAATCTGAAAGAAATAAGATGATAGTTTCTATCAAAAAATCCTGAAATACACAAGCTTTCAAAAGAAAGTGCTATCAAGTTAAATCTTTCAGATTCCTCAGACACCGCTCACATCAAGTTGTTGTATGAAAATTATACCATATTTTTCATATGATTGTCAATCTATTTTGTATTACCTGTCCATCCACCGAAAACACATTGACATTTCCCTGTCAAAGATGCTATACTCATCTTCACTGCATTTTATACTATAAGAAAGAGGTTCACCGGACAAATGACACAACGAACATTTTTTGACATCGACGACAGACTGCTGACTCTGGCAGAAGAAACCGAATCCGACATACGCCCCGCATTTGAAAAAATTGAATCCATTGCCTTTCAGAACCAGCAGAAGGTTCTCGCGGCTTTCATTCACAACCACGTCGGCGAGAACTGTTTTACCTCCTCCACCGGCTACGGCTATGGCGATGTAGGTCGCGAAAAGCTCGAAAAGGTCTTTGCCGACGCAATGGAGTGTGAGGACGCACTGCTCCGTCACAATTTCATGTGCGGCACTCACGCGCTGACCGTGGCGCTGTTCGGCGTACTGCGTCCCGGCGACACCATGCTCTGCGTTACCGGTATGCCCTACGACACCATCCAATCGGTCATCGGACTGCACAATCCCCCTGCCAGCGGTTCCCTCAAAGAATTCGGCATCGGCTTTCAAAAAATCGACCTGCTGACCGGCGGCGGGGTGGACATCGAAAAAATGCGCCGCCAACTGCGTGACGACGCATCGATCAAAATGGTCTATATCCAGCGTTCCCGCGGTTATTCGCTGCGTCCCTCTCTCCCGGTGGAAGCCATCGGGGAAATCTGCGCGGCGGCGCACGAGGTCAAGCCGGAAGTCGTGGTGATGGTAGATAACTGCTACGGCGAATTTGTCCAGCTCACCGAACCCTGTGTCCACGGCGCGGATTTAATGGCAGGCTCTCTCATCAAGAATCCCGGCGGCGGCATTGCCTCCACCGGCGGCTACATCGCGGGACGGAAGGATTTGGTGGAGATGTGTTCCTACCGCCTTTCCACGCCCGGCACCGGTCGGGAAGTCGGCTGCACGCTGGGACATTCCCGCGAAATGTACATGGGTCTCTTTTCCGCGCCGCACGTCGTGGGCGAGGCGCTCAAAACCGCCGTCTTTGCTGCGGGACTGTTCACGCGGCTGGGCTATGACGTAACCCCCCGTCCCGACGAACCCCGCGCCGACATCATCCAATCGCTCCTGCTCCGCACACCCGAAGCGCTCATTGCCTTCTGTCAGGGCATACAGAGCGGTTCCCCCGTGGACGCGCAGGCACTCCCCGAACCGTGGGATATGCCCGGCTATGACAGCAAAATCATCATGGCATCGGGTTCATTCACGCTTGGTTCCTCCATCGAACTCTCCGCCGACGCACCGCTGCGGGAACCGTATGCCGTCTGGATGCAGGGCGCACTCAATTATGCCGCCGGGAAAACCGGCGTGCTGATCGCGGCGGACAGATTACTGAAACAATCGCAAAAGCATTAAAGAAAGGTTAAGATTACGCCCTTTATCTTGACAAGCCCCGCCCGGACGTGTCATAATGCAGATAGAAAAACCGCATGGGAAAGGACGTGTTTCCGACCGTACTGCAAATCAGACATCTGACTGTCACCCATCGAAAAGACCTCCGCCGCATGACCGACAATCTCACCTTCTCGCTGGGTCCGCACGATAAAGCCGCCATCATCGGTGAGGAAGGCGACGGCAAATCCACCCTGCTCAAATTGATTTACAATCCCCGGTTGACAGAGGATTACGCCGAATATACCGGCGATATCATCAAAAGCGGTCGTATCGGGTATCTTGCGCAGGAATTGTCCGGCACGCAGCGGCAAATGACGGTCTATGAATTCTTCTGTGCCACGGAGCATTTCTACGACAGCACCCCCGCCGAACTGGCACAAATCGCACGGGATATCGCACTGCCGGGCGATATCTTCTATTCCGACCAGCCCATCGGCACGCTGTCCGGCGGTGAATCCGTAAAACTCCGGCTGGCGGCACTGATGATTGCCCGTCCCGATCTGCTGCTGCTCGACGAGCCGTCCAATGACCTCGACATTGACGCGCTGGAATGGCTGGAACGCTTCATAATTAACGCCGACGTTCCCGTACTGTTCGTCTCGCACGACGAAACGCTGCTCGAACGCACCGCCAATGTCCTTCTGCATCTCGAACAGGTGCGCCGCAAAACCATCCCGATGCACACCGTCAGCCGCTGCACTTACCGGGAATATGTCGAACGCCGTGCCGCTTCCCGCGCACATCAGACCCAGATGGCACGCAAGGAAAAAGCCGAATATGAAAAACAGCAGGCAAAGTTTCTCCGGATTCAGTCCCGCGTCGAACATGAGCAAAACGTCATCTCCCGCGCTGACCCTCACGGCGGCAGGATGCTCAAAAAGAAAATGGCAGCCGTCAAATCGATGGAGCGCCGCTTTGACCGCGAATACGGGAACATGACGCAGCTCCCCGAAACGGAAGATGAGATTTTCGTCCGCTTCGACCCTGCCATCATCACGCCGAAAGGAAAGACCGTTCTCGACCTGCACCTTGATATCCTCAAAAATGAAGGCGGTACATTGGCACATGACATTCATCTGCACATCGCAGGTGGTGAGAAGGTCTGCATCGTCGGACCCAACGGCTCCGGCAAAACCACGCTGCTGCGGCATATCGCCAGTCTTCTCCTGCCACAGCCTGACCTGCGGGTTGCCTATATGCCGCAGAACTACGCGGAGGGCATGGACTTCTCCCTCACGCCGGTGCAATTTCTTTCCCGCACCGGCGACAAGGACGAACTCACCCGCATCCGCACCTATCTGGGCAGTATGCGCTATACCCCCGACGAGATGGAACACGCGATCGGCGCACTGTCCGGCGGGCAAAAAGCAAAATTGTACTTTATCGCCATGAACCTCAACCGCTGCGACGTGCTGCTGCTGGACGAACCCACCCGCAATTTTTCTCCGCTTTCCGGTCCCATTATTCGCAACGCCCTGCGCGAATTCGGCGGAACCATCATCGCTGTATCACACGACCGCAAATTTATCGGCGAAGTGTGCGAAAAGCGATTTTCCATACCGGCAAACAGACAGACAAACCGCAGATAAAAAAAATCACTCTCGCAAACCTTCGGTTTGCGGGAGTAATTTTCGGTTTACAGGGACTGTCCCAGCGCATACGCCTTGTTCAGATCGTCCTGCGTAACGTCGCCTTTCTCCTTGGCGTGACGCACCAGCACCGTGCCGCCGTCTTCGAGTGAGAAATAACGCAGAATGAGCTGATACTGCGCGATAATTCCGTCGAACAGTTCCGGCAGACCCGCCGCGCCTACCATGATTAACCCCAGTTTCCGGATGTGGAAGGAATTTCTCATAGGCGTATGCAGCCGGTCAACGATTGCCTTCAACTGTGCGCTGATGCCGTAAAAATACACCGGCGAGGCGATGATGAGTATATCGGCCTGGCGGAGTTTTTGATATATTTCCGTCATACCGTCCTTCTGAAAACAGGCGTTGCCTTCTCTCGTAAAGCAGGTGTTGCACCCGATACAGGGATGTACCGTCTGCTCATACACCCGCACCACTTCCACTTCATGACGCGCCTGTGCGCCTTTGACAAATGCCGACACCAGCCGGTCGGTATTGCCGTCCTTGCGCGGACTGCCTGACAGTACTACGATTCTGCTCATGGTAGGTCTTCTCCTTCATTGATATATTGGGGGATGGTAAATCTTGTCGGCAGGCTTGATTGGTATTCGCCTTTCCCCGTTGTTGTTTTTTAGCGCAATTCGCTCGGCAGCACGTTGTGCTGCCTTGTGGGACGCCGTCCCACTCCCTGCCGGTGGCGCCGCCCCCGGACCCCTGCCAAAGGGACTCGTCCCTTTGGAATCCCACGCTTCGCTAATTGGCGCGCTTTTATCGTTTCAGAATTTTCGCGCCGTCGCCGAGCTGTATGTGATATACCTCACAGTTTCTCCCGAATGTCTGCCGGTAGGCTTCGGTAATGCGCGCGGTAAACTCACCCTCGCTGCCGACTTTCACCAGATTGACGGTACAGCCGCCGAAACCGCCGCCCGTCATCCTCGCGCCGAACACACCCGGCATTTCCCACGCGCAGAACGCCAGAAAGTCCAGTTCGGGGCAGGACACCTCGTAATCGTCCCGCAAGGAAACGTGCGACTCATTCATCAGTCTGCCGAAGGTTTCAATATTGCCCTTTTGGAGTGCTTCCGCCGCTGCCACCGTGCGACGGTTCTCGCTCACGGCATGGCGCGCCCGACGGCGCACGGTTTCATCCCCGATAGCGCTTTCCAGTTCCCGGAACGAGTCCTCGTCCAGCGAACAGAGCGACGGCACCTTCCGGACTTCACAGATTTGGGCAAGAGCGGTCTCACACTCCCGACGGCGGGTATTATATGCCGAAGCCGCCAGCGAGTGCTTCACCCCGGTGTTGACAATCACCACCGACACGCGGCTCCGGTCGATGGGCGCATAAGCCGCTTCAAGGGTATGTGTATCCAGCAAGATGGCATGGCCGCGCTTGCCCATGGCGCTGGCGTACTGATCCATAATGCCGCAACTGACGCCGATAAATCGGTTCTCCGCAAACTGACCGAACACGGCGTTCTGCTGCGGCGTGACGGGCAGCTGCCACAGTTCGCACAGCATTCTGCCGGTCAGCACTTCCAGCGCCGCCGAGGACGACAGTCCCGCGCCGTCGGGCAGATTGCCCTTGAACAGAAAATCCGCGCCGGAACGCGGCGCATAGCCGAACCGGCTGAAGGTGCGGATCACCGCCATCGGATAATCCGACCATGTGCCGCTTGTGACCGGTCCGTCCACCGGACGTTCCGATACCCCCGCCTGCGGAAAGTTCGCCGAATAAAAGCCGAACCGTCCGTCATAACGCGGCGCCGCCATACATTCGATACCCAGATCAATGGCACAGGGAAACACCCTGCCCCCGTTGTAATCGGTATGATCACCGATCAGATTGACCCGCCCCGGCGCAAAGCCGTGTACCGTATGCCGCCGTCCGAAGACCGCCAGAAAATTGCCGTCTGACAAAATAGACATCTGTTTTTCCTCCTTCCTGCGATTCAGTTTTATTATAAATGACCGACCCGGCGAAATCAATAGCCAACCGAAAAATCCGGGGAAATGCTTTTTTGAGGTTGATTTTAGACCGCCGACGTTATATAATAATGGAAACTGGAAAAAACGGTAAGGTGGTATCCGCCATGAATCCCTTCAAACTGCAAGATAAAAACACAAACTTTCTGGCAGAGATGATTGCCGGCACAACGACCTTCATCACCATGTCGTATCTGCTGGTACAGTGTCCCAAATTACTGGCGGAAAGCGGCGTGAGTGAAGCCTCCGCCTATCTGGCAGTCTGTATAGCCGCGGCGGCAGGCTGTCTCGCAGTGGGACTGCTCGCCAATCAGCCTTTTGTCCTCGCGCCCAGCCTCGGAATGACGGTGTTCTTCACGTCAACCCTTATCGTACAAATGAAATACACCTACTCCCAGGCGCTGGCGCTCACCCTCATCGGCAGTCTGCTGTATCTGGTACTCACCCTTACCGGCGGCGAAAAACTCATTTACGGCGCCATTCCCATGGGCGTCAGGCGCGGCGTTTCCACCGGGCTGGGCATCTACATCGCCCTCATCGGATTCAAAAACGCCGGTATCATCACCTATGCTTCGGGCGGGCTGTGGCGGCTGGTCGATTTTTCGGAACCCAGCAAACAGCTCTTTACCTCCGTCGTCATGCTGTCCGGCATTCTGGCAGCGGTCTTTCTCCAGAAGACCCGCGTCCCCTTCCCCAATCTGTTCGGCATCCTGTTTTCGGGCGTCGTCTATTACATACTCGGTATGCGCCACGGATACGCTGACCTCACTGACCTCTCGCCCGATCTGGGCAGCGTCAACGGCAGTCAAATCGCGTCATGGGCTTCGGAATGCCTGTTCAAAAACTGCACCACCGGCCTTTCGGGACTGTTTCTGGGCATCAGATTCGACCTGAAAACCTTCCTGTCGCTCTTCTTTGTCATCGTCATCTGCGCCCTGTTCAACGCCGCCGAAACGTCCGGCGTGGTCTACACCACCGCCCGAAGTGCCGGTACACTCGACGACGGCGGCAACTTCGGCGAATTGCAGAAGGTTTCCTTCGCCAATGCCCTGAGTTCCATCGCCGCTTCCTGTTTCGGCGCCCCCATGGTTACCGTGACCCCCGAATCCGGAGCGGGTACTTCGGTGGGCGGCAAGACGGGACTGACCGCTGTTACCGCCGGTATTTTCTTCCTGCTGGCAGCGCTCTTCACACCGCTGGTCAACGTCGTGCCACCCGTGGTCACCGCCTGCGCGTTGGTATTGCTCGGCGTCTCCATGATGGCTGCCGCCAAGGACATCGACTTCGGCGAATCGACGGAAGCCATTCCCGCTTTTCTGGCGGTGATGACCATCACCTTTACCTCTTCTATCATCGACGGCATCGCCATAGGACTCATCGCGCATATTGCCCTGATTGCGGTTTCTCTGAAATTCCAGTCGCTTAAAATTATGGAACTGATTCTGTGCGCCCTTTTCTGCATCGCCTATTTCAGACTTTGATCCATGATAACCGTATTAACCGTATTCCACTGCTTCATTCAGGACGGAGGATAACGCCTTATGCCAATCATCAAACCGCTCCGGCTGCTGTCGGCGGCACTGCTGGTATCCCTGCTGTGCGGCTGCAGCGGAACCTTTATGGGAAACGACCGACAGCTCATGCGTCCGCCTTACCCCGCCGGAGAAGAAAAAAACATACAGGAGGAGCTGATCAAACAGCTCGGCAACGTCACACTCAAATATCCCAAAAGCGGCGCCTACCGCTCCGCCATTCTGCGCACCCGTCTGACACGGGACAACGAACATGAAAAGGATGACGCGCTGGTCTTTTACCGCGAAAAGGAATCCGAGCCCATCAGCCTTGCCATTCTCAACCGCACGGAAAAGGGCTGGCGTCTCACTGCCACAAAAAAGAGCGAAGGCGGTGAAGTGGACCGCGTGATGTTCGGCGATATCGACAACGACGGCGTCAACGAAATCATCGTGGGCTGGACCATGTACAGCACCGGTCTGAACATCATCTCGGCATACAGCTTCGACGGCAGCCGCATCATGCCCATCGAGGTGCGGGAATTCTCCGAGGCCGAGGCAACCAACGTCTCTGTCGCTTACACCGATATGCAGATCGGCGACTTTGACAACGATGACTGTGACGAAATCATCGCCTCCTACCTCAATCTCTCGGAAGTCACCGCCACTGCCAAACTCATCGAATTCCATCACGGGGTGGACAATTCCAACGCCATGAGCGTGACCGATACCGCGCCGCTCGACGGTCACGTTCTCTCCTACGCCGACGCAAAAGTCGCCAAGCTGACCGATGACAATATCATCGGCGTGGTGCTCGACGGCAACAAGGACAATTCTACCATGATTACCGAATACGTTTACTGGGATATGATCAGCGGTGATCTCAAAACGCCTTTCTACAATGAAGACGAAAAAACCGTCACCGACACGGTGCGCAACCTCTATACCACCGCACGCGACATTGACTCCGACGGCGTGATGGAAATTCCCGTAACCAGCTTCCTGCCCGGTTATGATTCGTCGTCTGACAATCCGGTCTATCTCACATCGTGGTACAGCGTGGATTTTGAAGCGGAGGGGTGCAGTTTTATCAGCCGCAAGAAAACCGTCATCAATCCCGCCGACAATTACAGCGTCACATGGCAGTCCTCGTGGAATGACCGCGTCACCTGCCGTATTGACCCCAACAACCATATCCTCTATTTTTACCGCTACCGAAAAGATAAATTTGCGTTCAGCGACGAAATATTCCGCATCAAGGTCTATTCCACCGATGAATGGGACAACGCGCTGAGCAGCGCCAACGAAAGCGGCAGCACACCCGTCTATTCCGTCCTTGCCAAAGACGGCGACAATCTCTATGTCGCGCTCTTTGCTCTGGGACAGGATTTTGTAGACGTAAAGTCAGTCGCTTCGTATTTCAATTTATTACAATAGCATCACGGAAGGGAACGATCTCAAATGAAAAAAATTCTGGTTGCCGAAGATGAAGACGCCATCAGAGAATTTGTCGTCATCAATCTGAAACGCTCCGGCTATGACGTCTTTGACGTCAACAACGGCAGCGATGCCCTCGCCGCCTACGACAGCCACAGCGGGGACTTCGACATTGCCCTGCTCGACGTCATGATGCCCGGCATGGACGGCATTTCGCTCTGCCGCGAACTGCGCAAGCGCAACAGCAATCTCGGCATCATCATGCTCACTGCCAAATCGCAGGAGATGGACAAGGTCAACGGTCTGATGAACGGCGCGGATGATTACATCACCAAACCTTTCAGCCCCAGCGAACTTATGGCGCGTGTGGACGCGCTTCACCGCCGTGTGGCACTCAGCGACGGCAGCGACCAGTCCTTCAAGGAGGAACTGTCCTCCGGCAGCTTTGTCCTCAACCTGCGCAACCGCACGCTCAGCAAAAACGGCGAATTGGTGGAACTGACACAGGTGGAATTCCAGATCATGGAATACTTCTTCTCCAATCCCCGCACAGCCCTCAGCCGTGTGGACATTCTCAAACACGTCTGGGGCGAAGCTTTTTACGGAGAAGAAAAAATCGTGGACGTCAATATCCGCCGTCTGCGCATGAAAATCGAGGAAAAGCCCTCGACGCCCCGCCATATTGTCACCGTCTGGGGACTGGGATATAAATGGGAAGCGTAGAGGAGGGACTATCCTTGCCTGACAGATTCAAACCCGACTGGACGGCGCTCCGGCAGTGGGTACAGAAAAAAGCCGCCGCTTTTACGGAGTGGCTCCGCCAGACACCCCGCCATTTCTTCCTGCCCTACATCGAGATGATCCGGGGCAAGGGCATCACCCGCCGCTGGCTGGTGACCACTTTTTCCATTCTGGGCACGGCGCTGCTGCTGATCTTCATCGTCGCCGTCTCCCTCATCAAAAGCTATTACTACAATAACATCCAGCAGATCGTCAGTCAGAGAGCTTCCGTCGCGGCGTCTTACTTTGCCCAGACCGGCAGCGACTATCAGCTCGCCGCGCAGAGCTTTGTGGAAGGCTTTGAGGATAAAAACAAAATGGAAGTGCAGTTCATCAATGCCAAAGGACGCATCGTTGTCACCTCTTCCGGCTTTGAGCCTCCTGTTGACCAGAGTATTCCCGATTATACCGCCGCGTGTCTCTCCGGAAAATCCGGCACATGGATCGGACGCAACGAAAACCGCGAACACATCTATGCTGTCACCTATCTGCTCAAAGGTTCCAACCTCAAGGGCAAAGAGGCAATCCGTATGGTGGTATCGCTGCAGCCCACCGACGAAGCCGTGCGGAGCAGCATTATCATGATCAGTGTGGTCATGCTGGTGGTACTGCTGTTCATTTCGGTTTCCAGTTCCTATTTTATCCGCTCCATAGTCAACCCGGTCAAGAACATCACCAGCATCGCGGGACATATCGCCAGCGGCGATTTTTCCATTCGTCTCGAAAAAGAACATGATGACGAAATCGGCGATCTGGTGGATTCCATCAACGCGATGGCTGCCGAATTGGCGCTGAGTGAAAACGCCAAGAATGACTTTATCTCCTCCGTCTCCCATGAACTGCGCACACCGCTCACTGCCATCAAGGGCTGGAGCGAAACGGTTCTGATGTGCGGCACCTCCGACGAAGCCATGATGAAGCGCGGTCTCGGCATTATTATCAACGAAACCGAACGCCTGAGCGGACTGGTGGAACAGCTTCTCGACTTTTCCCGTATGCAGAGCGGACGCATGGTCATGAATTTTCAGATGCTCGATATTGTCGCTGAAATTGACGATGTGGTGTTTATGTTCGGTGAAAAAGCCAAAAAAGAAGACAAGCGTCTGACCTTCTATGAGCCGGAAGAAACCATTCCGGTCATGGGCGACCGCGACCGGCTCAAACAGGTCATTATCATCGTACTGGACAACGCCATGAAATACAGTGAGCCGGGCGGAGAAATCTACATTTACACCTCCGCAACGGACGATCAACTGACCATCGGCGTGCGTGACCACGGCTGCGGCATTCCCGCCGACCAGCTTCCCAAGGTCAAACAGAAATTCTACAAAGCCAATACCAATAAAGGCGGATTTGGCATCGGTCTCGCCGTTGCGGACGAAATCATCGCCAAGCACAATGGCGAATTTCACATTGACAGCGTGGAAGGCGACGGCACTAACGTAACCATCACGCTTCCCATCGTCCGGCAGACCAGTCAGATCGAAATCAACCCCGTCGCCGAACCGGCGGAAGAGAAAGAGGAATCAACCCATGAGCAAGTGTGAAACCAAGTGCAAATATACCTCCATCGGCGGTCAGGCATTGATTGAGGGCGTGATGATGCGCGGTCCGCAAAAGACAGCTATGGCGGTGCGCACGCCCGATAAACAGATTGTGGTGGAGGACGTGGAAGCCGTCAATCCCGCCGACCGTCCCGCGATCTTCAAATTACCGCTGCTGCGCGGCGTGTATGCCTTTGTGGATTCCATGCGGATGGGTTCCAAAACCCTCATGCGCTCGGCGGAACTGGCGGGAGAAGCGGAAGAGGAAGAACTTTCCCCTTTTGAAAAAAAGCTCAACGATCTTTTCGGCGAACACCTGTTCAACGCGCTGATGACAGTCGCGATGGTACTGGGCGTCGCAATCGCTGTTCTGCTCTTTTTTGTGATACCGTCGGGACTGTACGCGGGTCTGGCAAAGGTGATACCGTTCTTACAGGACAACAATCTGCTGCGTTCCGTCTTTGAGGGCGTATTTAAAATCGTGATGTTCATCCTGTACATCTTTCTCTGCACACGCATGAAGGATATGCACCGGGTCTTTGAATATCACGGCGCGGAGCACAAGACCATCTTCTGCTACGAAGCCAAGCAGGAACTCACGGTGGAAAACGTCCGCCAATTCAAGCGCTTCCACCCCCGCTGCGGCACCAGCTTCATCATCATCATGCTGATTCTGGGCATTGTCATCGGCTTCTGCATCCGGATTGACACCGTGTGGCTGCGCACACTCGTCCGGCTCTGCTGCCTGCCCATCGTCATGGGCGTGGGCTATGAGCTCATCCGCTTCTGCGGCAAGCACGATAATCTTCTCACCCGCATTCTCTCCGCGCCGGGACTCTGGATGCAGCGCATTACCACCTTTGAGCCGTCCGACGATCAGATTGAATGCGCCATCGCCGCCATGAAAGCCGTCATTCCCGAAAACACGGAGGGGCAGATTGTCTGATGACCATTTTAAACGTTCCAACCATTCAACAGGCTTATATACAGGGCAAAACCATTCTTTCAAAGGCAGGGCTGGAAAGTCCTGCCTTTGACGCCTTATGCCTTCTGGAACCCGCGTTCGGGGTTCACGACCGCCGCGAACTGACGCTGCGGGGAACGGAAACGCCCGGCGCGGAACAGTTGGCGCTGTATGAAAATCTCATCCGGCGCCGTCTGCGGGAACCGCTGCAATATATTCTGGGGCATTGGGAATTCGACGGCATGGCGCTGTGCGTGGGAGACGGTGTACTCATTCCGCGTGAGGATACCTTAGCGCTCGTAGAAGCCGCTCAGTCAGTGCTGCGAGGGATATCCCGCCCCCGCATTCTCGACCTGTGCGCCGGCACCGGCGCGGTCGGACTGGCGCTCGCCCGACGGCTGCCCCATGCGGATGTGACCTGCGTGGAGCTGTCGGACAAGGCACTGCCCTACCTCGAACAAAATCTCGCGGCATTCGGGCAAGGACGGGTACACAGCGTCACGGGAAATGTACTGCTATCGCCCGATCAGATTCCCGTCCTTGCCCATCAGACCGCTGCCTTCGATGCCATTGTTTCCAATCCGCCCTATATTCCGTCCCGCGATATCGACGCGCTGCAATGGGAGGTTCACTGCGAACCCCGTATGGCGCTCGACGGCGGCAGTGACGGACTGGATTTTTACCGCTCGATATGCAGCCGGTGGACGGCACTGCTCAAGCCCGGCGGACTGGTCGCGTTCGAGATCGGTTATGATATCCGTCAGGAAACCGAGAACGTCATGATGAAATATTCGATTGGTCACATTCGCGTAATAAAGGACGTTTCCGGAGTTGACAGGTGCATTTTTGGTACTCTGACCGCTTCCACATAAAAATTCCACTTGCTATTCCGGCCGAAATAGGGTATAATCGTTTCAGAAATCAAACGAGAAGGAATGATGATATATGGCAGTGGATAAGAAAAAAGCACTCGAAACAGCAATGGCCAATATTGAAAAACAGTTCGGCAAGGGCGCCGTCATGAAGCTGGGGCAGAATTCCGCGCTCAATGTGGAAGCGATTTCCACCGGTTCGCTGGGTCTGGATCTCGCGCTCGGCATCGGCGGTCTGCCGCGCGGCAGAATCATCGAAATCTACGGACCGGAATCCTCCGGTAAAACCACCCTCGCCCTGCACTGCATCGCCGAAGCACAGAAAAAAGGCGGCGACGCGGCATTCATCGATGTGGAACACGCGCTCGACCCGGTTTACGCGGCGGCACTGGGCGTCAACATTGACGAGCTGCTGGTCTCCCAGCCGGACAACGGCGAACAGGCGCTCGCCATCACCGAAGAACTGGTACGCTCCGGCGCGATTGATGTCATCGTGGTGGACTCGGTGGCGGCACTGGTTCCCCGCGCCGAAGTCGAAGGCGACATGGGCAGCACCTTTGTGGGATTGCAGGCGCGTCTGATGAGCCAGGCGCTGCGCAAGCTCACGAGCGCCATCGGCAAATCCAACTGCATCGCCATCTTTATCAATCAGCTCCGCGAAAAAGTGGGTGTGGTCTATGGCAACCCCGAAGTCACGCCGGGCGGCCGCGCACTCAAATTTTACAGCTCCGTGCGCATTGAAATCCGCAAAGGCGAAGTGCTGAAATCCGGCTCGGACGTCATCGGCGCCCGCACCAAGGCAAAGGTGGTCAAGAATAAGATTGCCCCGCCCTTCCGCTCGACGGAATTTGACATCATGTACGGCGAAGGCATCAGTCACAACGGCGAACTGCTCGATCTGGCGGTGGAACTGGGCATCGTCAAGAAAGGCGGCGCGTGGTTCTCCTATGGGGAAACCCGCCTGGGACAGGGACGCGACAACGCCAAAAATTTCTTCGTCGAACATCCCGACGTGGCACAGGAAATCGAGGATCAGGTACGCGCCAACGCGGACAAGCTGCTCAACGCCAAAAAGCCCGCCCGCGCCACTGCCAAAAAGAAAGAGGACAGCGCTGATACCGCTCCGAATGCCGGCACGGAAATTGCCATCGACGACATCCCGATTCCCGACGAATTCCTCGATACCGTCCAGCCCGACCGTCCTAGGAAAAACATCGACATTTCCGTGGACTGAGTGAATCGGTATGATCATTGACGAGATACGGCGGCAGAAGGGTCATCTGGTGGTGCTGTACAGCGAGGGAGAGCCGGTGGTATCCCTCGACAGCGATATGGCGGACGAAATGAAACTGCAACCCGGACGGGATTACACCGTGGAAGAACTGCAAGCCCTTCTCACACAGTCCCAGTTCCGGCGCGCCCGCGCCAAAGCGCTTTATCTGCTGGAATTCAAGGACTACCCGCGCAGGGAACTCATCACGCGGCTGCGGAAGGATTTTGACGAAGCGTCCGTCCGCGCGGCAGTGGATTTTCTCGAAGAAATCGGCGCGATAGATGACCGTCGGTACGCCGAAGCCGCCATTCGCCACCTTGCGGGGTACAAGCATTACGGACGGCGGCGCATTTTACAGGAGCTTTCCCAAAAAGGCATTGACCGCGACACAGCGGAACAAGCGCTGGATGAATACGGGCTGGACGAACCTGCCATGATTCTGGAACTGTTGGAAGGTCGGTTTGACAAGGATTTAAACGACCCCAAAGGCATTCAGCGCACCATTGCCACGCTGACGCGATACGGCTTTGGCTACGGCGATATACGGGATGCCCTGCGGGAATATACCGACAGATTGGAAGAATAACAAAAAAACGGGAACCGATACACTGCTCCGGTGTGTCGGTTCCCTGTTTGTTTATTTTGGGCAAGGCAAATGTGGATGGGGGCTTTGTTAGTATTCGCCTGACCCCCGTTTGGGAGATTGGCTCGTCTCGCTCGGCAGCACGTTGTGCTGCCTGCCGGTGGCGCTGCCCCCGGCCCCCTGCAAGGGCTACTCGCCCTTGACCTCGGCAGGGAGCTTACCAAAGCTGTCGCTAGCGACAGCTACTGCACCCCGCGCTCCGCATTCGCTCCGCTAATTGTGCAGATATTTTTTCAAATCGTCCATCTGCCGTGCGCAATCCTCCGCGCCCAGATCATAGATCGCTTGCAGTTTTTTCGTATCCCGCTCGATATGCTTGACCTTCACCAGCCGGGACGGACGGATGACAAAAATCCCGCCGCGCTGTTCCATGTCAATGATTTTCTCCACGCAGGCGTTATAATCGGCATAGCGGTTATTAATGCGCTCCGCCAGCTTGGGATAGTTTCCGTAAACCAGTCGGGCAAGCCGTTCATCGCCTTTTTTCTTGCGGTAATCCAGCGGACGGGTCAGCACCACCACAATTTTGTCATAGCCCATTTCTTTGCACTTGTCCACCGGAATACTGTCCGCCACGCCGCCGTCAAGATACTGTTTACCCTCATATTCCACCATGCGGGACACAAACGGCATGGCTGCCGTCGCCCGCATGACTTCGATCTGGGCAAAGCAATCGTCAATTTTGATGTACTCCGCCTCGCCGGTTTCTACATTGGTGACAGTCGCGTAAAAATCCACGCCGGAGCGTTCAAAGGCTTGCTCGTCAAACGCGTCCAGTTCCGAGGGCAGTTTGTAATAGGCAAACTGTTTATTGATGATATTGCCGGTACAAAGCAGCGAGCGGATGCCCATATAACTGCCGGTCGGCGCGTATTTGAGATTGTAGCGCAGCGCCCGTCCGCGCTGCCCGGAAGCATAATTCACCCCGAACAGCACCCCGGCGGACGTACCGATCACACCGTCCGCATGAATGCCATGATCCATCATCACGTCCAGCACGCCTGCGGTGTACAATCCCCGCATCGCTCCGCCTTCCAGCACCAGTCCCACACTCATTTGGCTCATATCTCCTTGCTTTTTTTACCGTTTTACCGCATTTCGGTCATCAGTTCGCAGCCGGTTTTCTCAAAGAAATCCTCCGCCCAATCGCTGCTGCAATAAAACATCTCACAGGTGGAATTGTCGTCCATGTAATACAGGCGGTTGGCGTCACCCTGCTGTTCCAGTACGCCGTTGATGTAGGAAATCAGACTGACGTCAAACCAATTGTAAAAGAACTCAGCCTTATAGGAACATTTTTTTCCGTTGAGCTTGAACTGAACGGTGCGCTGGTACACTTCGCTCTTTTTTTCCTTGTCGCTCAGTGACGACAGCTTGACGTTGGTGATCTTCACCGCGCCGCCGCTGATGGCATTCACACCTTCCAAAAAATTCTTGAGCGAACGGTCGCTTGCGCCGTTTTCCATCTCGAAGGCAAACACCTTGTCGGAAGAAGGGGTGAAGGTTTTGGTCTTTTTGTCATAACTGCCTTTTCCCATCAAAGCCAGCACACGACCGACCTTGTTATAGGCTTCCAGTTCCTCCTGCCCCAATTCATTCCATGAAGCTTCCGCTTTCGCCAGCGTTTCCCCGTCCACCGGAACGCCCAATTCGTTCAGCGTTTCACCGATCTGTGAAAAGCTCATGGCATTGGGATCCACAAATTCAGCAAAATCTTCCTCACTGACGGTATCGTCCCCAGATGTGACCGACACATCGCCCGTCGAAACCGGTTTTCCGTTATCCTCCGACGTTCCCTGACAACCTGCCAGCATCGCGACAGTCATCACAACTGTCAACCATCTGACCCACCATGACGAATGCTTTCCCAATCGCATCTCCCGCCTTTCGCTTTCACAAATTCCTACGGTTATATCAGCGCCTTTGCCAAACATCAGAGCCGGGCAAGCGCCTGATCGATGTCGGCAATAATATCGTCCTTGTCCTCAATGCCCACGGAGAAGCGGATAAGGTCAGGCGAGACGCCGCACTCCGCCAGTTCCTTATCGTTGAGCTGACGGTGGGTCGTACTCGCCGGATGCAGCACGCAGGTTCTCGCGTCCGCCACATGGGTGACAATTGCCGCCAGCCTGAGCGAATCCATAAATTTCGTCGCCGCTTCACGACCGCCCTTTACGCCGAAGGATACCACGCCGCAGGTGCCGTGAGGCATATATTTCTTCGCCAGTTCGTAATACTGATTGCCTTCCAGACCGGGATAGTTGACCCACGCCACACGCTCGTCTTTGGCGAGGAATTCCGCGACAGCCTGCGCGTTCTCACAGTGACGGGGCATTCTCAGGTGGAGCGTTTCCAGACCGAGATTGAGCAGGAAGGCGTTCTGGGGCGCCATCATCGCGCCCATGTCGCGCATCATATGCGCGCGAATCTTTGCCGCGTATGCCGCCGCGCCGAAGTGGTCGGCATAGACAATGCCGTGATACGTCTCGTCCGGCTCGGTGAACATCGGGAACTTGCCGTTGCGCCAATCAAACTTGCCGCTGTCAACCACCACGCCGCCGAGTGCCGTCGCGTGACCGTCCAGATACTTGCTGGTGGAATGCACCACGATGTCCGCGCCGAATTCAAACGGACGGCAGTTGAACGGAGTCGGGAAAGTGTTGTCCACAATCAGCGGCACACCGTGAGAATGCGCGGCTTCTACCCATTTGTCCAGATCAAGAACGGTCAGGGACGGATTGGAAAGCATCTCGGTAAAGACGCATTTCGTGTTGTCCTTAAACAGCTTGGCGATTTCCTCCGCGGGTGTGTCGGGTTCGACAAAATCCACATCCACGCCCATATCGCGCAGGGTCTTGTTGAAGAGGTTGTAGGTGCCGCCGTAAATCGCGGAGGAACTGATCATGTGATCGCCGGATTTGCAGATATTCAGAACCGAAAACATCGACGCCGCCTGTCCTGAACTGGTCAGAATCGCCGCCACACCGCCTTCGAGATCGGCAATTTTCTTTTCCACCGCGTCCACGGTGGGGTTGGCGAGACGGGTATAGAAAAATCCGTCCTCTTCGAGATCAAACAGCTTCGCCATATGCACGGAAGAATCGTACTTATAGGTCGTACTCTGGGCGATGGGAAGTACCCGCGGTTCGCCGTTCTTGGGGGAATACCCCGACTGCACACATTTGGTGCCGATTTTGAATTCACTCATGTGAATCATACTCCTTATGTTATATTGAAGCTCACATTCCCCATAGGAAATCAAGCCGTATGAATCACGCATGATTATAGCATGATACGGCATAAAAATCAAGCCAAATTTCAAAAACCAAAGCGCGAAGCGCCAATTAGCGAAGCGTGGGAGTCGAGGGGGGCGAGCCCTCCTCGCAGGTCAAGGGCAGCGCCCTTGCAGGGAGTGGGACAGCGTCCCACAAGCGCCGTACACGGCGCGAGCAAGACCAGCCCGGACACGCAACCGGAAAGGGCGAATACAGAAAAGGAACCCTCCAAAAGCAAGACCAGCCCGGACACGCAACCGGAAAGGGCGAATACAGAAAAGGAACCCTCCAAAAGCAAGACCAGCCCGGACACGCAACCGGAAAGGGCAACCCCAGAAAAGGATCCATCAAAAAGTCCCAAAAAAGATTCCCCGAAAAAAAACAAATTTCCCATTGCTATTTCCATCGGGATTGGTTATAATGATAACAATTATGCTAAAGGAGGCACTCTCACGATGAGTGAATGTACACACGATTGCAGCACCTGCACGGCGGACTGCGACAGCCGTCAGATGACCAAAGAGGATTTTCTCGAAAAACTAAACGATCTGAGCAGCGTCAAAAAGGTCATCGGCGTGGTGAGCGGCAAAGGCGGCGTGGGCAAATCGCTGGTAACGTCGCTGCTGGCGGTTACGTTCCGGCGCCGGGGCTTTCAGACCGCCATTCTGGACGCGGACGTAACGGGTCCGTCCATTCCCAAGGCGTTCGGCGTCAAGGAAAAAGCCAAGGGCATGGAAAACTATATTCTGCCCGTCATGACCAAAACCGGCATTCAGATGATGTCGGTCAATCTGCTGCTGGAAAACGAAACCGATCCGGTGGTATGGCGCGGACCGGTCATCGCGGGTACGGTCAAGCAGTTCTGGACCGATGTGGTCTGGAAAGACGTGGATTATATGTTTGTGGATATGCCGCCCGGCACGGGTGACGTACCGCTGACCGTGTTCCAGTCTTTGCCGCTCGACGGCATTGTGATCGTCACCTCGCCGCAGGAGCTGGTTTCCATGATCGTCGCCAAAGCCGTCAATATGGCAAAGCTGATGGATATTCCGATTCTCGGCGTGGTGGAGAACATGAGCTATGTCACCTGTCCCGACTGCGGACGGAAAATCAGCGTGTTCGGCGAAAGCAAAATCGAAGCCGTCGCGTCGGAATTCGGCGTGGATGTGCTGACCAAACTGCCCATTGACCCGGTACTCGCCAACAACTGCGACAACGGTCTGATCGAACTGTTCGAGGGCGACTATATGGAAGCCGCCGCGGACGCCATCGAAAAAGCCGTGCAGTAAAAATCTGACGCACCGATTCCCAAAATATACAAAAAAATGACCGGATATCTTCCTTTTCGCAGGAACATATCCGGTCATTTTTACGTTACGCTTTTCTTTTTTCCCGGAGTGTGCGGAAGAATCCGGTAAGCAGCGCACCGCATTCCTCTCCCAGACAGCCGCCGACCAGTTCCGGACGGTGATTGTAGGGCAGCTCAAAGAGATTCACCACCGAACCGCAGGAACCCGCCTTGCGGTCCGACGCGCCGTATATCACCCGCCGGATGCGCGCATTGATGATAGCGCCCGCACACATCGGGCAAGGCTCCAGCGTCACATACAGATCACACTGCCACAGCCGCCAGCCCCCTAACGCACGACACGCGCCGTCAATCGCCTCCAATTCGGCGTGTGCCAGCGCGTTTCTGCCGGTTTCCCGACGGTTGCGTCCCACCGCGACAATGGCTCCGTCTTTCACCACCACCGCGCCGACCGGCACTTCTCCTTCCGCCGCCGCCAATTGCGCCTGCTCAATGGCAGCCCGCATAAACATCTCATCCTGCCCGTTCAATCGCTATTCTCCTTTGCTCCGTAAATACCGCTCCACACAGCCGATCACGTCCCCGGCGTACCATCGGACTTTCTGGGGACCGATGCCATAGACGCTCTGAAAATCCTCTTCGTTGCGCGGCAGTCTGACGCAGATATCATACAGTGTCTGGTCGGACATCACCGACAGTTCAAACTTGTCCTCTCTGAGCGCCAAGGTATGCCGCAGTTCCGCCAGCGCCACAAAGAGGTTCCAATCCATTTCGGGCATTCCCTCAAAGCCGTCCGGCGATTCCGTCTCACCGACATATCCTCTGACCGCTCCCACAAACTGTCTGCCGAAAAGCAGGCATTTGACGTCGCTCAGATGCAGCCGATCCACGAGCTGTGAACGGCTGACCGGCTTGACTTCACTCATGCCCCGAAGTGCCGCGTCGCTGAAAATCCGGTTTACAGGCGTATATATCTTCTGGGAAATCTCCTTCCGGAGTTTTTGCAATATCTCCCACAACGCCTCGTCGGGACAGATGGGACAATCACTCTCCACGGCGGGCGCATTGCCCTTGTCACAAAGATTCTTCCTGACCGCCCGTACGATTTCTCCGCCGCAAAACGCCACGGTACGCGGCGGCAGAATGCCCATTTTTTCCAGATCCCGCAATGTCACGGGCAAATCCATACTGATCTGTGCCAGCGCGTCGGTACTCGCGAGCGAATTGGCGGTAATGCCGAAATCGGAAGACATATCCGCCCGCAGCGTCCGGAGTGCCGCAAACAAATCCCCGTCCGCTTCCGGCGGGAGAATATACCGCCCCTCCGGATCCTTTTCGAGATGCACGCGGGGTTTTTCAGGAGCCGGTTCGCTCCGCACCCGTTGGGAGCGCTTCGACTTGGAAACCGTCTCGGACGGCACCGGTAATTCCGTACCGCTTTCCCGCAGAAACGCCTCGATTTCCTCTATAAAAACCCGCCCGAATTTCTCGGTTTTGACCCGTCCCACGCCGTACACCTTCTGGAAATGCGCCGCATTGGACGGCATTTTTTCCGCCATATCGCGCAGCGTGGCATCCGAGAAGATCACAAACGCCGGCACGCCGTTCATTTCCGCCACCTTTTTGCGAAGCGCTTTCAACCGGGTAAGTAATTCGGGATTGGCATTTTCGCCGATCTTCTTTTCGTCGGTTCCGGTTTTACGCCCATCGCCGGAAGACTTTTGCCGCATCACCACCCGTGTACCGCTCGCGATTACACCGCGCGCGGCAGTTCCCCAGCTCAGAATCCCGTCAGGCGCTTCGCGGATATACCGCTCTCCAATCATCGCGTCAATCATCGCCTCGATTTCCCGCGAACTGTTTTCCTTCATGATGCCGAAGGTGGACTGCTGATTGCCGCCGCACATCGCGACACGATTGTTATCCGTGCCGCGCAGGATATCAATGATCACCCATTTGGTCTGGGATTCCCTCATGCGGTAAATACAGGAGAGAATCTTCTGCGCCTCGACGGTAATATCGCGTGCTTCCAGATCAACGTGCGACTGGGTGCAGTTGGAACAGTTGCCGCAATTGTCAAAATCGGGATGTTCTCCGAAATACCGCAGCATCGCCTTGCGGTAACAGAATCTGCCGGTGGCGTAAAAGGTCATCTGGCGCAGCAGCGCGAGCTCATTGGCTTTGAGTGTTTCAGCGGTTTCCTCATCGAAGGAATCGTTGTCTTCAAACGATTTTTCAATCAGGAACGTATTGATTCTCACATCCTGCCCGCTGTAAAGCAGAATACATTCGGCGGGTTCTCCGTCGCGTCCGGCACGTCCCGCCTCCTGATAATAGCTTTCCATATTCTTGGGCATATTGTAATGCACCACAAACGCCACATTGGACTTGTCAATTCCCATGCCGAAGGCGTTGGTTGCCACGATAATGGGACATTCGTCGCGGATAAACCGATCCTGTACGGCATTCCGTTCCCCGTCAGACATTCCCGCGTGATACTTGCCGACGTTCCAGCCTTCCTCCGTCAGACGGTCGGATACCTCCTCCACCAGCTTGCGGGTCGCGCAGTAAATAATGCCGCTCTTTCCCCGATTGGCGGACAGATACCCAGTCAGCGCGGTAAATTTATCTTTAGGCTTGATTACCTCAAAATAAAGATTGGGTCGGTCAAATCCGGTCGCTGTCACACCGGGAGATTTCAGCCCGAGCAGATTGACAATGTCCCTTTTCACCTTGTCGGTCGCGGTGGCGGTAAACGCCGCCACGACGGGGCGCTTTGAAAGCGACGACACAAAGGAAGCAATCTGTAAATAGCTCGGACGGAAATTCTGTCCCCACTGGGACACACAATGCGCCTCATCCACCACTACCATACGAATATTGGCATAACGCGCAAAATCCAGAAAGGAAGGCGCCGTCAGACGTTCCGGCGCGACATAAATGATCTTGTAAATGCCGTTGCCTGCCCGATACAGCGCCAATTCTGACTGCCGGGGCGTCAGTGTGCTGTTGATAAAAGCCGCGCTCACGCCCGACTGCACCAACGCTCCCACCTGATCCTTCATGAGTGAAATCAGCGGTGAAATGACCAGTGTAATGCCGTCCATCATCAGAGCAGGTATCTGATAACAAATGGATTTTCCCGCGCCGGTCGGCATAATTCCCAGCACATCACTCCCCGCTAAAATACCGTCAATGAGTTCCTCCTGTCCGCTCCGAAAGGACTTGTATCCGAAATAGTGCGACAACGTCTGATATTTATCCAAAGCCCCATCCACCCTCATCAAAATCAACTGACGTTTATTGTAGCACAAACCCACATCGAATGCAACCGTTCCCGGCATAACAATTCCACATACAAACCAATCTTTTCAGACGGATTTTTTTATCGTTGACCAAACCGTTGCTCACCGCATAATATGGAATACATAAACCTTTTCACGCCGCTTACATCGGCAATCCTCCGGTGTCTCGCCGGATACCGACAGGACTGCCGAAATAAAAAGTAGGAGTGAAAAAAGCAATGAGCATCAGAAGCTATCGTCCCGCAGACGACAGAGAACGCTGCGGGTGTGAGGAGCACAACCGGAATTGCTGCCGCCCCGGACCTCCCGGACCTCCCGGGCCTCCCGGGCCTCCGGGTCCTGCCGGTCCGCAGGGTTCCATCGGTGAAACCGGTCCCGAAGGGCCGCAGGGTCTCGCCGGCAGTATTTCGGACTTCGCCGATTTTTATGCCATTATGCCACCTGACAATGATGACCCGATTGACCCCGGCTCCCCGATTGCCTTTCCGCGAACCGGTCCCGTCAACGGCAGTACGATTGTCCGTATGGATGACAGTTCCTTCCGGCTGACGACGCCGGGCATCTATCAGGTGCTGTTCCGCGTAGGCATCCGGCAGTCCGCCCAGCTGGTTCTCACCCTCAACGGTGAACAGCTCGCCGCGACGGTAGTGGGTCGTGACACAGGCAACACCGCTGTCATCGGCATGGTTCTGATTGAAACCACCGAAGAAGACGCGGTTCTGACCGTCAGCAATCCGACCACCGCCCCGTCAGCCATTACGGTTGCCCCCTCCACGCGAGGCGCTCTGCCCACCTCGGCACACCTGATCATCATGAAGCTCACCTGAATCATAGGGATGTATCAAGTCACAGACGTGAAACAAACCTGACAGGCAAAAAAGCCCGGAAGCAGGCTGCTTACAGCAACTTGCCTCCGGGCTTTTCATTTGTCACACTGTCAGATCGGCGCATCAAAGCACCGGCGTCCCACTGTAAGCATACCATGACGTCCAGCCGTTCGCGGAGTACATTCTCACATACATACACTCCGGCGAACCGACGTACCACAGGCACTGCCGGTAACGTTCGCCATGCGTCATGCGCACGGCTTCCAGACGGAAACCGCCTGTCGGCTGGGCAAGCGGCGCGTGTAAAACCGCTGCTGCCGTCTGGGAATTGGGGCAGTACCATACGCCTTCGGGACAGTGATCAAGATCATCACCCGCTGCCAGCCGGATTTCATGCCCGCAGCGGGCAGTGATCTCCGCATAGCCCCTGTACAAGGTGATTTCTTCCGCGTCATACTCCTGATCCGCCACCATACGGAGCGAGATAACCGCCGGTCTTTGCACATACACGGTCAGATAATAGGCATCGCCTACCCCATGCAGCACCGCCTGATACGCATTGCTGGAGGCTCCGTCGTACCGCAGAGAAACATACGGCGCGGTATCAAACTGGCCTCTGCATACCACGGTATAAAAACCCTTGTCTGCCTTCCGCTCAAACGCATGAATCACCGTAGCGCCGGCTGCCGTGCGACCGCTTGTGTCATATACAGTTTCCAGCACATCGGGCATATCCGGCACATCGCCCAAGGGAAACACGGCACCGTAGGTATAATCCGTGACCGGCACATGATAGCGGATTCTCACACCCACATCATGTTCCGTACCGTCATTGTCCGCCTTTTTGGACGGCCACGACTCCACCACCGTACAATAATCCCCGTCAGCATTCACTGCCACAGCCACATGGTCTATACCAAGGTAACGACCCGCAACGCTGCCGGAAAACAGCACATCGCCGGGACGGATATTTTCATTGCCGTCAATCGCGTAGAGATAACCGTGCTTTGCGGCATATTGCGCGAGCGCTTGGGAGGTAAGATAGCGGTTGGCAATTTCAACGCTGGTGGGATTCTCGGTTCTGCCGAACGGAACAGCGTCGTCAAACTGTATACCCCACGAAAATTTTGCGTTTGTCTCATTTCCGCTGTAACGGCTGTTTTCAAACGTAATGCCGTTGAGCAGTGCTTCCGCAAACGCGCTGCACATAATACCGAACTGCTGATCATCGGCGTACTGTCCCAGCGAATCGGCATAAAGTCCGCAGCCGCTCTCATAAAGAAGTCCGCCATCCTGTCCATTATCGGTATAGGCATAATCAAAATAAGATTCGGCGCACCGCAGCAAGGCGGCAACCGTACCGGCGGAAACCGTTACCGACGGTCGCCGGAGGGCGGATGCGAGTTTTTCGGCGGACACCACACCATCGCCGATCTTACGGTTCGTAATGCCGCCGTCCGCAATAAACGCAGCCACGTTTTGCAGCGATCGGTTAATATTATCGATTTGGGTTTGGAATGTCTGGGCATTCTCCAGCACCTCCTGTAATTCGGCAATCAGATTGCCGGCTGCTTCCCGATTGTCGCCGTTATCAGCGAGTGCGTCCACCAGAAGTGACACAGCCGCCACCGCATTCTGCACATCGGCAATCTGCTCACGGACGGCATTGCCCGCCGAAGCATAAACCGTCCCGTCGTACCCGGTACGGATCCCCACCAATTCGCTCTCGGAGGTACCGGGTACAACCCCCGCGCTGTTTGCCATCGCTTCGAGATGATCCAGCCTTGCCCTGTCCACTGCCACGCGAAGCAGCGTATGCTCCAGCGCGGAATACTTTTCAGTTGCCATGAGGGCTTCATCATCCTGAATAGACGGTTCTACCCGGAGCACAAACGGCTGGGTAGAAATGACCGCACCGCTGGCAACCTCTGTCAGACGAATTTCGCAGTTGCAGCAACCCGCCTCCCATGTCACCCCGCCGGGGAGCGTAAAGGTCACGATACCGTTTTCACCGTCAGCGGTTTCCCCCTGCACATAAGCCGGTTGACCGTCGGGCAATTCGACATACAGTCGCGCGTCACAGCCCGCCAGATTCATGGGAATCTCCTCATCGCCGTTTCCCAGATCCCGATCCATCATCTGTACATGAAGAAAGCGGCTCAGATTGTCAAACTGCTTGACCACCACCGTGGTCATTTTCTGGTTAATATCGATTTTTCTGGGAATCCAATCCTGCATACTACCAGCATCCTTTCCATCAAATAGCTTTCCATATGCCGTTCCGCTTCACATAAAACGAGGCTTTTTTCCAGATACCATCCGACCGCACATATACCGCAGCCTTTTTCCATTGACCGTTGTGTCTGACATATGCGTATCGGCTGTCCGCACGCCCCGCTCCCTCCACAGTGGATGAGGGGGTACCGCCGGGAGCGGCATAACCGGGCAATCCGAGCGTATGCCGTTCCGGCGCGTCGGTGCTTCCCACGATACCGGCATACCCGCCATAAACAGATCCCACACGGGACACATGCCATTCGACTGCCGCGGCATCCGCCGCAGCTTTTCCCGTCAGTGTAAGATTGACCTCATGGGGAGCACTGCCCTCCCAGTAATCGGCGTTATCTTTAAGCACCACCGAACGCCATTTTCCGCCGTTCAGACGGGCAAAAAACGTCAGACGAATCCCGGTTCCCAGACGGGAAGAGGCGGATCCCAGCCGGGTTGTGACCGTCAGCGTCACGGTAACGGAAGGATTAGCCGCCTCGGTCCGTGCAGAGGAATAGCTCACATCGTAACGGACGGCGGGAGAGGAAGCGGTAGAAATCTTTTTTTCAACCAGTATGCCTTGCACTCTCAGCAAACCATCCGCCCCCTTATTCCGCCAATCTGAGGTAAATATCGCCGTCACTGCCGCCGCTCGGCGCCGCCGTGCCATACGTAATATGCGGCCAGACAGCCCACCCTGTCAGACGGGGCAGAACGGGGATAATACCTGTCAATGTGGTTCCGTCCATATACAGACGAAACAGTTCCAGTTGGTTCACGTCGTTCTGATTCAGCAAACTGGAATGGATCACGGAAGGCGGCTGTGCGCCCGCCGTAACAGGTGTGCCGGTCATCAGGCGGATGCGGTAAACATCAGGGGTTTCACCGCCTCCTTTGATAAATTCCGCCACCACACTGTCATAGCGCTGATAGCCTGCGGTACCGCTGGGTACTGTCAGATCCAGGGTTTCGCCATCGGGAATCCGAAGCATATGCCCGCGATTCATCACGCCGCCTCCAGACAGCCGCACCGTATTGTCATCGATTTTGACACATGTCAGATTTCCCAGCACGCCGCTTTTCACACCGGCCAGCGCGCTGTAAATAAACGCGTCGTCGTCAGCGGAAATATGCGCGTCAGCGCCGTCCGCCGTATAAATGGTAATGGCTCTTTGTCCCATCTCAACCATCCTTTCCGTATCAAATCCGTTATCCCACCGAATACTTCAGACGCATTCCGTCGTCGGGAGAAACCGTCAGCAGTTTTTCGGTAATGGTTTTAACCGCCGCCATTCCGGTCAGGCGATCGCGGATGCCCACGCGATCGCCTAACGGCAAATCCAGATTCACGGCATCAAACTGAAATTCGATTTCGTCCTGCACACCATACCTGAGCAGGTAATTTTTCGCATACCGCACCAGCTCGGACTCATTCTCATAATTGGGATAATCATATACCGCGGTCCGCTCATCCACGCCGACTGCCACGCCCTCTTGGGCAGGATTATCGGTGACGCTTCCGTCGGGGAGCAGATAGAAATGCCGTACCACACGGTCTTCCATTTCTCCGCGTCCCAGTGCGATGAGGTGATTGATACGGGCATCGGCTTTGGTAGATGTATATGGGAGATCATAATCGCCGGAAAATTCCAATTGGTCACTGCGGTCAGCCGCCTTGCAAATATATAGTAACATGCACCGCCGTTCCGGGTCAAGCATCAATTCCAGCCTGTCCCCCATTTCATCCAGCAAAGCCGTCACCGCCTCGAGCACATTCTGATAACGATAGCTTTTTTCTTCACACACGGTATTCTGATCAGCGATTTCAAGAGCGTTCCGACCGTTTTGCCTCACAAAAACACCGCTGAAGGGTTGCAGCATGGCATCTATGATTTCTGCCACCGTGCAGGAAAGAAATACCCGATGGGTCTGTCCAGCAAGGGGTTCGATTACCTTTCGCAGCAGCATTCCGCGCCAACTGACGCCCCCGACTTTCACAATGCCCTTGTCCGAAAGATGGATAAACCGCTCCACTCTGCCTCCCCATTCCGTATAAGGAACATACAGATAATCTCCCAGCGCCAATCCATACCGTCCCAGATCCTCCGCGGGAATCTGCATTTCCCAATCATTCCTGTCAATATCGGGCGTCAGTGAGATCATCGCGTCAAACCGCAGAAAATCCACCGTTCCCTTTTCATGAAACGAGGCATCGGCATAAATCAACTCCATCGAGGCTCACTCCTCTGCACCAAAAATACCACCTCACAGGATAAGCATCCCACACAGGCAATGGATAACGAACCCGCGGGCGCCGGCAGAAATATATCGTTTGTTTTCTTCCGGCAGTCAAAGAGATTGTCTCTGGTTCCGTCCTGCGCCACACACCAGATGCTCTTCTCCATCTGATCCAACACAATATACGTTCCGTCGGGCGTTTCGGTTTCAAGGGAATACTCGTTTCCTCCCACAAAAACAGACGGATTCCGGCAGGGTCCGAAAAAGCGCAGTATCATCGGCAAAGGAGCTCCCGTATCATTCAGGAATCGATAGGCGGCGTCATCATCGGCATAACGATAGGGATATCTGCCGGGATAGCGTTTGTTAAGATTATCATCTGCGGTCTCCTCCGCGGGCATGAGCACCACGGAATGCTCCTCCACCCATGCCGGGCTCACCACCCGCAGGGATAACTTGACCACCGTATAACGCGTCCAATCGCGATCCAACGTCTTGATTGACGCAAAAGCAAGGCAGCGGATATACTGTCCGTTGACCCACAGTTTTCCGGGTGTCAATCGTCTCACATCATAATCCAGAACGTCATGCAACCGATTCAGCGCCGCATTGTGAGCCTCCTGTGTATCGGCAAACACATCCAATGCCAGCGTTTTGTCCTGCACGGGGCGGCGTGCAAACACGACTTTGCCGCCGTCGTGCATAGCCCGGTCAAACGTCGTCAGCCGCCACTGATAATCAAACAGTTCCGAAGACCGTATCATCATCGGCGGCTGATCGAAACGGATCACCTCGCCGCCGCTGTTTTCATAATAACATTCAAACGGCAGCAGATCCGCGGTTTGGGTACTGTCAGACATACTCTCTCACCAGCCTTCCGAAAGACCGCCCGTCGATTTCCACCGTAGACTGTGCGGCAGCCAACCGTTCAATGGCATTCACCAATGCTCCGAGCCTGTCATCTGCCTGTTTCCACTGATACGGTTCACCCACCGTCTGCCGCGGGGCGGATACACCTGCCAGCACCTCCGCGGTTTCACGCGATACGGTGGAAGCGGTTTCATACAGACCCTGCGCACCGCGCCGCAGACCGATTTCCATACCCTGCGCCGTAAAGGCACCGATTTCCATCATGACGCGGGACGGAGAATTGATCTTGAGCGCTGACCGGATGGTCTGGGACACACTGGACGCCAGATTTTTAGCCGTTGTCATCAGACCTGCTTTTTTGGCGTTAATACCGCTGACAATACCGCTGACAATGTTGTGCCCAACCCACACAAAGCTGACCGCGTCCGCGGCGCTTGCAACCGATTTCATCAGACTGCCGGCAGACGAAACAGCGGCATTTTTCTTGCCCGTCATACCGCTGATCCATCCCTGCACGGCGGCAGCACCCTTTGCGCTCAACACGGCAGGCATGGACGCGATCGTAGCGGAAGAAGAAACGCTCTTCACCACACCTTCCAATTTGCCGACGACGGTTTTGCCAAAGCTTCCGATGGTTTTGCCCACACCGTCCAGCAGTCCGGACTGACTTTGGGCAAACTTCGTGAGCAATAATCCCGCTGCGGCAATGCCCTTGGCAAAATCGGACATATCCAGCGTCAGATAAGCTGCAACGGTTCCCGCATTAATCAAATATCACGCACCTCCGCACCCAGTTTTTGAAGCATACAAACCGTCCGATCATTGACGGACGCACCTGCGGAAGCATCCCCGTCATGAAAGAAAGGACGTTTTTCTTCTTCCAGACAATCCCAGATGTAACAGCAGGCTTCATCAAAACAATACGCATCGTAATCATTTTGCATTTTCAGGCACTCACTGGGTCTGATTCCATACCGCTGTGCCATGCGGATCACCGACATCACCTGCACAGAACCCACGAAATTGTTCCAGCGCTTTTGCCCCCGCCTGTGTATACTGAAAAATCGCGATCAACTGCTCGTCGGTCAATTCGATCCCCCGCTGCTCCAGCTCGGCAAAGGCCGGCTTGACCAGCGCGGCTGCGGCAATTTCCAGCAAAATCCGGCCTTCCTCTTCGAGATTGCCGCTGTCGGGCGATACACCGGCATAAAAGAGCTTCCGTGCGGTTTTCATCAAGGGATTGGTAATCGCCCCGCGTGACGCCAGCGTCAGCAGGGACGGACGGCGCAGCACGCACACAAAATCATCCCCGCACCAGCCGGGCAGCACCACCTCCGCGTCAGTCTGAATAGTTTCAACAGAAGTCACCATACTCTATCTCCTCCGTTCTGTCAGATCGTCACATATTCTCTGTCGCGATACACCGCGAACTGTCCCACCTGAAGTGCGGGCAGGGTATCAATCGTTCCGCCCACCAGAATCACCGTGCGACCGGACACGGGTGAAGCGGGCAAATCCGCGTCGCGGGTCACCACCACCGGCAGTGAAGGCAGACGCAGCACCGTCATCGGGCTCTGACCGACAGACGGGCGGCTCCTGAGCTTATAGCCCGCCGCAAAGAATTCGCCGTCCTTGAGGTTGACGGAGGTCGGCGTCCCGCAGGCATGGGGAAAGATAAACGCGGTATAGGAAAGCGAATGTCCGTCATAATCCTTTTCGGAGGAATAGACCACGACACTGCTTTTCACTCTGGACACTTCCATCCCCGCCACAGGAGCCTGATACGCGGTAAACTGCTGCTGGTCATCATTGCTGCACTGTCCCCCGTCAATCAGCGCGAACACGTCGGGGGAAAACGTGCTGTCGGTGAGTGAGAGCGTAAACCCCTTCACAATATCCTCCGTGAGATTCTGCGCAAGGATCTGATTTTTAATGCGCAGTTCCTTTTCGCTGCCGGCGGAAATCTGCGCTTCCGCGGAAGCCTCGCTTGCCGTATCAAACGACATCACACGGGGCGGATTTTCTTCGGTAATGATATCGACTCTTTCGATGTTGGCAATCGCCATCGCCTGCATCGCCATACTGTTTTGCCTCCTTATGATTTCTTCTGCACTATATACTGCAAATACGTTTCATGTGCCCGAAACCGGTCATTGATGATATGGACACTTTCGCCGCCCACCGGACGAAGGTCAGGGGCTAATCCGGATAAAGCGTTTCTGACCCGGACCGTCAGCAGCGCCAGTTCATCATAGCAATGGAGCGGCACATAACAATGCACAGCGATCAGCGTATAAACCAGCTGCCGTGACTGCGCATAACGATAGGTACCCATATCCTGCACCACGACATAGGGCGACAGACACACCCCCTGTCTTGCGGCGGGATTCCAGACTTCCAATCCCGCTTCACACAAAGCGTCTCTGATATCCTGATAGGTCAAACCGTTTCCCACCTCATTTCAACTGTGCCATACTTGCGGCAAGACCGTTGAGAACCTGCGGTGCCAATGTCTGGACGGTAGGATATAAAATGGCATACTTCTGACCGTAATCCAATTCAAGAAAGACCGAATAAGGCATATGACCCGCGACGCCCATAGAAACCACCTGACCTGTACGATCAGACTGTCCTTCCATCGTGCGCCGGGCATTGCCCGTGCGGTCAATCCAGGGACGATTGGCTTTTGCGTATTGTTCCATCGCAGCGGCAGCCGTCTTCCCATAATCGTCCACACATTGACTTACCGATTTGTGCGCACGTTTCAGCCCTGCCAGCGCACCGTCTATCTCAATCCGAACGTGCATCAGCCGTCACCTCCAGACGCAGTGCCGTATACAATCCGCCAACCGGCTTGACGCCTGTCACACGGTACCGGCGACCGCCCGTCACAATCAGATCGTCCGCATCACATTCTCCCTGCAATACCAGAAAACGGTACTCGCCGGAATCCTCTCCGCCCAGCGCACCGGCAATCTGAATCACCTCACGGGCAGAACCGGCGCCTTTTGTAAAGAAATAGCCCTTGACTGTGCCGCGGCGTATTTCGACGCTGTTCGTTATGGTATACACATCCGCCTCGCACAAAAAACCCCGGCGGCAAAGGGAACAGATCAACCGCCGTCTGCGTTCAATCCCCGTCATTCTTCCACTCCTCATCGGCTCTTGTCAGCGCCCTGGAAACACAGGGGCGGTAATACCGCGCCAATCCCAGCCAAAAGTCCCGATTGCCGGGCAGTGTCAGACCGTCGGGCAGCCGTGCCGCGTCATCCTCTGCCTTCCGGAGCAGCCCCTCATAGGCAGCCGCACGAACATCCCCGCCATGCCTGTCCAGCATAGCCAGTAGTTCGTCGTCAGAGAAGCACCCACATCCGCAATCATTTTGACTGTCCGGCTCCATCAGTAATATCCGCAGCACCGCCAGTGACGCACGGTCATCATCGTTCTGAACAATTTCAACATTGTCGTTTTCCGCCAATATTCATCCCACCTTTCAAGTTTCATCGGCGGAAGGAGAGAATCCTGTGGGATTCCTCCCTTCCGCCGACACCGTTACCCGCCTACCGGGTCAAACGAAAAAGGTCACGCATTCGCGCCGGAACCGATATTGATAATCTTGAAATGCTTCCAGCCCGGACCGTGATCCAGACCGATCTGACCGAAGATCTGGTACTCTTCGGAAGCGCCGTTTTTCGCCAGTGCCTCGCGGAAGAAATTGCCCTTATCGGGAACATCCTGTTCCACGGGACGCACGCAGGAAATATCAGCGCCCAGCAGCACACCGTCGGGCATAAACCGGCTGAGCAGCACCGACACCATACCGAAATCGGTTTCGATCTGGGTCACATTCACACCGCCGATATTGCGTGTAGGCGGCAGCGCAAAGCCCCACTGACTGCCGTAGAGGTCCGTAATACGCTGTTTGATATCAGAGCCGCATACCAGCACCATATCGGTAAAGTCAGCACCCGCGTTGTAGGCGGTCTTAAAAGCGGTTTTGAGGAAATCCTGTGTCAGCGCGGCATTCTCGCAGTCCACCACCGTACCGGCGGCGGCGAGCATACCGCGTGTCTTATTGGCCTGACCGGCGTTGGCGGCAAGCTGATAGGTACCGTTGAGGAACGTGTACTCCACGTCACGGGCGATCTTTTCCAGGGCGCGAGCGGTCTGGAAATCCAGCTCATTGGGCGCACAGTTGCCCGCCAGCGCGGAGGTCACGCCGGAGAGTCTGCCGCTGCTGGACTGCTTGGCATAGCTCACGCTGATTCTTTCCTGAAAGATCTGGGTCACATTGGTATTCTGACTGCGCACATAGGAGATTGCGGTGGGAGCAGTCAGAGAAGCGGTTTCGGAGATAGCGGGCTGTGCAGCCGCCTCATGGGTATACTCCACGCCTGTCGCGAACTGAAAGTTATCGGTTTTCACCGCGCCGCCGCGAATGAGGTTCAGAAAAGGCGTCACTGCAGGGGTAGCGGAATAAAGCTGACCCGCGAAATTAGGCAGGTTCCACACCGTACCCGTACCGTTCACATTTGCCATTTTACATACATCCTTTCAAAAATGAAAATTGTGCTGCTGACCATCGGACGGTCAGCGTAAAGAAATACCTTTTGCCGCCGCCTCACCGATGATAGCGGTAGCGAGGGCGTGATTGCCCGCACTTCTCGCCGCGTCAAGACGCGCGGCATATCCTGCGTCGTCGGCGCTGCGGGCAAAATTGCCTCTGCCGCCGGTACTCATGCGGCGTCTGCCCGCCAGATAAGGCTTGCGGGCAAGCAGTGTTTCCAGCGCTTCTTTCACACCGGAAACGCTGCCGTCGTCATTGACGGAAACGCCCGATGCATCCATCAGCACCAGAGCGGCTTCCGGATCAATCAACCCCATCTCCGCACCCACCTCACGGATTTCAGCGGCAATGAGTCTGCGATTGGCTTCCTGTATCCGCCCTTCGGCGAATGCCCGAACGTCCTCCGACAGCCATTCCTCTTCCGGCGTCTCTCTCGCCGCACTCACACTGTGTTCTTCGTCCATCGTTAAAACACCTCCTGCGTTCTGACCCGCCGGTCTGTTTGAAAAATAGAAAAAGATGAAAGACGGCATGAGCGCCATTCATCGCTTCTCCCGCGCCTCATCCTTCACACGCTGCCATTCGGACGCCGCATCAGCGGCAACCGTCCACTTCCGGATATAGTTGGTATGACTGCGCAGCCCGGCGGCGACCTCCTGCCGATCATTGGTCATTTCCTCAAAGTCGTCTTCGAGAATGGGATACAGATGCTCGACATTGACGGAAAAAACCGATTCATCCCCGCCGCCGGCATACACCGCACGCATTCTGACAATGGCGCGCGCCATCCACTCCAGCGCAGGTTCCCATGCGCACCACTTGTCCTCGCAGCGGGTAATAAGTTCCCAATACAGCGCCTTCATACTCTTGCCGGACTGCATCAGCCCTTTGAGCTGTTCGAGCGAAACGTTGGGCACACTCAGCAGATCATACATATCGTTCTTGGTACGGTTAATGGTTGCCTCAAACCGTTCGGAATAACCGAACCCGGCTTCGAGTGTAAGCAGCTTTGCCTGACGGGACTGGGAATCGCCCGCGATCGCGGGGTCAGTCTGCAAATCAATCAACGCGCCGGGCGACAGCCGGATATTTTCGAGTGATTCCGCCTTGGCGTCCACCGCGACGGTCTGGGGGAACATATGAAAGCGCAGGGCGTCGGCGTCGTCCGAGATCAGCCGGTTGTACGCGTTCTGCAAATCCATCAGTTCCTCCACATCGCTTTCGCCCTTGAGGTCACCGGTCAGACCGTCGTTGACAATCACATAGCAGGGAATAAAGTCCAGCCCGGTATCGACATCCTCACCGGCGGAGCCCTCGACAGGCTCGCCATAGCCGTTGTAAACGCCCTCATTGACAAAACAGCGACCGTCCCTCATAAAATACTTCTGTTTCCAGATGCGCTGATTTTCGCGTTCCGCCTCGTTGTTGGTCTGATAAAAAAAGATAATCTTGTCGAGCACGTCGCAGTCGTCGTCGGCAACAGAGTAGACAAACTCAAACGACGGACGAAAGGAAACGCGAAGCGGTCTGTCCCCGCCGCCGCTGATTTTGAGTGCCACCCGTTTGCCGATAAAGCAATCCCGCGCCGCCCTCACCAGCTTGTTTTTAAACCCGGAGCCGCGCAGCACCCCGTCGAGAAAAGCCTGCGCTTCCGCCGCGGGTTCTTCCTGATCTTTTGACAAGGGTCGATAGGTAATTTCAGGCATTCTCCCGAACATAAACCCGGCTTCTTTTTTAATGAGCCGTTTCACGAGATTGACGCGCTTCTTGGCAGGACGGTAATCCAACCCACGGGGCAATTCCCAATCCTGCCCTTTCCCGTCATAAAAATCATAGAGCCGTATGGTATTGCCGATATCCTCCAATACGGACTGACCGTACACACCGGCGATTTCCGCCAGCAAAATCCTCATAGGCGATTCCACCAAATGATACACACCCTTTTCAATCATAATTATAAACCGCCTTTCTGCGAAAGGCACCGATGAGGTTATGAAACGAGTCAACGGAGCTTTCGCTAAAGAATAAAATGCGCTATAATGATAACTGTAGGAAGTCGGCATACTACAGAAAACGTGGAGGTGAGTGGCGGGG
>JAFPUM010000045.1 GCA_017395425.1 Clostridia bacterium | reverse complement strand
TTTCAGGAATATGATCTAAATCATCTTGAGTTTCTGAATTTATATGTGAAAAATATGATCGTTATAAATCATTATTAAGCATAAAATTCCAGAAAAGCAATATGATAATTGTGGCTTTTAGGTGGGACTGAATAGTTACATGATTTTTTAAAAAAATCGTTCCTGCCGAATAATCCCAGACATTCGCGGCACAATAATAACGAACCGGGGCGGCGACACAAACGTCACACGAACCGCCGCTTCGGGGAAGAATTACTGAATCATCAGAGGTGGTTTGTTTATGACCGAAAAGGAACTTTTGTATGTGCAGGACGCGCTGGGTCACGAGCAGTATTTTCAGACACAGTGCAAGGAAACCGCGGGACGCATTCAGGATCCCGAACTCAAAAGCTGCGTGCAGCAGCTCTCGGAGAAACACAGAGATTTGTTTCAGAGTTTTTATGGACTGCTGGGTTAATCCCCCCGCCATCCGCCGTTTTTGACAGTGAATCATGAATTGCACAGAAAGAGAGGCACACAAACGCTATGAATGACAAGGAACTCATGGAAAATATGCTGCTGCTGGAAAAGGGCAGCTGCGATCTGTATATGCACGGCACCATCGAAGCCGCCAATCCCGACATCAGCCGCACCTTCAACCGTGCGCTGAACGATTCCCTCTCCATGCAGAGTACGATTTACAGCAAAATGTCCCAGCGGGGCTGGTACGCTCCCTCGCAGGCACAGCCCAATCAGATCAGCTCGGTCAAGCAGCAGTTTTCCGCCCAGTCCTGACCGCTGACAGCGGGTGCCGCTCCGGTTTCCTCCGACAGTCGGAACGCATAAAGACACACTGAAAAAGGCAAGCCGCATACGCACCTGTCAGGTGCCAAACGGCTTGCCTTTTGCCGCATACGGAAATACCCGGCTGCGGTTTATTCTCTTGTTTTGGCGCCCAGACCTTTGAGTGCCATTTTTTCCTGATACATCAGCGCGTCAGCGCGCACGAAGACGTCGTGGACACTCTTGTCCTGCTCCGGCTGGAAGTCGGACAGACCGCCCGACACCACAACCGTTCCTTCCGCGATATGCGCCACGGAAACGTCGTGCAGTTGTTGAAGCAATGCCTCGCGGTTCTTATAATCGCGTCCTTTGAGAAGAACCACAAACTCGTCGCCGCCGGTGCGATAGATGAGACTGCGCCGGAAAATCGCGTGAATCATCTCGCTGGCGGATTTGATGTAAGCGTCGCCGGCTTTGTGACCCAGCGTATCATTCACAAATTTCAGACCGTTCACGTCGCACACCACAATGCCAAAGCGCAGAACTTTGGTACTGTCCTGCATCGCCTCGTCCAGCATATGTTCCATCTCCGCATAAGCGTGCTTGCTGTTCAAACCGGTGAGCGGGTCGGTGTTCGCCATCTTCTGAATGGTGGAGAGTTGCTGCTCACTGGCATCCGCACGCTTGCACATGAGACCGTAGGCAGTCAATAATACACAAACAGCCGAGCCAAAAATAATCACTACCACTACCACGCTCAGCGCGCTGATCCAGCGGATGCCCTCCAGCTCCTGCTGAATGAACCACGTCTGATCTTCGCCGTAGCCGATATTGACATAATGCTCCTGAATGTTGTTCATGGATGCACGGATTTCATCCATTGTCATCTGGCTGATCCACACCAGCGAAATCAGCAGCAAGTGTGTGATCAGTGCAATCCAGACGGTCGGCGACTGCCCGAAATTATGATTTTTTCCCTTGGAAAGCAGATAGCGGAAATAGAGAATCCCCAGCATGCCCCATACCGCAAAGAGGAAGAGCGCCGCCTTGTCAATGGGATTCTCCGTGGTAAACACATTCAGTCCCAGCACATAAATCATAAAGGCAAACATACTCACCGCGCCGAAGATACCGGTTTTCTTTTCGAGCGCATCGTCCCGCGTCATAGCCATCTTCGCGGTAGCAATGGATACGAAGGCATAAATCATAGTCGCGCCGAGGGTGGTAACGTCCACAATCCAACCGATCGCAGTGCGTCCCAGAAAAGGCACCACTGCCGAAACTGCCACGACAAACCAAATCGCGTTGCCCGGAAGTCCCTTGTCGTTGACCTCCGCGAATTTGTTCCAGACAAGATTGTCCTGTGCCAGCGCGTACAGAAGTCGGCTGAGGGCATAGATATTGCCGATCAGACTGGTGATGACCAGCGCGAGCAGCGAAATCATCAGAATCCAGACGCCGGTTTTTCCCATATGACTGTAAGCCGCATAGAAGGGGGGCAGCGCCTTGATGCCGCTGAGGTTGGAGAGGTCGCGGATATAGGAAAGCCATGAATCGTATTCCGGCGGATAGGTGGAGATGGAAAGGAACATCACGAAGAAGTAAATCAGCGTCGTGAAGATCAGCGAAACCGTCAGCACCTCAAAGGATTTCTTCTGCTCAAACCTGAATTCCTCCGCCGCGTGGGAGATATTCTCAAAGCCGATGAATGCCCACGGGGAAATGACCGCGATTTTCAGTATCTGTGCAAGACCGTCCTTGTCGGGAATCATCTGCGGCTCAAGAGAGGTGTGCCGGTGGAAGAGCGACGCGACAAAGCAGATCGTAATGCCCAGCGTAAAGGTACACACCAGTCCGGTCATGAGCAGCGAAGTCGTATGTCTGTGACGTGCGCTGAGAAAGGCAATCAGCACGATGGCGCCGATGGAAAGCAGCGCCTCGCCGAAGTAAACCTGATAACCGAAAAGCGAGTACATATGTCCGAATTCAAAGACGCCGCCCATGAAATACCGCGCAAACAGCGGCAGGGACGTGGCATTCGCCCAGAGAATTGCCAGATAGGTAATCAGTACAAACCACGCCACGACAAATCCGGGGTCATACCCCAGCGCGTGTCGCACAAACGTATAGGAACCGCCGGTTTCGGGGAAACGGTTCATCATGTAATGGTAATTTCTCGCTATGACCCACATCAGAAAACCGCCGATCAACAGTCCCAGACAGCTTCCGAGCGGTCCCGCCTGCATCAGATAGCTGTTGGTGGTGACCACCAGCGAACCCCAGCCAACGCTGGTACCGAGTGAAAGCGCCCACGCGCCGGTCGGTGTGACAAAAGGCTGTAAGCGCATTTTGTTTCTTTTAGGCATTGTTTACACACACTTCTTTTTTTGTTTTCTTTTTTCTAAGAGCCTAGCGCGGTGACACCTGTCGCACGGGGTGAGATGTGTGTGTGGCGTGTCTGTGCCACACACATCTTACCCCTGGGATGGGTGTCATGTACACGATATATATATATATATATATGGTCTGTCCGTGCGGGCGCACGCACGGACGAACCTAGGTCGGTGCGACCCGTCGCACGCACGGACGAACCTAGGTCGGTGCGACCCGTCGCACGCACGGACGAACCCAGGTCGGTGCGACCCCGTCCCACCCCACGCACCATAGGGCTGTCCGTGTACCCCGCCTGCCGCTATATCAACGACAGCAGCCACGCTAAAATGTAATAGGTTCCCGTCACGCCCGCGTAAAGGACAACCGGTCGCCATACCGTATCAGTGCGATGATAGATCACGCTGTATGCCGCCGCCTGCAGCGCCGCGTACATCACAATGAAAAAGCCCGCGCTCCTTAATCCGCTCCACGACATGCCCAGCATTCCCAACGTGAGGATCAAGGCACCCGCAATGGTCAACGGAAGATACATTTTGTCGCGTGTTTCGGAAAGAGGGGTCAGCACCATGCGCAGCAGCGCCGACGGTATCGCCAGATAGAGCATGATATTGACAACCGGCACGAGCAGCAGTTTCGTCAGGTAATACATAACCGTGGCAAACGCGCTGCCTTCGGGCGGTACGAACGAACCGTCAAAAATCCGTGACAGTACCAGATAAAGCACGTCCACGCCGAACGCCGCGACAGTCGCATAGCCCACCCGTTTTTTCCACGTTTCCTTGGGACGTCCTGCGCCGCTGTACTGGATATTGAGCGCAAAGCCGAACGCAATCGTCACGATCAGTACCAGCGCCAGTTCGAGCAGCTTGGTCAGGCACTCCGCCAGATAGCCGTTGCGGTTGTCGAGCATCCAGAAATAGGGCATGATGAAGGCAGTGATCTTCCCGCTCAGCACGTTCCAATAATGCAGCGCCGTGACAAGCAGCGCCGTACCCGCCACAGCCGCCGCCCAGAGCAGCACGGTCTCAATATTTTTTTCCTTCTGCGTCTTTTCGTGGTACACCGAACCGAGCATTTCCTCCTCGCGCATGGCGCGAATCTCGCTGGCGCTCATGGCTTTTTTCTCGGGATCCTGTTTGTTTGGCTTCTTTGACATTTTTAAATAATCGTCCTTTCGTGATAAGATATAGGGGGGCAACGATCAAAAAATAAACGGTTCATCCATTCTGTCCATATGGACAAGCCCTCATGCACAGTCCGCAGACCGCGCCGCGTCCGATGTGACCGTAGGCTTTCTTCATATGGGTGGAGCATTTTTCCGCGTCAAAGATGTCTTCCCGCGCCATGCCCCGCACATAATTCACACCCTTCACCGCTCCCGCCGGACAAGCCTCCACACACCGGCGGCAGTCGCCGCAGCGGGATTCCATCGGCTGTCCCGTAACGGGAAGCTCCCTGTCCGTGAGAACGGTAGCCAAACGCACACGCGGACCATAGACCGGCGAAATGAAGAGGGCACTCTTGCCAATCCAGCCGAGTCCCGCCGCCACGGCGGCGGATTTGTGCTGATAGATGCCGGTGTATTTGTCCCCGCGGTCGTGAACGCTCTGGGACGCCGCGATGGGATAGGCTCTCGCACCGTCGCGGCGCAGCATTTCGCAGGCAAGCAGGGCGCAGCGGTCGAGCAGGGCATTGGCGGCGCGGTAGTGCTGGAAATAGGCATAGGTGGGCGCGCCGTCAATTTCGTCCACCACCGCGTCCGACAGACGGAACATCAGTGTGACGGCGTAATGATACCGTGCCAGATCCGGCGGTACTGTCTCGTCAATGCGGCTGAAACCCACCTCGCACAGACCTTCGTCCAGCAGGCGGGCTTTGAACGTGTCAAAATCCATTTGGTATTTCTCTCCCGATGGTTATTCGGTTATTCCGCAAACCGGCAGTTGGTAAAATCAGCGGCGCCGTCGAAGGGCGAAAAGTAGATGCCCGACACGTTGGGACGCATGACAAAATAGGTCACTTCATAGTAGACCGGATAGAAGATCACATAGGTGCAGAGATATTTTTCCGCTGCCGCCATCGGCGCGAGGATGTCCTCGGTGTTGCTGCGGGAAGACGCCTGCGCCACCAGTTTGTCATAGGCGGGGTGCTTCAGAAAGGCAGGGTTGGAAGACGAATCGGAAGTAAAGCGGCTGAGGGTATTGAGGGGATCGTCCTTGGTGGGCGCGATGGGATAGAAGGCAATCTGATAATTGCCCAGACTGATGCGGGACTGGAGGGTTGCCATATCCAGCGGTTCGATGTTGGCGTAGACATAGAGATTTTCCTGCCACGAACGCATGATACTGTACATGAGGTTCTTGATTTCCTCGTCGTCGGGACAGATCAGCGTGAGATTGGGCATACGGCTGAGTTCCACCGATTCCAGCGCTTTGAGCAGCGAGCTGCGGGCTTCGGAAGGGTCATAGGTTTCCTTGAAGCCGCCGCCTGCCAGTTCGCGGTAAAGATGCCCGTTGATATGGGTGGAAGGGGGAATGATGTCGTTGGCAGCCTCAAATCCGTAGGGAAGCAGACTGTGTCCCTTTTCGTCCTTATCGCTGACGCACGCCATAAAAGCACGCCGCACGGCGGTCAGACCGATCGCGGGCTTTTCGAGATTGAAGAGGAAGCCCCAGGTGGTATCGGTGACGGTGGTATACTGGTATTCGGTGTCCTTGAGCTTGGCGATGTCCTCGGTCGCAATTACTGCCGATTCCACGGTTTCATTTTCGAGCAGCGAGAAATAATTGGTGTCGGAACTGCGGATACCGAAATACAGCACGCGGGGTGAAACCGTGTGATACCCGGCGTAATTCTCGTTGCGAATCGTGCGGACGTAGTTATCGTGGGACCATTTGGTGATCTTAAAAGGACCGTTGCTGAGAATATACTGGCTGTCGGTATTGAAATCCAGTCCGTAATGCCCGTTGGTGCTTTCAAAGAATGCCTGATGACAGGGCATGAAGACGGCATTGGGAGTTTGCAGGACGAATTCCTTGTAAGGATATTCCATTGACACCTTGAGGGTATAGTCATCAATCACCGTCACGCCCAGCGACTGCTTTTCGCTTTTGCCCTCGTTGATGGAACGGGCATTCTTGATGGGAAAGAGCTGCGAACAGGTGGTGGAATGGGTGGCAGGATCAAGCGCACGCTGCCATGCAAAGACAAAGTCCCGCGCGGTGACGGGGGTGCCTTCCTCATCCGACCACTTGGCATTATGACGCAGCCGGAAGGTGTATTCGGTATAATCCGCGTTATTGCTCCACTCTTCCGCCACGCCCGGAATAATGCTGCCGTCGGCGTCAAATCGGGTCAGTCCCTCAAAGATGTTGCGGATCACGAGCAGGGAATTGTTGTCGGACGCCATCTGCGGGTCAAGGTTGCGCGGCTCGCTGGTGAGGGAATAGCTGATTGCCTTGTTGGTGCCGTCGTCGCTGCTGCAAGCCGTCAGTGTGGACAGCACGGACAAAAGCAAACCGAAACTCATACACAAAGCGATGATTTTTTTCCCAACATAGTTCGTCAAATCATGCACGCCCCTCTTTCATTGCACCTGCTCCATATGCCATTCATTGCTGTCCGGATAGCGGCGCAGGGTTGCACTCACGCCGTGTTCGGCGATGTGCTCCTGGAAATCGTTGTTCATGCCGCCATGGACTTCCACACCCACGCTGCCCGCGTTAATGCTGACGGAAAAGCCCGTGACAGAAATTGTGTCGCGAATGGTTTCTATGGAAATCAGTTCCTTGGCTTCGTCGCGGATATCCTCGCTGTCATACACCGCCTTGACATACTCGCAGCAGATCGTGAGAATTTCCTGCTCATGGTCATATACGGCATACAATGCTTCCCGGATCATGGGGAACGCCTGTTCAACAGTGAGATCGTCATCCATATCAGCGGTGAGGCTGTCCGGTTTTTTCCCAAAAAACAGCGGCAGATCACTGGACGTCGCTTCTAGCGTATGCTCCTTTGTATCATAGTCAAACACAAACTTGCCCAGGCGGGGATCCTCCCATGTCACCGTCTTGAAATATTTCTGACGGTAACGGTCGCGCTGGTACGCCTCTATCTGATTGGAAATCCACACATACGCTGCCGTGATCAAAAACCACAGTATAATCAAAATGAAGAAAAACCACCAATATTTCTCCAACTCTGGCGCGATAGCATGTCTGAGAAACCTCGGTCGGCAGAGAATCCCCAAACAAACCTCCACAAACAGCACCGAAATCCACAGCCAGAACACGATTGTTTTGATGACTTTCCAGATGGCTTTCAGAATTTTCACCACAACACACTCCTTCCGTATGACAGCCTATATCAATGACATTTTAGCGCAAATCCACCTGCATTGCAAGAGAAATCTTGTTAAAAATTGATAATGATATAACTTTACATGAAAAAGCCCGGCGGAGTCCCTATCAATGCGACAAGGTTCCGCCGGGGAGATCATACTAGGTCATCTCTTACGCATGGGAAAGAGCCGTATTCAGATACTGTTCGGCTTCATCTTGGGTAATCGAGAACTTATGGATGATTCTGGTAAGGATTTCGTTATTATCCAACCCCAGATCACGGCATATCCCGATGGCGCCAAGAATCCCCTCCGCCATGCCTTCTGCTTTGCCTTCTGCTTTGGCGTCAAATCTCATTTCTTCAATCGCAACGCACATATTTACGGTCTCCTTTCCTTCTTC
>JAFPUM010000003.1 GCA_017395425.1 Clostridia bacterium | reverse complement strand
TCACTGTCGAGCCGACCTGTACCGAGGACGGTGTGAAGACCTTCACCTGCCGTCATGACGCGAGCCATACCTTTACCCAGGCGATTCCGGCGACCGGTCATTCCTTTGTCCTGGTACCCGCGGTACCGGCAGGCTGTGAAATCGACGGTCACACCGCGTATTATGTCTGTGAACACTGCGGCAAGCTCGTCCGCGACGCGGCTGGAACCAACGAAATCACGCTGGCGGACACCGTGCTTCCCGCGACCGGTCACGACTGGGGCGAGCCGACATGGAACTGGCGCGAGGATTACACGGCGGAAGCCACATTTGTTTGCACGCACGACGCCGCGCATATTCTCACCATTTCCGCGGAGGTAACGGTTGACACCACCGAGCCGACCTGCGAGACAGACGGTAAGAACGTCTATACCGCCACGGCGGTGTGTGACGGACGCACCTTTACCGATACCCGTGCCGAAGCTCTTCCGGCGCTCGGACACGACTGGGACGAGGGCAAGGTGACGCTGGCGCCTGACTGTGAAACGGATGGCATCAAAACCTATACCTGCCGTCACGACGCCAATCATTTCCGCGTGGAAGTCCTTCCCGCACCCGGTCACGATTGGGATGAAGGCGTGGTAACACTTGAACCGACCTGTGAAGAGGACGGCGTGAAGACCTACACCTGCCGTCATGACGCGAACCACACCTATACAGAAGACATCCCGGCGACCGGTCACAAGCTGCGCTATGTGGCAGCGGTGGAGGCAACCTGTGAAACCGATGGGCATATTGCTTATTACGAATGCGAATACTGCGGTCACCGCTATGCGGATGGCACGGCGGCGATTGACATCACGGATGATGTAGCTGTGTCGGCTATCGGTCATGACTGGGGCGAATGGCACGTTGTGACGCCCGGAACCGAAGAGACGGAAGGCGTGGAAGAACGCGTATGCCGCCGCGATCCCTCTCATATCGAGACACGCCCAATGCTTCCGGTGGAACACGTTCATGAGCTGATCCGGATAGACGCGGTTGCCGCTGCCTGTGAAGCCGACGGTCATATTGCCTATTGGATGTGTGACGGCTGCGGCAGAATGTTTGCCGACGCAGATGGCAAAACCGAAATCGACACCGAAGACATCGTGCTGAAAAAGCTCGGTCATGACTGGGACGAAGGCACCGTGACGACCCAGCCGACCTGTGAAGAGGACGGCGTGATGACCTTTACCTGCCGTCATGATGCGAGCCACACCTATATGGAAATCCTTCCGGCACTGGGTCATGACTGGGACGAAGGCACGGTGGTCAAGGCACCCACTTCCACCCAACCCGGCGAGATGCTCTTTACCTGCCGTCACGATGCCGGTCACATCTACACGGAAAGCATTCCGCCTGTTGCCCCGGTACCGTCGGAAACCAACCATGAGCCGACCGTACCTGACGGCAAACCGGCAGAGAATGTCTATGTAATAGCCTACGGTGCGGAAGCACACTGGACACAGGGCAATCACAAGAATCTGCTGGTGACGGTCAAACGGAACGTAAATGACGATCTGACCTTTGACTATTTCCTCGGCATTCAGGTGGACGGCGTGGCAATCTCGTCGGATGATTACACCGCCACGCCCGGCAGCGTCAATGTGGTGCTGAAGCGCGCTCTGCTGGAGCGTCTCGAACCGGGGACGCATACCCTGACCGTGCTGTTTACCGACAGTTCCGTGGAAACCACCTTTACGATTAAGAGCAATACGACGGTGTCAGAGGAGAAGCCGATTTCGGATTCGCCCAAGACCGGCGAACCCAGTGATCTGATCGTCTGGCTGCTGGCATTCGGCGCACTCGCGGTAATTCTGCTGACGGAACTGCGCGAACGCAGAGAACGTTATCTGCATATGGCAGATACGGCAGGTATGTGACACGTCCCACACAACAGGAGGAATCATGCAAACGGAACACAGGAAACAATGGCTGATTGGCGGCGCGATTGCGACGCTGGTGATCGTGATAGCCGTCACACTGTGCTTTGCGCTGGGCGGTGACAACCGTCTGCGCGGCACATGGGCGCTCGATGAGGTGACGTCTTATGAATTCGGCGGCGGCGGCAAGGGAACGATGCGGCTGTCGTCGTCGGAATATCCCTTCACCTATCGGGTGGACGGCGACACCGTGACCATCGATTTTGTCTCGGAAGCAGCCGCCGACAGGGATTACACCTATTCCGTCAAAGGCGACACGCTCACCCTTACGTCCGGCAGTCAGCAATATACCATGACCAAGCAAAAGTAATCAACCGCTGCACTCGGGCAGCGGTCAGACAAGGAAAACCCGCCATATGGAGACGATCTTCGTGGGAAGATTCCATATGGCGGGTTTGATTTTGTGTGTTGCAACATATGAAAAATGGAAAAAGCGAAGTGGTATCGTTCAAAGGGACAAAAAGTGAGTTTATGGGCAATACCGGTACGGAACAAGGACAAAGAAGCCACAGGTCAACATGCCCTGTGGCTTCTTTGTGTTATGAAAATGTGTTTTATGAGCAATAGGGCATTTGCAGCACTTACCGAATAAAATTCGTAGCTATCCTTGTATCATCCTGCTTTGGATACTCGATGCCATTCCTGGACCCAGCCTCTTTAAGCTTGAGTAGCCATGCCATATTTCTTCCGAGATACCGCATTATCTGCATACCTTCCTCATCTCGCTTTACCTCCTCCGGCGTATTGCCATGAACCATGTTCCAATATCTGGACGTGGCTATCGGCATTTGCTGATGCAGGAAGTATTTGTTGATCTGATCCAAAGAAGAAGTGGTTCCCGCTCTTCTTGCAGACACCACCGCAGCCGCAGGCTTGAAACGGAACGGATGTGGATTCTGCGCCGATGCAGAAAAGAACACCCTGTCCATAAAGCTCATGAGGCTGCCGTTCATGCCGGAATAATAGACCGGTGAGCCAAAGATAAATCCATCATAATCTGCTGCAAGCACAGTAAACTCATTCACCTTATCCTCAAAGACGCATTTTTGTTTCTTGGAACATTGAAAACAGCCGATGCATCCTCCAATCGGCTTATTGCCGATCCAGTAAAAGTCCGTCTCTATTCCTTCCTGATTCAACGCACCCACAACCTCTGACAACGCAGTATAGGTGCAGCCGTTTTGATGCGGACTGCCATTTACCAATAATACTTTCATTTTGCTTCACCGCCTTTTCGCATTGTTATTTTTCTGTCCAGACACGCAAGCCCCATAACCGCCACGCACCCAACCGATATAAACAGTATCATAATCGCAAGATAATCAAGGAAAAATAAAATCCTCGGCTCACTGTAGTCAAAGAAGGCAAAAACGGTCTTGCGTAGCATATAATCCGGAATCTGCCGCTTATTAAAAGCATGGATTCCATAGATGGAAACTGCAGTTCCTATCACTGTAAGGAAATAGAACACAATTCTTTTCTTCTCCTTCAGCGATTTTAAAGAAGCCGTAAGGTGGGTTCCTGCATGAATGCAAAGAATAACAAAACCCCAATAAGCAAGACAAAGATGTATTTCCCGTACTGCCGCAGAAATTCCCTGTATTTGGATGAAAGTATACAGATGTTTCGACATCAACATTCCGCCTACTGGCTGCTCAATCATAAAAACAATCAGGAACGCATCAAGTGCAGTCAGAAAGGTCCTGCGAGTATTATACTTCCCCTTGAATATGGCACCGTACCACTTCCTGTTCAGCACATGATGCAGGATAAACAGCGCAAACATCAGTGTGCCGATAATCTCGTGAAACTTCTCTCCAATCAGGGAATAGGCCATGAGCATTGGAAGCAAAACCGTCATGGCGATGTCCATGATAATCCTTATTCTCTTTTTCGCCATACGGTCTCACCGCCTCTTTCTTTTTCTTAATCCTTAATTACGAACGCACCTCTCAGCATCTCTTCAACACCCGGAGCTTCGGGATCATGGCTTGGCTTTCCTGTATCAAGCGAACGCATCTCTTCAATTTCCGTTTCGGTCAGTTCAAAATCAAAAATATCAAGATTTGTTCTGATTCTTTCGGGATTCGTGGACTTCGGCAGAACGATCACGCCTTCCTGAGTCTCAAAGCGGAGGATGATCTGCCCTGCATTCTTGCCATATTTTTCGGCAAGCGCAGTGACCACAGAATTTGTGAGCAGGCTCTCGTTTCCATGTCCGAGAGGATACCACGCTTCGAGCTTCGTATCCGTCTGCGCCATCACCTCACGCAGTTTTTTCTGCTGTGCAAGGGGATTGAATTCCACCTGATTGACAGCGGGTTTTGTATCAAATCCGGGGATAAACTTGTTCCATATATTTACGGACATATTGCTGACACCGATAGAACGGAGCTTGCCTTCTGTTTTTGCTTCCTCCATTGCTTTCCATGCGCATGCCACATCTCCATAGGGCTGGTGGATAAGATACAGGTCGATATATCCGAGATCCAGCTTGCGGAGCGACCTTGCGATGCCGATCTTTGCCCCTTCATAACCATGATCCTGCAGCCAAAGTTTGCTCGTGATGAAAATCTCCTTACGGGGAATGCCGCTGTCACGGACAGCCTTTCCGACATCCTCCTCGTTGAAATATGCCGCTGCGCTGTCGATATGACGGTATCCGGCTTTCAGTGCAGTAAGTACAGCATCATAGGTGGAACCATCATTCGGGATCATAAACACGCCGAATCCCACCTGCGGTATTTTGTTGCCGTCATTCAGTGTAATATACTCCATGAGTAGGTTCCTCCTTCAAAGTTTGTTGTAGTATTCATCATCCACAGGCTCACACCACTCAGTTGATCCGTTTTCACCCGGAACCTCAATCGCAATATGCGAGAACCATTCATCTTTCTTTGCACCGTGCCAATGCTTGACGTTCGCCGGAATCACGATGACAGTACCAGGCTTCAGATCCACGGCATCCTTTCCTTCTTCCTGATACCATCCACTCCCGGCAGTACAGATCAGGATCTGGCCGCCATTTTTGTCTGCATGATGAATGTGCCAGTTGTTGCGGCATCCCGGCTCAAAAGTGACGTTAAAGAGTGGAAACTCTCCCTTCTGTATATCCGTCAGCGGGTTTAGGTAAGATTCTCCGATAAAGTATTGTGCAAACCCGGTATTAGGTTGTCCAAGGCCGAAGATGTTTTCCTTTTCAAAAGTCTCTTTACTCATTGCCTGTTCCTCCTTTAGAATCCCAGCCCTGAAAGCCAGTCATTTACTCTGCTCCTGACGCTGTCCTGGTTGTTCTGCGCATCGCTGCCGGAAATGGCAAGACCCTCGCCGACTGTGCTGTTCGGAATGGTAGAAGCAAGTTTCCTGTCAAACCCGGAAAGTCCGCAACCCTCATGTGTCGAAAATGGGATCAGCTTTTTTCCCGAAAGAGCGTCTGCATTATTCTCAAAAAATGTATAACAGATCATCGACCAGTCGCCCCACCACACGGGAGCCCCGATAAAAATGGTATCATACTGTGACAGATCGGGAACTTCCCCGGCATATGCAGGTCTGGCGTTTTCGTTCTGCTCCTGCTTCGCCACATCCGTCAGTTCATCATAAGTATATGGATAATAATCCTCCTGCGGAAGTATCTCAAAAGAATCTGCCCCGGTTGCCTCGACAATCATATCCGCAACAATGGCGGTATTGCCCTTGTCGATCACGCCGACTCTGTACTGTTCACCCGTCCTTGAAAAATACACGACAAGGACGCTGCTGCCGGAGGTCGGTTCTTCAGTATCTGTTGGAGTGCCTGTATCTGTTTGCGGCTCTGCTTCCTCGCTCGATGCAGGTGTTGTGCTGACTGCCTCGTCAGTATCGGAGCTTGTTTCCTGCTGCGTACTTTCCGTACTGCCTTTATTCCCTGTGGAATTTCCGCAGGCTGCCAGCATGAGAACCATCACGAAGCAAAGCAACATTGCAAATAAGTGTTTTTGTTTCATTGCATCCACCTCAACTTTCCGGCTGCAAGGGGCCGTAATAGTAGCTGGCTGTTGCACCGCCATCGGCAAGGAAAGTCGATCCAGTGATAAACGCGCCCGCATCGCTCATAAGCAGTTCCGCAATATTCGCCATCTCATCCGCTGTTCCCGGTCTTCCCGCCGGACACTTCGCAAACATATTTTTGTAGAAGTCTCCTCTGGGACCATTGAACTCATCAACAGCCAGTGGCGTAACGATAATGCCGGGTGCAATGTCATTAAGCCTTGCACCTCTTTCACCCCACTTCACGCACTCCGCCATGACACGTTTTTCATTACAACGTTTTGCCAACTGGTAGGCGTGGAGCGTATCCCTTATGTTCTCCGGCTGTAATATTTCAAGAGACAGCAACGCCTCTGTTGGTGTGGTAGCAAGCTGCCTGTCCTGCTCCGGCGTGAGCTGCGGCATACGCCAGCCGGACTGAGAGGAGATCGTCACGCCCGCGCCGCCTTCGGCGATCACCTTGCCGACTTCCTCAAGCAGAACTGCTGTACCGTAGAGATCGACCTTTAGAATTGCCTCAATCGGTGCCTGGGATGGGGACACACCCGCGCCGTTTACCATGTACTTGATCTCGCCGTATTCCTGCGCCTTGCTGATCATCGCTTGGATGGACGCACGGTCGGACAAATCCATCTCGAACGGCTCCACGTCATAACCGGCATCGTTCATAATTTTAGCAATGGTTTCACAGTTCTTCATGCTCTTATCGCCGAGAACGATTTTTTTGCCAAATCCGACACGGCGTGCAATCGCCATGCTGATCTGCCCCGCACCTGTTACGATCATTACATCTTTTTTCATATTGCATTGCCCTCCTTACATCTTGTTCTTCTCCTAATTTGTGATTCCCAGGCTTTCATTCTTTCCAAGTTCCTCATTTAATACCATATCTGCAATAAATCGTGCCACTGCACATCTGTCTACCGAATTGCTATGAAGCTTTTCTCCTTCATTTTGCAGATGGTATTTTTCATTATTCCCATCCGTAAGATGTGCCGCTCTAACAAGTGTATAGTTTAATCCGCTATTCATTATCAGATCAGCAGCTTCTACATATTCAGGTTGAGCTTTTACAAGCATATCAAGCATCTTTCCTGTAAGACCTGGCACTTCATGGTGAATTCCCATCCCTGTAACCCAGACAATCCTGCTGACAGATGTATTTTCTGCTGCAGATACAATACTCTTTGACATTTCAAGCAAATTGCCGTCCACAGCAGCAATGACCATATTAATATCCTGCATTGCCTCTCTTAAATGATTGCTATCCAGGATATCTCCCTTGATCACTTCAATATCCATTTTTTCTGTAATTTTTTCAGGTGTTCTGACATATACTTTTATCTGAACATCATTCAATTCATTTAGGTTCTTTACCAGCTTTGACCCAATCCTGCCGGTAGCACCTAATACAAGCACCTTCATTATAAGACATTCCTTTCGTTCTCTTCTCCTTTGCACTCCATGAGCACTTCATACAGTTCATCGGCAGAAAATTTCTTCGCACAGCCACCCGTCAAAATGGTCGTATCCGCTATTGCCCGGAAAATCGTGTCGTCTGAAATGCCCATTTCTGAAAATGTTGTAGGAAGCCCTATCTCCTTGATGAATGCCGAAAGAGCATCTATAAACGCACCTGCCGCTTCTTCCTCTGTCATATCTTCAGACTGAATCTCCCATACTTCCTTTGCCAGTCTTGCAAATTGGCGGGATGCTTCCGGAATCATATGCCTGTATAAAACAGGATGCAGCACAGCCAGTCCTTGCCCATGATTACAATCTGTATAAGCGCCAAGCTGATGCTCCAGCATATGGCACTGGAAATCCGTAACCTTTCCGATCTTCAGAATACCGTTCTCCGCCATCGCTGCCGCCCAAACCAGTTCGCTTCTTGCCTTGATATCATCCGGATTTTTTAACGTGGCTCGGATATTCCTGATAATGCTTCGCTGCGTTGCCTCATTGATCTCATCCGACAAGTTAACCTCTCGTGGAGAGCCCATATAAGTTTCCATACTGTGAGACAACGAATCAAAAGCACCAGATATCACCTGACCCATCGGCATGGACATCGTATATGCCGGATCAAGAATGGCAAAATCATAGAAAGCGCCCCAAACCGGAGATTTCATTTTCTTTTCTACGTTGGTGATAACCGCCCCATTATTCATCTCAGCACCGGTACCAAAAGCTGTCACCACGGCACCCATTGGAATGAATTCTGAAGGCATACCGTGTTTATCATATTCCAGTTCCCAAATGTCCTCCGAGAGCTTTGCCTGTGCCGAAACAACCTTGCAGCAGTCTATTCCACCAATTCGGGAAAGCGAGGATCACAGTATCATATCCATCGATGCTTTCCGGATATGCTTTAAGCTCCGGCCTTTCATCACCCTGTAATTCCGCTTTTGCCTCCTCGATCATCTTGAAGTGGTCTGCTGAATACTCTCTGACCTGCTCAATGTGAAAAAGGCCGCCACCAACTGCTTCCTGAATATATTCCGCTGCAATATGCGTGTATCCCTTATCAAGATTCACGACTCCGCCGCCTGCGTATGTTTCTCCCGTCATGGAGAAAAATGCTGTAAGTATATTCGCCATCTGTATATCCTCCTTACTTTCTTGCCGGATTCTGACCGTAGACCGGCAGAACCATTTTGTCGAGCAGGGTATCAATTCCTGCTATTTCCTCTGCTGTAAGCACGACATCTTTTGCACCGAGATTCTCCTTAAGCCTTTCTTCCTTGCGGCTGCCCGGAATCGGCACGATGTACGGCTTCTTACATAGCATCCAAGCAAGGGAAATCTGTCCGCTGGTAGCCTGCTTTTCTTCTGCCATCCGGTTCAGGAGCTTCATAAGCTCCTCCGCAGCCTTAAATCCTTCTTCCGTGTACTGCGGCATATGACTTCTGAAATCCGTTCCCTCGTCGAAAGTAGATGTCGCATCATATTTTCCGGTCAGGAATCCGTTTCCGAGCGGTGAGAACGCTACAAAAGTCACGCTCAGTTCTTCCAGAACGGGGAAGATCTTCTCATGCTCCCGTGCCAGCATGGAATAACGGTTCTGGATCGCGGCTACTGGACAAACGGCGTGTGCCCTCCTCAGATACTCTTCTGTAGTCTCGGAAATTCCCCAAGCGCGGATTTTGCCTTCAGCTATCAGCTCTTTCATGAGCTCCGCGACTGTTTCCGGCTCCACCTTCGGATCGATACGGTGTTGATAGTAAAGATCGATGGTTTCGATGCCAAGCCTTGAGAGACTTCCCTCTACAGCTTTTCGGATTGTTTCCGGTCTTGAGTCCATCAGCAGTCCTGTCGGAGAGTGCTGAACACCGAATTTTGTGGCGATTACTACCTTGTTCCTGACATCTTTCAATGCCTCGCCGACCAGTTCCTCATTGAAGGATGTGCTACCGTCCGCATTTGTTCCCGTATAGCATTCCGCCGTATCGAAGAAGTTGTAGCCCATATCGTAGGCTTTACGGATCATCGTTACAGCCTCACTCTTTTCCGTAGGAGCGCCGTATGCGTGGGAGAATCCCATACAGCCAAGCCCAACCCTGGTCACTTCCAGACCATCGCCGATAATCCTTGTATTTTCCACTTATTTGCCCTCCGTTTCTGCCGCCTTGTTTACGCACGCCAGAGCGTTCAGACTTCTCGGATAACCGATATACGGCAGGCATTGGCTGATGACTCTGATCAGGAACGCCTTATTGTTGCCAACCTTCATATTTCCCGCCGCATGGCTTGTCAGCTGCGGTTCACAGCCGCCCTGCGCCGCAAGGAAACAGAAGGTGATCATTTCCCGCTGTGCGTAGGAAAGACCGGTTCTTGTGTAGTAATCTCCGAAACAGTTATCCGCAAGCCAATAATTGATGTGCCTTGATTCCTCCGGGCCGGATTTCCAGAAATCCTTCATGCCATCACCGAAGATATCTACCTGCGCCTGCGTTCCCATCTCACGGCGGTTTTCAGTCGTTGTCATTGCCTGACCTTCCAGCGGAAGGCTGATACCCATTTCTTCCATAACATCATTTGTTGCTTTCAGAAAAGGAAACACCCTGCCGATGCCGAGATACACAACTGCCTGATAGACGATTTCCTTTGCTTCTATCGGTGTAACACCGAAACGCAGAGCTGCCGGAAGCATACATTTGAATTCGTCAATTCCCTGGCATCCGAGGAGTGTGGCAAGAATCGCCATGAACCGTGTCTTATCGTCCAACCCCTGACCTTTCTGATTTACCACTTCATCGAAAGCGAAGTTGTCGAACCGCTCGATAAACTCCGGGTCCGTGCGAAGAAAATCGGACACATAGCCCGGAAACATTCTCTCGTGATATTTTTTAGCAAACTCTGTAATAGCCATGTAAAAAGCCTCCTATTTCGACAGGCGTTCCAATCAGGAAACGCTGATTTACCTTGTCTGATATGATTATAAAAATTTCAGACAGATCAATCAATTCGAAATAAGAGACTTTCAAATAAGTATGAGTAATGCGAAGTTAGTACATGCCCTTCAGAATTTCTGCGAACTCCTCAACATAATAGCCGGAATTGTCCTTTTTCCAGAAGGCGCAGTACTTTCTTTGAATTTGAATTCCGTCCCGTGTGAGAGGAATCCGTTTCAATGTCGCACCGAAAAACGAGTCGCTGTTCGCGCCTTCCACGGGCATCACTCCACGATTGGATACGACCATGACACGCGCCGCCTGAAGCGTGTCTGCAAATAGAAACTCGCCTTTGAATCCAATGATATCCCGATAAAACCGCTGTTCCTCTTCCTGCTGTTCTTTTGAAGCTACAAGGATACACGGCGTATTCTTGAGTGCATCCACATCCACCACATCAAGCTTTGCCAGAGGATTATGTGATGCCATTTCTACATAACAAGCCGTTTCCATCAAAATCAAATTTTCATAGGCATCCGAAAACGCGCGTCTTTGGTCGTTGAGTGCAATATCAATTTTCCCAAAGCGCAGCCCATCGTAGAGATCCTCATGGTTTCCGCTTGTAACGGTAAGCTCCACGGCTGGAAACTTTTCTGAAAACGCAGCGATAGCCCTGTTAAACTCATCACCGCTATATGTCGAGAGAACACCAAGGGAAAGCTCTGCCGCATCCTTTCGGTCAATTCGCACTGTTTCCCGGCAAAGCTGCTCTAAATCAGCGGTAAGAACGAGGCTTTTCTTATAGAAGTGCTCGCCTGCCTCTGTCAGTTCAAATTTCCTGTTCTTACGGATCAGAAGTTTTGCTCCAATCTCATCCTCCAACGCCTTGATAGACTGCGAAATACCGGACTGAGAAATATGGCAAAGCTCGGCAGCTTCCGTGAAACTGTTCTCCTGAACGATTGTCTGAAAATGCTGTATCTGCCGCAGCATCATAAACGGTCACCTCTCTTTTTGATCCTTCTCGGATCTTCCGGTTTTTCTGCTGTGTCAGGAATTGCCCATGAGCGGCCGAATTTCTTCGCGCCGGGTATTCGCCCTTCAGCGGCGTATTGATTTACACGCCTTTCTGAAATGCCCCATTTATATGAGGTTTCTTGAATCGAAAGATAACCTTTCATCCGCTTGATCCTTTTCTATACAATCTCAAGCTTTATTATATACGAATATCCGTAGAAAAACAAGATAATACAATCTCTTTTGCCGTATTTAATCAAGAATCAAAAATCGGCCGAAAGAAAGGAAAGGATATTTCTGTTCATTTTTCCTGGACTTTTTCTCTCCTCTGTGGTATGTGTTTGTGCTGCAAAGGGGGCAGATAGCATGAAAATCTTGGAAGAACTGTGGTACGGAAACATCAACCTCAACGAGCGAGACATAAAATCCGGCAGTCGGTTGCATAAGCTCGGCGCGCTCATTGTTCGGCATGAGGAAAATCTCTTGCCGATGCTTTCGGAACAGGCTAAGGAGATCTATGAAAAGCTGCGGGACTGCCAGTCGGAGCTGCACGGGATCAACGAATGCGAGGCATTCTGCATCGGTTTTCAACTCGGCAGCAGAATCACATATGAGGCAATGGAGGGGAACGATATCCCCTCCATTGATGATTAGCAATGTCTCTTTTCATGCCTTTATGACACACAGTGCTTCTTCCGCCGTAATCGTACCGTTCAAGAATGCATCCCGTGCAGCGGCTGCCTTATCCCGCCAGTCGTAATAGTCGCTGTAGCGGATTCCCTTGGGAAGATGGTGGTCGGCGTCAGCCTCCCGTTCATATCGCTTGTACATCCTCTGGTTAACCCGGTCAAAGGCGCGGATTACCTCATTGCGATTCGCCTCCCGCCGGTGCTTCAGCGCAGGCGCAAGATCCTTGCAGGTTTTGTTCCCTCGGATCTTACGGTCACAGTACAGCATCCTTCTTCTCGTCTTCGGAATGAAGTATCTCCCGCAGCATTCGCATATTGCCACGCTTGGAGCGTTGGCAAGAAAGCGCATCATCAAAAAGCGGTAGTACTCTATGGGAGAGCGGAACCGAATCTGTGCCGTCAGCCTCTTGCCCAGGGACAGAATCTGCGGTGCTTCCATCTGCGCAAACAACGCATACCGTTCTTCCAGATCCGGCGTCGTTCTGTTTCGGATATCATACAGGACCTCGTTCACGAGGAACTGAAATTGCATGATGGAGGATAGCCGCTCCACGATCGTCTCTCCCGTTTGAATCATCCACCCCGCAGTGCCGTCGTCCGGCGGGACGGCGTCCTCCAGCATGAGCCGCGTCAGCGTGCCGTAGAGCGGGTTCTCTTTTTCCAGTTCATCCAGCAAATCATATACGATTTGCATGGCGCCACGGAATGCGTCTACCGAGATATACGGCTCGCCTGCGTGTTCCTCGTCAGCAGCTTCAAGAAACATATCCGCGAAGCGATCTGAAAGCAGATCCACAATCTCAGCATAGGGTTTAAAATTCAGTTCCGAGAATTCGATGATCTCCTCGTTGACCGTGGACGCTTTGAGTTTGACCTCGCCGTTGTGTGTGGTGAGATTTCTTCTGATCCGCCCGTCGGCAGCGACGGCAATATATAATCCCAATAACTTTTTCATACTCCCTCACATTGTATGAAAGCGATCTTTGCCCAAAACGGTGAAGATCGCTTTTTCATGTAAAGATCCGTTTTTGATTGTTACCATTATAGCACACTGGTCGCAGAAAAGATAGACGGAACCTGTGAACAACTGAATATCCTGCCGACGGGATACCTCCCGAGACGACCTTGCCATGACAGCGGATCGCAAGATCCGTGCCCAGGAGAAAGGCGCAGCAATGCGCCCGCTGAAAAGCGGACGGCGAGCGGGGCGTTGAAAGAGCGCAAACGTGGTCATCAAGCCAAGAGGCCCAAAGAGCACAGGAACGACGTCGGGCGTACAGGAAAAATCTTCGGACGGCGCCTCGCTGCTTGAACTTTCTCTCTTGCAGGAGAGGCTCCGTCTGAAAAACACGATGAATACTGCCCCCACCTTCGGGAGCTGCAGAAAGGAGGCGGTGGCTATATGATTGCGCCAACGCTGAACGGACAACAGAAAAACTATGAAAGGAATATGAGCATGACAACAGAAAGCAAAAACACGCTCGCCGTCATCGACGGCGAAACGCTGATGGACATGAGGCTTCCGCCGACAAAGTTTTGTGTAGACACACTACTGCCACAGGGCGTAACGATTCTCGGCGGCGCGCCGAAGATCGGAAAGTCGTGGCTGGTGCTGGATCTCTGCATCCGCGTCGCCAAGGGCGAACCGCTGGCGGTACGCATTGGAGGAACAGGGCGTGGTCTTCGAGAGCCACCGCAGCAACGGACAGCGGCTGCTGGAGATTTCTTTCTTCTCTGCCGGTGACGCAAGTGCCGTAAGTGACGGAGAAACCACGGTGTGCGTTTCCTGCGTTCCTTCCGTCCCTTGCGTTCCTGTGACGGCTCCGTGAGCCCACTGAACGCCTCGTGTCCGCTTTTCCCAGCGAGCGCGAGAATGTACCTGCAGAAAGAACAAAGGCCGAATATGAGGCGGTTTCGGGCAGACGTTCAGACCGGCGATGACGCCCTGTCAGAGCATTTTCGACAGGGTCGAAAATCAAGCAGGTGAAAGGGGCGGCGCCTCACACCGCCCCCGTTCACATCGGACGGCAACGCCGACCGAGGGAAACGCCCGTGTTTGGCGGTTTTTTACAAGCCGCCTGTCGGATTTGTATGGTGGCGCCCCTGCGGCGCTGTCACACTCCAATTGCGTGATGAAAAACCGCAAACCGCCGTATTTGGCGAGAAAAACAAGTGTGCATCCGTGGGATGCAGAAAGGAATTTTGAAAAATGGAAGAATTAAAGAATCCCGTCAGAACGACCGTCTATCTCGACGAAGAGATCCTGCGTCGGTGTCATATCCTCTTCGGAGAAGCGAAGGTGGACAGCTTCTCCTCTTTCGTCCGCAAGGCGCTGGACTGCTATATCGACTATCTTGTAACCGACCAGTCCCACTCCTTTATCTCAGAAGAGCTGGCGAAAACCATTCGGGACGAGGTGCGTCCCATCGCTTCACGGCTCTCGAAAGGGCTATACCGATACGCCATCCTCATCGATATGCTCTGCCAGATCATTGCCTATCAGGATACGGAGTGGTCGGCGGAGCAGCTCGAGTACGTAAAAAAGTTTGCAAACGCTCGGGTAGCAAAGTCCAAAGGCGTCATCGATCTCAAGACGCTGCTGGACGACCATTGGGGGAAAAGAATATGAAGACAGCGACGTGTAATCGCGGAAAGGAACTCTATGAAATCTGAAAACGAAATCTATTTGGAAACCGGTATCCTCGGCGGCTACCGGCCGGAGGAAGCTGTTCTTCGCAAAGCCGAGGGCGGCGGTGTCGATACGCTGTATCGGGACTCGCACTACACGATCTCAGAGAAAGAATATTCCCGTGAGCGGCAGATGCTGATCCGCGGAAAATGTTTCGTCGTCACTTCCGTCTTTCCGACAGACGCAATCGCAACGCCGACGGATAAAATGCTCTTTGTCATCGACGGCGACCTTGAGCACGAGGAAAAAGTTATCTGAAAAGTTACGGATTCTGAATAGACTTGTGGGCGCCGATGCGGTATACTCTGTGTTACCGTACCGGCTTGCCTGCAGAAGGAGGAAAAACAATATGGCAAGCCAAAAATATAATATACTCTATGGTAGACTCAGTCAGGAGGATGCCAGAGCCGGCGACTCGAACAGCATTGTGAATCAGCGCAGGATCCTCGAAGCATACGCTGCCGACCAGGGCTTCGACAATACGATCTTTCTGGCGGACGACGGATACTCGGGTACAAACTTCGAGCGACCGTCTTGGAAAAAGATCGAGGCGATGATCGAGAACGACGAAGTGGAAACGCTGATCGTCAAGGATCTCAGCCGCCTCGGACGTGAGTACCTGCAGGTGGGATATCTGACGGAGATCTACTTTCCGCAGAAAGGCGTCCGCTTCATCGCCATCAACGATTCCGTGGATTCCCTCGTCGAGAGCAGCAACGACTTCAATCCCATCCGCAACTGGGCTAACGAACTTCACGCAAAGGATTCCAGCAAGAAGGTGCGCGCCGTCAAAAAGATGCAGGCGGAGCGCGGCGAGCGTCTCGGCGGCAGACCGCCCTACGGTTACCGCAAGGTGGACAAGGACAGCAAGGAGATCGTTCCCGACGAGGAGGTCGCGCCCATCGTCCAGCGGATCTTTCAGCTCTGCGCTTCCGGCAAAGGCCCCAGCCAGATCGCCCGCATTCTGACAGAAGAAAAGGTCATCAAACCTACGACGTACTACTATCAGCAGCACGGGAAAGGCCATAAGCTTATGGATCTCACCCGTCCCTGCTCATGGAGTTCCAGCTCTGTGGTAGCGATTCTGGATAACAAGACCTATCTCGGTCACACCGTCGGTCTGCGGACAACCACGCTGTCCTACAAAAACAAAAAGACCGTGCATAAGCCCGAGAGCGAATACGCACTGGTCGAGAACACACATCCCGCGCTGATCTCCCAGGAACTGTGGAACATCGTACAGGACGTGAGGATGCATAAAAAGCGGACGGCGAAGCAGATGGAGGAGCCGAACATCTTCTCGGGGCTGGCCTACTGCGCCGACTGCGGACGTTCGATGGTACTCCACCGTGCAAGCACGATGAAACGAAGTCTGTTCAACTTCAAGTGCTACACCTACGGAAAGCATGGTCGGGCTGAATGCACGCCCCACCACATCCGGGAGGACGAGCTCTACGCCATCGTATTGGACGATCTGCGCCGGGTGACACACTTCGCGCGAATGAAGCAGAAGCTGTTCGCGGAACACATCAATCGGAGAAACTCAACGGAACTGCGGCGGGAACTGAACGGTCTGCAAAAGGAATTGGACGCAATGCGGAAACGTCGGGACGATTTGAACCGATTGTTCAAGCGGCTCTATGAGGATCACGTCCTCGGCCACATTACGAGCGAGCAGTTCCGTCTTCTCTCTGCTGACTACAACGATGAGCAGAAGACGCTGGACGAGGCAATTCCTGCAAAGGAAGCACGGATGGAGAAGCTGAGAGCGTCGGTGGCAAACGTAGACGCCTTCATAGAAAAGGCCAACCGCTACCGCAGCATCGATAAGCTGACACCGGAGCTGGTGCGATTGTTCATCGTCCGGATCGAGATCGGCGAGCGCGAGGTCAAATACTCCCGCAATTCTGTGCAGAAGATCCGCATCGTTTACCGTGACATCGGTGAATGGGACTACGAGATGAACGCAGAGGAAAAACAGCCCCACATTGCGGAGTTGCCGTCGGAACCGGCAGGGATCTCCGCATAACAAGCAACGCAACACGCAATAGAAGCGGACAGCTTCCGCCGTCCGCCTCTATTGCCCCAACCTTTCAAATAGTGTCCCTATGGACAATATCAGAACGGAATCAGGCGGTTTTTTTGCCGATGAGGATTTTGACCCCGAACCGGTGACCGCAGCGCGGACAGCGAACGGTATGCTTGCCACGCTGCCGCGGTACGCGAATGACGGCGGCGCATTGCGGGCAGGAAGTGTATTTTTTGCGGGGAAAATCTTTCAGCTTTGTCATCAGTCCGGGACCCTTTTCCGCTTTGGTCTGCGGCATGTTGCCCGAACGGTCGGTGCGGATAATGCGACCGGTTTTCCAGTCCACGGAATCCGAAAGATCGCTCCATTTTTCGCCCAGCCGTCCCGTGAGCTTGCCGAACACCGAGAGAAAGACCTGATTTTCTTTGCGGCGGCGCTCGATATTGCGGGAAAAGAAGCGGTAAAACGCCAGAATCAGTACCACCCATGACAGAATGCCAAAGATGAGCAGTTTGCGGAAAATCATATTGAGAAACAGTAGCATCAGATACAGCACCAAAAGCGCGTAATATAACTGATCCATACCGTAGCGCCCTTCCATCCACCGGGCGAATTTGTAGCGAAAATCGTTCATATGGATTGCTTCCTTTCCTAGGGAGTGAAATGCAGGGAGTATTAACACAACACGCAGAATTTGTCCATCGAGTAAAGGCACACGCCGCAAAGACCTCTCGAACAGGCGAGGGAACCGCACATTGAAATCGTGAGGCATATGTGACCGTTTTCTTTTTGATAGGTGCGGTATACCGTTCCGCTTTCCTCGATTTCATTGAGTACACGCCGGAATTCGGCATTGTCAGGTTCCAGCCGGACCGCTTCACGGGCATGGCGCAGGGCGGTGACGGTGCTGCCGATATTGTAATGAGCGATGCCGCTGAGATAATACCAGCGCCCGTTGCGGCGGCTGGTGGCGTTGAGCAGGACAATGGCGGCTTCGCACTGATCATTTTTGATAAGGTTTTTTACCCTTTCCAGCACATCGGCGTCAGTGTGCGTATAGGTTGTACCGGAAGAAGGCCGACGCTGTTGACCGGAATGGGAACGGTTGCCCGACGGTGAAGGACGGTAGGACGGACGGCTGTCTTCAGCGTGAAAATCCGAAGCCCGACCGTTTTTGATAGCGTCGTAAGCGGCGTTGATTTCGCTCATTTTCTGCGCGGCGTGTTTGTCGTCGGGATTGAGATCCGGGTGATATTTTTTGGCTAACTTGCGGTAAGCCTTGGTTACATCGTCCTTGGACGCGTCGGGGGAGACCCCCAGAACATCATAGGCGCTCCTGTTCATGAACGGTTTTTCCGCCCCTTCCTTTTTGCGTATTTTGACAGACGGTAGTCATAATTGCCCCAGATGCCGACGCAAAGAATGTGTTCCAGTAAATCTTTGTCGGTGGTGACAGGAAGGTTTTCAAATCGTCGCATGACCTGTCCTCCCGCAATCTGAAGCCATTCGGGAATTTCCTCCGGCAGCGCGGACACCAGTGGGTTGTAGCGTTCACGTTTGAGATCCTCGCGCAGATCGCAGGCAGCGTCGATCAGGTAAACAAACCGTCCGAGTGCCTGTCCGAAACGGCGCAGATCGTCATGGAGCGGGCTGCTGTCTTCCTCCATGATCATCAGCTCTCCCATCAACCGACCGAAGCAGTCGGCGGGGAGATCGGGATTGGTTTCCCCTTCCTGTTCAAGGGCGTAAAGCGCGGTCAGACAGTCCTTGACGGCACGCTGCTGACGGGGATAGCGGCTGCCGATGGCGTCAGATGCAGATTGGAAGAAACAGGCGGCAGCCAGCGCGGCGGGATTGTGATCGTCCTGCCAGTCGTCCGTGAACTTCCCGCAGCAAAGAAGGACATTCATGGCGGCGGCATAGTCGGACACGTCGGTGCGGATTTCCGGGTGCGGTTTGATTGGGTGAAGGAGACAGCGTCGGGATTCGACGGTTTCCGACAGCCCATAAACCGAAGCCAGAAGCATTTCGAGGAAGACAAGGTCATAGGTCAGCAGCAGACGGCAGGATTGTCCTCCGCACTGCCCGAGCGCCCGGCAAAGACCGCAGTAGCGGGCGCGGTAACGTATTTTTTGTTCCGCGCTCAGAAGAGCGGGCGCGACGGTGACGAATCCGAACACGGCGGCATTCCTCCTTGGCGGCGTGGTAGGCATGATAGCACGGTATTGTGAACGGCGGATAAACAATCATACCGGAACAGTAAAAATTTCTATGGCTTTTGGAGCACACGCACGAAATAAGCCACTGTCAGTGTAAGTGACGGCACGGTATCCAGCAGGGCACGCCGTTCCGGACGGACGCGAAGCGTATGGGGCGTCATCTGCAGCAGCCGTGTGAGTTGGGCATGGTCGAGCGTGAGCCGGAAGGAGTGCTGCTTGCAGCTGATTTCACGCAGAAAGCCCTGCGGCGGCTTGGGATGCTTGTGCTGTTCAAACACATCGTCATAGATGATGTGCTTCAATTCTATGAGGTGAGCGGTGTCCGCCGTGATTTCCACCACAATGCCGCCCGGACGCAGCACGCGGGCAAATTCTTCCTCGCACACCAGCGAGAACATCGCGGTGATCCCATCGGCGCAGCCGTCAGCAATGGGCAGATGAGATGCCGTGGCGGTCATCCAGTCAATATGGCTGTCACGGGAACAGGCCATTTTGACGGCTGCCTTGGCGATATCCGCTCCGATGAGAACCGCGTCGGGAAATTCATCGGCAAAACGGGCGGTATAGTAGCCTTCGCCGCAGCCGACATCCACCAGTGTGCGGATGGACGGAGCGTATTGCCGTATGGCGTCGATGGTGTCGCGGCAGACAGGCGCGTAATGCCCCTCGTCCAGAAAGGCTCGCCGCGCCGCCAGCATATCTGGCGTATCCCCCGGCACGAGCGAATGCTTGTGCTGCACGGGCAGCAGATTGACATAGCCCTGCCGGGCGATGTCAAAGGTATGCCGCTGCGGGCAGAAAAGAGAGCCGTTCGACTGATGGAGCGGCTCTCCGCACAGGGGACAGATGAGATTGTGGCAGTGAAAATTTTTTATCAATGTATGATTCAGTCCGTTTCCTGTTTTCTGTGATGGGGTTGCGGGGATTCAGGGCAAATCTGCAGGCTGTCCGCGATTTCGTGTACGGTTTCGGGCGGCAGATCGGTGTATTCCACAACTTCTTCCACCGACAGCCCACGTTCAAGCATCATGCGGGCATGGCGAAGTGTTTTAGCCTGTTCCTGCCGGATGCCTTGCTGGATGCCCTGCTGGATGCCCTTCTCCATGCCCTTTTGAATGCCCTTCTCCATGCCCTTTTGAATGCCCTTCTCCATGCCCTTCTCCATGCCCTTCTGCATACCCCAATCTACGCCGCGCTGATGAATGGTCTGCATGATTTCACACATCTGGTTAGCCCCCTTTTCGTTCTCCTTGAAATAACAGCTTACGTCGGACAATGCGCCATAATTCATCATATGGGGATTCCGGCAGAGAAAGTCCGCCATCAGCTTTCCCAAGGCGGTATCGTCTTTATGCGACGCGTTGACATAGACGATGTGCGAACCGTCGCCAAATCGCTGCCCCATTTCCTCGACCGTGCGTTCAATGTGATAAATGGGCAGATTGCCGCCGAGCACGTCGTTCAGGGTGATGAAAATGACATAATTTTCAGGCAGTCGGTCATAGTCAGTTCCCTTTCGGAGCGACATATGACTGTCCATCAGACTGCCGTAATACCGTGCCCGCTGGGGAACGGCGCCTTTGTCGGTGGTCTGGACTTCGATGTTATACCGCCTGCCGCTGCTGTCGATGGCGAAAGCGTCGAGCGTGACCGAATGTCCCCGGAGATTTTTGATGGAATACTGCGTCTTGCAGTCGATGACGTGCAGATCGGATTTGTCCAGAATGATTCTGAGAATCAGTTCCGCCAGCTCCGGCTTTTTGTCAAAACAGACCGCAAAAAACGTGTCGTCAATGAGGCGGAACTGTCCGATCATGGCGCGGTGTTCTGCCCGTATTTGACGGAGTTCTTCCTCGGTCATTTCATACCGGTGTTTCTCCTGTTTGCCGGACAACGTCATCACCCTCTTTCCCTGTTATTATTATAGCAGATTTCTGTGTTTTTTGCAAGATATCTTCGCGAAAATTCTGTTGCGGAATGGGAGAATATGTGGTACAATACAATAACAGCCGATGAAATTTACACAGGAGGCGCATGAGGTGAAATATCGCGTATTTATTTCATACAAACATACCGCGATGGACGGGAAAAGCGTCACGCGGGATTACCGCATAGCCGCCGATTTGCATCAATCGCTGACTGCGGCGGGGATTCCCACATTCTTCAGCGAAAAAGATTTGTCAACCGGCGACTACATCAATGAAATCTACAGAGCGCTTGATGAGGCGCGGATCATGATCGTGGTCGGAACCAGACCGGAGCATATTGATTCCCGGTGGGTGCGGGAGGAATGGTCCACCTTTATCGCGGCGATCAACGGCGGACGCAAGCCGGACGGCGACGTGTATACCTATCTGGAAGGCATGAGTATCAATGACCTCCCCATGATGCTGTATAAGTGGCAGTCCTACACGACGGGCGAAAAAGACCGGCTCGTGTCGAGAATTACCGCAGTTCCGCCTCCGTCGCGTGTCAGCGTCAGGGTGGGGGACAGAATGCCCTTCGGTCAGTATCCGCAGGGAGCAAACGGCGAGGTGCAGCCACTGGTCTGGCGCGTGCTGGCGGTGGAGAACGGCAGAGCGCTGCTGATTACGGAGAAGCTGATTGATTGCGTGAAGTATCACACGAAACGTACCGATGTCACATGGGAAACCTGCACACTGCGGCAATGGATGAACCGTGATTTCATCCACAAGGCTTTCAGCAGCAGTGAGCAGACGCAGATTGCAACAGTTACCAATCAGAACCCGAACAATCCCGTCGAGAGAACAAAAGGCGGCAACGCCACACAAGATAAAATCTTTGCGCTCAGCATAAATGAAGCAGAGAAATATTTCCGAAATGATGATGACAGAATGGCGGCACCGACGGCTTATGCCATAAAAAATGGCACATGGGTAAGTGATAGTTATTCACTTCCAAATGGTGAGAAAACAGGCTTGTGGTGGCTCCGCTCGCCCGGCGTCAATGGTGATCTCGCCGCGTTCGTGGACCTCGATGGCTACATCAGTCAGGGCGGTCTCGACGTCAGTGACGGTGAGGTTGCTGTTCGCCCCGCTTTCTGGCTGAATCTATCATGAATCATCTTCCAATCTTAAAATCCTCACATCTTCATGCGCCGGAGGCGCATCTTTAATCCTTTTCGCCGCGAAGCGGCGCGAAATTTTTTTCAAATCCGGATGTCTTTTGACAGATACACAATTCCCCTGCCGCATGGTTTAGACACATACGGCAGGGGGCGTTTTCATATGGATTACAGCGCGAACAGAATCTCCGCCTGACGCAGGTATTCCTGCGCCTGCCGGAGCGTTTCGATGAAGAGGGTGTAATGCTCGTTAATGGTCTGGCGCATCGCGGCACTCCCTTCGTCGGGCGTGGGATAGGAGCGGATGGTCGCGTCGAAATCGCGGTAATCGCTCAGCAGCACGCGGCAGCGTTCGAGGGCGTCGCGGTAGGTTTTCATCGCGCGGGAAAGGGCTTGCTGCTGTCTGGCGCAGGATTTGGGCGCGTCGAGCTGTTCAAGCCGCAGGCAGACCTTTGAGAGCGCGTTGAGCTTGGCTTCGATATCGTCACACTGTTCCGCGGTGGGAACCGTACGCACGTCGGCAATCTGCCGGAGGCTGTCGGTGAATGCGTCCGCACACGCGGCAAAATCGTCCAGTCCGCCGCGTACCTGCCGGATATAGCCGGCTTTGGTGGGTCCGCAGGAGCAGAGCAGACAAAGCAATGCCAGCGTGAGAATCATAGCGCCGGGGATTTTCCGGCGGCGGACAGGGGGTTGCTGTTTCACGAAATACATGGGGTGCATGAAAGATCCGTCCCTTCGTGGGTCAGTGTCAGAATTGAAGCGCGGCGGTCAGGAAGGGCAGCAGCGTACTCATCACGATGAGCAGCAGCATACTCACCCAGAAGAAAATCATGCCGCCGGACGCGAGACATAACCCGATTTTGTGCTTGACCAGATTCCATTGCGGTATGCGGCGGCTTTCGGGAATCTCCAGCTTTGCCCAGGTGAGTTCGTCGGGGGAGACAGCCACCGGACTGCCCACCTGCAGCCGCCAGTTGCGCGCCTTGATGCCCTTGTGACGCTTGACGGCAAACCAGATCAGCGCCGCCACCGCGAACAGCATACACAGCACATCCTTCGCAAAATCGACCGTTGCGACAAAATCTTCATACTGCGGCGCGAAGTACTGGACTGCCTGCGGAATGCTGGCGAGGGTGTTGTTGATCATGTGAATGCAGATGGTCTGGCGGATATTGCCGGATTTGACGCCAACGTAGCCGAGAATCAGTCCGATGAGGAACGCCATAGGCGTCTGCGCCAGATTGCCGTGCATGAGTCCGAAGAGCAGCGCCGTTATCACAATGCCGAAGCCCGCGCCGTGCTGGGAGAGCGTGCGGAGAAGCATGCCCCGGAAGATGTATTCCTCCATGACCGGCGCGACGATACACACCGCGATGATGTACAGCCCGAAGCCGACAGGCGTCATGGATTCATCCAGCCAGTCCATAGAGCCGCTGTCGAGGTTCACGCCGGTGTTGTCTTGCAGCCAGTTATTGGCGAAATAGTAGACGTACCCCCACATCGCGTTCAGACCCAGTGCCGTCGCCGTGGCAGCGGCGATAAAACCTCCGTTCAGGCGGTCTCCCCGGAAAGGGTCGAGCGGACGGATGCCCCACTTGTGACCGTGGGCGGCGGCGGGGATAAAGTGGGAAAAGCAGGGAACCACTGCCAATGCCAGCATGGTGACATTGAGCATGGCTTCGGTCTGGTTCACGCCGGGAAAGTAGGAATCCTTCAGCAGGAGGAAGGCGATCATTCCCACGATCATGACCAGCATCTCGCCGCCCAGCATGATGCCCAAATCCGCCATGAGTGTCAGTCCGACCCGGCTGCAATGGGTCTGGAAGAGGCTCTGGTTGACCTGTTCCGGAGATCGCTGCGCGACCGGCACAAATGTCACCGGCGGCGGAGGGTAAGACACATAGGAAACCGGCGGCGGGTAATTTCCGTTAACCGCCGGAGGATAATACATCGGCGGCTGCTGTGGGATATATTGCTGTTGTGGATAATATGGTTGCTGCTGAGGATATTGCTGTTGCTGTGGAGAAAATTGCTGTTGCTGAGGATATTGCTGTTGTGGAGAAAATTGCTGGTTCATAGAATCTGACCTCTTTTCAGTGAGATAGTAGGAGAACGTATCAGCGGGCAGAATGGCCCTTGCGGAAGATGAAGAGCTTGCTGAAAATATAGTTGAGAATGACTACCACTACATTGGCGCAGATTTTGCCGACAAGCGCTTTGGCATCCGCGAGCGGGATATGAAGCAGTCCGGCGGTAAAGCGTTCGAGGAAGGTGTAGCCCATCACATCGACGGTCAGCCAGATGATGAGTTCATCAAACGCCAGCGAAAACAGCCGCGCGCCCACAAAAGACGCGATTTCCCGCAGAATGCCCTCCCGCGTGTTGACCGTGCTGTGAAACACAAACCGGCGGTTGGTAATATAGGCGAATGCCACCGAGAGCACCCACGCGATGACGTTGGCAATCAGCGTGGGAATATGCAGCCCGCTGTAACAGAACTGAAAGACGATAATATTGACCACCGTAGTGCAGACGCCGAAAAACAGATAGCTGAAAATTTCGCTTTTGACAAACGCAATGAGCTTTTGCTTCCAGGCGGCGAGCGCTGTATCATGTTTCATAGCGACACTCCTTTGGCGTTACGAAATGAATGTGGATACTATCATTACTATACCACAGACGGGCGGGGTTTGCAATGATTTGTGCGTAAATTTCTGCCCGAACCCATGATACGGTTTTCCTCAAATGGATGGTTGGGTGTATATGTTGCGCATTGACAATCGCGACCGGAAATGATATAATCCCGACTTCAACAGTTGAAAGGAAAGCAAAAAGCCGCAAATAGCCTAGGGAAGGGGGTTTGCGGCTTTTTTGAGGTATACAAAAATGTTGTATGGAAATGCTAACCGGAAATTTTTTTAAATTTTTTATTCAGC
>JAFPUM010000044.1 GCA_017395425.1 Clostridia bacterium | reverse complement strand
CACTATTCATTCATTCCGGACGGTACATTCGGATGGGGTTCGTTTTCTGTATTCGCCCGACCCTGTCGCGTATCCGGGCTCGTCTCGCTCGGCAGGCTTCTGCCTGCCTTGTTGGACGCTGTCCCACTCCCTGCCGGTGGCGCCTGCCTTAGCTGTCGCCAGCGACAGCTTGGACCCCTGCCAAAGGGACTCGTCCCTTTGGAATCCCCGCCGCTTCGCGGCTAATTACGCGCCCGTTTTTCTGACCTCACATTCCAGTTCTACTCCTGTTTCCGCTTTGACGGTTTCCTGAATCTGCGCAATCAGCGTCAGCACGTCCTCACACGTCGCGTCCCCCACGTTGACAATGAAGCCCGCGTGCTTGGGACTGACCTGCGCGCCGCCCACCTGTGCGCCCTTCAATCCGCACTGCTCAATCAGCCCCCCCGCAAAATACCCCGCCGGACGCTTGAAAATACTGCCCGCACTGGGATATTCGAGCGGCTGTTTATCCTTTCTCCTGCCCATAAGTTCGTCCATCTTAGCTTTAATAGCTGATTTATCGCCCGGCGCCAGCCGGAAAATCACTTCGGTGATGATAAATCCGCCGTTGGAATAAACACTGTGGCGATAGCCGAATGCCAGCGCCTCTCCGGTGAAGGAAGTCGAACTTCCGTTCAGGCTGACATGCTCGCAGGCAGTCACCACGTCCTTCATCTCGCCGCCGTAGGCGCCCGCGTTCATGAAGGCTGCTCCGCCCACCGAGCCGGGAATGCCCCATGCGAATTCCAGCCCCGTCAGGGAGTGTTCCAAGGCAAAGGCGCATAGCCGCGAAAGCTGCGCCCCCGCGCCGCAATGCAGCGTACCGTCTTGAGCAAGGCGCATCTCGCAGAACTCTCCGCCCAGACGCAGCACCACGCCCCGGATACCGCTGTCGGACACCAGCAGATTGGAGCCGTTGCCCAGTACAAAGAGCGGTATATCGTGTTTTCTCACCAGTCGGAGTGCCTCCGTAAGCTGCCCGCGGTTGTGAACCGTGACAAACAAATCCGCCGTACCGCCGATTTTGAAGGAGGTGTGGCGTTTCATGGGTTCGTCAACCGCCACCTCACAGCCTATCGTTTCAAATGCTTTCTGATACCCCAAATATGGATTCCCCATCCGTTATCCAATCCTTCCAAAGTGTTTCGATCGCTCATATCCATACAAGCGCCCGCGCAAGGTTCCCTTCCTGAAGGAAGGGGAACCCCGCAAGCGCCGGAAAATGAAAAATTACGAATTCCGCATTACGAATTCCGCATTAAAAAATTACTCGTGCATGAGGAACAGGTTTGCCGCGCCGATGATGCCCGCGTCGTTGCCGAGCTGAGCGACGACGATTTCGGTCTGCTTGGCAAGGTTCTTGCCGAAGCGTTCGGCGTTGACATAGCTCATGAGCGGAGCGGTGAGGGTGTCGCCCTCTTTACTGATGCCGCCGCCTATACATATTATGTCGGGCTGGAAGATATTTATCACATTGGTCAGACCGCACGCGATGTAGGAGATGTAGGTATCCACGACTTCCGCGCCCGCCTTGTCGCCCGCGCGGTAAGCGTCAAAGGCGGTTCTGCCGTTGACGTTGCGGAGGTCGCCGTCGGCAATCTTCCACATCTCGGAATTGGGACAGTCGAGCATTTTGACCTGCGTCTGATGAATCAGCGCGGTAGCCGAAGCATATGCCTCCCAGCAGCCGTTGCGTCCGCAGGTGCAGGGACGTCCGTTTGCCACGATGACCATGTGACCCAGTTCGCCGCCGGCGTAATTGGAGCCGCTGTAAATCTTGCCGTCGATGATGATGCCGCCGCCGACGCCGGTGCCGAGTGTGACGCAGACCGCGTTGCGTGCGCCTTTGGCAGCGCCCGCGATGGATTCGCCGAAGGCAGCCGCGTTCGCGTCATTTTCGACAAAGACCTTGCGGCTGAGACGTTCCTCCAGCTTGGCGGAGACGGGATAATTCTGCATACCGAGGTTGCCGGAGAATTCGAGCATACCGGTTTCGGAGTTGACCGAGCCGGGACAGCCCAGACCGATGTTGGCAACGTCGTCAAAGCTCACGCCCGCGTTTTCCACTGCCAGATGACAGGCAGTCGCGATATCGTCCATGATGTCGTCCGCGGGACGGGGAGGCTGACCGGGGGAATTGGTAGGCACAGCCGCCTTGCCGATGATGGCGTTGTTTTCATCGACCACGCCGACCTTGACGCTCATGCCGCCCAGATCAATACCGAGATTGTACATAATCAAAACACCTCAACAATAAATTTATTCAAACACACAGTGCCAAAAGAATGCAGATCACTAAAGCACTCATGTATTTTTTCAGCGCGAAGCGCTCCGAAATTATTCACTATTCACTATTCATTATTCATTATTCATTAATTGAACGAGTCCCATTCCTCTTTGACTTCGGGGGTGGTGGGAGCGGCGTCCATGCCGAGATTGTGGAGCAGTTCCTGGGCGGCGTTGTAACCCATCTTTTTCTGGCGGTTGTTCATGGCGGCGACCTCGATGATGATGGCGAGATTGCGCCCGGGCTTGACCGGAATGGTCAGCATGGGGAGCTTGTTGCCAAGCAGCTCGGTGTATTCGTTTTCCATGCCCATGCGGTCATAGACCTTATCGGGGTCCCAGTTTTCCAGACCGATGACCAGATCGATTTTTTCGGTAATCTTGACGGCGCCCATACCGAAGATACGGCGGGCATTGATGATGCCGATGCCGCGCAGTTCGATGAAGTGGCGGATATTGGCGGGCGCGGAACCCACGAGGGTCTTGTTGGACACCTTGCGGATTTCCACCGCGTCGTCCGCGATAAGACGGTGACCGCGCTTGACCAGTTCAATGGCGGTTTCGCTCTTGCCCACGCCGCTGTCGCCCAGCAGCAGGATACCTTCGCCGTAGACCTCCACGAGTACGCCGTGACGGGTGATACGCGGCGCGAGTTCGACATTGAGGAAGGCGATGAGATCGGACATAAAGTGCGAAGTTGCCTCCGGTGTGGCGAGAATCGGCATACCGTATTTTTTGGCTGCCGCTGTCATTTCCTCGAACGGCTCAAAGCTGCGGCAGAGAATCAACGCCGGCGCGCCGCGGGACATCAGGTCATCGAGGCACTTTTCCCGGTTCTCGGCGGAAAAGCCGTTGAGATATGCCATTTCGGTATTGCCGAACACGAGGATACGGCGGTTGTCATAGAAGGTAAAGAAGCCGGTCAGTTCCACGCCGGGACGGTTGACTTCGTTGGACGAGATGAGAATTTCTTCGGGATTTTTGGGCATATGCACGGTTTCCAGCGAAAATTCTTTGATAATCTTCGCCAGCGACACGGTAAACGTGATGGCCATACGACACAACCTTTCTGTCGGAATTGGGAAGGAAAATACTAACGCATAGTTGTATGTATATTCTACCATACATTTGACCAAAATTGAAGTGTTTTTTGATAAGTTTTTTTATTTTTTTATGAAAAAAACGCCCTTCTGCCGAAAACAGAGGACGTTTTTTGGATTTAATCTTTCACTGGGCAAACCACATTCTGCGGATGACCCTCCATCCAGCAGCGGAGATTGTCGCAGATGATGTCGAACAGTCTCCGACGGGTTTCCAGCGGCGCCCACGCGATATGGGGTGTAACGGTGATATGCGGCGCATCACGCAGGGGCGTTTGGAGGGACATGGGTTCCTCGGTCAGCACGTCCACGGCAGCGGCGGCAATGATGCCGTTCCCGAGCGCTTTAGAGAGGTCGGCTTCATTGATCAGTCCGCCGCGTGCGGTATTGACCAGCAGCGCCGAGGGTTTCATGAGGGCAAGCGTATCGCGATTGATAAGACAGCATGTTTCGTCATTAAGCGGACAGTGCAGCGAGACAATATCGGATTTTTTGAGAAGGGTTTCCAGCGGCACGCAGTCAATCGCTTCTCCCGCCAGCTTCTCCGGGTGACGGGTAAACGCCAGCACCTTCATATCGAACGCGCGGGCAATCTCCCCCACCTTGCGCCCGATATGCCCACAGCCGATCAGTCCGATGGTTTTTCCTGCCAGCTCATAGGCAGGCAGTCCGAACTCGCTGAAATAGCGTTTGATAATCCAGCCGTCGTTGGCGCAGTCGTGGGCATAGTCCGCAATGCGGCAGTAGTGGTTGAGGATAAGCGCGAAGGTGTGCTGTGCGACGGCATTCGTCGAATAAGCGGGGACATTGCATACCGTAATGCCGTACTCGGAGGCGGCGGCTAAATCCACCTGGTCAAAGCCGGTTCCCATCAGTCCGATGTATTTCAGACGGGGACACTGTGCCATGACCTCGCGGGTCATGCGGCTCTTGTTGCAGATCACCGCGTCGGATAAGCCAATCCATTCCGCGGTGCGGGAGAAGTCGGTTTCCTCGATCCAGTGTACCTCACCCAGTTCGGATAAGCCAGCCGGACGCGCTTCTCCCGGCAGAAACGCTGTGAATGTATCCAGTACCGTAATTCTCATTTCTATTCCAAGCGCGAAGCGCTTCCTCCGTTATTCACTATTCATTATTCATTATTCACTATTCACTATTTCCGGATTCGCCCGACCCTGTCGCGTGTCAGGGCTGGTCTTGCCCGGCAGGCTTCCGCCTGCCTGCTGGGGCGCTGCCCCAGTCCCCAGTGGTGGCGCTGCCCCCACGCCCCTGCGAGGAGGGCTCGCCCCCCTCGACTCCCACGCCGCTGCGCGGCTAGTTCGGCTTGTTTTTCTAGCAGTCGATTTCCTTGGTGCGTACCTTTTCGACCATCAGCCTGACGAAATCCTCCACGCTCATCGCGCCCAGATCGCCGTCCTTCCGGCTGCGAATCGAAACCGTCTTGTTTTCGATATCCTTATCGCCCACAACCACCATATACGGAATCTTCTTGACCTGCGCCTCACGGATTTTATACCCGATCTTCTCATTCCGGTCATCGACTTCGCACCGCATACCTTCGGCTTCGAGCGCCTTCTTGACTTCATAGAGATAGTCCAGATGACGGTCGGCAATCGGCAGGAGCTTCACCTGCACCGGCGCCAGCCACGTCGGGAACGCGCCCGCGTATTTCTCAATCAGATAGGCGAGCGTTCTCTCATAACAGCCGATGGACGTGCGGTGGATAATGTAGGGACGCTTCTTGGTGCCGTCGCGGTCGGTATATTCCATGCCGAACTTCTCGGCGAGCATCTGGTCAATCTGAATCGTAATGAGCGTATCTTCCTTGCCGTGGACGTTCTTGATCTGAATGTCGAGCTTGGGACCGTAGAATGCCGCCTCGCCGATACCGATGACATACGGAATACCCAGATCGTCGAGAATGGTCTTCATCTTGCCCTGTGCCTCGTCCCACTGCTCCTGCGTGCCGATATACTTGGCGCGGTCATTGGGATCCCACTGCGAAAAGCGGTAGGAAGCGTCCTCATACAGACCCAGCGTCTTGAGCATGAAGATGGCAAGCTCCAGACAGCCCTTGAATTCGTCCTCGAGCTGGTCAGGACGGCACATCAGATGTCCCTCGGAAATCGTGAACTGACGCACGCGGATTAAGCCGTGCATCTCGCCGCTGTCCTCGTTGCGGAAGAGCGTGGACGTCTCGTTGTAGCGAAGGGGAAGGTCACGGTAGGAACGGGCGCGGTTGAGGTACGCCTGATACTGGAAAGGACAGGTCATGGGACGCAGGGCATAGCATTCCTCGCCCTCTTTTTCCTCGCCCAGCACGAACATACCGTCCTTGTAATGGTCCCAGTGACCGCTGATTTTATAGAGGTCGCTCTTTGCCATGAAGGGCGTCTTGGTGAGCTGCCAGCCGCGGCGCTGTTCCTCGTCCTCCACAAAGCGCTGCAGGAGCTGAATCACTCTCGCGCCCTTGGGGAGCATGATGGGCAGTCCCTGACCGATATAGTCCACCGTCGTGAAAAGTTCGAGTTCGCGACCGATTTTGTTGTGGTCGCGCTTTTTGGCTTCTTCGAGCATCGTGAGATGTTCTTCGAGCATTGACGCCTTGGGGAACGACACGCCATAGACGCGGCAGAGCATTTTATTTTTAGCGTCGCCGCGCCAGTAAGCGCCCGTGCAGTTGGTGAGCTTGAAGGCTTTGACGGGGGCAACCGTCATGAGATGGGGACCGGCGCAGAGGTCGGTGAATTCACCCTGCTTGTAGAAGGAGATGTTCTCGCCCTTGTCGGCGTGTTCCCTGCAAAGCTCGACTTTGTAGGGTTCTTCCATGTCTTCGAGCAGCTTCACAGCTTCGTCGGGCGGCAGTTCAAAGCGCTCGATGGGCATACCGCTCTTGACAATGGCTTTCATTTCGGCTTCAATCGCGGCGAGGTCGTCGGCGGTGAAGGGTTTCTCCACGTCGAAATCGTAGTAGAAGCCGCCGTCAATCGACGGTCCGATGGAGAGTTTCGCGGCGGGGTACAAGCGTCTGACCGCCTGCGCGAGAATATGCGACGTGCTGTGCCAGAATGCCTTTTTGCCGTCGATATCGTCGAAGGTGAGGATTTCCACCTCACAATCGCTGTCCAGCACGGTGCGAAGGTCGCAGACCGCACCGTTTACCTTGGCGGCGCAGGCAGCTTTGAAAAGTCCCGCGCTGATGGATTTGGCGATGTCCGCAACCGACACGCCGGATTCAAATTCTTTCACATCATCTTTTAATTTGACCTGAATCATAACAATACCTCCTAAAAAATCAAATAAAACAAAAAAGCCTCACCCAAAACATACCCATATGGTATATTCGGGGTGAAGCTCATCAAACCAATTGAAAAACTCCACGGTTCCACCCGTGTTGGTGCATTCTGACACAGAATACACCCGCTCATCAAGCCCGTAACGCAGCCACGCGGCAGGATTTGTGCTGCTCTGATCACTAATCACTAATCACTAAGCACTAATCACTAATGATGCAGCCATTTCATCCCGCACTCGGAAGCGGTATATGCCCGACAAATCCTGTCCGCTCTCTCAGCCGGTGAAGCGGTTCTCTGTCGCAGGAAAAACTGTCAGGTTTAACTTCCTCAACGTTTTTTTCGGTGATTCGGTTTTGGAATGTTTATTGTACTATCATACCGCAAGAAAACCGCTTTGTCAAGCCTTTTTTTCGGAATGTTTTTTCTGTCCAATTCCGCATTCCGCATTCCGAATTAACTTATTCCTCGCCCTGATTTTCGGTAGGTTCGGGGGCAGGGGCTTCGGTGGTAGAAGGAGCGGGCGCCTGCGTCGTGGTAGGAGCGGGCGCCTGCGTCGTGGTAGGAGCGGGCGCCTGCGTCGTGGTGGGAGCGGGAGCCTGCGTGGTAGTAGGAGCGGGAGCCTGTGTGGTGACAGCGGGTTCAGTGGTATTGGCGGTGGTCGGTTCGACAATCAGCGTCGTCGTCGGCTCGGTCGTGGTGGTGGTTGTGCGTCTGCGGCGGGTCGTCGTGGTACGACGGGTGGTTGTCGTGGTACGACGGGTAGTTGTCGTGGTACGACGGGTAGTTGTCGTGGTACGACGGGTAGTTGTCGTGGTACGACGAGATGTGGTGGTCTTCTTGGTGGTCGTGGTAGTCGGCTCGGTGGTCGTGGTCTTCTTGGTGGTCGTGGTAGTCGTAGTCGGTTCCGTGGTGGAAGCGGTGGTTGCATTCGCTTGGGTCACATCACTGTCAGGTTCCGTCGTAGAAGCATCGGACGATTCAGGCAGTTTAGCGACAGCCTGCTCCGAAAAGAGCAGTTCAAAGGTTTTCCGATCCGCCTTGCCGGTAGATTTCAGCTTGTGAGTCGCCTGGAATTCGGCGACAGCCGTGCGGGTATGTCCGTCGAAGGTTCCCTTGACGTAGGCGGCGGGCAGATAACCGAGTTCATGGAGCCGCTGCTGTACCGTCAGTACAAGGGAATTGGCGTTGCCCATTTCGAGCAGCGTGGACTGATAGAGCGGGAAATTCACGTCGGAACCGCTGACATCGCTGCCCGACACTTCATCGGTGCGGGTGACGACGTCCGCCGTGGAAACGGGGCGCAAATGCGGCTTTTCCTGCGAGCCGAGCGCCGTCATCGCGGCTTTGCCGCCAAACCAGCCGATGCCAAATACCGCCGCCAGCACGACAGCCGCCTTGACCGCGTTGCCCAGCCATCTGCGGCGCTTGTTCCGGGCGAGCTTCTGCTGCTGCATCTGGGCTTCCCGGGCGGAATCGGCAACCAGCGCGTCCACTTCTTCGGGGGTTCTCAGCATCCAGTCAGCCGGTTTGTCCGATTCGTCGATACCGGAAACCAGTTCATCGCACAGATTGTCAATATTTTCTGCTTTTTCGGCGGCTTTGGCTGCCGAACGTTCCACAATCGCGCTGATCTGCGCGTCGGTCAGTGTTTCGGCAACCGGTTCTTCTTCGGCAACCGGTTCTTCTTCGACAACCGGTTCTTCTTCGACAGCCGGTTCTTCTTCGACAACCGGTTCTTCTTCGACAACCGGTTCTTCTTCGACAACCGGTTCGTCCTCGACAGCCGATTCTTCTTCGACAACCGGTTCGTCCTCGACAGCCGATTCTTCTTCGGCAGCCAGTTCGTCCTCTACAACAATTTCTTCGACAACCGGCACTTCTTCGACAACCGGCACTTCTTCGACAACCGGCACTTCTTCGATAACGGCTTCCGCAACCGGTTCTTCGGACAGCAGCGCCTCGGCTTCATCCAGCAGCCGCAGTGCGCGATCAGGGGTCAGGGTAATGCCGTCCTCGTCGAAGGTATCCTGCACCATCAGGCGGATTTCATCTTCCATCGCCTCGAATACATCCTGTGAGAAGACATCCTCTACTTCCGAATCGCTCAGAAGAGCGGCAGCAGCAGCATCCATCACCGTAAGTCCGGTGCTGTCGGCTTCATCGTCGGAAACGGACTGCGGCGACACATCGCCGGTCATCCGGATTTCGTCCGTTTCTTCCTGTTTCTGACGCCGTTCCCGGATATCACGGAAGGTGAGCAGTTCAACGGTGCAATCCTGCCGGACGGTATGATCCAGATCATACATCTTGCCGTCAATCACGACCGCACAGGTAAATTGGGCAATGTCACCGCCGAACGCGGTGATAATATCCTTGACCGAAATCGGCTCTTCAAACTGCTTTTGGTTTCCGTTAATGGTTACATTGATCATAAATGCGTCCTTTCCTCCCCGGTCATTATTCACTATTCACTATTCACTATTCACTCTTCATTATTCATTATTTCAGCTCTCGGCAGCAGAGGTCGTAGTCGGTTTTTCGGAAGAGGTAGTCGGCTTCTCGGTAGCAGTCGGCTCGGTGGCAGAAGCCGTCGGCTCGGTGGGTTTTTCAGAAGAAGCAGTGGGCTCGGTCGGCTTCCCGGTGGTAGTGGTGGGTTCGGTGGTAGTGGTGGTTTTTTTGGTGGTGGTCGTAGTGGGTTCCGTGGTGGTAGACGTTTTCTTGGTGGTAGTAGGCTTCTCGGTGGTCGTGGTGGTCTTCTTGGTGGTGGGCTTTTCGGTGGTCGTGGTGGTCTTCTTGGTGGTGGGCTTTTCGGTAGTGGTAGTAGTCTTCTCAGTAGTGGTAGTAGTCTTCTTGGTGGTAGTCTTCTCAGTAGTAGTCGTGGTTTTCTTGGTTGTGGTCGTAGTGGTCTTTTTGGTGGTAGATTCCGTGGTCGTGGTAGTCTTTCTGGTAGCGGCAGTAGTGGGTTCGGTTGTCGTGGTAGTCTTGTAGGTAGTAGCGGGACCGGTGGTGGAAGCGGTAGTGGCGTCGGCATCCTCAGCATCCTCATCCGGCAGAGAAAAAACTTCCTCGTCGTCGTCGTCGGGGTCGGAGGCGGAGGTCACATCGGTGGGCAGTTCAGTGGTGACGGTGGTGGGAAGCCACGCGTCGATATCAAACAGCGCATAATAGGTATTTCTGTCCACAATACCCGTTGCTTCCATGCCGCTCATCTCCTGAAACGCCGCGACAGCCTCCTTGGTCGCACTGTCGAAGGTGCCGTGTACGTCGGAGCGTTTGAGATAGGAAAGGGAATAGAGTTCCCGCTGGACTTTGAGCACGAGTTCGTTCTTATCGCCGAGGGTGAGGGAATCCACGTCGAATTCGTCTTCCACGGAGCTGACGCCATAGCCGTCCTCGGAAGAGACGGGATGGGAGCTGTAACCGTAGAGAAGCTGAGAAGATGTGTCATTCCCGGCGCGTTTGCCGCCATAGGCGCCGAATGCCGCCTGACCCACCAGCCATGTGACGCCTCCCACCACCAGCAGCAGGCCGCCAATCTGGATGACGCCCTTGGCAATGCGCCGCTTGCTGATATGTCTGCGGTGACGGTGATGGTGATGGTGATGGGAACCGCTGTGAGAAGACGGGGAGGCAGACCTGACTTTTTCAGCGTCGTCGTCGATATCGACATAGCCGCTCTCGACGCTGACCGGCTCAAAGACCTGTGTCTGCGCGGTGTCCGCGACAGGTTCCGCCTCGGGCGCGACAGATGTTGCCGTATCCGCGCAGTTCTGGTCGATTTCGGACTTTGCCTCGTCGGTCAGATAATCCATGATATCCACTTTGCCTTCCGTGGCGGGTTCGGCTTCTTCGACGGCATACACGTTTTCGGGTTCCTCAAAGACCTCTTCCATCGTGTCGCGCAGAGAATAAGCGGTGTTATCGGCAAAATGGGTTTCAAAGACGGGAAGATATTCCTCGTCATCCTCGTCCTCTTCATCAGCAACGTCTTCGTCAAGGTTCTCTTCTTCGTCAAGGTCTTCTTCGTCAAGGTCTTCTTCTTCGTCAGTGACGTCTTCTTCGTGGTCATCTTCGTTCAGGAATGACGATACATACGTCGCGCCGCAGAATGTGAACGCTGCGTCGTCTTCGGCGTTCCATTCGCCGTCATCGTCGCCGTGATCTTCATCGTCGCCGTCATGTCCGTCGTCTCCGGCTGCCGCGTCATTGACCGACACCACGGGGAGCGCCTCTTCGGTCAGCCCGACGGCTTCCTCCACGAACAGTTCCGTTTCATCGGGCGTCTCCGACAGAACAACTGCCGCCATCTCTTTGGCGACCTTGCTCTGCACGTTATTTTGCAGAACATCCTGTGCCAATTCCTGATAAAATACGTCGTCGCTGATGCTCACGACCTGCTCTGCGTCGGGTTCATACAGACCCTCCGACGCACCTTCGTCTACAAACACAAATTTTTCCTCTGTGAGTTCTTTGATCTCTTTATCCATCATCCCAACCTGCTTTCCGTCTGAAAATCGTGTAGACCTCTAAAACTTACCATAATACTTTGTCATTATAATACAAATCCCCCCCGATTGCAATTAGCCAAACTGCCAAAGATAGGGCAAAACCGTGGGGGATTTTGGCGTTATTTTTTTACATGAAGCGCAAAGCGCTTCCTCGATTCTATATTCCAAGCGCGAAGCGCTTCCTTCACGCTGCCGCTTGTCGGCAGCTAATTCACTATTCATTCGTAGCAAGGTATTCTTCCCGCTGCGCCTCCCAGAAAGCCCTGTCTTCCGGGGTAATGGCGCGGATGACACGGCAGGGCACCCCCGCGGCAATGACATTCGGGGGAATGTCTTTGGTCACGACCGAGCCGGAGCCGATCACCGTATTGTCGCCAATGGTCACGCCGGGGTTGATGACCGTATGACCGCCGACCCAGACGTTGTTGCCAATCGTGACGGGCTTGCCGCAGCAGAATCCCTCGGCACGCACATCCGGGTCAATCGGGTGTCCGACCGTAAAAATGCTCACCCGCGGACCCAGCCGCACCTGCTCGCCGATGGTGACCTTGCACACGTCGAGAATCACGCAGTCAAAATTGGCGTAAAAATGCTCGCCGATGTAAGTATGGCAGCCGTAATCGAAATGCACCGGCGGCTCGAAGGTACAGCGCGTACCGCAGCCGCCGAGCAGTTGCTTCAGAAGGGGAAGGCGCTGTGCTTTTTCATCCTCGGTGAGGGCATTGTAGAGACGCACCAGCCGTCGGCATTTCTTCTCGTCGGCTGCGAGCCGCTCGTCCCCGCTCACATGGTACAGCTTTCCCGACAGCATTTTCGCCTTCTCGTCTTTTCCGTACACGGTCATTCCTCCCATTCGTTATTCACTGACCACTGACCACTAATCACTGACCACTACGCTTTCCTTCTTCTTCTCCATGAACTCGCCGACGGACATATTGCCGTTACAGGCATCCATGGTAAAGGAGGTATCCATGTGCAGGGTGCTCATATAGCTGTAAGACGGCAGGACGCGGTCGGCATAATGGGGCGCGACGGCGTCGTAATAGGTGCGGAAGTGTTCCTCGGTCAGCCACTTGCTGTCGCAGACATCGCGGAGATACCGGGTGTAAAGATCCACAAACATGCCGTCCTCCAGTACCACCTGCCGCTCCAGCGGATTGTCCTGCACGCCGGTACGGAAGGATGTGTCTTCATAGGGAGACATACCGGTCAGCGCGTCGCCGGAAGGGTTCCATGAATAGGTATCTCCCAGACAGACCTCGCAGTCATAGGGCAAGAAGATGGCCTTGCCGTCACTTTTGCGGAAGTAGAGATAGTGGTTGTTGTAATTGAAACGGAGATCGTCCTGATTGCCCGCCGCGAAGTTGATGGCATTATACCGCGCCAGCCAGTCGATATCCACCACTTCCTCGAGTTCTTCTTTGGTGACGCCGGGCTTGTTGATGACTTCCAGCAGGTGCCGCAGAGATTCATGCTGCGAGGTGTCGCGATTGGTCTTGAGGTCAAAGTTGTGGTAGATATTGTTGTTCTTGCTGTCGATGCCGTAGCTGTTGGCAAGGGTGTAATTGGCGGGAGAATGGCTGATAAACCGGACTTTGTAGAGGTCGCCGCCGAAATCCTCGGTCGGAAGATAACGGCTCAGAAAGGTTTCGTCGATGGGTTCAAAGAGACGGTAGATGCCCACGCGGCAGCCGCCCAGACGCAGGTCCGCGAGCACGCAGCGCTGAGCCGGGATGCCGTAATCCCGGAACATATCGTTTATATAGGCGGTGCGGACATAGGTATTATCGGCGTTGCTGTTCCATTTGAGTTCCATTTTCTGGAGGGTGGCGAAGGTACGGTTGAGACGCGCCTGCCGCGCGTCCTCATCAAGCCAGTTCTCCGCGTCCACGGAATAATAGCTCCGCTCTTCAAAGGTCTGCCCGAAATGCAGCTTGAAATGGACGAGATTGTAGATGCCCAGCACGTCGTTATAGAAATTGCTGCGGGTGGTGTTGCCCTTGAGACGGATGCCCACGTCCTCCACGACGTACTTTTTGCCGTTGATCGTAAAGGTCACGCTCACTGCCCGGCGGTAGATGGGCGACTTGGAGCCGATTGCCTTATATGCCATGTAATCTTCCTGCAATTTGGCGATTTCGGCGCGGGAGAGATTGACGTCGATCTGCACTGTACTGTGCAGGTCAAAGAGTTCGTCATAGAGCGCCTGCTGATCCACCGCGTCAGGGGTGCGATCCACCAGGATATTGTCCTCCGGGAGCAGATCGGGATTGATCTGCAAAGCGGTCATCAGACCGAGCAGTATACAGCCTGTCAGCAGACAGGCAAGGATTCTTTTCATGACCATCAAGTCCTCTGCGGAAAGAATGATAGGGATTGATTTGATTATACCAAATTCCTACGCAAAAAGCAATATCTTCAACCGATTTCGCCAAATCCACATAAATCCGCCCGGGGCGTGCATTGTTCCGTTTTGGCAGGGCGCTATTGACAGATTGACAGTATTGACAGTATTGACAGCTAGTAAAAAAAGCGGTATAATAAAGGCAGAAAAGGGGCGTGAGCGCGATGGGCGACAAAGATATCGTGACCAAGGAATATATGCAGGACAGCGCGATTTTTGCGGACGCGTTTAATTTTCTGCTGTACGGCGGCGAGCAGCGCATCAAGCCGGAGCAGCTCCGACCGGTGGACACCACGGCGATTGTTCTGCCCTACGGGGAAAACGGTGAGGCGTCGGTACCGATACAGAAGTACAGGGATATCCTGAAAACGGTGACGGTCATGCGGGACGGCAAGGCGGCTTATCTGCTGCTGGGAATTGAAAATCAGTCCCAGATTCACTACGCGATGCCGGTGCGGAATATGCTGTATGACGCGATGCAGTATGTTTCGCAGGTGGAGGAAGCGGGAAAATCGCACCGCAAAGGTAAGTCAAAACCCGAAACCGGCGCGGAATTCCTCTCGGGCTTTTACCGGACGGATAAGCTGCTGCCGGTGATCACGCTGACGCTGTACTTCGGCGCGGAACCGTGGACGGCGCCGACCGATCTGTATGAAATGCTGTCAGCCGACGCGGAGATACTGCGTTTCGTGGACAATTATCATCTGCACCTCATTGCACCCGCACAGATACCCGATACGGAATTTGACAAATTCCATACCGAACTGCGTATCGCATTGCAGTTTATGAAGCATTCATTGAATAAAAACCAATTACAGAAATTGGTAAAAGAGGACGAGGCGTACCGGCATGTTTCCCGAAAGACTGCCGATATGCTGAACATCGTAACAGGCGCAGACCTGCCATATGAAGAAGGAAAGGAGAGCATAAATATGTG
>JAFPUM010000043.1 GCA_017395425.1 Clostridia bacterium | reverse complement strand
CAAAAAGTGAATAATTTCACTTCAATTGTGTGGCACTTTCGCTTTTGTCAATTCGTTTTTTGCATGAACTTATTTTTTATTTTTGTGCATCTTGCTGATGATTCCCTTAAGTTAATGACAGTACTCTTTGAGGGGGCTGTCAGCGTAGCTGACTGGGGGAGTGCCTAAGTTGTGGATAGTGATTCTCGATATAAAAAAGACCGAAGTTTTTAAATCACTCCGGTCTTTTTTGTTTTGGGTAGAGATTCTCTTATTGCGCAAACCGCAGGCGGCAAAAAAACGAGGGTTTGCCGGTCGCCTCGTTGACGCCGTCAACCAGCAGGTCGGACGGCATATCACTGTCATATCCGCGGCGCACGGTAAACGTATCGCCCAGCCGCAGTTCCGAAAGATAATTGACGTCCATGCGCCGCAGTGAAGCCAATCGCGACAATTCCCCGTTTGTCAGCGCGTCGTAGGCAAATTCACTGTAACGTCCGTTATTGACGTGACCCAGACAGTCGATCTGGCTGGGATAAACCCTCCGATGATCGCAGGGAATCATGTCGGTACGGCAGCGCAGCTTTGGGGAGGCGTCCATCGTGAATTTCGGCAGCGGCTCCCCGATGGTAAATCCTGCCTGATCGGGACGCACAATCCGGCGCGTGTCGGTATTCATCAGCACCGTAAAGGTGGCGGCATGAAACAGAGGATTGCCCCCCGTATCGGTAAAGGAGAGGTCGCGGCGAAACGTGAGCTTATCCTGCGCGGAGTGCCATGTGTAACCGATGACCCGCTGTTCCGAGCGGATGGGGGAGACAATCTCAAACGCGGAAGAGATCAGCACCCATGCCACATGATAGGGCGCAAGGTCTTCGACATTGAGGTGAAGGCGGGAAAGATGGGACTCGGCAACGTCGCAGATGACAGTCTGATAGCCGTCGGGCTTCATGAATCCCTCGCCGTTGAGCATATTCATGGTGACGCGGTATTCATAGGCGTAGGTGTCCTCGTTGGGAAGGTTCATAGAAAAAAGTCCTTTCATCGCAGATTTGCCTGAAAATCAGGATCCGGCACTTTCATAAGCGGTCAGTCCCTTATTCCAGATTAACAGCCCGACGGCAAACAGCACACTTCCCGCCGCCACCGTTCCGCCGATGCAAAACAGCGGCGATTCATGGCGCAGCAGATAGCTCGCCGGATAAAATGCCGTAAACGCAAATGGAATGACATATGTCACTGCATTTCGTACTACACTGCTGTAAATGCGCGTCGGGTACTGCGAAAAGCCGTTCATATTGTAAACCATCTCCACCAGATGCCCGCTCTGCTTGACCCAGAACGCAATGGAGGCAAAGATAATTTTGAGGGATGTGTAAATCAGCGTGCCGAACAGCACGGCGATCAATGCCAGCGGAATGTCGTACCACACAAAGGGCAGCGACAGATGGCTCACCGAGAGCAGCATCAGGGCGATTCCCACCACGAGTTCGCCGAAGGCGTCCACCTGAAAGACCTCGACCGTGACGGTCAGCAGCGGATTGATGGGGCGGGTGAGATATTTGTCAAATTCTCCCTTGCGGATAATCCAGTAGCCCACGTTCCAGAGATTGTCGCAGAACAGATGGTCGATTCCCTTGGGAAACAGCGAAAACCCGTAGATAAAGAGCATTTCATAATAGCTCCAGCCCTGCAAATGCGCCACGTTGCCGAAGATAATGGTAAGAAATGTCAGGTTGACCACCTGATCCACGAGAAACGCGACGGCGCCGGTGATAAAATCGATCTTGTACTCCATGAGTTTCTTGAGATGCTGCGCCGCGAAAATGCGCAGCAGCCGGAAGGTCCGGCGGATTTCTTTTCCTGTGTTTTTCAGCCACATATCCATCGCCTCCTTATCCGCCCTGCACCGTGACATGCCGCATTGCCGCCGAGAGAATGAGCTGTGACAGCAGGCAGAATCCCGTCACCCACAACGCCTGTATGCCCAGCCGGAACGCCAGTTCCCAGCCGACATATTTTTCCATGTAGATCATCGCGGGCGTATAGACCTGCGTCGAAAAGGGCAGCCATTCCAATACCTGCCGCAGCGTATCCGGCAGGAGCGCCAGCGGAATCACCGCGCCCGACACAAACCGCAGGATACTGCCCTTGAGCATATTGAATCCCCACAGGTTTTTGAGGAAAAACGCCATGAAGCCAAAGCAGACATTCATATAGAACGAAAAGAGATAGCTCATCACCAGACTCAGCATATACGCCGCAAAGGTGCCGATATGGAACATCACCTTTCCGAACGCGATGGATTTGTAAATCTCCACACCGATCACCATCGGCACAAAAATCATGAGAAAGGTGAGGATTTTGAATCCCAGTTCGGTGAAGAGAAAGGTCATGTCAAAGCTGACTGGCTTGATGAGACGCATGGCGATATTGCCGTCGCGAATCTCTTCCCCCACGTCGTAGGAGCCGTCGCTCTCGGTGATATAGCGGGTGATATTGGAAATAAAGAGAAACACTGTCATATCGGTCATGGTAAAACCGTTGAAGCTGCTCTGCCCCGAAGAGGCAAAAACTGCCCGCCAGACGTAATACATGACCAGACAGTACATGATATCGCCCATAAACCACGCGAGGAAATTCACCCGATACGCTGTCGCGCTCTGCATTCCCGCCCGCGTGAAGGGCAGATAGGTTTTCAGAAATTTTTTCATGGATTTTTTCTCCTGATGTGATTCATTTAGAGATAGCCTGCCGCACGTCTTGACGAATCCCCCGCCGCCCACTATAATAAAATAAGAAAGCTATCCAATTACTTCAAAAAATAAAAGAAGGTGACAGCATGGGCATTATCAAAGCGACAGTCGGCGCGGCAGGCGGCGTACTCGGCGATCAATGGCTGGAAATGTACGAATGCGACAGCATCCCGCAGGGAACGCTGATCCAGCGGGGACATCCCCGCGTCAATCCCGCGCGCAGTTCCAACACCCACGCCACCGACGGTCTGATCAGTGACGGCTCGATTATCCTTGTCAACGAAGGGCAGTGCGCCTTTGTGGTGGAATCGGGCAAGGTCGTGGCGTGCTTCGACCGTCCGGGCGAGAATGTGTTCCACAGCAACCGCTCGCCGAGTATTTTCTCGGGACGGGGACTGAAGGGACTGGGAGAAAGCGTCATCGAACGCATCGGCTTTGGCGGAGACGTCTGCGTGCGTCAGATCGTGTTGTATCTCAACACCAAGGAACTGCTCAATATTCCCTTTCATGTAACCTGTCCGATACAGGTTTCGGATCAGAACACCGGCTTTTCGATGGACGCGCAGGCGATCATCAGCGGATTGTTTTCCATGCGCATTGCCAACCCGAAAATTTTCTTTGAACGGGTCTGCCGCGGTGTGAATCAGACAGCTTCGCTCTCGCAGATCAGTCCGCAGCTGCAAGCCGAATTTGCGCAGGCGGCGGCGGAAGGCATTGCGATTCTCACCGCGGGCGGCGTTTCCCCCTCGGAGCTGCCCGGCAGAACCACCGATCTGTGTGACGCCATTCAGAGCGCCATGACCCAAAAATGGATTGATCTTCGCGGCTTTGCGGTGAGTTCGGTTGCCATTGGCAGCATCCGGGTAAGTGAGGGGGACAGACAGATCGTGCGCGATCTGGGGCGGGACAAAATGCTCCGCGACCCGGTCATGGCTGCCGCCACGCTGGTCGGCGCACAGGCTGCCGCCACGGAAACCGCTGCCCGGAATACGGCAGGCGCGCCGGTGACGTCGTTCGGATTTGCCGCGCCAAGCCCCGCTCCGGCACAGGGGTCAAAGCTCTGGTGCTGTTCCTGCGGGAAGTGGTGTTCCACGCCCTTCTGCGACCAATGCGGCGCGAAGCGTCCGGAATAAACAGAATAAACAGACATCCAGCCGCGCGGCGAAGCACGCGCAAATCAGGAAGCACCCGGACATCCGTGGCAAGACCCATCGCGTGCAGTACGCGGGCGGCGTAAGCCGTATTCGCCCCGGACGCGAGCATCCAGCCAAAAGCCCCGACGCGAGCGGACACGTTCCATTCCTATTTATCTCCGGACGTTTCAATCCGCCAGCCTTTATTTAGCCGCGCCCCTGCGCCCAGTTTGGTCATCCGCCAGCCTCGTCGGAAGACGGCACAACACCCTTTTCCCCTTTATACAGTCGGCGGATAATTTCTTCGATGTCCGCGTCCCGGACGGTAATGTCTTTGACATGAATCGTGCCGAGGGTGTAATTGAGCATCTGCTCGACGGAAATCTTGTCGGTGTTGAACCCGACCGTGACCATCGCGCCTTCTGTTTTGAGGGTGACATCCCCCGGCGCCAGACCGTTTCCGGCAAACGCGGTTTCATAATCCAGCTTGGGAATATCCGACTCGTTTGCCGCCTCGAAATTGAGTTCCCGCATCTGACCGTATTCCTGCTTGAGATGATAGAGACTGCCGTCATACACCTTTTTGCCGTGATCAATCATGACAATCCGCTTGCACAGCGACGAAATATCTTCGAGATCGTGGGTGGTGAGAATGACGGTGGTATTCTCTTCCCCGTTAATCTGGGTAATGGCGCGCCGGATATTGTCCTTGACCACCACGTCCAGACCGATGGTAGGTTCATCGAGAAACAGCACTTTCGGGTTGTGGAGCAGCGAAGCGGCGATATCGGCTCTCATGCGCTGCCCGAGCGAAAGAGTTCGCACGGGGGACTTGATGAACGGCTCCAGCTCCAGCACTTCATTGAGAAATGCCATCTGCTTGCGGAACCGGGTGTCGTCCACCTCATAGATTTCCTTTAAGACCGCGTAGGTCTCGGTCAGCGGCAGATCCCACCAGAGCTGTGTGCGCTGTCCGAACACCACGCCGATTTCCCTGACATACCGCTTGCGGTTTTTCTGCGGATTCTGCCCGTTAATGAGGCAGCTTCCGCCGGTAGGGGTGAGAATGCCGGTGAGCATCTTGATCACAGTGGACTTTCCCGCGCCGTTGGGACCGATAAAGCCCAATATTTCGCCCTTATCCACATGGAAGGATACATCGTCCACTGCTTTGACGATTTCCTTCTGACTGTGAAACAGCGCCTTGACGCTGCCCGCTAATCCGGGCTGTTTGATGGTTTTTTGGAAGTATTTCTGTAAATGCTCCACCTGTATCATAGATGAACTTCCCTCCTGATGGATTTTTTAATGAATTCATCATATCATTACAATCAAATGATTGCAAGTTTTTTCATTTATTCTTTAGGATTTTTTTAGGGAAACGCTGATTAAAGGCTTGCCGTCGATTCCGCGCCGCGAGGATACGTCTTTGAGCGGTGCGAGAATCGACTTAGGAACTATGCAGAATTTAATCAGTCATTTTCTGCTTAAAAATACAGGTTGCTTGCGTGTTTCAGCAAGTGAAATGTATTAATTATTTCTGCATCGTTCCTTAATCAGCGTTTCCCTAGATTTCATCTTCCGTCGTATAGTCGGATGAAAAAGCACACCGTGAAAGAAATACCTTTTTTCACGATGTGCTTTTTTCATACAAAAGTAAAGAAATGAAAAAATTATCCCTTGGCTTTTCCCTTGGACGATGAATTGCCCGCGGTGTAGGTCACAGCTCCCTGCGTATCGGTGTATGTCACTGTATCGCTGGAACTGGTAAAATTATAGCTCACGCCGGAATTGTCAGATGTTTCGGGCTTATGATAGGCCAGATTGCAGATCGCGGACATTACCAGCGCCATTGCCGCCACCACCATCATCGAAAGCGCCACTGCCTTCTGTCCCGACAAGGTGGGAACCGGGCGGTTCAGAAAGGCAAAGGGACCGTCCGTCTCATACAGAAAGTGCAGAAGATCCGGCATACCGCTTTTCTGAGAAGTTTGGGTTGTTTTTTCTTCGGACTTCATACGCGTCACATTCTCCTCCGTTTGATAGGTTTCCGTTCGGAATTACCCTATTATTGTAACATCCGCCGCCGCATTTGTCAACATTTGAGATTGAGGACAATCAAACCGTTTTTTTCGGCTTTGCGGACAAAATGGCTGGCGCCGCCGTATGACCGCGCCAAATAACAAATCACATAGCGGGACTGCCGTATGATCCAGTCGTTCCGGTCGTAAATCGCAAATTTCGGGTCAATCTCTTCCGTCCGGTCATCGGGATACGCCACATGATCGCCATAAATTGTCCGCATCCGATCGTTCAAAGCATAAGCCGGCACCACATAATAGCGGATATGGGGATACTCTTTCTGCAATTCACACAGCACGCCGTAAGCCATTTTATCAAAATTCCCATGGTTTCCCACATAAAAGCGCTCCGCCACTCCTGTTACAATCATGACCCTGACCGCGAGCTTCAATTGTTCCCGCAGGCGGAAGGGGGAATCTCTGTGACCGAAAAAACAGCAGGTTTTTTCTTTGCTTTGTTCCATAGCAGCCTCCTGTGCTTATAACGAAAACTACATGATATATCATGCTAATACCATTAGTATACCACATAAAACCCAGAAGGAAAAGCCCATAAGTAAAAAACTCACAGGCTTATCACCAAATCGGATATTATTTAAGATTTTTCAACAGTACGTCCAGCAAGTCCATGACTAACTGATTGTTTTCAGGGGATAAATCGGCAAGCCGGTCAGCCAGACGGGATGCTTTTATCTGATAGCCGGTCTGAATCACATCCTGAAACAGATCGTCCGCGGAACATTCTAACGTGTTTATGATTGCCACCAGTTTTTCAGGACGGGGAAAACTTTTTCCCCGCTCAATATCCGAAAAATAATTGGTGGATAAATCAATCATTTCAGCAAACTGTTCCTGTGTATAACCCTTCTGTTTCCGGAGCTGCTGGATTCGCCTGCCGATTTTCTGTTCAATCGTGGTGCTTTCATTATTGCTCATATGGCGCCTCTCATACTCATGGAAATATCGTAATATGTAACGATATAATAAGTATAAACCGGGCGCCATAGATTATTTACCAGCTAATGCCGAAGCTGTCACGGTATAGGAATGAGTTGAGTCAAATTTTGTTTTGTCGGGTTCCTTTTGGGAATTCGCCCTTCCCCGTTGGTTATCCGAGCGCGATTTGCCCGGCAGGCTTACGCCTGCCTTGTGGGACGCTGTCTTAGCTGTCGCTAGCGACAGCTACTGCACCCCGCGCCGCTGCGCGGCTAATTATGCGCTTTTTTTAGTCTTTGGGGTCTTTTTCGTCGAGATCGGTTCCCAGCATCTTGGGCACCTTCATACCCGCCAGCTTGAACGTCTCACTCAGCGGCGGCACCGAACCCATCAGCCCGCTGATGAAATTTGCCGTGGACGTCTTGCCGTCAGCGCTGTTGCCGCTGCCGCTGTCCCAGACAGTGACCTTATCAATCTTGATATTCTTGACAGCCTCGACCTGCGTCTTGACCAGATCTTCCATCTTATCCGCCAGAATGAGCTGCACAGCGTCTTCCGCGTTGCCGCCCGCCGCCGTGACAATCTGCGCGAAACCGGCAGCCTGCTTGGTCAGGATCTCCTGCATACCGCGTGCCTGCGCTTCCATCTTGGCATAGATAGCGTCGGCTTCACCGCGCGCCTTCCGGCGGATCATCTCCGCCTCGGCTTCGGCTTCGATTTCGACGCGCTGTTTTTCGATTTCCGCCTTGACGAGAACGTCCGCGCGCTGGGTGGCGGCTTCACGTTCCGCACGGGAATCTTCGGCGTTCTTCTGGGCGATATAGGATTCCTCGAGTGCCTTTGCCTTGGCGACGTTTTCCGCGGCGACGGCACGTCTGGCAGCTTCGGCTTCACGCTCGCGGCGGGTCGCGTCGGACTGCGCAATGGCGGCCTTGGCTTCGTTTTCACCGTTGATAGCGGCGGCATTGGCGGAAGATACGTTGATTCTTTCATCCTTCTGGGCGTTTGCCTGACCGATGGAACCGTCGCGGTTCTTCTCGGCGACGCTGATCTTTGCGTCGTTGATGGCGCGGGCGGCGGCTTCCTTACCGAGAGCCTCGATATAGCCCGATTCATCGGTGATATCGGTGACGTTCACGTTGATGAGACGCAGACCGATCTTTTTGAGTTCGCTTTCGACGTTATGGCTGACCGCTTCGAGGAACTTGTCGCGGTCGGTGTTGATTTCCTCGATTTCCATCGTGGCGATGACCAGACGGAGCTGACCGAAGATGATATCCTTGGCAAGCTCCTGAATCTCGCTCAGGCGAAGACCCAGCAGACGTTCCGCGGCGTTCTGCATGATGCCCGGCTCGGTGGAGATACCCACCGTAAAGCGGGAGGGTACGTCAATACGGATGTTCTGACGGGACAGTGCGTTGGTGAGATCGACGTTGATGGAGATAGGCGTGAGGTCAAGATACTGATAATCCTGAATGACCGGCCACACAAACGCCGCGCCGCCGTGGATACATTTGGACGACATACTCTCGCCGTTCTTGTCGTTGCCGACTTTACCGTAGATAACCATGATTTTGTCGGAGGGACACTTGCGGTACCGCGACAGCACCACCGCGAACATACTGAAAACCAGCAGCGCGATGACAATAAGGGTGATGAATACTTCTGATGGCATGGTTCATAACTCCTTTTTGAAAAGAATTTTTTTATAAAAACAGAATAAGTTGCTTCGTCATATTCTGTTTCTTTGCAAATAATAGGAAAAATAAATTACGATTTGTATAATACAGATTACATAATACAATATGCAATCTGGTTTTTGATGCAATAGGCTTCAGCGGCACTGCCTTGGTTGACATAGATGGCGGCGCCGCAATAGGCAAAGGCGTCTTCTCCGATGAACGTCACCTTATCTTTGAGAATGACCCATTTGAGCTGAGTGCAGCCATAGAACGCGTCCTTGCCCACGGATTGAAGACCGTCCGGAATGGTAACGGTTTCCAGCGCCTCGCAGCCCTTGAACGCCATATCGCCGATGCTTCTGACCTTCTTGTGCAGCTTGATATTCTTGACGGTGGTATTTCCCGCAAAGGCGCCGGAAATATGTTTGACGCCGCCCGGAATCTTGACGTCCACCTTGTCGCCGGTGTACGCAATCAGCACGCCGTCACCGACCGTGACAAATTTATCCTTTTTAGCGGCACTTTTCAGCCATGCCGTCCCCGCAAACGCCCGTCCGCCGATATCGCTCAGCGTGTCGGCAACCGTGATGTCCTTGAGCGCCTTGCAGCCGTAAAACGCGCCGCGTCCCACGGAAGTGACGCCCGCGGGAATTTCGACGGCTGTCAGCGCGGTGCAATTGGTAAAGGCGTACTCGCCGATGCACATATCGCTCGCGCTCACGGAAAACGTGACCGAGGTCAGCGCCGGACAGTTTCCGAAGGCATTCGCGCCGACGGATTTGATTTCGCTTCCGAATGTGACGGAATGCAGTGTTTCTTCCTCAGCAAAGACCGACGGGGCAATGCCCCTGACCGGCACGCCGTTGATCTGATCGGGAATACGCACGTCCGACTGCGACACCAGATGTTTGGTGATCACAATATAATCGCCGCTGTCGCTGTCGCTGACCATCTCATAGTCAAAGCAAAGATTATTCAGGTCATACGGCAGAGCGAACTGCGACGTACACCCCGCCAGCAGTCCGATGGCAAACACACCGGCTGCCAGCAGTCCCAGCCTGACCCATAAGCCTTTTTTCCTGCAAAATTTCAAGATAATGCCCTCCCCATTTCTGCGGGATAAGTAAAGAAATGATTGATGAAATCATTATAGCATATCCAACGAAAATTGGCAATATCTATCAATCGGTTTCGCGTTTTTTTTATCTGTTTTATCGCTTCCGGTTGGAGCGTTTGAGCAGCTTTTCCGGGTTATTGACATAACTGTGTACCACGCTTCCGCAGTTGCGGCAGATGATGTGATACAGCACGCTGCCCGACCAGAGATTTTCCGTGCCGGTTATGGCGCCGTAACCGCTCTGATACCCTTCCACAAATTCCGTTCCGCCGCAGAACGGACAGTTCTGAATTTTGACCGGATGTGTATTCATTCTTCTTGCTCCTCTGTCTTTTCTGTATCGTCTGTTTTTTCTGTATTGTCTTCTGTTGCTTTGCTTTTTTTCTGGGTGGAATCATAGAGAACGCCCAGACACATTCCCAGACACATCCCCGTACTCATGCCGATGAGCATATTTTGGAAGATAAACTGCCCCACCGTCATGCCCAGCCCCATGCCCAGACACATGCCGATGGCAAGACCTTCGTGACTTTCTTTTTCTTCATTTGTTTTGGGTTCGTTTCCGGGATTCTGGGTTGTTTCGATTTTGTTTTTGTCTTTGTTTTCGTCTTTCATGGGTTGTCTGCTCCTTTTTTATGCGCCTTTCCCCGTTTGAGAGATTGGCTCGTTTGGCTTTGTGGGGGTTCTGTTCTGTATTCGCCCTTCCCCGTTGGTTGTCCGGGTGCGTTTCGCTCGGCAGCACGTTGTGCTGCCTGCCGGTGGCGCTGCCCCCGGTCCCCTGCAAGGGCTACTCGCCCTTGACCTCGGCAGGGAGCTTACCCCCTGCACCCCGCGCCGCTGCGCGGCTAATTCTGCTTTTCTTTTTTTACTCCTTGATGGGTTTGACTTTCAACACATTGCCAACTGCCATGCCCACCACTTCGACTGTCTCGCCGTATTTCAGCGGACGGTCCGCCTCGGTCATCGCTTCCGCCTCGGTGAGCCGTCCCTGAATGATGACATTCACCTTCCCCGAACCGCCCATATTGGCGGGCACCGTGATATACACCTCGCCCATCTTGCCCACGGCATGATCCATCTGCAAGGTGCCGTTCTCATTGAGCGACGCCGCCCAGCGGAAGAACCACGCCACCAGCAGCAGCGCCAGCGTACCGGCGACAAACGCGGTGATAATCGCGGCGGCGGCACTGCCGGTCAGCGAGAGCGCGGAAAGTCCCGCCCAGCCGCCGACTGCCAGAAACGCCACAATACCCCGCACCGTGAAAATCCGCAGTCCGGAATCGCCCATATGTACGTCGGTCGCGTCAGGCGCGTCGTTGCCAAAGACCCCGTCAATGCCGTTATCGCCCTGCACATCCACGTCAGTATGTCCCGCCATGCCGATGAAAATCATTACGGTTTGCAGAATCATGATGACCGTCGCGGGAATCGCCACGCACAGCAGCACGCTTCGCAGCGGATCCAGCATAAACCATTCTTTCATTTTATATACAACTCCTTTATAAAAAAAAGTAATCTATTCCCTTTCTGATACTCTTTTCGATTTCAAACAATTCCGCATTCCGCATTACGAATTATGAATTTCCTCCAGTTCCGCCTCGGCAGATTTGCGAAGCTCGCTGCTGATGTAGGTAAGCATCATGATGTGCAGCGCGTCGTGCAGGCGCTTCTGGGTGTCGCTGACGTGACCGGTATAGCCTTCACCCGCGCCGTGATAATCCTGAATTTCCTCGTCAATGATGTCGTTGAGACGGTCAACGGTGAAGGATTCCACCGGCTCAATGCGTTTGACAATGCGGTAGATATAATTGTAAAGATCGGCGTCCTTGATGATATCGTCGCTCTGGTCTTCCACATCGCCGTTGACGCACGCCATGAGACGGATAATGTGTTCGAGCTGCATGGATTTGCGCAGCATATCCACAATCAGGATACGCGCCACCTGCCGTTCGCCGTATTTTTTATCCACGGGGGAGGGAATCCAGCCGCGCTTGATCCAATTCTGAATGGTGGAGTTACCCACACCTGTAACTTCCACCACCTGTGAAAGCATCAGTCCGCCCGTGGCGGCAAAGGCGGGACGGATACTGTCGAAGTCTATCACATCCGGCTGTACCGGTTTCTGTGTGTTTGTCATTTGAATCAACCTCACGTTTCCATGATTTCAGCTTAGATTGTTTTGATTATATCACAGGTTCATATGATTTTCAAGTACAGTTATCTGATTTTATATGAATTTTTTGTGAATTGAAAAGCGTAGTGGTTTGTAAGGAACTATGCAGAATTTAATCAGTCATTTTTGCTAAAAATACAAGTAAGTTTGCGTTTTTCAGCAAGTGAAATGTATCAATTATTTCTGCATCGTTCCTAATTGACTTTTCCACCGTTTCCACACCGATTGTGGAAAACCAAATGTAAATAAACCGAAAAAACCATTTTCCGCTTGTTGAAATACCGTTCCCAATCTGCTATACTATTAAAAATATCACTATCAAAAAGGGAGGTGAGGCGTTGCGCAGCAGATTTTTTTATCCGGTATGGCTGCTTCTGGCAGTCACGATCATCATGGCCGCACTCAGCGGGTGTTCCTCGCTCCGTGAAAGAATGGTAGGACACAACGATTCGCCGGATTCCGTTGTCACGCCCACCGATCAGATCGTACTGCTGAACAAGGGTCAGCCGACCTGTCAGATGATTCTTTCGGATGAGCTGTACGGCTATCTTCAGAAAAACCGCGCCGATACGCTGGAAAAAATATCCGCCTATTTTGACGTGACGGTGCATGAGCAGATTGAAGAAAATGTGGTATATCTGCGTCCGCACGGGAAAGAGGAAGTACTGCCGACGGACGGGGAATCGACGTCAGCGGCGGAAGAATCCGCAAAAGAACCGTTTCCCGTCAGTGAGGAAGAAAAAGCCCTCCGTGACTTGATTCTCAAAAAAGCCAAAACCGTGATCGGCAAAGCGGCATCTTACAGTAAAAAGCCTTACCGTGAATTATTGGCGCAGCGCACGGCGGCGGAATACCGTTCGGCGGCGGAACTGCTCGCCATGCAAAAGATCACCTCTTTGCTTTACAGCGATTACTGCGTTGTTTCGGATGGGGAAGAGACGACGGTGGTAGGCGGTTCGCTGGAGGGAGCCTGTGACGCGCTGGAATATCTGCGCGCAAACTATATGGAAGGCGGCACGGTTCGCGGTGATTTCTATCTGACAGAAAAGCCGAAGAATACACACTTTGAAGCGGAATATCTGCATCCGGCCATTGACGGCAGAAGTGTGGGCGATTATCTGATTGTGCTGCAAAGCGACGAGACCTATTATGACAGCGCCGACTGCGCGGCATATCTGAACGAATATTTCCGGCGGAATCTGGGAAGCAGGCTGCCGGTCAGTCACGGCATCGAAGCCATTGTGCGGCAGCATACCATTGTAGCGGGACGGGTGGACGATGATCCTGTAAGCGCGGCATTTTATGAAGGCAAGCCGGATATCTTTGACTATCTCATTGAGCAGAGCGGGGATGATCTCTATCTGCTGGGCGGCTCGGACTGGGCGCTGCAATATGCGGCGGATGAACTCATCCGGCTGTTTTTCTCGCAGAGTAAGAACGTACCAGACGGGTTCCGCAGCAGCGGCAGTATATACGGCAAGTCGCTTTTTGCCAAAACAGAGGGCGCCGATCTGCGCGTGATGAGCAACAACGTCTGGGACAAGCCCTGCAATACCACCGCGTGGCAGATGCAGGGGGAGGACTGTTCCAATTATGTGCGCTTCCGTCAGATGGCAAAGGCGTATATGGCATACGACCCCGACGTGCTGGCGTTGCAGGAGATTAACCATTATTATATCGTTTCGGTGGTGCAGGCAATCAACGCGAGCGGTCGGCATTATCAGGTTGCCGACCATTATGTGAAGGGGAGAGCCTATCGCAACTGGACGCCCATCCTCTATAATACCGAAACGCTTACGCTGCTCGACGGGGATTCCCATACCTTCCGCTACGCGAGCAATAAAGACAGCAAATCCTATACATGGGCGTATTTTGAAGAAAAGAAAACCGGCAAACGGTTTGTGGTTTTTTCGACGCATCTGTGGTGGCGCAAGAATACCCCTGCCGCTCCCAACAATTCTCTGTACCGGGAAAAACAGCTGCAAGAGGTCTGCACCAAGGCAAACGAACTGGTGAAGGAATATGACTGTCCGTGTCTGATTCTGGGCGACTTCAACTGTACGGTGTCGGCGGAGGAATACGGCGTGCTGGAGAAGATGGGATTTGCGGACTGCTATGAGCTTGCGACGCAGTACGCGGAGAATCTGTCGGGGCGGTATACCTGTAATGAAAAATCGTTCAGTTACCGGGTGAAGGGCGACGGCTACGGAAAATCGATTGATCATATAGCGGTGAGGAATCTGAAAAAGAGCAAGGTGCTGACATATGATTATGTCACGCCGAATTTTTACGGGAAGCTGTCGGATCACGCGCCGGTGTACGTGGATATCCGGTGGTAAAAAAAGAAGAAAAGCGCGAAGCGCAATTAGCGAAGCGTGGGATTCCAAAGGGACGAGTCCCTTTGGCGGGTGCAGGGCAGGAGCCCTGCCAGGGAGCGGGGCAGCGCCCCGCAAGGCAGGCGAAAGCCTGCCGGGCGAATTGCGCTAAGACATGCAACAGGGTCAGGCGAATACCGAAAAGCCCCCCACACAAAGCAAATCGAGCCAATCCCGGCAACGGGGTCAGGCGAATACCGTCCGGAACAAAAGCAGCCCATTCGTTTTTCCACAACGCCGGTTGAAAAATTCATATTCTGCCGCTATAATGACAGTATCCTTCATGATCGATACGGGGGCAGCATCCGCATGAACCACACCAAAACCTCTATCCTATCCAACCGAATGACCACCGCGGGGTGGGCAGGTCTGTCGTTTTTCCTGCCCGCCGCGGTGGTCTGTGTCATTCTGGGAATCAACGGTATCACGCCGTTCGGGGAGCAGACGCTGATTACGGAGGAAGGCTTGGAGTGGTTTGAGAGTTTCTGTCACCTGATGGAATCCATCGTCTCGGAAAACGGTGTTTTCTATCATCTCAACGTGGGCTACGGACAGAGCTTTTACACGGAATTCGCGGCGGGACAGTGTTCGCCCTTCCTGTTTGCGGCGCTGTTCTTTTCGTCCCGGCGGCTGGCGGCGGCGTATTCGGTGATTACGGTGCTGCGGGCGGGACTGTGCGGACTGTTTGCGTGGTATATGCTGCGGCGCTGCGCGGGAACGTCGGAAGCGCTGTCGTTCGGGCTGGCGTGCGGCTACGCGCTGGGCGGGTTCACGGCGTGCGCGGCGTGGTATCCCTCGATGGCGGACGGCGCGGTGTTTTTTCCGCTGATACTCGAAGGCGTGCATCACTATGTCAGTCATCAAAAGCCGGTACGGCTGTTTCTCTTTGCGGCGGTGTCCTTTCTGACCTGCCCCCGGCTGATGATCGGCGGCATCGTGGTGACGCTGCTGTTTTATCTGGCGTTCTGTCTGTCACGCAAGGGAGCGGTGCTGTCGCCGGATCACTTTGCGCTGTTTGCGGCGACGCTGCTGTGCGCGGCGGGTACGGCGGCGGTGCTGGTGATACCGCTGGGCGCGTCGGCGGTCTATTATAAAGGCGGGGTTTTCTCCATGACGCAGGCCATTGATCTGCCGGGAACGCTCTGCTTCGGGGGACTGGGTACCCGGTCGGCGGCAGGCAGCGCATATGTCTGTATATCCGGCTTGCTGCTCATGGGATTTCTGACCTATCTGCTGAATTCCTCGGTCATCTGGTACGAGCGTTGGCTCATTGGCGCGGCGGCAGGAATCAGCCTGCTGGCGGCAGCGGTGCCGGCAGCGGGGGGATTGTTGTACGGCTTCTGCGCTTACGGCAGTGAAACGGTGAATATGGGCTTTGTCTGGAGCGCGGCGGCGTGCTATGGAACGGCAAAGTGCTTCAGGGAAAAGGACGGAATCACTTTGTCAAAAGGAGCCATAGCGGTGGGCTGCGTCACGCTGCTGGCGGGAGGAAGTCTGTGGCTGCGCGGCGCAGGGACGTTTGAAATACTCACCGATGTGGGAATGGCGGCGGCAGGCGCGGCGGTCTTTCTGCTGACCGTCTTTGAGAAGGAGCATCAGAGCATCCGGCACGCGCTGGCGATAGCGGGTATACTGGCACTGTTCGGGGGGATTCACTGCGGCGCGGCGGTGGGTGCGATTGATTCGCCCTATCGCGCCGATGCGTTATATGCCGAGACCGTCAGCCGTATGCGGATCAATGAACGTATTGCCACGCATGAAGCCGATAGGGAAAGTTCTATGCGCTTTTTTCGGCGGCGGTGCGTGGACGATCCGGCGGCGGACGGGGTGAATCTCCGGCGCAGCCGCACGGCGGGACTGGATGGATTCGCGGCGGAACTCGGCATTATGGGGGATTCGGAGTACGGCGGCGCGGACAATTATACGCCGCTGACCGATATCGTGTTCGGGATAGGCTATATTGTCCGGAACAAAACCGCGCATTCCCTGGATGATTCCGTGCAGTCGCCCGCCTTTGCGGTGCGCGGCTGGGAGGATGAAACCTTCGGAACGGGGCAGAACGCGTTTGAAGCCCAGAACGCGCTGGCGGCGCAATGGTTCGGCGTGGACGGACTGTGGACGCCGGTGAGCGGTCAACTCACGGAAACCGCCGATTCGGCGTCCAATGAGCGCTATGGCTGGACGTTTGGTGATGATACCACGACAGTGTGCCGTTATACGGTAACGATATCGCAGAACGGCGGTCTGTATGTACTGTGTGAAGCGGGGGACTATGAATACGCGGTGGGAAGCGACAGCCGCAGCCATTGGAAGCAGGCCTGCGCCGGCGGCATTTACCAAATCGGGGAGCAGACGTGGGGAAAAGAAGTGACGGTCTATCTCTGCGCCCGTGACGGACGGGAAGTGCCGGCGCCAGCCTTCGCGATGCTGTCCCAGACAAAGCAGGCGGCGCTGACCGAGCGTGCCAGACAGCGCGGCGGCACCTATATCTCCCGCCGCGGAAGCACCATACGGTTCATGCTGGAAGAGACGGGGGACTATACGGGCATCACGTCGATACCGTATGAATACGGCTGGGAAGTGACGGTAGACGGCAAAAATGTCAAGCCTGTGAAGGTCTGCGGCGGACTCATCGGACTGCCGCTCGGCAGCGGGAAGCATTCGGTGGTCATGAAGTATGTGCCGCCGCTGTTCCGGGAAAGTATGGCGGTTTCGGCGGTCATGATGGTTCTGGGACTGTATATGACGCTGCGCACGGAACACGAGATGACAAGGCGGAAAAGAGTGAGAATGGCATTCAAAGCGGTGGAGAAACATCAGCAGACATAGCCGCATGGCTGTATTACAACACAAAGCGTGGAAGTCAAAGAGAGAGCAGGCTCTCTCTCGTCTGCTTCCACGCTTTTTTCTGCGGATGGCTGCCCGGTGCATTTCAGGTTTGATTTGTGCATCTGGTGCAACACCCTCTTGTCATTATCCCCAAACGGTATTATACTATACTCATCAGACGGGGAAAGAAACAAAGTCTGTAGGAGTAAGGGCATTTTGACCCGGTTCGACGATCATCTGAAAGGAGAAAGCCGCCTGACAGACAGGCGGCATACGGATATGCAGACAAAAATCACGATCATCCCCCATGAACAGCCGGAACTGGTTGACATACAGTGTCATGCCGTCCGTGACGAGGTGCGCGACATACTGGCTTTTGTCCATTCCCGTCAGGGAATGCTCACCGGAACGGCGAACAACAAGCAATACGAAATTCCGGTGTCGGAGATACTCTATATCGAATCCATTGAACACAGGACATTTCTCTACACACAGGACATGGTATATGAAACCCGGTCAAAACTCTATGTGCTGGAAGAAATGCTTCAGGAAAAGCTTTTCCTGCGTATTTCCAAATCCATGCTTCTGAATCTGATGAAGGTCAGCTGCATCCAGCCTGCGCCCGGCGCGCGTTTTCTGGCTGTCCTCCAGACCGGCGAGAAAGTCCTGATTTCCAGAAAATACGTGCCGGATCTCAAAAAGGCGCTGAAAGGATAACCGTATGATGTCATTCAAAGAATTTCTTATTTCGCGGGTGAAGTTGTTTTTCTTTTTGTTGCCGCTCACCGTGACGGCATTTATCGTTATCACGTTATTTTTTGCGCCCAAAATGAAACTGACGTATGATATTCTGATTCCCCCCTTACAACTATCCATTGTCGGCGTACTGCTTTCCTTTGTCATGTATTTCCGAAAACAACTGACCTTCAGGCAGTATCTCCTGCGGCTGTTTCTGCAGCTGGTGCTGATACAAGCCCTGTTCATGTGGTGGCTGTCTCCCGCGGAAGACGCCGTTATCCCTGCCGTTCTGCATCATCTCATCATCAATGCCACGATCTTTGTCATCTACGCGCTGGGGGTGCTGATGGTCTGGTTCCAGCGCAACCGACAGTCCCGGCAGATGACGGAGCAGCTCAGGAAATTACAGCGTCAGCAGGCGCAGAAAGAAGCGTCAGAGAAATCCGTATTCTCTGACGAGCAGGACAGCGAACCGGTAAAATTGAGTAAATGAGTAAAAATCCGGCATTTTGCAATAAATGATTTGCAAAATGCCGGATTTATTTCTCTATATGGATGCTTCCACAAAATTGGCGTGAAGTCACTGCCTTTGTTACGGTTCCTGTTGCTGGCGCTTTTTCTTGTCCTGTTTGAGATGGCGCATGATATGCGCCACTTCCCACCCGGCGGGACAGACCGCACTGCACGCGCCGCAGCCGCTGCACTGTTCCGCGCCGAAGTCCGCCGCCAGTTCGGTTTCCCCCCGCTCGTAGTGGCGCAGGGCTTCATAGACCGGCAGCTCCATCGGACACACCGCCACGCATTTGCCGCAGCGGGTACATTCGGTTTTGTCCGGCTTTTCGAGACGGTTCATCAGCGTAATGGCGCGCATACCCGTCACCACCGGCGTTTGCAGATCGTCGGTGGTCTTGCCGGTCATGGTGTCGCCCAGAATCACATACCGCGGCGGACGGGTCACGCCCACCACCCGCAGCACGTCCTCCAGCGGCGTGCCGTTGATGACCACCGCGTTCATGGGCTGTCCCACGCAGTCGCCCGACACCGTCACGATGGATTCGGTCTGCGGCTCGCCCGACGAGAGCGCCTGCGCCGCGCTTCGGAGCGCCTGCACCCCCACCGGCAGAAAGTCCCCCTTGGGATAGTATTCCCGCTTGAACTTGGAAATCAGCGGAAAGCCGCCCCGCATTTCAATCACTTCGACAAAGCCGAAATTGAACCGCTCGGCATTCATCTCAATCTCATCGCAGTCGTATACGGCAAGTTTCGCACTGCCGCCGTCAAGTGCCTTGAGGACGACGCTCAGACCGTCATTGACCTCCATGCCGAATTCACTCACGGTTTTGAGCGCGCTGCTCACATAGGGACTGTCGTCCAGCGCAATCGCCGCGACTTCGCGGACGCCCTTTGCCTTCGCCTCGGCGATTTTCTTCGCCAGCGGTTCCCGGTCAAATTCGTCAATGATGCCCGCCTGATGAATGGCGCGCAGAACGCCCTCTTCGGTCATGGCATGAAGGCTGTGCGGCGTGGTGGAAAGCGGCGCCACGTCGCTGTCGGGACGGATGACGGCACAGAAGGTGCGTCCCAGCAGCGGATGAGAAACCGTCCGCAGTTCCTCCACATATCCCGATACCGGCGACATGACCCACGAGGGACCCATGCGGTCGGTGTTGGTTTTGGTGCGCGCGAGCAGCGAAAACCGGGCGCAGCGGTCGCCGGGACGCACCACGGGATACATCTCGCCTCCATAGGGATCCCACAGAGGCACACACGCATTCCCCCGCAGCGGCACACGTCGCAGCGGAGCGGAGAAGGCGGGTTCCTTGTGCTGTTCGAGACTGACGTATTGGTCGGTGTGAAACAGGCTGACGGTATCAAATAACGACATATCGGTTTTCCTTTCCGAAAGAAATCCATTCGCTCAGCAAATTCAGCACATCGCGTATTCACTCAAAACCGCGAGGTTATGGGCGGCATTGATCTGATTGTCAGGGCTTTGGGCATAATACAATAAAAACCTATCTCCTGACGGTTCGACACGGAAGACATCAGATGACGAAATGTACCGAACGCGGGAGAGTGCGTCGAGCAGGTCATCCGCACAGGCGAAGGCATAGAGACGTTGACTGGGCAGGCGGGTAAATCCCACGCACAGGCGGCAGTTTCCGTTTATGTAAGGACGGCACTCCGCAAAAGTGAAGCAGCCGTCCCGCCGCAGACCGCACAGCGATTCCAGCAGGTCGAAGAGAACCGTCAGTAGCTTCCGTGCGTCTGCTCGACGGGGCGTAATGCGGTCGGCGGTCAGACCGAAGGCGGCGAGGGTTTCTTTCGGCAATAGAATCTCGGCAACGGTGGGTTCGATCAGCTTGATTTGCATTTTCATAGCGTCGGCTGCATCCTTTCTGTTATATAGAGCGGTTGATTAGATTAATCATACCGCGAAAAGAGAAAGAATGCAAGTGGTGGATAGTGGAAATCCCTCGGATACCGGCAGACACCGGCTTTGTCAATCCTGACTTTCCCTTAATTTTTATGGCAAATGCCCGCCGAAGGGCAATTGGCACAGCTGCACCCGCAGGACGATTTGCCCTGTTTCTTGTTGCTGATCAGGCTGCGGACAATCAGCACGATGACCAGTGCCAGAACCGCAATCACAACGATATTTCCCAGATTAGCCGCTAAAAATGCCAGCATAATAAGTTCCCTCCCGGAAGTATGCCGCAAGCCCGGACACGGACGAAACGTCCATGCCCGAACCCGCGGACAGAATCATCGATGCTATATAGTTTGAGAAACAGTCTTACTTGGTCTTGACCTTTTTCTCCAGCTTGGTGCTTTCCTTGTAGGGACGGAACAGCATGAAGCCGAAGAACGCCAGCAGCGCAATGGCGGCAATCAAGCCGACGATGTTGAGATTGCCCGTGACGGCGGAACCAATCTGATAGACAATCAGCGACACCGCGTAAGCAAAGCCGCACTGATAGCCGATGGCAAACCACGTCCACTTGGCGGAATTCATCTCGCGCTTAATCGCGCCGATAGCCGCAAAGCAGGGAGCGCACAGCAGGTTGAAGATGAGGAAGGAGTAAGCGGAGAGCGCGGAGAAGTTCTCGCGGAGATTGGCCCAAATTTCCCAACCGTTCTCGGCAACCTCGTCGAAGCCGCCATAGAGCACGCCGAAGGTGCCAACGACATTTTCCTTCGCAATCAGACCGGTGACAGTTGCCACAGCAGCCTTCCAGTCGCCCCAACCGAGAGGCGCAAAAATCCATGCAATCGCGTTGCCGATGTTAGCCAGAACGGAATCATTCAGATCGTCAACCATGCCGAAGCCGCCGTCCGTGAAGCCAAAACCCTGGAGGAACCACAGCACGATAGTGGAAAGAAGAATGACCGTACCGGCCTTCTTGATGAAGGACCAGCCGCGCTCCCACATGGAGCGGAGAATGCTGCCGACGGTGGGCAGATGGTAAGCGGGAAGTTCCATAACGAAGGGAGCAGGATCACCCGCGAACATCTTGGTCTTTTTGAGCATGATACCGGATACGATGATCGCCGCCACACCCACAAAGTAAGCACTAGGAGCGACCCACCATGCGCCGCCAAAGAGAGCGCCGGAGATCAGAGCGATGATCGGGAGCTTCGCGCCGCAGGGGATAAAGGTGGTGGTCATGATGGTCATACGGCGGTCACGCTCATTTTCAATGGTACGCGAAGCCATAACGCCGGGAATACCGCAGCCTGTACCGATGAGCATCGGGATGAAGGACTTGCCGGACAGACCGAACTTACGGAAGATTCTATCCATGATGAAGGCAATACGTGCCATGTAGCCGCAGCCCTCAAGGAACGCAAGGAAGATAAAGAGGACAAGCATCTGGGGAACGAAACCCAGAACCGCGCCGACACCGGCCACGATACCGTCCAGAATCAGGCTTTTGATGACGTCGTTGCAGTTGATGGCATCGAGAAGACCTTCAATCAGCACAGGAACACCGGGTACCCACACGCCATACGCGGCGGGGTCGGGTTCTTCTGCTTCGGTTGCCTCGGTGTATTTCGCGTAATCAACAGCGAACTTTTCTTCGACATTGCCCTCGTCGTCATAAATCTCGGCAATCGGGGTGGGACTCAGTGACTTGAACTGTTCTTCGGTCAGAACCGCGTCTTCTTCCAGCTCAATGCCGGCTTCTTCGGCGGCAGCTGCCACTGCGTCCAACGCGGCGGCAGGCTCGACATATTCCTCAGCCGCTTCCTCATAGGCGGACGTGCCGATACCAAAGAGATGGAAGCCGTCGCCGAACACACCGTCGTTGGCCCAGTCGGTCGCCCATGTACCCACAGTGGTGACGGACACAAAGTAGACGATAAACATCACAACCGCAAAGATAGGAAGCGCCAGCCAGCGGTTGGTGACAATCCTGTCGATCTTGTCGGAGGTAGTAAGCGCACCCTCCTTTGCCTTTTTCAGGCAGCCTTTGATGATGGAGGCAATGTAGATATATCGCTCGTTGGTGATAATGCTCTCGGCGTCGTCGTCAAGCTCTGCTTCCGCTGCCTGAATATCCTTTTCAATGTGTTCGAGCTTCTCGGCGGGAATGTTCATCTGCTCCAGCACCTTGTCGTCGCGCTCGAAAATCTTGATGGCATACCAGCGCTGCTGTTCATCGGGCAGATCGTGAACCGTGACTTCCTCGATGTGCGCCAGCGCGTGTTCCACGGGACCGGAGAAGGTGTGCTGGGGAACGGTGGCAGCGCCCTTGGCGGCTTCCACGGTGGCTTCGGCAGCTTCCATCACGCCGGTGCCCTTGAGGGCGGAGATTTCCATGACTTTGCAGCCGAGTTGTCTGGAAAGTTCCTCCACATTAATCTTGTCGCCGTTCTTGTTGACCACGTCCATCATGTTGATGGCGACGACCACCGGGATACCGAGTTCGGTGAGCTGGGTGGTCAGATAGAGATTTCGCTCGAGGTTGGTACCGTCGATAATGTTGAGAATCGCGTCGGGACGCTCGTTGATGAGGTAATTTCTCGCGACGACTTCCTCCAATGTATAGGGAGAGAGCGAGTAAATGCCCGGCAGGTCCATGATGACGACGTCGTCATGCTTCTTGAGCTTGCCCTCCTTCTTTTCCACCGTTACGCCCGGCCAGTTGCCCACAAACTGGTTGGAACCGGTCAGCGCGTTGAATAATGTGGTTTTGCCGGAGTTGGGGTTACCCGCAAGGGCAATTTTCATCTCCATAACTGAATCTTCCTCTCTGTAAATTTTTGATTAGCTGAAAATAATTGAATTAGTTATTACTAACAAGCAGATACAAAAAAGCGTTCAACGGAATTCGCCGTTTCAAGCCTTTCCGCAGAACGTCGTCATTACTCAGCGGCGGCGGGTTCAACTTCAATCATTTCGGCATCGGCCTTGCGGAGCGAAAGCTCATAGCCTCTCACCGTCACCTCTACCGGGTCTCCCAGCGGCGCCACCTTGCGCACATAGACCGTCACACCCTTGGTAATGCCCATGTCCATGATTCTGCGCTTGACCGCGCCTTCACCGTGGAGTTTGACCACCTTGACGGTATCGCCAATCTTTGCCTGTCTCAATGTGTTCATCGTGTTTTTCCTCCTGTTTTCTATGTAAAACGGCTCTATCAAGTTCACACCATGATCTTGTTAGCCATTTCCTTGCTGATCGCCACGCGGGAATCCTTGACGTTCACGATCAGATTGCCGCCCATTGTCGTCACCACCGTGACACTGCCGCCGGGCACAAAGCCCAGATCCGCCAGATGAGAGCGCACTTCCGGGTTTCCACCCACTTTTTTAATGATGTTTTCTTCACCCATATCAGCTAAACTCAACGGCATCATTATCATCCCTTCCTTCGCCAAAAAAACACCCAATGTAAGTTTCAACGAACTAACTTAGTAACAGTAAACTTAATTAGGCTTACCTAACTGTATTTATCATAGCACGTCGTCATCGGTTTGTCAATAGGTTTTTTGAAAAAAAGCGCGGGAACCGTCATCCAACGGTACCCGCGCCTGAGATTCACGCGTCACACAAACCGGTTGAGTGTCTCGTCGTAAGCATACCCGATTGCCGCGAGTGGTTCGGTAATGACCGCCTTCTCCACACCCAGATCCTCGCACAGCGCGTCGAGTGAAGCATACCGGTCGCGCAGCTTGGTATTGACCACACTGAGCAGCATCATGGGATCACGTGGCAATTCCATATTGTTATACCGCCTTTCTATATGTCAGATCGGAATTTTTTTCATCTGCCATTCCGCATTCCGCATTCCGCATTCCGCCTTAAAAATCGTCGTCTTCCTCTTCGTCGAGATAGTCGTAGCGGGAATCGGTTGCGTAACTGTAAAACGGCGCTTCACCGATTTCGTCTTCATCGTCTTCTTCGGATTCGTTTTCATAGGCGGGCAGCGATTCATCGTGGGAGATGTCGTGATAATCGTCATAATCCAGCACATCGCCGATATCGTCGCGGTCGGGGAATTCCTCGAGATCGGGGTGTTCGATGATCTTATCCTCATTGTAGACCGCGGGTTCTTCCTCTTCCAGTTCAAAGTCGTAGTCAATGAGCGCTTCCTGCGAATTGATGGATTCTCCCTCAATGCGGTGATAGGTGCCGTCAGAGGCGAGGCGGCGGGATTTGACCGTATCACTCCAGTACATATTGATGTCGGACTTGATCTGGGCGAAGACGTCGGGATCCTCAATGGGGAAGAGCAGTTCCACGCGGTGATCGAGGTTGCGGGTCATCCAGTCGGCGGAGCTGAGGAAGAGCTTCTGCTCGGTACCCTCCGCGCCGAAGAGATAGACGCGGCTGTGTTCGAGGAAACGTCCCACGACGGAGCGCACTTCGACATTCTCGCTCAAGCCCGGCACATCGGGTCGCAGACAGCAGATGCCGCGCACAAAGAGCCGCACGTCCACGCCTGCCGCAGCCGCCTTGAACAGTTCCCGCACAATATCCGGGTCGGCAAGGGAGTTCATCTTGGCAAAAATCGCGGCGGGCTGACCGGCGCGCGCCTTTTTCTTCTCGGCGCGGATGAGGTTGGTGAAGGTGACGCGCAGGGCATGGGGCGCCATGATGAGCTTCTGCATGACCGGCGCTTTGAAGTAGCCGGTGATGGAATTGAAGAAAACGGTTGCGTCCTCACCGAGCTGACGGTCGGCGGTGAGCAGGGAATAGTCGGTGTACATACGCGCCGTCACATCGTTGTAATTGCCGGTGCCGAGGTGGAGATAGCGCTTGATGCCGTCGGTTTCGCGGCGGACAATGAGAGTGATTTTGGAGTGGGTTTTCAGACCCGCCACGCCGTAGATGACGTGGGCGCCCATCTGGGAGAGGTGTTCGCCGAATTCAATGTTGTTTTCCTCATCGAAGCGCGCCTTGACTTCCACCAATGCCGTGACCTGCTTGCCGTTGTCGGCTGCACGTTCCAGCGCGGCGACGATGGGGCTGTTGTTGGAGACGCGGTAAAGGGTCTGTTTGATGGCGAGTACATCGGGGTCGTCGGCGGCTTCGTCGAGCAGGCGCACCACCGGGTCGAAGCTGTCGAAGGGGTGGTACATCAGAATGTCCTTGCGGGCAATCACATCAAAGATACTCTCGTTGGTCTGGAGTTCGCGGCAGACCTTGGGGGTGAAGGGACGGTCTTTGAGGTGTTCAAAGCCGGGCAGCGAATAGAGCTGCTTCATGAGGAAGGTGAGATTGATGGGACCGTCGATTTCGTAAATATCGCGCTTTTCGATTTCGAGCTTTTTCTGAAGGAAGCGGAGCATTTTGGGGTGGGCGCCCTTGGCGATTTCCAGCCGGATGACCGAGCCGCGCTTGCGTTCCTTGAGGGAATTTTTAATCTCGCTGAGCAGGTCAATGGCTTCTTCCTCGTCAAAGGAGAGGTCGCCGTTGCGGGTGATACGGTAGGGCACGCAGTCCAGCACGGTATAGCCGGAGAAGAGTTTGGCGATATTCATTTTGATGATCTCCTCGATGGGGACGAAGAGATAGCCGAATTCGGAAGGCAGCTTGATGAGGCGCTGGAGATTGTCCGGCACCTGCACGGTGGCAAAGACCGGCTTTTCACCGCCGCAGTCGAGCAGCACGCCGATGTTGAGGCTCTTGTTGAGAATCAGCGGGAAGGGGTGGCTGCGGTCCACCGCCAGCGGGGTCAGCACGGGATAGATGGCGTTGTCAAAAAGGCTCTTGCAGAAGCGCACCTGATCGTCCCGCAGGGAGTCGCTGTGGAGAATCAGAATGCCGTTGGCGCGCAGCTCGGGGATAATGGAATCGTGATAGATGGCGTATTCCTTTTCGCAGAGGGTATGGGTGCGCTCGCTGATGGCGATGAGCTGCTGCTTGGGGGTCATGCCTGCCGGGTCAACGGCGTCATAACGGGCGCGGAGCTGGTCGCGGATGGAAGCCACGCGCACCATAAAAAATTCGTCGAGGTTGGAGGTGACGATGGATAAAAATTTAATGCGTTCAAATACCGGATTTTCCTCCGCCACAGCCTGCATCATCACGCGATGGTTGAATTCCAGCCAGCTGAGTTCGCGGTTGATGTAGTGTTCGGGCAGAATGGTTACGGAAGACATAAAAAAGCCGCTCCTTCTGATGGGGTATCAATAAGATAGAATCTGCGTATTTACATACAACCTACATTATACCACCCGAACCTGTCAAATGCAACAAAGAATCTAGTCTGTTTCAACAAATTTTACAGATTTTCGGTTTATTTCAGATAGAAACGCCCCCGCAAAATTAACAGGGACGGTTGACAAACGCGTCAAATCAGTATATAATAAAAGTACAGACAGAGCGTTCCCAAATAGACGACGCTCCGAAAACTTTAGCGTAAAAGAAATAACCGCGCTAATTGGAACCTAGGCGGTTATTTCTTTTTGTTTATATTCATGAGTACAACGACCAAGTTAATGATCGCGCAGATCATGATCACAAACGTGAACAGTTCCGCATATGTCACCATGATATCACCTCCGATTTCCAAAGGGATTCCGGAGGAAAAAAGAAGAATTTGCAGGAATCGGATAAAAAAATTGCAAAATCTCTTGACGGCGGGCAGTCAGTCGTGCTATAATAGCCAACAATCAAACAGATGAGGTGGGGTGACGGCATATGCCGCTTTTGGTAAGTGACAGTGTGCTTCTTTGTGTGAAGCATAGCGACAACAATAATAATAATACGACGGGAGGCACTGCGATTTCACCCTGCTTGCAGCAAGCAAAGAAATAACAGTGTCCTCCCGTTATGCTTTGGGAGGACTTTTTTGATGGAAAGGAGCATTCACGAAGATGATGATCACCGATGAACTGGTAACGTATCTCGAAGCGCTGGGCAGAATCCGGCTGCCCGAGGAAAGCCGTGCCAAGGCACAGCGCGATTTGCAGGAGATTCTGCAATATATCGATACGCTGTCCGAACTCGATACCGAAGGCATCGAACCCCTGAGCCACGCGCTGCCGCTCACCAATGTCATGCGGGAAGACGAGGTGCAGCCCTCCATTCCGCCGGAGGAAGTACTCGCCAACGCCCCCGTCCGGAAGGACAACTATTTCCTCGTGCCGCGTTCGTTTGAATAATGTATGGACGAACCAACAGGTCAGAAAGGAATGAATCATACCATGAATCTTGAAACCATGACTGCGCTCGAACTCGGCGCCGCCATCCGGAAGGGTGAAATCAGCGCGGTGGAAGCGGCGCAGTTCTCCCTGCGACAGATTGAAACATACGACAGCCGGTTTTCCTGCTTCGTCACGGTGCAGGACGATATTTTACAAAGAGCCGAAGAGGTGCAGAAGCGCATTTCCGTCGGCGAATACACCTCGCCTCTCGCGGGCGTGCCGATGGGCATCAAGGACAATATGTGCCAGAAGGGCGTGCAGACTTCCTGCGGCTCGCGTATGCTGGCGAATTTCAAGCCGACTTATACCGCCACCGCTGTGGAGGAAATCATGCAAGCCGGCGCGGTGCCGCTCGGCAAGCTCAATATGGATGAATTCGCGATGGGTTCCACCTCGGAGACGAGCTGGTTCGGCGCGACGAAGAATCCGTGGAATGCGGAATGCGTACCCGGCGGTTCGTCGGGCGGTTCGGCGGCGGCTGTCGCGGCGGGCGAATGCTTCTATGCGCTCGGCTCCGACACCGGCGGCAGTATCCGTCAGCCCGCGTCCTTCTGCGGCGTGACCGGCATCAAGCCGACCTACGGCTCCGTCTCGCGTTTCGGACTGGTTGCCTACGCCAGTTCGCTCGACCAGATCGGACCGCTCGCCCGAGATGCCGCCGACTGTGCCGCCGTACTGGGCGAAATCATGAAACGGGACGTGAAGGACAATACCAGCGTGGCGACCCAAGGGGTAAACCTCGACGCGGTGCTGCATTACGATGTGAAGGGCAAGAAGATTGGCATTCCGACCGATTTCTTCGGGGATGGTCTGGACAAGGACGTTGCCGCGACGGTTCAGACCGCCGCCCGTCAGCTCGAACGCATGGGCGCGACCGTGGAGCAGTTTGATATGCCCATCGTCAAATACGCGATTCCCGCCTATTATATCATCGCCGCCGCCGAAGCCAGCAGCAACCTCAGCCGCTACGACGGCATCAAGTACGGCTACCGTCCCGAACACGTGGACGACCTGCTCGACCTCTACACCCGCAGCCGCAGCGAGGGCTTCGGCATGGAGGTCAAGCGCCGCATTATGCTGGGCTGCTTCGTGCTGTCCTCGGGCTACTACGACGCCTACTACCGGAAGGCGCTGCAAGCCAAGGCGCTCATCAAAGCCGCGTTTGACAGGGCGTTTGAGCGGTATGACCTGATTCTGGGACCGGTTGCCCCCACCACGGCGCTGAAAATCGGCGAAAATCTCGCCGACCCCCTCAAAATGTATCTCGGTGACATCTACACCGTCATGATCAATCTCGCCGGACTGCCCGCCGCCTCGGTTCCCTGCGGGTTTGACAGGAAGGGAATGCCGGTGGGGATGCAGCTCATCGGATCCTATTTCCACGAAACCGACATTCTCGGCGCGGCGCACGCCTATCAGCAGGTTACTGACTGGCACAAGCGCCGTCCCGCCGGACTGGACAATCTGTAACGAAAGGAGCGGTATCCACAATGTATCATACACCTGCATGGGAAACCGTCATGGGACTGGAGGTTCATGTGGAACTCTCCACCAAGACCAAAATCTTCTGCGGATGCACCACCGCCTTCGGCGGCGAACCCAACACCCACTGCTGCCCGATCTGTATCGGTATGCCGGGCGTACTGCCGTCGCTCAACAAAGCTGTCGTGGAATACGCGACCAAAGCCGGTCTTGCCCTCAACTGTGAAATCACCCGCTACAATAAATTCGACCGCAAGAATTATTTCTATCCCGACCTGCCCAAAGCCTATCAGATCAGCCAGCTCTATCTGCCCATCTGCCGCAACGGGGGCGTGGAGATCGAAGCCGAAGGCGGCGGACGCAAGGTCATCGGCATTCACGAAATCCATATGGAAGAGGACGCGGGCAAACTGGTTCACGACCCCGCCACCAACGCCACGATGGTGGATTACAACCGCTGCGGCGTGCCGCTCATCGAAATCGTCAGCGAGCCGGATTTCCGTTCCGCCAATGAAGTTATCCGCTATCTCGAAAAGCTCAAGGCGATTCTGCAATATATCGGCGTCTCCGACTGCAAAATGCAGGAGGGTTCCCTGCGCGCCGACATCAATCTTTCGGTGCGTCCCGCCGGTTCGGAAGCATTCGGCACCCGCACCGAGATGAAGAACATGAATTCCTTCAAAGCCATTGGCCGGGCGATTGCGGGCGAATCGGCACGGCAGATTCACCTGCTGGAACACGGCGGCGCCGTCACGCAGGAGACCCGACGCTGGGATGACGATAAAAACGAATCCTTTGCCATGCGTTCCAAGGAGGACGCGCAGGACTACAAATATTTCCCGGAGCCTGACCTGATTCCGATTGAAATCAGCGAGGAGGTCATCGAGCAGACCCGCCGTTCCCTTCCCGAACTGCCCGAAGCCAAGCGGCGGCGGTACGTCAGCGAACTGGGGCTGTCGGAATACGACGCGGAGCAGATCACTGCGTCCAAGGTGCTGGTAGCGCTCTTTGAGCAGAATCTCGCGGCGGGCTGTCCCGCCAAGGAGCTTGCCAACTGGATTATGGGCGAGGTCATGCACCTGCTGAGTGAAAGCGGCAAAGAACCCGAGGATATCCCCTTTGATTATGGCTCACTCGGCGCGCTCATCGGCATGGTGGAGAAGAACGAAATCACCCGCAGCACCGCCAAGAAGGTGTTCAAGGCGGTCTTTGAAGAAAACTGCGATCCGGTTGAATATGTCGAACAGCACAATCTCAAGACTGTGACCGACACCGGTGCGGTGAAAACCGTGATTGAAGAAGTCATTGCCGCCAATCAGAAGTCCGTGGAGGAATACAAATCCGGCAAGGAGAAGGCGCTGCAATATCTCATCGGTCAGTCCATGCGCGCCCTGCGCGGCAAGGCGGACCCCCAGACCGTCACCGCGATTCTCAAAGAATTGCTGGGATAACTGTTTCCCGCGCGGCGGCAGCACGCGCATCCAAAAACGCAGTCGGATTGCCCATGACAAGACCCGTCGCGTCAGGTACGCGGGCGGCGTCAGCCGTAATCAGCCCCCGGTCGCGCGCATCGGGGCAAAAGCCCGGACGCGGGCAGTGCATGATCCCTTGAACACTCGCTTCAGATCGTCTATGCCGCCAGCCATATCCAGCCGCGCCCCCGCGCCCAGGTCGGTTATCCTTGTACCCGGCAAAAGAGGAACGGGAAAGCGTCAACCGTTCAGATAACTCCCTTTTTCCCATAACAAATTTCCCCCGTCCGATACGCTTGTCTGGCAAGCCTGTCGGACGGGGGGTAATATTTTTTCTCAGATTTCTCAGATTTCTCAGATAAACTTGATATACTCGCTGTAACAATAGCCTACGACATTGCCCATGGTGCGCACGACATACCAGTCGGGATTGGAGGTATCCAGCACCGTGACGTTGGAACCCTTGGGCAGCACGGTGACGACCATGTACTTCATGCCGGGACCGGAGCGGACATTCAGCGCCAGCCGACGGGTAGCGACAATCGCCCTGCCGGAACCCGGCGATGCCTCATGGGTAATGTTGGGCAGCGACGTCGAATTTTGGGTGTCCCGGGTGGTGGGAGTGGGCAGCGTGGGAGATGTGGTGACAATTTTCTCGTCATCGTTGTCGGTAGCGGCGGTGGTGGTGGTTGCCGTGGTGGTAGACTGGGTGGTGGCAACTGTCGTAGTGGTTGTGGTGGTCGTAGTAGTCGTGGTGGTTGTGGAAGCCGTAGTGGTAGGCGCGGTAGTGGTATCCTCTTCCGGCGTCGTACCGGATGTGACATCGGAGTCGGCGGTGGTGGTGAGATAATCCCAGATATTCACGTCGGAGGAATCGTCGGGTTCCGTGGTCTTTTCATCGGAACTGACTGTCTTTTCGTCATCCGATGAGGATGTGGGTTCGTCGGGCTGGGTGGCAGACGTGGGAGCGGTGGTAGAGCCGCCGAGGTACGTAATATCCGAGGCGGAGGCGACATTATAGGTATCGTCTCTGACAAACACCAGTTTGGGCGCCCGGAAGCAGTATTTCAGCTCGGAATTGATCATGAGAATCCGGATCTTCTTGCCGTTGATGGTCTTTTCGACATAATCCTCCGACATCACGATCGAGGTATAGGCCGTCTTGCCGTCCTCGGAAAGAGTGACTTTCTTGACCTTGGACTGCGCGTCCCTGAGCGAGACGTATTCCGATACGCTGTACACATAGCCGCGTTTGAGGTATTCAAAGGAATTGATCATGGAATCAGCGTCGGGCTCCCCCTCCAATACATGAGGGGGCTGCGCCTTGAGCACATTGGGCTGCTTTTCGCTGCCGCAGGCAAAGACTGCCTTCCGCTCGCTGGTTTCGGTGACGAGGGTGCTGTCCGACACAAGGTCGCTGCGGCTGACCTGGCTGTCATAGACCATGCTGCCTTCTACTTTTATGTCAAAGGCTGCCAGCATATCGTTGATACGCTCGAGGGACTTTTCGTTGAGATTGATGCCGCTGCTGTAAATAAATCTCACGGTCGTAAAGCCGGTACCGTCCGATTTGGGAATGCGTGCCCAGCCGATATACATGGTGCCGCCGTCGGATTCGACGTTTTCGAAGCCGGTGTTGGCGGTCTGGGTGTAGCCGGAGGAGGAATCCCCGGCGGGCTGCAAATCGCTGTCCGAAAGCGAAGAGGCAAAAATGGAGGGCGCGCAGGCGCACAGCATTGCTATCGAGAGGAGCAAAGCCGTAAACCGGCGGTTCAGGCTTTTTCCGAAAAATGTCTGTTTCAAGGTGACGACCCCTTTCCGTATAGGTCAATGTATGATACACTCAGCATATACATATTAATTATAACAGCGAAACCACTGAATTTCTACTGATAAATTATCTAATTTTTGAATTTATTTTTAACATTCCCGATAAATTTTTGCTCAGACGCTCTGTCAGTCAGACGGGAGGAACGATCTATGGGGGATCGTATTATGAATAAACTGTAAAAATGGGTCAATTTTGCCATTTCTTTTGGAGAACGACTTTTATTTCTGAAAAAAGCATGGTATAATGAATGGTGTTTTTGATGAATTGGAGGGTAAGACGGTTTGGATATCTTCGTTGTTGAGGGCGGCAGAAGACTAGAGGGATCCATCACGGTGGGCGGCGCCAAAAATGCCGCCGTCGCGATTATTCCTGCCGCGATTCTTTCGGGTGACATTTGCAGAATAGAAAACCTTCCCACCATAAGCGACGTGAGCGTGATATCCCAGATTCTCGTACAGCTGGGCGCGAAGGTCACGCAAATCAGTGATTCTGTGATTGAGATAGATGCCAGAGAGGTCAACTGTACGCAGGTGAGTCAGGAACTGGCAAGAAATATGCGCGCTTCCTATTATATGCTGGGTGCGCTGCTCGGACGGTTCAGCCGCGCCAAGGTGCCGATGCCGGGCGGCTGCTATTTCGGCGTGCGTCCCATCGACCAGCACCTCAAGGGCTTTGAGGCGCTGGGCGCCAAGACCGGTCTGCGCGACGGCGTGATTTCACTCACCGCGCCGGACGGTCTCAAAGGCGCGCGGATTCAGCTCGACGTGGTGTCGGTGGGCGCTACCATCAACCTCATGCTGGGCGCGGTGCGCGCGGAGGGACTGACCATCATCGAACGCGCCGCCAGAGAACCGCATATCGTGGATCTTGCCAATTTCCTCAATTCGATGGGAGCGGACGTGCGCGGCGCCGGTACGGAGACCATCAAGATCCGCGGCGTCAAGGAAATGCACGGCACCACCTATTCCATCATTCCCGACCAGATCGAGGCAGGCACCTACATGATTGCCGCTGCCGCGACCGGCGGAGACGTGATGATTCAGAATATCATTCCCAAGCATATGGAGAGCATTTCGCGCAAGCTCGTGGAGATGGGCGCGGAGGTCTATGAATACGACGACGCGATCCGCGTGACCCGTTCGGGACCGCTCAGAGCCTGCAATGTGCTGACCATGCCCCATCCCGGCTTCCCCACGGATATGCAGCCGCAGATGGCGGTGCTCATGTCCATTGCCGAAGGGGTCAGCACTATCACCGAAGGCGTATGGGAGAACCGCTTCCAATACGTGAGCGAACTCGTCAAACTGGGAGTTGACGCGGAGGTGCAGGGACGTGTTGCCACCTTCCGGGGTGTGGAGCGTCTCAAGGGCGCCCACGTCAAGGCAACCGATCTGCGCGGCGGCGCGGCAATGGTGATTGCGGCGCTGATTTCCGAGGGTGAAACCACCATCCGGGAAATCTATCACATCGAGCGCGGCTATGAACAGCTCATCGACAAGCTGGTTGCCGTCGGCGCTGCCATCCACCGCCGCACGGTTCCCAATGATTATGAGTGATTTTTTGCCATGTAATCAAACATCAGAACCTTTTCCTTTTGGCGTCAGAAGGAAAAGGTTCTTTTTTTGTGTTTCCTTTCATATAAGTATAGGGCGTTTCGGAAAGAGACAGCGGCGGTGTTTGAGGTTTTATGGAGGCGACAGTGATGAAAATGATGAAAAGAAAACAGAAACGTTCCATCGACACGCATACATTTCTGCGGGGTGCGGCGACATTTCTCGCGGGAATCCTTCTGATGTATGCCGCTGCGGGGTGCAATGCCTTCTCCGGTCACGGCGCGTCGTCCGAATCCCCGCCCTCATGGCCGAGAACGGTTTACAGTGACGGGATTTACGACATCGTGCAGGACGCGCCGGTTCACAGTCCGTCACCGCACGAGGGGCTGGAATATGTTTTCATTCCTCTGACTTTTACCAACGGCAGCCGCAGCGATATCCTTTTCAGCAGCTACGTGTGCATAAAGTCGTGCGCGCTGCCATCAGGCTGCGCCTGTCTGCCTGCCGACAAAGATGCCATTGCGGTGGGTCAGTCACAGATCGAGGGTTTCCGTCTCTTTGACGGCGTGATTCCCGGTCGGAGCAAAACTGCCGGGTGGTTTGCCTTTGAACTCCCCCGGAACAGCGAAACGGTTCATGTGAATTTTCTCACAGGTCGTGAAGACGAAACGTTGTCTTTCGATTGTCCCCTGTAAAAAAGAAAAAAGAAGCAATTAATAAATTATGAAATTATCAAGAATATTAATAAAATAATTTGCGGATACCGATAAATATTATTGAAATTTACAAAGCCGTATGCTATAATGTTCGACAGGCGGCTCTGAATCACCTGAAACTTCCTGCGAATGTTTCCAAAATGAAGCGGGTCGCGTATCAAAACAATCTGGTTTGGTGATTATATTTCTATTTTTTTCAAAAAATAAAGATAAGAGCGAAACCGACACGATGAAAAGAGGTAGTTTAAATTGAAACAGCTTTCCAAATACCCCACCGACAAGATTAAAAATATTGTCGTTACGGGTCACGGCAACTCCGGCAAGACCTCTCTGGTCGAGGCGATGCTGTATCTGTCCGGCGCCACCGACAGAATGGGCAAAACGGCGGACGGCACGGCGGTCTGCGACTTCGACCCCGAAGAGATGAAGCGTAAATGCTCCGTTTCGGCGGCTGTGGCTCCTGTGGAATGGAAAAATGTCAAATTCAATATGATTGACGTCCCCGGTCTGTTTGACTTTGAAGGCGGCGTGGCGGAAGGGTTCCGCGCGGCAGACTGCGCCCTCATCACCATTTCCGGCAAATCCGGCGTGGCGGTCGGTTCGGAAAAATCCTATGCCCGCGCCCACAAAGCCGGCATGGCAAAGGTGATTTTCGTCAATAAGCTCAATTCCGAGAGCGCGGATTTCTACAAGGTCTTTGAACAGCTCAAAGCCTCCTTCGGTCCCACGGTCAGCCCGATTGTGGTACCCTATATGAACGGTCATCAGGTGGACTGCTATGTCAACATCCTCGAATACAAGGCGTACCGCTACAACGGCACCAAGGCGGAAGAGGTTCCCATGCCCGACATGGGACACCGTCTCGAGGGTCTGCGCACCGCCATTAATGAAGCCATTGCCGAAACCGACGATGAACTCATGGAAAAATACTTCTCCGGCGAGGACTTCACGCCCGAAGAGTATATTCTCGGTCTGACGCAGGGCGTGCGTTCGGGTTCGATCACGCCGGTCTACTGCGGCGCGAGCGCGACGGGTGAAGGCGTGGATCAGCTCATGAACGGCATGAGCTGGCTGGTTCCCTCGGCGGCGGACGTCGCACCCGAAACCGCTTCGGACGCCAACGGCGCTCCCGTCGAGATGACGGTCAGCGACAGCGCACTGCCCGCCGCGGTGATCTTCAAGACCGTAGCCGACCCGTTTGTAGGTAAGCTGTCCTATTTCAAGGTTGTCACGGGTCGTGTCACGCCCGACAGTATGCTGATGAATATGCGCACTGGCTCCACCGATAAACTCGGCAAGCTGTATATGCTCTGCGGCAAGAAGCAGATCGAAGTGGACAGCGTCGGCGCGGGCGATATCGGTGCGGTTGCCAAGCTCTCGGGCGCGGCGACAGGCGACACCCTCTGCGCACCCGCACGTCCTGTCACCCTCAAGGGCGTAGACTTCCCCACGCCTTCCCTCTCGATGGCGGTACTGCCGGTCAACAAGGGCGACGAGGAAAAGATCGCGCAGGGTATGCTGAGACTCTGCGAAGAGGATCCCTCCATGACCTTCGGCACCAACCCCGAAACCAACCAGATGATCGTCAGCGGTCAGGGCGAACAGCACATCGACGTCATTATCTCCAAGCTCAAGAATAAATTCGGCACCGACGCCAAAGTGGAATCCCCGAAGATTGCCTACCGCGAAACCATCCGCAGTGAAGTCAAGATTCAGGGACGCTATAAGAAGCAGTCGGGCGGTCACGGACAGTTCGGCGACGTATGGATCCGCTTTGAACCCTGCGACAGCGAAGGGCTGGAGTTCGGCGAAGAAGTGGTCGGCGGCGCGGTTCCCAAGAACTTCTTCCCGGCGGTTGAGAAGGGTCTGCAGGACTGCATGAAGACCGGTTCTCTCGCGGGTTATCCGATGGTGGGCGTCAAAGCTACGCTGTACGACGGTTCCTATCACCCGGTCGATTCCTCCGAAATGTCCTTCAAGACGGCGGCGGCGCTTGCCTTCAAGAACGGCATTCCCAAGGCGAGTCCGGTTCTGCTCGAACCGGTGGGCGAACTGCACGCCTATGTGCCGGGCGATAACATGGGCGACGTCATGGGCGAACTCAATAAGCGCCGCGGTCGCGTGCTGGGCATGAACTCTGCCGACGAGGGTATGCAGGAGCTCATCGCGGAAGTGCCGGTGGGCGAGATGGCGGATTTTGCCACCTATATGCGTCAGACCACCCGCGGCAGAGGCTACTTTACCTTTGCATTTGTCCGTTATGAGGAAGCTCCCTATTCCGTCCTTCAGGAACTCACCAAGGATAAGGAGTAAGGCATCGGGCTGAAAATTAAATGATCATACTGCCTGCCCCGGTCAGCCTGTTCCGCATGGGAATGAGCCGACCGGGGCAGGCGTGTTTTGTGAAAGCAATAATTAGCCGCGCAGCGGCGCGGGGTGCAGGGGGTAAGCTCCCTGCCGAGGTCAAGGGCGAGTAGCCCTTGCAGGGGCTGGGGCAGCGCCCCAGAAGGCAAGGGCAACGCCATTGCCGGGCGAGACGAGCCAATATCCGCGACGGGGTCGGGCGAATCCCGAAAGGGAACCCTATCCGGATATACCAACCCCGTATTTAATGAATAATGAATAGTGAATAGTGAATAGTGAATAACGGAGGGAGAAACATGACAACCCAACAGGGAATCCTGTTTGACTTCAACGGCACGCTGTTTTTCGACACGGCATTTCATGAAACAGCGTGGCGGCAATACGCGTGGAAGCTGTGCGGACGGGAAGTGAGCGACGGGGAATTCCGCGCCTATGTACACGGACGCACCAACCGCGAGATTCTGGCGCATTTTGTGGGAGAAGAGGCGCTGACCCCGGAAGCAGTGGAACGTCACGGGGAAGCCAAGGAAGCGATATACCGCGAATTGTGTCTGTCGCATCCGGAAGAATTCTGTCTGGCGCCGGGCGCGGCGGACTATCTGGACGCCTGCCGGCAGAAGGGCGTACCGATCGCCATTGCGACTTCCTCCGGACGGAGCAATGTGGATTTTTACATCGGGCATCTCGGGCTGCTGCGCTGGTTCGACGAACATACCATCGTATACAATGACGGTACGATTGCCAGCAAGCCCGCGCCGGATATCTATCTGCGGGCAGCGGAAAGACTGGGACTGCCGACGGCGGCGTGTACGGTGTTTGAGGACATGCCGCTGGGGATCGCCGCCGCGCGGAACGCGGGAGCGGGACGCATTGTGGCGGTAGCCTCCGCGATGTCCCCCGACGCGCTGCGGGCGCTCGAAGGCGTGGACGCCGTTATCTCCGATTACCGAGAATTGCTGTCATTTTTATAATCTTTTTTTACGTTCTTCCGTTTCCTCATCTTTCCCCCAAGCAAGCATAAACAGGCAAAATCCGCCCATACTAAACCATATCACAATTCCAAGAAAGGTTGTATGGCGATGGAGAGATTGCAGCGGGGAACCTTCCGGTTTCAGGCGGTGCCGACGATTCTGGGTCACGCGGGCATCGCGGGCAAGAAGGAAGGCGAAGGGCCTCTGGCGGGATATTTTGACAGGATTCACGAGGATCCGATGATGGAGCAGACCTCGTGGGAAAAAGCCGAAAGCTCGCTCCAGCAGGAAGTGGTGGGCATTGCGTTGGACAAGGCAGCCCTGCCGCCGACCGGGGTGGACGTGATGTTTTCGGGCGATCTGCTCAACCAGTGCATTGCCTCCACCTTCGGACTGCGGAGCCTGGGCATTCCGCATATGGGGGTGTACGGCGCCTGCTCCACGATGGTGGAGGCGCTCATCAACGCGGCGGTATTTGTGGAATGCGGCGCGGCGAATGTGTGCGCGGCGGTGACGTCGTCCCATTTCTGCTCGTCGGAGCGGCAGTTCCGCACGCCGCTGGGCTATGGCGGACAGCGTTCCCCGTCGGCGCAGTGGACGGTGACGGGCGCGGGCGCGGCGATTGTGGGAAAAGGCGGGCGCATTGCCGTCAGCGCCGCCTGCGTGGGCATCATCGACGACCTCGGCATCAAGGACCCCTGCAACATGGGGGCGGCAATGGCGCCTGCCGCCGCTGACACCATCCGGCGGTATCTCACCGATACCGGCACCTCTCCCGGCGATTATGACATGATTCTGACGGGGGATCTGGGCTTTGTGGGAAGTGATCTGCTGCGACAGCTCCTGGCACGCGACGGGATTGATCTGGGCGACCGGCATCAGGACGCCGGCATGATGATTTTTGACCGTGAGGCGCAGGACGTTCACGCCGGCGGTTCGGGGTGTGGCTGTATCGGGAGCGTGCTGTGTTCGCATATCATGCAGCGTATGGAAGAGGGTGCCCTGAAAAGAATACTGGCGATTGCGACGGGGGCGCTGATGTCTACGACGAGCGCGTGGCAGGGAGAAACCATCCCCGGCGTGGCGCATCTGGTGGAACTCAACGCGTAAAAAGAAACACAAAAACGCACAAAAAAACGCGGAGTGCCTGTCAGCGCTTCGCGCTTTTTTCTCAAAACGGATTTCAAAACGGATTTTGACGCAGTTCCGCTTTATTCCATCTTGACAGAACCAAATGTGTATGTTACAATCATAAAGGTAAAAGTGTGCCAGAAAACAGTACCAATTGTGAGTGTGATATCATGGGTATTTCCAATGTCTTTTCGCTGGTTTGCGGCATGGTGATGTTTCTGTTCGGTATGTCTCTGATGGGCGATGGACTCAAGCGGACGGCAGGCGGTAAGTTCGAGCTTTTGCTGGCAAGACTGACGGATACGCCTGTCAAGGGTGTGCTGTTGGGCACGGGTGTGACTGCCATCATTCAGTCCTCTTCGGCGACGTCGGTCATGGCGGTCGGTTTTGTCAATTCGGGTATGATGAAATTCCGCCAGTCGATACCGATCGTTCTCGGCTCCATTCTCGGCACCAGCATTACCGGCTGGATCATCTGTCTGTCGGAGCTGGGCGGCGGCGACGGCTGGGTGCAGCTGCTTTCAAGCGCCACCATTACGGGCATTGTGGCACTGGGCAGCATTCTGGTGCGGAAATTTGCCGAGGGCTACGATTATGTGGCGGATATTATGATGGGCTTTGTGGTACTGATGGTGGGCATCAGTTCCATGAGCGGCGCCGTGGCGCCGTTGCAGCAGAGCGAAGCCTTTATCCATATGCTGACCCTGTTTTCCGATCCGCTGATCGGTATTCTGGTAGGCGCGCTGTTTACGGCGGTGCTGCAAAGCGCGTCGGCGGCTGTGGGTATCCTGCAGGCGCTGACCGTGACGGGCGCGATTGATTTTTCCACTGCGCTGCCGATTATTCTGGGCATCTCCATCGGCGCGGCGGGACCGGTGCTGCTGTCGGCGATCAGTGCCAATGTCAACGGCAAACGCACGTCGTTTGTCTATCTCTTTATCTCGGTGCTGGGAGTACTGCTCTGCGGCGGGGTATTTTATGCGCTCAACCTGTTTCTCTCGTTTCCGGTGATGGGCATGACCATGTCGGCGGTGTCCGTGGCAGCCGTGAATACGCTGTTCCGTCTGCTGAATGTGGTGGTGCTCTATCCCTTCATCGGACTCATTGACCGCATGACCTGTCTGTGGATTAAGGATAAAACCGCGGCGAATGAATCGCCTGACGACGCGATGGAACCCATCGCGCTGGACGAGCGTTTTCTGAATTATCCCGCGCTGGCGTTGGCGCAGGTGCAGCGGGCAGTTTACGATATGGCGCACGCCGTACATAAAAGCGTGATTCTGAGCTTTTCGGTGATGGACGATTTTACCGAGGAGCAGTTTGCCAAGGTTGCCAAATGTGAAAAGCTGGCGGACCATTATGAGGACAGCATCGGCACCTATCTGATGAAGCTCTCCAAGATTGAGCTGACCAAGGAACAGAGTGCCGACGTCTTCAAATATCTTCATACATTGTCTTATTTCGAGCGCATTACCGACCAAGCGATGATTGTCGCTTATACTGCCAAAGAGAAGTACGACAAGGACATCACCTATTCCGCCGACGCGCAGCGGGAACTTGACGCGCTTCAGGGCGCTGTGTCGGAGATTGTGCGCATTACGGTGGACGATTTCATCAGCAACCGCTGGCAGGTGGACGGCAGGGTGTCGGCGCTTTCGATGGTGATCCGCGCGATGTGCGACAAGGCGGAGCTGCACCATGTGGAACGCCTTCAGGCGGGTTCGTGTACACTGGTACAGGGTACTGGATTCAATGAACTGCTGACCGACTTTGAGCGTATTGCCAGCCATTGCACCAAGGTGGTGCTGGCGATGGTGGAAGCGCACGATGTGAGCTACAATATCCATGTGGACAACCTCAGTCTCGACCTCAAGGACAGCGATACTGCCAGACAGCTCGAAGAATACCGCGCGAAGTATAGTGTTTAGTGGTCAGTGATTAGTGATTAGTGTTCAGTCCATACAAAAACGGACGGTTCTGATGGGAACCGTCCGTTTTTTGCGTAGTGCAGACGATGGTAAAAAAATCAGCGGTAGAAGACCTCGGCATTGCCTTTGGTGTTGGTGAGGGTGAGGGTATCGTCCCGGAGGGATTTCACGGCGGTAATGCGATAGACGACGCCGTTTTTGTCGGTGAGGTTGAACGTAATCAGACTGGGGTCATTGGGATCGGGTTCGTAAGTACCGTCGAGATGGAAGCTGCCGTAGCTGATTCTGACCTTCTGACCGGAGAAGCAGATTTTGGTTTTTTTGTCGGCGCGGGACGTCCAAGTGCCGTCGAGGTCGGAGCCGCAGGAGCACAGCAGCGCCAGCACGGTCACAACCGTCGCCAGAAGACGAGCTATTCTTTTCATGGCAGCACCTCCTTTCCTAAATACTATATTATTATGAGAGCGCGGCTTTGTCAATGCCATACAGAAAAGAAAAACAGAAACCGGACAAAAAAAGAACAAAAAACCCGGCGGTTGACGCTTCCCCGTTTCTTTTTTGCCGGGCTGCCGGGATAACCCAATCGGGCGCAGGGGCGCGGCTGGATAAAGGCTGGCGTATGGGACGTTCCGGGATGCTTGAATAAAGGGTGGTACTTGGCACGCGTCCGGGCTTTTGTCCCGTTTCGCGCGACCGGGAGCTGATTACGGCTGCCGCCGCCCGCGTACTGAACGCGATGGGTATTGTCATGGAAGATTCTACTGCATTGTGAATTGGATTTGACTTCCGATTGACGGATGGGTATTGATTCCGCCTCAAAGGTGTGGTATAATGATAACCGGATTCAGACGGGCGGGGTGACAAGGTCGTGTGGGTTTTGTCTAATTTGTAAATTTATTGAAAAACAGTAAATACTTATTGACAATCGCATTATAAAGGCGTATACTCATGATAGCGGCGCGGATACAGATATGGCGTGTGTCCCTGTCGCATTCCCGTCAAAGCAACCAGAAGAGGAGTAAATGAAACAGTATGAGTAAGTATTTTGAAGCAGCGGTGGTTCGGTTTACCGAAAACTGCCCGGATTTTCACCTGATTACCTCGCAGGAAAGCGACGGCAGCGAGAGCGCGATTCTTGCCAATGACAGCCTGCGCGTCAAGATGGTCTATTCGCCCTCCCTCAAGCGCTTTTATCTGTTCCAAGGGGAGCCGGACGGCGGGGATGACGATTTTGAGGAAGTGCAGTCCTATTTCTTTGAACTGTCGGGCGATCATGCCATCGATATGAAGGAAGCGGTTTCGGTGGGCAACGAATTCAGCGACAGTTACAGCGCCCATCCCGCGATGGAGGTCAATGTGCCGGCGGCTTCCCGTGTGACCGCCCGCAAGGACAGGGAGAACGACGAGACTTCCGCGGTGTATTTTGTCAACCGCATTCCGGCGGTGCTTCCCGAATGCCGCGAACCCCTGCTCCAGCACAAGGAGCATTATGAAATGCTGCTGCCCAACAAGTTCTGCGAGGAAGTGGTGAATGCCGCCGTCGCCAGGATGCTGGCGGATAAGACCCAGAAGGGCAAGGCGGAGGAATTCTTCGCGTTTCTCGAAAAGATGTACGGCATGGGGGATCTGGATGTCAAGAGCATTATCACGATGACGATTCTCAACGCCATCACGGGCGAGGAACGTATCGCGTATGTAGAGGGTCTGCTGTCGTCGGATATGAATAAGGCGTGGCGCGCGTCGAGACGGTATATCGGGAAAAATGTGCGTCCGGAAAAGGAAAGCACCTATCAGCAGATGTCGAAGAAGTACCGCGCACAGCTCAATAACGGCGGTCAGTTTTAAAAAAGCACCCGGCGACCTTGAAAAAATAAAAAATGCAAACATAAAAAAATCAAAAAAGGAGCGATCAGTATGAACAACCTTCCCGAAAGCAACACCCATCCCGCGGCACAGCAGCCGTCTGTTTCCCCCACTCCACCCGCGGCACCGCAGGCACCGGCACAGCCGGCAAACTATTACCGGCCGCCGAGCTACTACACCTACCCCGCAGCCAACGGACAAGGCACGGCGCCGAGCGGATATTATGAAAAGAAGCCCGGTTACATCGACGCTGTGAAGGAAACCCTTTCCAACATGAACCTGCCGCTTTTCCTGATTATTTCGGTCATATTCGGCTGGGTCTGCGCGCGTACCATCATGACCGGACACATCGGCGTGGGCATGACGGTGATGGGCGTGCTGTTCTATGCGTTCTATCTGCCTTTCATGCTGCACAAGCAGCATAAGAAACTCTCGGTTCCCGAGCTGCTGCTGTTTATTCCGCAAATCGCGGTGCTGGCGTCCTTTACGCTCTATTGCAGCCCGCTCAACCGTACCGTTGCGTTGCTGCTGTCCTTTGCGCTTCTCGCGGTGCAGACTACGCTTATCTCGGGCTGTACGGAAAGCAAGCCCTTCTCCCGTCAACTGTTAGTGGATGCCGGCGCGTCATACTTGGCATATCCCTTCCTCAATCTCGCGGAAACGGCCAAAGCCATCGTCGGCATGGGCAAGAATGCCAAGGATGGCAAAAAGGACGGCAACGGCATGAAGGTGCTGATCGGACTGGTGATTTCGATTCCGGTGGTGATCGTGCTGATTATTCTGCTTTGCCGCGCCGATCAGATGTTCGCGGTATGGGTGGACACCGTGATCCGTATGCTGAACATCAATTTCCTCCGCATTTTCTCGGACGTGATTCTGACCGTTCTGGCGATGCTGTATGTCATGCCGCTGATTGCGAGCCTTCGCAGCGGCTATCACAATTCCGCCGATCAGTCCACGCTCAACCGTCCTCTCGACGCGATTATCACCTCCACTGTACTCTATGCCGCCAGCCTGATCTATATTGTCTTTGTGGCAGTACAGTTTCGCTATCTCTTTGCCAGCGGCGGCAAACTTCCGATGGGCTATACCTATGCGGGGTACTGCCGCAGAGGATTCTTTGAGCTGGTATTTGTGACGGCGCTCACAGCGATTGTCATCGCGGTGGTGTGTATGCTGACCAGGCACAACGACAAAGACAAGCTGCCGACCTATACCAAGGTCGCGCTGCTGCTGATTTCGGCGTGCAGTCTTGTGATGATGGTTTCCGCGGCGTACCGTCTGGTGATTTATGTGAGAGAGTACGGCATGACCGTGTCGCGTTTCAATGCCGGCATCGTGATTGCCTTCATTGCCGTCTGCGTGGTGGTCATGATGCTCAAGATTCTCTTTGAGCAGCTCAAGGTGTCCGCCGTGATCGGCAGCGTGCTCATTATCCTTCTCGCAGCCTACACGATTTTCAATGTAGATGGCTTTGTGGCAGGTTACAATGTAGATCGGTATCTCAACGACAGCTCCAAGGAAATGGACGTGGACTACATCAGATACAACCTTTCTCCCGCGGCGATACCCGAGCTGGATCGTCTCGCCAGAACCGCGCGCAACAGCAATATCCGTTCCGACGCGGAAGGCGGTATTATCACCATCTGCAATTATTACAATCTCTGCAACGATTATAATCCTCACCTTGCCAGCTGGACGCTGGATCGCGCCAACGCAAACGAAATTGTCAAGGTTTACAGGGAAAATTACAACAAAATACTGTATAATTAATGCGTTTCAGATAAAAGGTCTGTTGCGTTAATCTAGGGAAACGCTGATTAAGTCGATTCTCGCACCGCTCAAAGACGTATCCTCGCGGCGCGGAATCGACGGCAAGCCTTTAATCAGCGTATCCCTAGGAAAAATCCCCGGAATCAACGGCGCTTGTGTGCCGACGGTTCCGGGGATTTTAGCATGGATGGATTTTGAAAGAATCTTCCCTGCTCCGGCTTGGCTGCTACGGCGTGACAAACCGATACCCTTCCGCCTGCGCCTGATCGATAAAATCTCCCAGTATGGCGGCATTGGTGGAGGATACCGCATGGAGCAGGTAGATACCGCCGGGATGCAGTCTGTCGCAGAGCTTCTGAAGCGAAGCGGTCGGGTCGCCGGGCGCGTTGGCGTCCCAGTCTTTATAGGCAAAGCTCCAGAGCCATGTGGAATAGCCCATTTCGGTTGCAAGTGCCAGCGTGCGCTCGGAAAATTCCCCCTTGGGCGGACGGAGCGTGGTCATCTGATAATGGTACTGCTCCGCCACATAGTCCGACAGCTGCGTGATTTCCTCGCGGCAGGTATCGAGCGATTTTTCGGGCATGGAATAATGCTTCCAGGTGTGGTTGCCGACGGTGTGACCTTCGTCAATCATGCGCTGCACCAATTCACCCTCGCGTTTGGCGTAATCGCCGGTAATGAAGAAGGTTGCCTTGACGCCTTTCTGCCTGAGCGTATCGAGAATATCGTCGCTGTAACCGTTCTCATATCCCTCGTCAAAGGTCAGATAGAGGATTTTTTCCTCGGTATCGTCCACGAAGTGACCGCCGAGACTGCCGTATTTCCGCTGCGCGTCCACCGCGTCCTGTGGTCGGTTGAGGTTATCAAAATGGGTTCCCTGACCCCAGCAGATTTTTTTGGTGCTGAGGGAGGAAGAATCCGGCAGGGACGGCGGCGCGGTAGGAGCGGTAGGTTGTGTGCCTGACGTATCCGAAGCAGCCGTCTTGGTGGAAGAAGCGCTTCCGGGGCGTTTTGGCTGTGCGGCGAAGGTGCGATAAATCGACGTCACCAGAAATGCCGCCGACAGTACGGCACCGCACGCCACCGACATGGCAATTTTCTGTATGCGGTTCAATGGGTTATCACTCCTTCCGTTCATCATTGGCGAAAAAAAAAATTTCCGCCTGTATAGTTTGCCCCGCCATCACGCAAAATCAAAAAAATCGGTCTGCCATTTTTGATATAAAAACAGCAGACCGATGAAAAAGCAAATAAAATATTCCAAAATGTAATATTCAGATTTCACATTACAAATTACGCATTCCGCATTCCGAATTCCGCATTACAAATTCCTTGAGCCGTTGGGCAGTCACCGTGTCGATGAGGCAGTCGAGTTCCAGTCCGTCAGCGGTGTATTCCTCGGCAAAGACGGTGCCGTTTTCCCGCACGACGGTAGAGCGTCCGATGTCGGCGAAGGGGAAGCACAGCTTCACCCGCACCTTCCGGACGGGGAGCGCCTGTTCGATGGCGGTGAGCAGCGCGTCCAGACCCTTGCCGGTTCTCGCGCTGATGCGCACGCCTTCCACCCCCAGCAGATTGTCGGGGTCAGCGGCGTCGATTTTGTTGATGACGGTGAGAACCGGCTTTTCCGCCGCGCCGAGCTCGGCGAGCAGTTCTCCGGTAATGCGGAGATGGTCGCGGAAAATGGGCGACGAGCCGTCGCAGACATTGAGAATGAGGTCGGCTTCCACGGCTTCTTCCAGGGTGGATTTGAACGCCTCGATGAGATGATGGGGCAGGCGGCGGATAAATCCCACCGTGTCCACCAGCATGACGTTTCCGCCGGAAGGGAGGGTCAGCGCCCGCGCTGTCGGGTCGAGTGTGGCGAACAGCATATCTTCCGACAGTACGCCCGCGTGGGTCAGCGTATTGAGCAGCGTGGATTTTCCCGCGTTGGTATAGCCCACAATAGCGACCGTCACAATGCCGTCCCGTCGGCGGCGTTCCCGATAACGGCTGCGCTGTCCGGCGACTTCGGCGAGTTTTTCTTTCAGATTGTCGATTTTTCCGCGGATATGACGGCGATCGGTTTCGAGTTTGGTTTCACCCGGACCGCGCGTGCCGATACCGCCGCCCAGACGGCTCATGGCAATGCCCTTGCCGGTCAGACGGGGCAGCATATAGCGAAGCTGCGCCAGTTCGACCTGCAGCTTGCCCTCGCTCGAACGCGCTCTCCCGGCGAAAATATCGAGAATGAGCATGGTGCGGTCAATCGTGCGGATGTCGGTGGCGTCTTCGATGTTGCGCATCTGAATGGGGGAGAGTTCGCGGTCAAAGATGATGAGGCTGACGTCGTTGGCGCGGCAGAATTCACCGATTTCCTCCAGAAATCCCGAGCCCACGCAGGTTGCCGTATCGGGCGCGGGACGCTTCTGCACCATCACGCCCGCGACCTGCGCGCCCGCCGTGCGAGCCAGCTCCCGCAGTTCCGCCATAGATTCTTCGGTGTCGCTTTCGCCGAGGTCAACGCCCACCAGCAGCGCGGTTGTTTCGTGTTGTTTGGTTTCGTATAGTTCCATGTGTCGCCTTCCCTGTCACTATTCACTATTCACTATTCACTCTTCATTATTCATTAAATGCCGGGTCGGTATATCCGGATAGGGTTCATTTTCTGTATTCGCCCGACCCCGTCGCGGATCGTGGCTCGTCTCGCTCGGCAGGCTAAAGCCTGCCTCGTGGGGCTCTGCCCCACTCCCCGCCGGTGGCGCTGCCCCCGGTCCCCTGCAAGGGCTACTCGCCCTTGACCTCGGCAGGGAGCTTACCCCCTGCACCCCGCGCCGCTTCGCGGCTAATTGCGTACCCTTGTTTTAAATCAATCCTCGTCGCTGATATATTTTGCCATGACCACAATCATGAACAGCGCGCCGAATGCCGCGCCCAGAATGGCAAAGATCGTATTGAAGACAAAGAATGTCATCTGCTCGCTGAAGAGATAGCTCATAGCGGCGCTGAAGGAACGGCTCTGGTTCATATTGAACACCGTCATGCACAGCCACATCGTGGCAAACGACAGCAGCGCGCTCACGCCGATACTGACGCTCATGCCGAAGACCATGGATTTCCGTCCCTTGAGCAGGGTATAGCACCACACCGCCATCATACCGGCGGGGAAGCACAGTGCGGCCATCGGAAATTTCAGTCCCAGCGCCACGATGATATAGGGAATCACGCCTGCCACGGCGCCCAAAAACGCGCCCGCGAACCCCATCGCGGCACTGCCGTCAATGAGTGTCTCGCGCCGCGTAGCGGAATGTTCACCGGTTTCGCCCACCAGTTCGCGGTATTCCTCCTCGCCGTCGTCGTTGAAAGCGATGGGCGTCGCGTCGAACCGGGGCATCGGGGAGGGATTGTTGTCCTCCTGACGGGAACGGGGGGGATATTGCGTGGTACGGTAACGGCTCTCGTCAGTTGCCATGCCCGCGTATTCGTCGTAGGAATCGTCGTATTTGCTGTCGTCCGCGACGATGGGGGTATACTGTGCGGTGTAACGCTCGTCTTCATCGGTCATCGGAGCGGGCGCGGGACGTTTTTCGGGCTTGGATGCCGCGGCACGGTGCTGCCGACGGTTTTCCTCGCTGCAATCGACACAAAGCGGCTGCACCATACCGTCCACAAACGAACGCTTCGTGGCGCGTGCGCCGCACTTGACGCAGGTATTCGGCACGCGGAATCCGCAGGCTCTCGCCTGATCCGCGACAAAATCCAGCACGCCTTCCATTGTGCGCGGCGAAACGCCGCCGCTGCTCTGGTCGAAGAAGAGGGCGAGATAGCCTTCCACGTCGCCTACCTGCGCCTCGGCGATATCGCCGCCGTCATCCGCCAGCGCGTCCTCGAGATCGTCAAACGCGTCGTCGTCACGGGGGGTCAGCATGAAGATGAAGAGCAGACCGCCGTCGTCCTCTTCACTCACCGAAAAGCCGCACCCCTGATATACGCCATAGACCACATCGCCGTCGGAGCGATAATGATTTTTTGTCTGCCAAGACGACAGCCTTGGAGTTACCATAACCCATACACGTCCTTTTTTCCACAGTTTTATGTTAAATCGTTGAAAACACGAAAGGCTTTTTTAGATTATAGACTTATCATACATCATTTTCAGATAATCGTCAACCCTGCATATCAATTCCGCATTCCGCATTATTCAATGGTGTCGGCGAGGGAGCGGTCGGAGAGGAAGGTGTTGAGGTTGTAGAGGAACAGCACATGGGTCACGCCGTAATCCTGCATACAGCCTTCGACGGAATCGTTGAAATAGCGCGGGTCGATCACGATGATCTGGGAAAAATACGGTGCCAGCATCGGAATCATACAGTTGGCATAGGAATCCTTGAGCACCAGCAGTGTCCGGTTGTTTTCCACCGCGTTTTGTATTACCAGCTTGGCGTAGTTGCCGCCCAGAAAAACTTCGTATGCATTGGCGCCGCAGAGTTTCTCGGTGTTGAAGAAGGTGGTGGTTTTGAGATTTTCGTTTTCATATTCGATCACGCTCATGCCCTCGAACCCGTGCGGCATACAGATTTCGATGTCGTCGTAAATGTGGGTAATGCCGGAGGAAGAAGCCAGCGTTCCCTGAAACCGGTCGGTGACAAGCGCGAAGTCGTAGGTCACCGTATCGGCGGGCAGTTCCCACTGCACGGCGATGTCACGGAACACGGCATAGGCGGCGCGCGTGGTCCAGTGATGGTCGGTGCGGTAATAGAGCCGGGTATCGGTGACGGTTTCCAGCGCCGCCGGGCAGTCAATCCAGCGAGTGTTCGGCGCGTCGTCCCCGACAATTTTGTCCCGGAGCTGCGAGAGTACCTCCCGCTGGTCGTACTGCGTCACGCCGTAGGGCAATTGATCTTTCATCAGGAGTGTCGCATTGGGCGCGATAGCGACGGCTTTCTGCGCGTCGGGATGGCTGCGGCAGAATTGGCGAATGCCGCCGGTAATAGTTTCCACCTGAGCCGCGTCGGGAACCGTCTGAGGTTCAAAGAGCTGATTGTCTCGCCCGAGATAGATGCCGTTGAGCTGACGGCTGCCGCAGAGCAGGTCGAGATAGGTCTTGCACCGCACGATGAAATCCCGCTCCGGGAACTGATCGGTCAGATAGCTTTCCAGCTCGCGCATATAGCTTCCGTCGGCGACCACCTGCCACGAAAGTCCCGGCAAAGACTGAAGCAGACGGTTTTCGGTGTCGGACTGGCGGCGGTCAGGCGTGAGGAAGCCACAGACGCTCACCGCGATAAGTCCCGCCACAAACAGCACGCTTCCCATGCCGCATAGCACAGCGGTTCCGTTTTTTTTATGTTCCGTGTTTTTGTCCTGTGATTGTTCTATATTTTCCATGTTTTCCATATCCGCCATACCGTCATACCTCCCTTGCCGTTGGCATCAGAATCGGAAATAGAGGAAGGGGTTGTAGGTGCTGCTCACCAGACAGATGACGCTCAGCACCAGCACAACCGCGTAGAAAATCCCGTTGCCTGCCAATCGGAGTGCCTGACGTCGGGGCTTGGGCATACGGTCGCAGATGCCGAAGGCGCTCAGGCTCATCAACGCCAGCGGGAAGGCGCAGGACGAGAGATAATAGACAAACGCAGCGTCCCACGGCGCATTGCCGTTGAGACAGAACATGGAGCGCAGAAAGACAACCGCGTCGCCCATACTGTCACTCGCGAAGAAAACCCAGCCGATCATGACAATCATCATGGTGCCGATATGACGCGCCCAGCCGGGAATTTTGGGCAGAATACCCGCCCAGACAAATTTCTCCCCGATAAGCAGCAGTCCGTAAAAAGCGCCCCACGCGATAAAATTCCATGCCGCGCCGTGCCATAATCCCGTCAGGCTCCAGACGACAGCGAGATTGATCACCGTGCGGAGGGTGCCGCGTCGGCTGCCGCCGAGCGGAATGTAGACATAGTCGCGGAACCAGCTGCTGAGTGAAATATGCCAGCGCCGCCAGAAATCCTTGACGCTGTCGGCGAGATAGGGAAAGTTGAAATTGCGGAGGAATTCAAAGCCGAACATCCGCCCCAGACCGATGGCCATATCGGAATAGCCGCCGAAGTCGAAATAAATCTGCATGGTGTAGCAGGCGATGCCGAGCCACATGGTGGCGGCGCTCGCGTGAACCACGTCGCCGGCGGCGATTTCGGTGTAGAAGCGCCCGATGGTGTTGGCAAACAGCACCTTTTTGCCCAGTCCCCGCAGAAAGACCGTTACGCCGTCAAAGAAGCTTTCGGGCGTAACCTGCCGTTTGCCGAGACGTTTTTCGATGTCAGCGTACTGCACGATGGGACCCGCGATGAGCTGAGGGAACATCGTGACGTACATCGCGAACGCCACGGGATTTTTCTGGGGTTTGACCGTGCCGCGATAGACGTCCACGACGTAGGAGAGAATCTGGAAGGTGTAAAAGGAGATGCCCACCGGCAGCGATACCTGGAGCGGCTCGATATCCCACGCCAAAAGACCGTTGAGGTTGTCGATCAGAAAATTGCCGTATTTGAAAAAGCCCAGAATCAGCAGGTCAAACACCACCGCCGCCGCCAGAATGATCTTTTGGCGGGAGGGACGGTCGGCGTGCCGTCCGATATCCAGACCGATGTAATAATTGAAGGCGATACTCAGCAGCATGAGGATCACATAAACCGGCTCGCCCCATGCGTAAAACAGCAGGCTGGCAAGACAAAGCACCGTGTTTTTGCGGGCAGTTTCCCAGGCGTCGTTCCAAAAAAACACCGGAAGGTAATACAGTACCAATACCGCCGGTAAAAACAGAAACAAAAAGACGGCGCTGCTAAACACCATACAAGCCTCACTCCTTCCGTTTAACAGACTGTCAGATTCCGGACGCGAGCATCGGGACAAAAGCCCGGACGCGTGTCAGGCAGTTGGCGACGGGGAGGGTTCCCCTGTCCGGATTCGCCCTTCCCCGTTGTAGAGATTGGCTCGTCTCGCTCGGCAGGCTTTCGCCTGCCTGCCGGTGGCGCCGCCCCCGGTCCCCTGCAAGGGCTACTCGCCCTTGACCTCGGCAGGGAGCTTACCCCCTGCACCCCGCGCCGCTGCGCGGCTAATTCTGCCTGACTTACAGTGTTTCCTTAAATGTCTGCCGCACCGCTTCGGGATTCTCACTCACCGCAAACAGCACAAATCCTCTCGTATTTTCCAGCACATACCCGTCCAGCAGCGCTTCCTGTTCCGGCGCGTAAGCGTGGAACAGCTTACGTTTCTCCTCCACACGGCTGCGAAGGCATTCGGTCAGAGCCTCGCCCTGCGATTCGTCCGTCAGCCTTACCACCAGCAGTTCCCGAACCTCCATAATGTTGGGCGATGAATAAAACACCACCCCGTCATAATCGTTGGGATTGAGCTGAATTTCCCGGCGGAAGTCGGCGTTTTTGCATTCGTCGAGCGCGGACACGTCGGTCACGCGGCAAAGCGCCGCCGCCATATCCTGCGCGCTCACGCTGCTCGGGGGTTCGTGACGCGTCACCAGCACGATGAAAGCGACTGTCAGCAGTACGCAGAGAATTTCCTTGAGACGCAGCGCTTTCATGCGTAAATCTCCTTTTCTCTCATGATATAGGGGAACCAATACTGGCTGTAAAATTTTTTGTCCTGATGGATGCCGTCGGCGGTGTAGAATTCGGTATGTTCCTGCAGCAGGGGCGTGGTATCGAGATATTCCAATCCTTTTTCGTCGCACATTTCGACGAGCAGTTCATTGAAACGTCCCACCCAAGTAAAGCGCGGTTTGGTAGCGATGGTTTCGTCCACCGGGAAGAGCAGGCTCACGATAATGCGGGTATGCGGTGATCCCGCGCGGATTTTTTCGATATCCTCGCCGTACCGTTTGATAAAGCGCTGTGCGGCGGGTTCATTGCTGGCGACGGCATTGACGCCGTAATGAAGAATCAGCACACGGGGCTTGGCGCGGATGAGACGGTTCAGATTGTCCTCGAGATGCGTGAGATTGGCGCTGACCTTGGCGATGAGGTGCCGTCCGTTGATGAGACCCACCACGTCCAGCCCGCACATCAGCGAATCGCCGCAGATATACACCTCGCGGAATACTTCGCGATAGGTCAGTTCGCCCCGCTCAATCTGCGTGATTTCATCCTCAATGGTCTGCCGCACGTTTTCCGCCGCCACGGTTTCCCGATAGCTTTCCCGCGAGGCGTCCACCCTGCGTTGGGCGGCTTCCACCGAAACGGCGCCGCATTGAGTCAGAAGCTGTTCTCCCGACGTCAGACTGGCTTGTCCCGGCGCGCCGTTTCGCACGCCCTGCACGATTTCCGCGGCGTGGAGCGCCGGCAGCACCGCTGTCAGCAGCGCCAGACACACCGCCGCCACGGTCGTAATGACCGGCTTCTTCATGAAATTCCCTTCTTTCCGCTAATCACTAACCACTAACCACTCATCTCAGGTATTGGACTTTTTGGGCTTTTTGTCCTCCACATGAACGCCCATGAGCTTGACCAGATCGATGGCCTGTCCGGTGCTGATGGTGGCGCCGTCGAGTTCTCCGCCCAGCAGGACGATACCGTGAATGCGGTTGCCGCGCAGGTCGAGATCCTTGAGGGAAGTACGGGTAAAATTGGAGCCGGTGAGATCGCACTGGATAAATTCGGACTGCTTGATGCGGCATTTGTCCATCGCGCAGGAATTCATATCGCACGCGACGAACTGGGTTGCCACGATGCGCGCCTCGGAGAAATTGGCAAACCGGCAGGGTGTGGATTTGATGAGTAGGTTGTTGAGAATGCCATAGGTCAGGTTGACACCCGTGAGCTTGCTTTCCACAATCTCGGTGCGGGTCACGGTTCCCTGACTGAGGTTGATAAAGGAGAGATCGCACCCCTTGAAGAGACAGTTGCTGAAGCTCACGCCTTCAAACACGCAGTTGCGGAATTTGCAGTTGACAAAGACGCAGCCGGAAATGTCCATATCCGACACATTGAGCCCTTCCACGGTCTCGTCGAAAAAATGGAATCCGTTGACGTCGCATTCCTCCACATCTGCTTTAATCAGCACATCCAGAATGGATTCCTCGCTGTTGAGATTCATCGAAATCTGCGGTTTCTGTCGTTTCACGGCGCTCGTCCTCCCTGTGTTTTTTTACCGGCATATCATAGATAATATATTATAGCAAATAACCCGCGTAATTTCAAATCTTTTTAGGATTTTCTCCAAAATTTCTTTTTTGTTTTTTTCAAAGAGGATTTGCATGAAATAATGCGTAAATCGCTTGAAAACCTAGTGACAATATGGTATAATGACAACCAAAGAAAAAACGGCACATGCCGGATCAACGGAAGGAGGTGTGGGGAGCGGTATGAAAATTTCGACCAAAGGGCGCTACGCGCTGCGGCTCATGCTGGATCTGGCGGCGCATAAGGACGATGGCTTCGTGGCGCTGAAGGATATCGCCCAGCGGCAGAACATTTCCAAGAAATATCTGGAGCAGATCATACCCATGCTCAATTCTCCAGAGCTGCTGCAAACCAACCGGGGCTTTCAGGGCGGCTATAAGCTCGCGCAGTCTCCGGACAAATATACGGTGGGCATGATTCTCCGGTTGACGGAGGGATCGCTCGCGCCGGTAGCGTGTCTGGCGCAGACGCCCAATGCCTGCGAACGCGCGGGCGAATGCCCCACGCTGTTTATATGGGAAGGGCTGTACAAGGTCATCGGCGATTATCTCGACAGTATCACCCTGCAGGATATTCTCGACAAGCAGCAGGAAGGATATGCCAATTCTTATGTAATTTAACCGATTAATATAACAAATCGGAATATCTGCCTGTGGATCAGGGCAATCAGAAAGGACAGGTCGCGATGAAACAGTTCTGGAAGAGCGTCGGAAACCGTATGATATCCCTTGTGACGGCAGTATCGGTACTGGCTGCCGTCCTGACGCTGCTGACCGCGTGCCGCAGTGACGCAACTATCCGTGCCATACGGCAGAACGGCGTGCTGCGGGTGGGATATGTTTCCTGCGCCGCGTCGGAGGACGAGCCGTTCCTGCTGGCGGACGGTACGGGTCTGACGGGACAGCCCGCCCGGAACACGGCGAAAGCTTCGCTGGACGTGGACGCGGAATTTGTGCGGCTGTCATCGAGCGAAGAAGCCTATGACAAACTGCTGGACGGAAGCGTGGACTGTCTCTGGAACGTGGTGCCGCCGCGGAAGGAACTGGTTTCATCGGTGCGCACGATTGAGACGGGACTGTATTACCGGCAGATGGTGATCGCGCTGGAGAAGCGTCACATCACGCGGCTGGCGGACGTCAGCGGCAGAATCATGGCGGTGGTGAGCAGTTCGGACGCGCAGGAGGAGCTGCATAACGCGGCAGTGATGGAGAGCCGGCTGAAACAGGTCAAGGTGTGCAGCAGCATGGGCGACGTGCTGACCATGCTGACCGAGGGCGACGCCCATTGCGCGGCGGTGGATGAACCGCAGGCGTTGTACGCGATTGGTCAGGGGGGCGAGGAAATTCACTTTGTGGAAACGCCCATTGCCGAAAACCAGTTGGTCATTGCCACAAGAGCCGAGGACGGGGAGTTGTGTACCCGCCTGGCGGAGAACTATGTCAGAATGGTGCAGAACGGGGACATCGCGGCGCTTTGTCAGGAATACACCGGCAGCGACGGACTGTGCCGCTCCATGATTCAGGCGGTTGACACATCCGAGAATCTGTAAAGAAAAAAGCGCGAAGCGAATTAGCCGCGCAGCGCCCCGGCAGGCAGGCGAAAGCCTGCCGAGCGAATTGCGCTGGGATAACCAACGGGGAAGGACGAATCCGGAAAAAGTACCCTCCAAAAGCAAATCCAAGCGCGATGTGTCCTCCCTCAGTCGGCTGCGCCGACAGCTCCCTCCCGGAGGGAGCCATTACCCACATCTTTGAGAAGCGCCTCACTCACAGCCCTTCAAAGGGGCTATGAGTGAGGCGCATTTTTCTATGGAACAGAAAAAATCAACCCGCGACAATCGCCAGACATTCCGCTTCACTCAGCCAATCTTCCGGCAGAACGGTTTCAGCCTGCTCAGGGGAAAGGTTCTCCGCCCGTGCCACACGGCTCTTGAGACGGGCGGCGGTCTTTTCAAAGACGGTGCGGGCGGTGCGACCGTTGGAAAAATACCGCTCGCGGGTCATCTTTTCAAAAATCGGGGTGTAATATGCCTCCGTACCGTCGGACAGCGCATAGCCTGCCTTGCGGCAGAAAAGGGCAAAAATCCGATAGAGTTCCGGGGCGGTGAAATCGCGGAAATGAACCTCTTCGATGCGGGAGCGCATACCGCTGTTGGAGCGGTAAAGCCCCTGCATATCCTTTTCGTAGCCGGCAAAGATGAGACAGCAGGTGCGGCGGTGTTCGGAGTCATCCATGAAGGCGATGATCTGTTCGAGCGCTTCCCGGCGGAAACCGGCGTTGGAACCCTCGTCGGCATAGGAGAGACTGTACGCCTCGTCGATGAACAGCACGCCGTTGACGGATTTTTGCAGCAGGGCATAGGTTTTCTTGTCGGTTTCGCCGACGTACTGACCGATAAGATCCTTGGCGGTGCAGGAGAGGAAGCGGTCGGTTTTGACCACGCCGAGTTCGTGAAGGCATTCGGCGAAGAGTTTGGCGCCGGTGGATTTGCCGGTGCCGGGATTGCCCACGAAGAAATAGTAGCCGGGCGTGACGTCGTAGGCGGAGCGTCCGGTTTTGCGGGCATAGAGCATTTCCTCCTGCTTGCGCAGGACGATTTCCTTGAGGTCGGAAAGTCCGATCTGCTCGTTGAGGTCGCGCATGACGTCCTCGAAGGAACGGGGGTGGAGCTGATCTTCAATCAGGGCAAGCTGCTCGGGCGGAATGTCGTCGGGAGTGTAAGCGTAGCGGTCCACGTCGGCGGGCGCGTCGGCGACGCGCCGCAGCAGCCGCTTTTTCATATCCGCCACCAGCTGACGGACCTCACCGGCATTACCGAAGCTCTCGGTGCGGGTGTTGTATTTGTACTCCATGAGCAGGGATATCATGCGGTGTGTCTCGTCGGTGACGGTGCGTCCCTGGGACTGTACGGCGCGGTCAAAGATCGCGGTGAGCTGTGCGGGTGTGTAGTCGGGGAAATGCACGATGCGCACGCGGCGGGACAGTCCGGCGTTGAGTTTGAGAAAATCCTCCACGCGGTTTTCGTACATACCGAAGATCATCTTGAAATCGGCGGCGTTTTCGGTCATACGGGTCATCATCGCGCCCACGATTTCGGAGGAATAGGCGGTGTCGGCAATCTGGTATGCCTCGTCGATGTAGAGCAGGGCGTTGTGGTCAATGGCGTTCTGCATGACGCGGACGGTGTTGTTTTTGGAATCGCCGACGTGGGAGCCGATGAGTTCCGACGCGTCGGTAAAGAGGGTTTCCGCGCCGCCGAGTACGCCCATCAGGTGATAGAATTCGCCCATCATCTTGCCGACGGTGGTCTTGCCGGTGCCGGGATTGCCGGCAAAGATGTAATGATCGGGGGTGACGTCGGGTTTGACGCCGCGTTTGGCACAGTCCTGCGCGTCGAGGATTTCGAGCCGCACGTTGTCAAAGAGCTCCTTTACGAAATCCAGTCCGACGTACTGATCGAGTCTGGCGTATATCTCGTCGAGCGAGGAAACGCCGTGTTTTTCAAAATATTTTCCGTAGCCGCCGAAATCATCCCGCATGATGCAGCGTACATCGTCGTCCCGCAGAGAGGACTGCATCATGGCTTCCTTGGCAATGGACATCACGTCGCGGGCATTGCCGAAATTGGCGCGGTCGCGCTGGGCATAGAAATTTTCAAAGAAGCCCTCCAGATCGAGCGGCGGTTCCTCGCCCTCCGCGTCGCCCCAGAAGCGGTATCCCTCGCGGCGGCATTGATTGACAAAGATATCGGTGAGCAGTTCGGGCGGATAGTCGTCAATCGTGAGGATATTTGCCTGACTGAACCGGCTGGAAAGACCGGCGTTCATCTTGAGCAGTTCGTCCATCGGTTCGGGATAACCTGCCATGATGAGACAGAAGCGGTACTGCTTGGGATTGGTCATGGCGGCGACAAGCTCGTCAATCGCCTCTTTGGGATAATTGTTCTGCTCACTGCTGTCGAGCAGAGAATAGGCGTCGTCGATGAAGAGGACGCTCTCCTGCGCCTCCACAATGCGGTCGCGCGTGCGGGCGGCAGTGCCGCCGACATAGCGATCCACCAAATCTTCGCGGGTTGCCTCGACGGTCAGACCGCGTTTGAGCAGTCCCGCCTCGTAGAAGATTCTGCCGATGAGCCGCGCGACGGTGGTCTTGCCCACGCCGGGATTGCCGCGGATGACGAAGTGGGGTACGGGATAATCGAAGGACGTGCCGTCGTCGGGGATATCAAGGCGCTGGCTCACACAGCGGACGGACGGTTTTGACGGCGCCTGTCCCTGCTGCGCGGACTGCGCGCGTTCCTTCTTGCGGCGGTAGTCGGCGACGATTTCGCTCACGCGGCGGGCGACCGCTTCCCAGCCGCGGGTGTGGGAAAGGGTTTCCATCGGGTCGTCGTTGTCCTGCGGCTTGAAGCGGGCATAAATGGCTTTGACGGCGGTTTCGTCGAAGGGTACAATGTCGCCTTCCTGACGGGCAAGCCAGCGGGTGACGGATTCATACACCGCGCTGAGATAGCCTGCGCGGTTGCGCTCGCTGTCGGCTTCGCGGGAGAGATACATCAGGGAGGATACCAGACGGGGACGTTCGTCCCGCCGGAAGGTAATGCGCCTGCCGCCGTCTCCCACGAGCCGGAGATAGTCGAGCATCCAGCCGAATTCGTCCTGCTGGGGCAGACCGATCTGCAAGGTGCAGCTGCGGTTGACGGTGCCGTCGCGGTTGAAAAAGCGTCCCCGGAAGACATTGCCGCCTGCCAGCGTGTCAAACAGACGGGAGAGGGTATCGGCGGTCATCTGGGGGGCGAGGAAGATACAGATATTGTCGTTGCGCAAAAGGGTATATTCGCCCCAGAGGTGAGAGATGAGTTCCCCGTACTGCTGGAGCGGCGCGGTGCCGTCGGTGACAAAGTCCTGCAAAAAGGGAAAGACGATAGCGGTTTTCACACTCGCGTCGGACATCATTTTTTTCGCGTCGTCGAGGAATTCGGCAGGGGTGATTTTGGGCTGCTTGTAGATGAGAGAGGGTTGCGGGGCGGGGGTATCCGAAGGAGCAGCGGGAGAAGCGGCAGGCGTTTCCGGCTGGGATGACAGACGGGGATTGAGAATGCGGCGCTGTCTGGGGCGGCTGCCGTCGGGAGAAGCTGACGCTCCCGCGCGGCTTTTGTTTTTGGAAATGGCGAGGACGGCGCTGCGGTCATCGAGGACGTACTTGCCCACATTTTTTGCGCCGGAGTAGAAGACAATGCGTTCATAGCCCAAGCTGCGCAGGTAGGCATTGAGATAGGGACGGAAATTGTTTTTCTGCAAATCCGGTGTGAAAAACATATCGTCCAGATTCCCGTAGAGCAGGAACAGTTTATTCAGTTCGGGATGTTCCAGAATCGAACTCATTTCGCTTGCCTTCTTTCTGAATTTGCCTTGCCCTGTTGGATAGATGGGCTGATATTGCTTTTTGAGGGTTCCTTTTTTGTATTCGCCCAACCCCGTTGTAGAGATTGGCTCGTCTCGCTCGGCAGGCTTCCGCCTGCCTGCCGGTGGCGCTGCCCCCGGTCCCCCGCAAGGGCGCTGCCCTTGACCTCGGCAGGGAGCTTACCCCCTGGACCCCGCGCCGCTGCGCGGCTAATTATTCTGGTTGCTTTCCTGAATCCTGCGTTTGACCTCGGTATCCGCCGAAAGCCTGCCTTTTGTGGCGGCGTTGCATTGCAGACTGACTTCCGCGCCGGGATGTCCGCCTCTGACCACGTCCTCCACGCACTGCCGATAATACGCCTTGCGCTGCTCGTTGGCTTCATCGCCCCTGAGCTGTTTCAAATCGACATGGGTCTGCACGTCGCCGCCGCTCACCAGTTCCGGCGCAAGGGTAATCACCAGTTCCTCACCGGTGATTTCATTTTCGAGGTCGATATGCAGGGCTTTGTCGTGACAATTGTCGTCGTAAGCGTAGCCGTTAAAGACAAAATTGTGTTCCTCAAAGAAGTCGATAATTTCCTCGCTGAGATTCTGGCGGGAGAAAGCGTTATTCATATTGACCACGGCGCCGCTCACGCAGGACGCGGCAGCGGGATACAGTTCGTCGTTGAGGAAGGTCACGCAGTCGCGGAGCTGCTGGGTAGTGTACTGTTCCGCCGATGCGCCGCGAAGGTCGTCATAGATCTGGGTTGCCTTGGCGAGCAGGTAGTCAAAGCGGCTCACACCCTGCGCGTTGCGGTCGGTATATTCGGAGATTTTCACGCCCACGATGTCATCCTCCAGCGTCTTGCCGGAAGCCTTTTCCGCATATTCCTTGACTTGCTGTGTCACCACCGCCTGCGATTCGATATAGGTTCTGACCTCTTCGGACAGCACTAGCGCGAGTTTGTATTGATTGTCCCATTCCTGCTGTTTCGCGTCCGCCTCATAGATTTCCTCCAGCGCGCTCATAGCGGTATCCTTGGCGGAGGCGATAGCCGCCTCAAAGCGTCCGGCGGCAAAAAGGCTCTCCGACTGTGCCAGTTCTGCCTGAAGCGTGGCAAGCGCGCCGGGCGCAAACTTGGCGCCGCGGTATTCCTCTTCCAGCGACGTGACCAGCGTGCGGGCTTCGGCAATGTAAGACGCCGCGATTTCCTTTGCCTGCTCCTGCCGTGCCGCGTTGTCGGCGCTCATCTGGGTGATCTGCTGCATATAGTCCGCGTACTGCGCGTTGAGGTTCTGGGAAATCCGCGCCATACTCGACGAAATATCGCGGCGGTAGGAGGCGTTGAAATCGTTCTGGGCAGTGGTAATGGCTTCCAGCGTAGCGGTGCGGGAGGCTTTCATCTCCGATACATACGACTGGAACGCCTGCGTATCCTGCTGTTCGGCGGCGGCACGCATTTCCCGGCGCTGCCGGTCAAGCTGCGCCATCATCTGTTCAGATGCCTGCGCGTTGAGGGCAGTCTGACGGTTCATCTCCCGCTGCATTTCCTCGCGGAAGCTGCCGATGCTCTGTGCCGCGTCACTGCGGCGAATCTCATCGCGGCGCTGACGGCGTTCCTGCTCGTATTTCATCGCCGCGGAACCTGCTTTGGCGGTGGCAACTGCCACGCCCGCGACAGCCAGTCCTCCCAATACCAGCGGCAGTGCCGCCATGGCGAACGGCAATAAAATCAATCCGCTTGCTTCTCCACTCATGATGTCTCGCTCCTTTGTGTCATGGTTGATTTGGATGGGCTTTCCGTTTATATTCGCCCTTCTCCGTTGTAGAGATTGGTGCGATTTGCTTTGGCGGGGTTCCCCGTTTGTATTCGCCCTTCTCCGTTGTAGAGATTGGTGCGATTTGCTTTGGCGGGGTTCCCCGTTTGTATTCGCCCTTCCCGGTTGTAGAGATTGGCGCGATTTGCTTTGGCGGGGTTCCCCGTTTGTATTCGCCCTTCCCCGTTGTAGAGATGGGCTCGTCTCGCCCGGCAGGCTTCCGCCTGCCTGCCGGTGGCGCCGCCCCCGGTCCCCCGCAAGGGCGCTGCCCTTGACCTGCCAGGGAGCTTACCCCCTGGACCCCGCGCCGCTGCGCGGCTAATTGGCGCTTCGCGCTTTCCTTTTTTATTCACTATTCACCATTCACTATTTTGCTTCTGCAGGTCTTTGCCGGTATCGCGCAGTACGGGATTGGTGCTGGTTTTGAGCTGTGCCGCGTCGGAAGCATAGCGCACGGTGCCGTCTCCCTCTTCCGCGCCGATGGCTTCACAGACGTGGGACAGCATATCCCGCGTATAGGCGGCGTCCTCCGCACCGGCGTAGTCGATGTGCAGAATGACGCGATTGGTCACGGTAGCACCCGATTCCTCCGGCACCAGATAGACGAAAATCCGGGCGTCGCCGGTGCTGTCAAACACCAGCCGCAGCCGTCCGCGCACGTCCTCGCGGATATCGGCGCGGGGAAAGCAGTTCATGGTATAGTCCCGGAAGGCGGGCGAAGCGAGCGTTTCGGAATCCGCAGGCTGAAAACCGCTCATACCTTCCACCCAGACAAGGTTGATTTCCTCGGTGAGAAAATCAATCAGGCACTCGCCCCAGTCGGCGCGTTCACACGCGGCGGCATAGCGCTGTTTATAGAGACCGCTCACGTCGGTTAGACGTTTGTCGGCGGTCACAAGGGTTTCGGTCAGCCGGGCGAGTTCCTCGACGGAGGGACTTTCGGGGCGTTTGAGGTAATCGTCCCGTCCGGACTGGCTGTATTCGTTGAGAATGCGGCGGGCGGCTTTTTCGGTCTGCATGACCTCACCCATCACGCCGCGCGACCAGAAGTCGATTTCAATGACGCGGCGCACCCGTTCCTGACCGCGTTCGCCGGGCGGGAGCTGCGCGAAGGCAGCCCAATCGGCGATTTCCTGCCGCAGTTTTTCGTGCAGATAGTCCAGCCGCAGGGAAAAGAGGGTGAACTGCCGCTCCCATTCTTCCGCCTTGTCGTCCACAGCATAGCCCAGACGTTCCATACCGGAGCGGGCGGAAATGGCGACAGCAGCGGCGGCTTCGTAAAGACCCGCGTGAAAGAGCTGCCGACCCTCATCGAGCGCGCCGCTCAGGACGTCGAGACGATGAGGCATAAATTTTTCATGCGGCTTCCGCGATACAGTCCGATAGGCAGCCGTCGCGTTTTCGAGGCAGACGCGCGCGTCGCGGCTGCTGCCCTCGTCACGCGCGGCGGCATTCTGACGGAGTGTCTCGACTGCCTGTTCCAGCTCGCGGCTTTTTTCTTTGAGAAGCGCTTCCTTGCGCTTGGTATCCTTGAGTAGACGGTCATAATCGGCGTTGACCCGTGACAGCTCCTGCTGCACGTCGGCAGTCAGGGAGTGCTGATATTCCTGTAAGAGTGCTTCATATCTGGCTTTGGCGGCGCTGTCATGATCGCGGACAGCCCGCTGCATTTCGGCTTGATACGCTTCCAGCCTGTGTTTCTGCTCGGCAATGAGGTCGCGCCGGGCGCGTTCGGCTTCCTCGGTCTGCCGGCGGAGCTGGGCTTGCAGGTCGCGGACCTCGCGTTCGAGCCGTTTGAGTTCGTCCATATCCGATGTCCCCTATCGCCGTGTACCCGACTTGATTTCGTTTTCAATGAGCTTGGTTTTATCCTGTCTCGCCTGAATGAAGCGGCGGATCTGTTCCTCGGCTTCCTCGATGGACTGCCGCGCCTGCGTCAGCAGGGTTTCGGTGGGGGTAATGGCGTGATCTTTATAATAGGACAGCACTTCCTCGTCTGCCTCCAGACGTTCGCAAAGCTCGTGCAGACCGCTCTCAAAGGCGGCATGGTCAAAGGCGCATTCTTCCCCGATGATTTCCAGCCGTTGTCCGGCAGTCTGAGGAGGGGGATTTGGCGGGGTGGGTGTAAGAGGGACGGGGGTGGGCGGAGTATCGGTATTTTGCGTATTTTGCGTATTTTGTATATTTTGTATATTTTGCACCACCGGTTCGGAAGTCGGTGCAACGGGCGCGGCAGGCTGCGGTGGGGCTGAATTGACCGGCGGGGCAGGTTGTGTGGCAGCGGCGAATCCGCCGTCGGTCAGTCCGCCGTCCCACGACGCGGACGGGGGAGAGGGAGGCGGTGTGCTGCGGGAAGGACGGGGACGGGAGGGTCGCGGACGGGGATTTTCCGGTGCCGGTTCGGGCTGTTGAGCCGCGGAAGGCTGTCCGTCGGACGCGGAAAAGGCAAGCCGGAAGGTCTGCCCGTCGGCGGGCGTGAAGGTCAGGCGGGAGGTTCCCGCCGGGAGCGCGAAGGTTCCGATTTCCGCCTTGTCGCTTTTGCGGACGGCACTTGCCGAACCGCCCGGCGCGGAGGCGGTAAAGGTCAGCGTCAGCGTCTCACGCAGTGCGGAAGGACGGACAGTGAGCAGATCGGCAGCAGTGTCCTCGGTAAAATTGCAGCCATCAAAGACGCTTACGCGGCAGCCGTCGCGATGGATAGCGGTGCGGTAATCGACCGGCGAGCTGCTGCCGCAGCCCACCGACAGCCCGATGCAACCGCTCAGCAGGGCGCGCAGAAAGGGCAGTTTGACCGAATCTTTTGGGGATAGCGTGATATCAGAAGTCATGGTGCGTTCCCTCGCTTTTTTGCTTGATTTGCTGCCACACTGCCAGCGTTGCCGGAGAGGGAACGCCGATCAGGACGGCTTGGGTGGGGGTAAAATGAATCTCGGCGCGGCGGTGTCCGCCGGTGGTGTAGTATGCCTCTCCCGCTGGGCGGCAGTCGGGATTGAGGTAGTGAACCACCTGATTGGAAGAGCCGATATAGGGGCGACCGTCGTCGAGTTCGCGGACATAGCGTCCGTCGATGAGGATATCCGTTACTTCGAGCAGCGGCGCGAAACGGTCCTCCGCCGACAGTTCGGCGAGCGTGAAGCCGGAGTAAACGATCACGTCCATCTTCCGACGGTCACGCACCGCGTCAATGAGCTGCCGCAGCGCGGCGGCTTGGAGAAACGGTTCACCGCCGCTGAGGGTCAGACCGTCGCAGCGGCTTTCCACAATGCGTTCACACAGCGTATCGGTGTCGAATGTTTCATACGCGCCGAAGCGGGTGTTGTGAGCCAGACAGCCCGGACAGTCGAAGCAGCAGCCGTGAACCCATATGACAAATCGGTCGCCGGGACCCAGCAGACCGGTATGCGGCTCCATGTGGGAGATACGCAGTTCGGGTGCGTCCGGTTTCTCATATGCTTTCACAGTCAATCACGCTCCTTGTATTTGTAAAAAATTCACGCTAGCCGCGTCGTTTTCCCCATACAAAGGGAAAAGACGCGGCTAGCATTTTTTCAGGGAATGCTTCTTACCATTTTACACATTCACGCCATAAGTGCGGCAAAGCTCCGCCAGACCGCCCTGATAGCCGGCGCCGACCGCGTTGAATTTCCACTGACCGTTGCGGCGGTAAATCTCGCACACCACCAGCGCGGTTTCCACCGAAAAATCCTCTTCCAGATCGAAGCGGATCACAGTGTCGCCCTGTGTGTCGAATTCATTCTGTACCTTGGCGACGCGCACATAGGCGTTGGACACCTGTCCGAAATTCTGCCGACGCACGTCCGCGTCGTAGATCGTGACGGTGATGGCGATTTTTTCCACCCAATCGGGAATCTTGGCAAAGTCGATAAAAATCTGCTCATCGTCGCCCTCGTCGCTGCTGCCGCCGGACTGATCGTCGCCGGTGGACCAGATGGTGTGGTTGTTCCAGTCGGGATTGTGGTAAAAGATGAAATCGTCGTCGCTGCGCACCTTGCCGCTCTTGTCCAGGACAAAGGCGGAGGCGTCGAGGTCAAAGTCATGACCACCGGCGTAGCGGTTGGGATCCCATCCCAGACCGATGAGCGCCATTTTGACCGATTCGTCGATGGTGGCGCGCTGTCCTTTTGTCAGATTGACTGCCATAATGATTCTCTCCTTTTGATTTTATATTTGATTCACTAAGGAAAAATGACCAATATAGGGGACGGCGTCCCTGGATGAAAAACGTTCCGGCGAGACAGGGCTGATTATTTTCATCCGGGTCAGGCGCATTCTGTGGAGGGTTTCCTTTTTTGAATTCGCCCTACCCCGTTGGTTATCCGGGCGCGATTCGCTCGGCAAGGGCGTTGCCCTTGCCTCCCGGGGCGCTGCCTTAGCTGTCGCTAGCGACAGCTTGGTCCCTGCTGGGGCGCTGCCCCCGTCCCCGCCAAAGGGACTCGTCCCTTTGGAATCCCCGCCGCTGCGCGGCTAATTGGGCGCGTTTTTAACTCCACACCGAACGCGGTAAACCGTACTGCTCCGCCAGCCGTGCGACCGACGAAATCTGCAAGGGCTGTCCGATGGCATTGAACTTCCATTCCCCGTTGCGGCGGTAAACCTCGCCGAACACCAGCGATGTCATGCCGTCATAATGCTCCGAGAGATTGTAGATGCAAAGCTCCTTGTTGGTATCGGCATCTACCAGACGGATAAAGGCGTTGCGGATCATGCCGAAATGCTGTCCGCGTTCGGCGGCTTTATAGATGCTCACCAGAATCACGACGCGTTCATACCGGGCGGGCAGACGTTCGAGATCAATGCAGATCTGTTCGTCGTCGCCCTCACCGGCGCCGGTCAGGTTGTCTCCCATATGCACGACGCACCCGCTGATGTGGTTGAGGTTGTTGAAGAACACCACGTCGGCGCGTTCCGCAATCTTCCCATTGTCGTCGAGCAGAAACGCCATCGCGTCGCAGTCGATGTCCTGTTTCTGACTGCGTCCGGCGAACAGTCCGCCTTTTGCCTGATGTTCCTCCGCCTCGTCCCAGCCCAGACCGACCATGACCCGGCGAAGTTTCGCATTGTCCTTGGACAGGTTGACGCGCTGTCCCTTTGTCAGATTGACACTCATGCAAATTCCTCCTTGGCATAAAAAGTGCGATTGGTTCTATCCGTATATAGTATGGTTATTTTCTCCCAAAAATTTTCATGAGAATCTTGCGGATCATATCCAGCGGAATCACGAGGAACGCCAGCAGGAAGCAGATACCCCACGACTGCGGGGTGAGGCTTTCCACGCTCAGCACCTGTCCGCCGAAGGTGACAAAGACAAACTGCATGGCAAAAATCGCGCCTATGACCAGCAGGAAGTTGATATTTCTGCCCAGATGCTCAAAGGGATTGATATGCTCCGTGCGGGCATTGAAGCCGTTGAGGGTAATCGCCATCATGAAGGTGGCAAACAGGGCGGATTTGAGGTAAGTGGTGTCCACGTCGCCGAAGAGATTCCTCACCGGCGGCAGGAAGAGAATGGACAGGCAGATGAAGGTGATATAGAACGCGCTGATGAGAATCTGCGCCAGCATACCGCCGCTGACGATGCCCGCCGTGCGCGGAATGGGCTTTTCCTTCATGTATTCGCGCAGCGCCGGTTCACTGCCGAAGGCAATGGCGGCGAGGGTATCCATCGCGAGATTGATGAGCAGGAGCTGTACGACTGTCATGACGACGTTTTCGCCGAGCAGCGGTCCGATGAAGCAGGTCAGCACGGCTGCCACATTGACCGTGAGCTGGAAGATCAGGAACTTCCGGATGCTCTTGAACATCGTGCGGCCGTAGAGAATAGCCTTTTCGATGGAGGAGAAATTGTCGTCGAGAATCGTGATATCGCCGGCTTCTTTGGCGACTTCAGTGCCGCTGCCCATGGCAAAGCCCACGTCGGCTTTCTTGAGGGCGGGCGAATCGTTCACACCGTCGCCGGTCATGCCCACCACCAGATCGAGATCCTGTGCCAGACGCACGAGGCGGCTCTTGTCGGTCGGCAGGGCGCGCGCCACCACCCGCAGACGGGGCAGGATTTCCTTGACTTTTTCATCCGACATCGCGGCAAGCTCCGCCGAGGTAATCGCAACGTCGTCGTCGGTCTGAAGCAGACCTGCTTCCTTGGCAATAGCGGCGGCGGTTTCCTTGCGGTCGCCGGTCACCATGACCACCTGAATGCCCGCGTTCTGCACTTCATGAATCGCGTCCACGGCTTCCTTGCGGACGTTGTCGCGGATGCACAGCACGCACACCAGCGTGAGGTCATGCTCATCGTTGTCGCCGTCGCCTTTGGCAACGCCCAGCAGACGCATGGAACGGGCGGCTTGCGCGTCGATGTAGCCGGTGACGATGCTCTTGTCGGTCAGCGGAACCACATTGCCGTTTTCGTCGAGATAATGGGTGCATTTTTCGAGAATCTTTTCGGGCGCACCCTTGGCATAGGTCACGGTCACGCCGTCGCGCTCCATGACCACACTGGAACTCTTCTTGGTGGAATTGAAGGAATTGAAGACCTTCACGTCCTCCTTCGCCTTTTCCACAGCGGGAACCGCGTCGGAGGCGATCACAAAGGACATGAGCGCGCGGTCGGTGCTGTTGCCGCCGATCACCGCGCCGTCGCTGGCGGAAGCGCCGTTATTCACGCCGATGCCGACGGTCACATCGTCGGCAAGCGACGCAGGCATATCGCCCAGCGCGGAGAAGACTTTCGCGCTGCCCAGTGCCATTTCCACCACTGAAAGCCGACCTTCGGTGATGGTGCCGGTCTTATCGCTGAACAGCAGGCTCAGACTGCCGGCGGTTTCCAGACCGTTGATTTTGCGCACGAGAACGTTGTCTTTTGCCATGCGCAGGCTCTGGAAGGAGAGCAGGATGGAGGTCAGCATGGGCAGACCTTCCGGCACAGCGCAGACGATAATGGTGACAGCCACCGTCACCGCGTCGAGTATCAGCCGCACCCATTCCAGCGTGGTGGACGGAATGCTGCCGGTCAGCAGAGTCTTCGCCATGATGCCCGCGACAATGGCAATCGCGCCGACATAGCCAAAGACCGAAATCTGTTTGGCGAGCTTGGCGAGCTTGACCTGAAGGGGCGTGGCGCGGGTATCCTCCTGCACTTCCAGCGCGAGCTTGCCGAAGAGTGTCGCGTCGCCCACGACTTTGACGGTCATATACCCCTCGCCGCCGCAGACCACTGTGCCGCGATAGGCGTAATGCTTGTTCAGCAGGTCATCGATCTGATAGGACGCGCCGTCCGGGGGAATCTTGTCCGCCTCTTCGGTTTCGCCGTTGAGCGCCGCCTGATCTACCTTGAGTTCGCCGTCAAGGATTTCGCCGTCCGCGGGAATCTTGTCGCCCGCCTGGAGATAGACCACGTCGCCCACCACGACTTCGCTCACATGGATTTCTTCGAGCCTGCCGTCGCGGATTACTTTTGCCATTTCCTTAGCTTCTTCTTCGGCTTTGAGCGCGGACGCCTTGCCCTCCTGCGCGTTTTCGCTGAAGGAAGAAACGCCGTTGGCAATGAGAATTGCCACAAGAATGCCGACCGGCTCAAACCATTCCGCCTCGCCGAGGAAATACAGTACCACCTGCACCACCAGCGCGACCATGAGAATGAGGATCATGGGATCCTTGAACCCTTCGAGAATCTTTTTCCAGAGCGGATCGGGGGGAATCTGGGTGAGCTGATTGGAGCCGTGTTCCTTGCGGCTTTTTTCGACTTCCTGCGAAGATAGACCGTTGAATTTCATAAACGACTGCCCTTTCTTTCATGAGATGAGAAGTATCCTGATGCGGTTTCATTGTGAGAATCCACATCGCGTTTGTCTTTCTTATTATACCTTTCGTTGTGCGGTTTGTCAATCATATTCCACAATCCAAAAGAAGATTTGTTTTGATGATAAGCGGAAGCTGGGAAAGGTATTGCATTCCGCGGTATTTTCGTTTATAATAAAAAGAAAGGAGGGATTGATTCCATGATCAGCCAAGCCATCACCGATCTGGTGCAATACGGCATCGACGCCGGTCTGACCGACACATCCGAGCGCATTTACACGCGGAATCTGCTGCTCGATCTGCTGCGGGAGGACGGCTACGAGGAAACGCCGCCCCGTCCGGGCATTCCGCTCGGGGAACTGCTGCGGGAACTGACCGACAGTGCCGTGGAACGGGGGATTATTCCCGACAGCGGCGAAAATCGCGACATCTTCGACGCAAAACTCATGAACTGCCTCACGCCAAGACCGTCGCAGGTTATCGCGGCATTCCGGGCGAAATACGCGCATTCTCCGCAGGAAGCCACCGATTATTATTACAGGCTGAGCGGCGACACCAATTACATCCGCCGCGACCGTATCGCCCGCGACCGCAAATGGAAGGTGCCGAGCGAATACGGGGAGGTTGACGTGACCATCAACCTTTCCAAGCCCGAAAAGGATCCCCGCGATATTGCCGCGGCGGGCAGAACCCAGTCCACCGCGTATCCTCTCTGTCAGCTCTGTGCCGAGAACGAGGGCTACGCGGGACGCATCGGTCATCCCGGACGTTCCAATCACCGCGTGATTCCGCTGACACTGGGCGGGGAAGACTGGTTTTTGCAGTATTCCCCTTATGTCTACTACAACGAACATTGCATCGTGTTCAACAGCCGGCACGTTCCCATGAAGATTGACGAGCGCGCCTTTACGCGCCTGTTTGATTTTGTCACGCAGTTCCCCCATTATTTTGTGGGTTCCAACGCCGATCTGCCCATCGTGGGAGGGTCGATTCTGAGCCACGACCATTTTCAGGGGGGACGCTACACCTTCGCGATGGAAACCGCGCCGGTGGAGCGGACATTTACGGTGAGCGGTTTTGAGGATGTGGCGTGCGGCGTGGTCAAATGGCCGCTGTCGGTGATCCGTCTGACCGGCGCGCGTCCGGAGACACTGGTGAAACTGGCGGGACGGATTCTGGAAAAATGGCGGGGATATACGGACGAATCCGCCATGATTCTTGCCGAGACCGACGGCACGCCTCACAATACCATTACGCCCATTGCCCGCCGACGGGGGACGGCGTATGAAATCGACCTCTGTCTGCGGAATAATCTCACCACGCCGGAATATCCGATGGGACTGTATCATCCTCACGCGCAGTGGCACCATATCAAGAAGGAAAATATCGGTCTGATTGAAGTGATGGGACTGGCGGTGCTGCCGTCGCGCCTGCAGAAGGAACTGGATTTGCTGGAGGAATTCATCATTGCCGGGAAAGATATCGCGTCGGAGGAATCCATTGCCAAGCACGCGGACTGGGCGGCGGACTTTGTGCCGGGTCTGAAGGGAAGGGATAGCGCGACGGTGCGCGCCATACTCGAAGCCGAAGTGGGTAAGGTATTTCTGCACGTGCTGGAGGACGCGGGCGTGTTCAAGCGGGATGAAGCGGGACAGGCGGCGTTTGACCGGTTTATTAAAACAATATAAAATAAAAAAGCGCGAAGCGCCAATTAGCCGCGCAGCGGCGCGGGGTGCAGGGGGTGAGCTCCCTGCCGAGGTCAAGGGCGAGTAGCCCTTGCAGGGGACCGGGGGCAGCGCCACCGGCAGGCAGGCGGAAGCCTGCCGAGCGAATCGCGCCAAGACAACCAGCGGGGTAGGGCGAATACAAACGGGGAACCTCCCTGCATTCGTAAACCCGATTGTCAAATATCGGCTAAAAAATAACGAACTGTTGAGATAATTTCAATCTTAACAGTTCGTTTATTTAATATTATATGATCTGTTTGGGAGTTCGCCCTTCCCCGTTTGAGAGATGGGCGCGATTTGCTTTGGTGGGGTTCCCCGTTTGCATTCGCCCTTCCCCGTTTGAGAGTTGGGCGCGTCTCGCCCGGCAGCACGCTGTGCTGCCTGCCGGTGGCGCTGCCCCCGGTCCCCTGCAAGGGCTACTCGCCCTTGACCTCGGCAGGGAGCTTACCCCCTGCACCCCGCGCCGCTTCGCGGCTAATTACCGACTTGCTCCATAAAATACAGCCTCGACGCGAAATCGGGGAAGACCCGCACATTCTCATTGAACCCTGTGCCGGAAAATGCCGGTTTCAGCGCTACGCCGGTATTCATTAGCACTTGACCTGTGGCGGTGACGTCCTCGGCTTCACCGTTGAGCTTCACCGCCTTGGCAATGACGTTATGCATCAGCGAATCCTGTTTGACGTGAACCGGCGCCAGCGTATTGATCAGACTGCCAAACTGCATGATATCCACCCGGTCGGACACACTGTAAAAACGGTAGGCGGCTTTCGGATTCAGACCCACCGCGACGAAGCGTTCCGCCTGCGTATTGGGTCTGACCAATTCCTGCAGCAGCATTCCCACTGCCTGTTTCTGATCGGGAGAAACGCAAATCCATTCGTGAACGTTGCCGGTGCGTATGCGGTAGAACTGTCCGAACTGTAAGATCGCCCGAAGCTTTTTGTAAAGTGCAATCTGCTCGCGGAGCTTTTCCTTATTCTCGCCGCTGAGGTCGCGCACGTCGCATTCGTACCCCAGCACGCCGAATGCCGCCACATGGAATCGCGTGTTGAGTGACGTTTCGCGCAGCGTCTGATGGTTGGGACTAGCGGAGACGTGAGCCGTATAGCAGGACTGGGGATAGCCGTAGCTGTATCCCTCCTGAATGGCGGCGCGGCTGATGGCATCGGTGTTGTCGCTCGCCCAGATCTGGGGGAAGTAGCAGAGGATGCCGAGATCAAAGCGGTTGCCGCCCGACGCGCAGCCTTCAAACAGCACCTTCGGGAAGCGTTTGACCAACTCGCCCATGATCTGATACAGCCCGCAGATGTAGCGGTGAGCGGTTTCGCCCTGCTGCTGCGCGGGCAGGAAGGGAGAGAATACGTCGGAGAAGATGCGGTTCATGTCCCACTTGACATAATCGGCGCGGGACTGCGTGAAGACCTCGGTCATCTTATCGGTGACGAAGCGCACCACGTCGGGATTGGCGAGGTCGAGAATGCGCTGGTGCCGTCCCTCGGAGTGCAGACCGTCGGGTGACGCCATGACCCAGTCCGGGTGCTGACGGTATAATTCGCTGTCGGTGTTGATCATCTCCGGCTCCACCCAGACGCCGAAATTCACGCCGGCATATTTCACTTTGTCGCTCAGTCCCTTGAGACCGTGGGGGAGCTTTTTGGGATTGGCGTCCCAGTCGCCGAGGGAGCGGCGGTCATCGTTGCGCTGACCGAACCAGCCGTCGTCCATGACCATCATTTCCAAGCCAAGTTCCTTGGCGGACGAGGCGAGATTGACCAGCGTGGATTCGGAGATGTTGAAATAGCAGGCTTCCCAGCTGTTGAGCAGCAGGGGGCGCTGACGGTAGCGCCAGTGACCGCGCACGATGTGGGTATTGACAAAGCGGTGCATATGGACGCTCTGTCCCGAAAAGCCGCCGTCGGAATAGGTCATGACGGCTTCGGGGGTTTCAAAGCATTCCCCGCCGTGCAGCAGCCAGCGGAAGCCTTCGGGCTGAATGCCGCTGACAATGCGGGTCTTGCCGAAGGCGCTGACTTCCACGGCGGCGTAATGGTTGCCGCTGTAAATCAGGTTGAAGCCGTACACACTGCCCGACTGTTCGGAAGCGTCGGGAGAATGCACCATAAAGAAGGGATTGGCGCGGCTGGAGGAACAGCCCGCCCGCGATTCCATCACAAACTTGCCCGCGGGGAGAGTGACGGTGCTTTTGCCCATTTCCCGCGTCCACGCGCCGTGGAAGGAGGTAATCCCCACGCCGGAGAAGGGCAGGTCGATCTGGCAGCTCATGAGCCGTTCGATCTCGACGGTGTCACTTCCCTTGTTGATGAGCTTGGCGCTGCGGGTGATCACGTCGCATTCGGGATAGACGCAGTAATGCAGCTCCATTGTGAGGTCGCCGTCGGTGAGCGTGATACAGAGATGTTCGGTTTTGCCGTCGGGCGAATAGGAACAGGGAAGGGTTTCCAGCGGGGGACGCTGGTTGGTGATGTCATAGCCCGCAAAGGTAAAATCCGAACTGCGGCAGCCGTCGGGTCGGACGGTTTCCACAAAGGGTTCGCGGATATCCCCGTGACCGCCGGAGGACATTTCGAGACACAGGTCTTCCGGCAGGGTGGTGGGGTATTCGTCGGAATAGGCAATCACATTGCCGAGTTCAAATTCGCGTTTCTCGCGGAAGACGTCGCAGTCTTCCGCCTTATCGACGGTGATTTTCGCGCCGTAATAGAGATGTTCGAGATGTCCCGACGGTCGCACCGAAAAGACGTAGGACGTGCGGTCGGTATCGAGGACAAAGACAGGCGTCTCGCCTTTGAGTTGACGGATCATGGCAGGTCACGCCTCCTCCTCATCGCTGGGGAATTTGGTGATGATGCCGCTGTCCTCTTCCTCCTCCACTGCCGGAGCATTTTCAACGTCCGTAGCCGCTTCTTCCGTCGCGGGAATTTCCTCCGTCGAGGGAACTTCGCTGATTTCTCTTATTTCTTTTTCAATTTCCTCCGCGGTGGGCTGATTCTCTGTATCGACGATATTTTCAACGTCCGCAGGAACATCTTCAACCTCCGCAGGAGCGTCTTCCGTCGCGGGAACGTCTTCCGTCGCGGGAGTATTTTCAACCTCCGCGGGAGCTTCTTCCGTCGCGGGTGCTTCTTCGGTTACAGGAGCTTCTTCCGTGGTAGAAATATCTTCCGTCGCGGGAACTTCATCTTCTGTGTTTGCTGTCAGTGCCTTGTTCTTTTCGTCGATGGTTCCCATAACCTTCTTCTCATTGTAGAAGCCGAGAATGATGGCGCCGAGTACGCAGAATACGACCGCGACAATGCCGACAATGGTCATACCAAGAACCGAGGCGGTGATATCGTTGCTGTTGGTGTTCTGGGTGGTGCCGATAATCGCGAGAGAGGTGAAGATGAGCATAGCAAGCGACTGACCGAATTTCATCGCAAAGGTGCGCGCCGCAAAGAACATTCCTTCGCGGTTCTCGCCGGTCACAATGCCGTCCGCTTCAGCGACGTCTGCGACGATGGACTGCGGAATGATGCCCAGAAGCGCCATCGGAAATGCCGCGATCACGCAGATCGCAATGCCGAAGAACACGCCGGGAACCGAGCCGATGCCCAGCAGACCGGGATTTTCGGCGGTGCCGAGAATGCCGATCAGCGTGGCGACCACATAGGCGAGCGCCAGTCCGAGGAAGCCGGTGATGACCAGCTTTTTCTTGCCGAATTTCTTAACCAGACCCGAAACAACCGGATAGAAGCAGGCGGAAAGCACCGTCATACCGCCGAGGAAATACATGGTGAAGGACTCGTCGATGTTCATGGAGACCTTGACGAAGAAGGGCAGACCGGTCTGGAAGAGCGTCAAGCCCACCCAGTACATGATGTCCGAGCCGACAAAGGTGCGGAAACTGCCGTTTTTGAAGGTCGCGCCGAGGGACTTGAGCATATTGACCTCGGAGGGCTTTGTATCGACGAATTCCTTCTCCTTGAGGCAGAAGGTGGGAATCAGCATACAGACACAGGCGACAACCGCCAGCACGATAAAGCAGATGCGATAGCTCCACGCGAAGCCGAACGATTCGCGGAGCATTCCCGCGAAGACGAAGGGGGTATAGGCGAGCATGGTGCCGGCGAAGAAGGTCAGGGAAATCGCGGTGGAGATGTACATACGGTCGTCCTGCGTCTTGCCGAATTCGGAGATCAGGGCGTTGTAGGGCGTGCAGTACATGGTCATGAAGAGATAGAACAGCACGATAAAGACAGAAATCCAGAGAATATTGATGCCGCTGATTTTCTCCACCGGCGCGCAGAACAGCAGCACCGTGACAGCGGAAAGCGGCAGGGCGGCGTACTGCATGAAGGGAATGCGTCTGCCGCGCTTGTTTTTGCTTCTGTCGGACATGGAGGCGATCAGCGGGTCGGTAATCGCGTCAAATACACGCGAAAGAGCGGTAATCAGACCCAGAATGGTCAAAAATCCGCCGATCACCAGACCGGGGACGATGTACTGCTGAGCGCCGCCCTCGATATCCGCCTGCGTGGGGAGATAGAAGGTGACGAACCACGCGCTGATGATGCCGCTGAGCATGGACCAGCCCAGCTGTCCTACTGCGAAAATACGCATTTGTCTTTTACTTAACCGTTTCATGTTGTCCTCCTTGATGGTGTTGATTTACGATATGATACGGAACAAACGATCCGTATTATTTACTTTGTTTCAATCCCATGGCGAGTTTCACAGCGTTGTAGGCGCCGTTATACAGTCCCGCCGCGTTGTTGGCTTTGATACAGTCGCACATCTGCCCGAAGAGGTCGCTCTCGCCCAGGAAGAGATCGAGCATTTGGAGCGTATGCGGCACGTCCTCGCATTCGAGTGTGCCGTCACCGCATTCGGCGGAATGAATCGCGCCCCATTTCTCGTGTCCGCCGATGCGCTTGAGGAACAGCTTGGGGATGGGATAGAACGCCAGCTCGCTGGGCTTTGTCACCAGCACGTCGGCGGAACGCATGAGGAGGTTGGTGCAGTAGACCGCCTCGAAGATATTCTCATGCCAGAAGGCGTGTACGCCGGTCACGTCGCCGTCCATCGCGGACTGCGCGAAGGCATTGGTGTCGGACCAGTGATTGAAGTGTTCGGTGCTGACCTCTTTCAGCCCCTTGATTTTCTTGCAGAGTTCGTCCCAGACCTTTTTGTAATCGCCGACGTTGACATACAGTGCCGCCTTGCCGGATGTAATCGCGGGAAGAAGATGCTTGATAATCGCCTGAAAGAGTTCCCGCTGCGCGCCCGCGCCGCCGATGGTCAGCAGGAAGCGCATGGGCTTGCCGGCTGCCTTGCGTGCCGTTCGCGCGTCGCAGTCCGCGTCGAGGTTGGCGACAAATTCGTGGTCGATGTAATGCCCCGTGTACACCAGACTGTCCGCGGGCATGGGGTTTAATACGTCGCTGCCCTGCATACCGTTGAGAATGCGGTAGCCCATATAGGACTGCCGGGTCTGGATGGTGTGAACGCTGCCTTCCGCGAAATGGAGCGCCATGGGCCAGTTGTCGGGGATGGCGTTGACCACATGAAGCATACCCGCGTGAAGCGCCGCCTGTGCCGGCCAGACGTGGGTGCCGATGACCGGGATTTCCTTGGGGATATTTTTAAATACAGGCGCCATCAGTTCGGCGTTCTTCTGGTCGCCGGCGTTATAGGTGAGCTGCCGGAAGCCCTCATAATTGAGCGGTTCCCAGTACTTCTTGTTGAAGAGCTTGCTCTTCTGGGAGAGACGGGAGCCCATCGAATAGAGGTCGTTCTGCGCGCTGATGACCTTGGTGCAGGTGGTATTGGGATAGGAATTGAGATCCATCCAGTAGGGGGTGTAGCCCAGCGCGTGGGCGGCGGACGCCATTGCCATAGAGATGCGGTAGTGACCGAAGCCCATGCGGATATTGCCCACAATGACGCCCTTTTCGGTGTCGAAGGGGATATCCCCCGTGCCTTCATCGACGCGGATATCCAGCACGCCGAGCGGGTCAAAGAGACAGGCGTTTTTCACAATCTTGACGCTGTAATCCGCGCCGCTGTCGTCGCCGAACTTTTTGGCGAATTTCTTTTTGGACTGGGCGGCTTTTTTCTGCGCCTTTTTGGGGATGGGGTTGCCGAAGATTTCTTTGGAGCGGTCAATCATAATAAACGGGTAACCTCCTTGTCAGTGTGTCAGCGGCGACAGCCGGGAATCGGGATATCATCGGATGTCCGGCTGTTTCCTCATAACATCACCAATTTTATTTAAGAATCCACTGAAAATTTATGTAAGATTATTATACCATTGTTTTCTCCGAATTGCAATGCCAAACGGAAATTTTACGCCCGAATAAAAAGTCCTCCCTCGCAGCCGTCCTGTCAGAATGGCTGCGGGGGAGGGGTGTATTAACGATTGGCGGTATGCAAACCGGAACGGAAAAACTACTTGATCTTCATGCTGACCGCGTTGGATTTGACGGCATTGCCGTACTTGTCGGTGACCACACAGCGGACGTATCTGCCGTTGTTCTTGTCACTGAGGGTGGTGGCGTACTGGTTTGTCGTATTGGAACTGTTGCGCCACGTCTTGCCCTGATCGTCGGAGAGCTGCCACTGATAGGTGATGCCCGGTCCCTTGGCGGTCACGGTGAATTTGACGGTGTCGCCTTTTTTGCCGGTCGCGTTGGACGGCTGACCGGTGATGGCAAGCGAGGTAATCTTCATGTAGGCGGCGTCCGATTTGACGGAGTTGCCGTACTTGTCGGTCACGACACAGCGCAGATACCGTCCGTTGTTGGTGGTGCTGAGGGTGGTGGAATAGCTGGCGGTGGTGGCTTTGCTGTTGCGCCACGTCTTGCCCTGATCGTCGGAAAGCTGCCATTGGTAGGTGATGCCGGGACCCGACGCCGCTACGTTGAACGTCACCAGATCGCCGGATTTTGCCGTGACAGGCGAAGGCTGTCCGGTGATTTTCAGCGACGTAATTTTCATATAGGTTGCGTT
>JAFPUM010000042.1 GCA_017395425.1 Clostridia bacterium | reverse complement strand
TCTTTTTTCCGATGGTGATAACAAACAACCTAATATTCCTTCCCATTTCTGACAGCCTTTTGTGAAAAGTGGAGAAGTCTCCCGAAATACCTCTCAAAAACCAAAATTCCTCTTGAAAATCCCGCCCGGAAATGCCATAATAATCATGATATGAAACGGCAGAAATACCATGAAAAATTCCAACAAGGAGTGTGCTGACAAGAAATGTCTATGGATTCTCTTGCAAATTCGATGGAAACGCGGACGGATTTTTCGGACAAAATATACGCTTCCGACCGTGAAGTATGCGCGATCGTTCTCGCGGCGGGCGAGGGCAAGCGGATGAAATCCAAAAAGCCCAAGGCGATGATGGAAGTGCTGTTCAAGCCCATGCTGGGATGGGTGATTGATTCGGTCAGAGCCGCCGGTGTGCAGGACATCTGCGTTGTCACCGGACATCTTGAGGAGATGGTCAAGGACTATCTCTCCAAGAACTATACCGGCGAAAATGCCTGTGCCACCGTCACCCAGACCGAGCGCAAGGGAACCGGTCACGCGGTGATGATGGCGCGCGAATTTCTGGAAGCCCACAAGGGCGGCAGTGTGCTGATTCTCAACGGCGACGCGCCGTTTATGGACAGCCGCAATATTGTCAACTCCTATTTCCATCATATGGCGGGCAGCAATTGTGTCACGGTTATCTCCGCTATGCTGGATGAACCTGCCGGCTATGGACGCATTCTGCGCAACGCGGACGGAAGGCTGCTTTCTATCGTCGAACATAAGGAAGCCACCATGGCGCAGCTCGCGGTCAAGGAAGTCAATTCCGGCGCTTACTGGTTCAATGTGAACGCGCTGCTTTCCGTGCTGGACACCGACCATATCCGGTGCAGCAGCATCACCGGCGAATATTATCTGCCCGACGCGGTCAAACTGCTTGGGGACGCGGCGGATGCCTTTACCGCCGATTCGTCCAGCGTCGTCATGGGCGCCAACGATCCCGTGCAGCTCGGCGAACTCAACCAGATTGCCCGTTGTCATATCCTGGGTCAGATGGTGGCGGACGGTGTTTCGCTCACCTGCACAGACGGCGTGATCATCGGTCCCGACGTGACGGTGGGCAGCGGCACGGTGATTCTGCCCGGAACCATTCTGCGCGGAAGCGTCAGCATCGGTGAGGACTGCACGATCGGTCCCAATTCGCTCATTGAGAATGCTGTCATTCATGACCGCGTGATTGTCAACGCCAGCCAGATCAAGCAGAGCGAGGTCTTTGACGACACCGATATCGGACCCTTCTCCCAGATCAGACCCAACTGCAAGGTCGGTCCCAAGGTACATATCGGCGATTTCGTGGAGGTCAAGAACTCGGTTCTCGACGAAGGCACCAAGGTCGCCCATCTCACCTATGTGGGGGACAGCGACATCGGCAAGCGCGTCAATTTCGGCTGCGGCTGCGTGACCGTCAATTACGACGGCAAAAACAAAGCGCGCTGCACGGTGGGGGACGACAGCTTTATCGGCTGCAATACCAATCTCGTTGCTCCCGTGAGCATCGGCGAAGGCGCCTATACCGCCGCGGGTTCCACGATTACCGACGACATTCCCTCCGACGCGCTGGGTATCGCCCGCGCCCGTCAGGTGGTCAAGGACGGCTGGGCAGCCGCCAAGCGGGAACGCGACAGCAAAAAATAAGTCTCGCCGCGTTTATCTGCATTCAGAAAAATTAAACCGACCGATGCGGTTTGTGTCACCGCCGGCGGTTTTGAGATACTATTGACAGCCGGGAAGGGTTATACATAGACGACTGCATGAAACCCTTTCTCACACCGACCACCATATTTCAGGAGGAATCATCCATGATACTTCACGGAAGCCTGCACGGCAAGGACATCAAGATTTTCTCATGCAACGCCAACCGCGCGTTGGCACAGGCCATCTGCGACGGGCTGCACGAAAAAATGGGCAGCAGCGACGTCACCAAATTCAGCGACGGCGAAATTTCGGTTTCCCTCAAGGAATCGGTTCGCGGCTCGGACTGCTTTGTGGTGCAGTCCACCAGCAATCCCGTCAACGATAACCTCATGGAAATGCTCATCATGATCGACGCGCTCAAGAGAGCCTCGGCGGGGCGCATTACCGCGGTTATTCCTTACATGGGCTATGCCCGTCAGGATCGCAAAGCCAAGGCGAGAGATCCGATTTCTGCCAAACTCTGTGCTGACCTCATCACTACCGCCGGTGCCGACCGTGTCCTGACCATGGATCTCCATGCCGCACAGATTCAGGGTTTCTTCAACATTCCGGTGGATCATCTGATGGGCGCACCGATTCTTGCCAAGTACTTCAAGGAGAAGATCGGCGACAATACGAGCGACTATATGTGTGTATCTCCCGATCTCGGTTCCGTCACCCGCGTGAGAAATTTTGCCCAGCGTCTTGACTGCCCCATGGCGATTGTGGACAAACGCCGCCAGAGAGCCAATGTCTGTGAAGTCATGAACATCATCGGCGATGTGAGCGGTAAGAAGGTGCTGCTCATTGACGACATGGTGGATACGGCAGGTACCATCTGCAACGCCGCCGAAGCACTCATCAAGAACGGCGCGGTGGAAGTTTCCGCCTGTGCGACCCATGCTGTCCTCAGCGGTCCCGCGCTCGAAAGAATCGAAAAGAGCCCCATCAAGGAATTTGTGTTCCTCGATACCATCTATCTCCCGGAGGAAAAGCGTCTCGAAAAATTCACCATTCTCTCCACCGCGTCCTACTTCGCGGAAGCCATCGAGAGAATCTACACGGACAAGCCTATCTCGCTGATTTTTGACTGATTTTGTGTATGACATTGACCTGTTCCATCATACAATAAAATAATAAACGCCAAGGCAGGGCAGTCACCTCAGACGTGATTGTCCTGCCGTTTGGGCGTTACAACAATATCTGTTCATATCATTTCCATCTGGAGAAAGAAGGATTCGTAATGTCGGAAAACAGATTCTACGATTACGCAACGGGAAAAGAAGTAAAGAACAATCCTGAAGAAACTTACCGTCAATTGTTTGAACACATCCTTATTGATGATTTAGGATATCCAAAATCACACATTGATATTGAGGTAATTCTCCAGCGTGGTGCTAAAAGAAATGCCGAAGAAGTAGATATCGTCGTATATAACAGTGAGATTCATAGGCAGGAAAATGCCTACATAATCATCGAGATAGAAACACCGAAAAAAAAATATGATTTACAGGCTTTTTCCTATGTGACTGCTACAACTGCACCATATTGTGTTTGGTTTGCAGGATTTGAAAAAAACAGTGAAGGACCTTTTTATCATTATAGGGATTTATCAACTGATCCCACAAAATTCATACCGATTCCTACTCTTCCTAGATTTGGAGAAACGCAAGAAACAATTGGTCATTATCGAAAACAAGATTTAAAGCCCGCAAAAGCATTAAAGCTTCTCTTTACAAGAATCTATTACAAATTATACGGCAACGGTCCTATTAAAAGAGAAGAAAATATCGCAATAGAGGTAATTAAACTGCTTTTCTGTAAGATTGTTGATGAAATCAGTCCTAATGAATTATGTGAATTCAGGGCAACACCCTCAGAAATTCTGACAGTTACGGGAAAGACAGAAATCAGAAAACGCATTGAAAAGTTATATCAGAGTTTACTTGATGACCCCGACTTTAGTTCTATGTTTAAGGGCGAGCAATTGGAATACAATGATGAATGGATTACTTATATCGTCAGCGAATTACAAGGTATTGCTTTAATGCATGAAAACACTAATACCGATGCATTGGGAGATGCTTACGAGGTTCTCTTACCTTCTACATTAAAAGGAGAAAGTGGACAATTTTTTACACCACGCGAGATTGTGCGTTTTGCAATGGATATTATCGATCCTTCATTTAAGGACAATGAATTTATTTTGGATACAGCTTGTGGCTCAGGGGGTTTTTTGTCGATTGCTATTGAAAAATTAAGAAAACAAATAGATATTCTTTATGCTCATAGAGGCTTTTCAAGAGACAAACTCAATTCTATCTTAAAAAATTATGCTGACAAATATATATATGGCTGTGATATCGACCCTTTGCTGTACAGAATTTCAAAGTCGTATATGGCAATTGTAGGTGATGGTAAAAGTAATATATACAATTTTGATTCGTTGGAGCCTTATGACCAACTCGATCCCAATTTCAAAAAATACATCAGACCAGGTACCGTGGATGTTATCACAACAAACCCTCCATTTGGGACTAAAATAGATGATACAAGAGATTATGTGCTTGAAAAATACGAATTAGGGCATAAATTAGTAGATGGAAAACCAACCAATGAGCTGATAGATGGTCAGGATCCTGATAAATTATTTGTGGAAAGAGACATCTATTATCTCAAAGAAGCCACTGATGACAAAGATGGTGGAAGAATGGTTATCGTCCTTCCTAAGCAAAATCTTTCCGGCGCTCAAGATGAAAGTGTCGAATTTAGAAAATGGCTTTTTACAAAGGTACAAATTACCGCTATTGTGGATTTGCCAAGAGAGGCATTTCAACCACACACAGGAACGAAAACTTCATTGGTCTTCCTAAAAAAAGTCAAAAAGATTCCAGATTGTTATCCTATTTTCATGGCTGTATCAGAGGCCGTAGGACATGATCGCAGAGGAAATCCACTTTATAAAAAAGACAGTTCCGGCATGAATCTATTAGACGCGGACGGTAATGGTGTGATATGGAATGATTTGCCGGAAATATTGCAACAGTATAAGCAATATCAGGCAAACGGTAACCTTACCGTTTCTTCATCTGAACATGCCCCAAGTTGTTTTATTATAGATTCCCAGGCAATTATGAATGATCCATCCATGCGTATTGATGCATGGTATTGGGATCCAAATAAAAATCATCTTGCCAAGGATTTAGAGGAATCCATTGGGGAAAATGTAAAGGAAATTGTCAGACTCGGAGACTTAGTGGTTCCTCACGGAATTTTCTATCCGGGTCGTCATAAAAGAAATTACATCAATAAAGGCATGAATAGCGTTCCTTTTTACTCAGGAACACAGATTTTACAGATTCGTCCATTTGATTTGCAATATCAACCTAAAGATTACAAACCGGCTGTCAAGCACTTCGTAGAAAAAAATTGGATTTTAATCACACGTTCCGGTTCGACCGGACGGGTTGTCATTGTAACAGATAGTATGGCTGGAGCGATGGTTTCGGAGCATGTTATCAGAGTAATATGTGACGAAAATCTGATTGATCCATACTATGTTTACGCATATTTATCTACAAATGACATCGGCAAAGTGCTATTAGAAAAAGGCATCTATGCCTCGGTTGTAGATCATATCACACCTGATTTCGTTGCAACAATCCCCATTCCCCGATTATTACCTGAAAAAGAAAAGGAAATTGCCGACCGTGTTCGCATGGCTGAATCAAAGAGAGATGAAGCCAATAAAATTTTTGACGATGAACGTAATACAATTGAAGCTTTCCTGTTCAACAACATGGGGCAGAAAAATAAGTCATAAGTGAGGAGAAATTGCCATGTTCGGTATCAACACAAGCAAGCCCGGCGCTATCGACTGGCTGGTGGTGGGGCTGGGGAATCCCGGCAAAAAATATGAGGGTACCCGCCACAACGCAGGCTTTATGGCAGCAGATGCGCTGGCAAAGCGATTGGATATCCGGGTGGACAGAGTGAAATTCCACGCGCTCATCGGCGACGGAATGTGCGGCGATCAGCGCATTCTGCTGGTCAAGCATCAGACCTATATGAATCTCTCCGGACAGGCGGTGGATGAAATCATGACCTTCTACAGGATTCCCCCCGAACGCCTGCTGGTGATGTGCGACGACATCTCGCTGGAGCCCGGGCAGCTCCGGATCCGGCGTAAAGGTTCTCACGGCGGACAGAACGGCATGAGAAACATTATTGATATGATTGAGACCGATCAGTTTATCCGCATCAAGCTGGGCATCGGCAAGAAGCCTCATCCCGACTACAATCTGGCGGACTGGGTGCTGAGTCATTTTACTGCGGGCGAGATGAAAGAAATGGGGCAGTCCGCCGGGAATGCCGCCGCCGCCGTGGAACTCATCGTAAACGGCTCCATCGACAGGGCAATGAATCTGTATAATTCGTAACGCGAGGGAGGTTGACGGTTAATGGCTTCCCAGAATCAAGCGGTTTCCGGGCGCAAAGACTGGGTGGATATCGCGCGGGGATTCTGTGCTATGCTGGTGATATTATTTCATGAGCCGCATACCCCCATGCTGTACACGGTATTCTTTGCTCCCTTCATTGTACCGCCCTTTTATCTGGTGTCCGGCTATCTCACCAAAATCAAACGGGTCAGCGCCCGGAGTTATCTCTATAAGAAAGTCTGTAAGGCGCTGATTTTCAAGCTCATGGTGGCGTTCAGTCTGACCACGCTCGTGGCGTCGAAGGTAGTGGGCTTTTTTCTGCATCCTTCCACTGTCCCCGTATGGCTGTGGGATACCCTCATGACGTTTCTGATCAAGCCCCGCGCCCTGTTTTTCTCGGTGCTGGTGCTGTGCATGGTGTATTTTCTCGTCATCAACAAGTGCTGCCGTGACAAAACCCTGCCCATGCTGATTGTCAGCGGTCTGCTGCTGGCGGTGGGATTTCTTTTCGTGCGCCCCGGGCTGCCCCGTCCGTGGGGGTGGGACACCGCATTGATCTGTCAGTTTTTCTATACGGCGGGCTACTGTATCCGCAAAGAGAAGCTCATCAAGACCTTTCCCTTCCGATGGTGGCACAGTGCCGTTTCCGGCGGTCTTTTTGTCGCTGTCACGGTGCTTTCCGCATGGCGTCTGGGCATGGAAGGAACCCTCATTGTCATGATGAACAACACCTTACCGCCTTGGCCTGTGGCGCTGCTGCTGCTGACCGCGGGCAATCTCTTTATGGTTTGTTTTGCCCATATCATGCCCCGAAAAAGGCTTGTGACGCGGTTTGTCGCCTATGTGGGCAAGCATTCGCTGATTTACTTCATGTGCGGCGGACCCATTCTGGCGTATGTCAACTATGCCGCCGACCTGCTGTATGGCGTGACACACTGGGGAATCCTGCAAAATCACTGGCTGATGCCGCTTGTTATCTGGCTCATCACGTGTCTGCTCACGCTGATACCCTGTAAGCTGTCCGACCGGTGGTGTCCCGCGCTCAACGGTCGTTTCCGTATGCCCAAGCGGCTCTCCATCAAACGGCACCCGAGGGCATGGCTGGGCGCGTGTACCGCGTGCGGTCTCATCGCCGCCGGACTGACCGCCGCCGCGTGGTGCGGGCTGTGGGTTCCCAATGCCATTTATGCCACGCAGTATAAACCAAAGGGTGTGGACGTGTCATCCCGTCAGGGGGTCATAGACTGGCACACGCTCGCTTCGCAGGACATTTCGTTTGCCTACATCAAAGCCACCGAAGGAAGCCAGCAGGTGGACGCACAGTTCTTTGCCAATTGGGAAGGTGCGCGCCAGATGTCTCTGGATGTGGGCGCCTATCACTTTTTCCGTTTTGACACACCCGGCAGTACACAGGCAAAACACTTTATTGCCACCGTTCCCCTGACCGACAACGCCCTGCCGCCTGCCGTCAATGTGGAACTGTACGGAGACAAGAAGCAGAACCGTCCCCCGCTGGAGGACGTACACCGCGAGCTTCACGTCCTGCTCGACGCACTGGAAGCATATTACGGACAGAAACCGATCATTTATGCCACCGAGACGGTGTATAATGTCTATATCTGGGATGAATTTCCGGACTATGACATCTGGATCCGCAACGTCGTCACCCAGACCAACCTGGAACACTGGAACATCTGGCAGTACACTGACAAAATGAAGCTGGACGGTTATGATGGCAAGGATCAATTTATCGACATGAACGTCAGATTCAGTTAAGAGGTATCATATTGGAAACACTTGATTTTATCCCTGCCCTGCTTGACGGGCTGGAAGAATACCGGACGCTGGTCAATCATATCCGGAAACACCGTCTGCCCGCCGCCGTGACGGGACTTGCCAGCATTCACAAGAATCAGTTTGCGGCGGCGCTCTGCCGTTCGCTGGAGCGTAAGCTGCTCTATCTTGCCGCCGACGAGGCGGAAGCCGTGCGCACATGCGAAGATCTGGAAAAAATGGGACTGCGCGCCTGCTTCTGTCCGGCGCGGGACATCGAACTCCGCCCGCTGGAAGGGCGTTCCCACGAGTACGAACACAGCCGCATTGAAGCCCTCAGCCGGATGGTCAAGGAAGACTTCGATGTGGCTGTGGTGTGTGCCGACGGCGCCGCGCAGCTGACCATTCCGCCCGAACAGCTCCGGGAACGCATGATTACGCTGTCGGCAGGCGCCGAACTTTCCCCGCAGACTTGCGTGAATGCCCTCGCGGCGGCGGGGTACCAGCGGTGTGAGATGGTGGAAGGCGCGGGACAGTTCTCCCTTCGCGGCGGCATTCTCGACTTTTTCCCGCCGGATGCGGCTCACCCCATCCGCGCCGAATTCTGGGGCGACACCGTGGACACGATTCGTTCCTTTGACATCGACACCCAGCGCAGTCTCGAACCGGTGGAAACGGTGGGGCTGCTGCCCGCCGCCGAACTGGTTGTATCCGACAAGGCAGCCCTCGCCGCCCGTCTGCGTTCGCTCGCGTCCAAACTGCGGGGAAAAGCCTCCCAGACGGCGGGGCAGCGTCTGCTCAAAGAGGCGGATGATTGGGAAGCCGGCGTCTTTCAGGGCGTGACCGACCGCTATCTGCCGCTGCTCTGCGACCGACCCGCCACAATTTTTGACTATCTGCCCCAAGGCGCATTGATTGTGGTGAGCGAGCATGTCGCGGTGCAGGAACGTCTGAAAAACAGCGAAGCCCTGCTCACCGAGGAAATCAAGAGCCTCATGGAAAGCGGGATTCTCTGCAAGGGGCTGGACACTTTCACCCTGTCCTACGGGGATTTCATGGCGAAGCTCTCTCACGCGCTCTATCTCGAAACCTTCACCCGCGGCGGCTATGCCTTTGACTTGCAGGCACTGGTCAATATCAGCGCCCGGCAGCACCCGGTGTGGAACGGCAAAGGCTCCGATCTCATCGAGGAACTGAAAGCCATGCTGGACGGCGGCACCTCCGTCATACTGCTGGGCGGCACGCCGCGCTCCTGCGAAGGACTGTACACCGATATCCGGAAAGCCGGTCTGCCGGTCACACAGAACAATGCGCCCCGACTGCCGCTGTTCCAGGGCGTGACCGTGGCGGAGGGGGGACTTTCGGGCGGCTTTGAATATCTCTCTGTGGGGCTGGCGGTGCTGTCGTGGGGACGTTATTCCCATCCCGCCGCCGAAACACTCAAAGGCAAGCGTGCCAAAAATGCCCTTGATTTGCAGAATCTCAACGAACTGCACCCCGGCGATTACGTGGTGCATTCCTCTTACGGCATCGGCACCTTCGGCGGTATCGAGAAAATCCGCTCGGACGGCGTGACCAAGGACTTTATCCGCATCAACTATGCCAAAAGCGACGTGCTGTATGTGCCCATCACCCAGCTCGACATGGTGAGCAAGTATATCGGCGGACGGGAGGACGGCACTGTCAAGGTCAACCGCCTCGGCACGGACGAATGGGCGCGCCAGAAGCGGCGTGTGCAGAAGCACGTGGCGGATATTGCCGAAAAACTGGTGAAAATTTACGCGGAACGGATGCAGGCGGAGGGGTATGCCTTCGACGCGGACACCGAGTGGCAGCGGGAATTCGAGGATCGTTTCGCCTATCCCGAAACCTTTGACCAGCTCAAAGCCGTGGAGGAAATCAAGCACGATATGGAACGTGCCACCCCGATGGATCGTCTGCTCTGCGGCGACGTGGGCTTCGGCAAGACCGAAGTCGCCCTCCGCGCCGCCTTCAAGTGCATGATTGAGGGACGGCAGTGCGCGATTCTGGTGCCGACTACCATTCTCGCGTGGCAGCACTTCCAGACTGCCGCCAGCCGGTTTGACGCCTATCCCTTCCGCATCGAGATTCTCTCCCGCTTCCGCACACCCAAACAGCAGACCGAGATTCTCCGGCGGCTCAAACGCGGGGATATTGACCTCATCATCGGCACGCATAAGCTGATTCAGAAAAACGTGGAATTCCGCGACCTCGGTCTCGCGGTCATCGATGAGGAACAGCGATTCGGCGTGGCGCAGAAGGAACGCTTCAAGGAGCGCTATCCCGCCGTGGATATTCTCACGCTGTCCGCCACGCCCATTCCCCGCACGCTCAATATGGCGATGAGCGGTCTGCGCGATATTTCCTCTCTCAACGAACCGCCGCAGGACCGTCACCCCGTCCAGACCTACATCATCGACCACGATGACGGGATGATTGCCGAGGCGATTCACCGGGAACTCCGCCGGGGCGGTCAGGTTTTTTATCTGCACAACCGCGTGGAGGACATCGACCTTGTCGCCGCCCGTGTTGCCAAAATGGCGCCCGAAGCGCGCGTGGTGGTAGGTCACGGACAGATGGCGGAGGAAGCGCTGAGTGAGGTCTGGCGCAAGCTGCTGGATCACGAGGCGGACATTCTGGTCTGCACCACTATCATCGAAACCGGCGTGGATATTCCCAACTGCAACACCCTTATCATCGAAAACGCCTGCAATTTCGGTCTGGCGCAGCTGCATCAGATACGCGGCAGAGTGGGACGCAGTTCCCGACGCGCCTATGCCTATCTGACCGTGCCGCCCTTCAAGTCGCTCACCGAAACCGCCAGCAAGCGTCTCGAAGCGATACGGGAATTTACGGAGTTCGGCTCGGGCATGAAGATTGCCATGCGTGATTTGCAGATTCGCGGCGCGGGCAATCTGCTGGGCAGCGACCAGTCGGGACAGGTCGAAAGCGTGGGCTATGATATGTATATGAAGCTGCTGGGCGCGGCTGTCCGCAAGGTCAAGGGGGAGGCGCCCCTTGCGCAGGACGTCGAATGTCTGGTGGATATCCGTATCGAAGCGCACATTCCGGAGAGCTATATCCAGTCCTCCCAGTTGCGGCTGGAGGTTTATCGCCTGATCGCGTCGGTGCGCAGCGAGGAAGACGCTTCCGCCGCGGTGGACGAACTCATCGACCGCTTCGGGGAACCGCCCAAGGCGGTCATGGGACTCATCACCGTGTCGCAGCTGCGCAGCCGTGCGGCGGCGGCAGGCATCAAGGAGATCCGGCAGGGCGAGGGACGGTATCTGCTCTACTGCGAGCGGGTGGATTTCGACGTACTCAGCCGACTGTCGGTCAAGCTGCCCAAACGTGTGACGGTTGTGGACAAAACGCCGCCCTATTATGCCGTGAAAATCAACCCCGATCTTTCTCCCGACGGTAATCTGCGTGAGATTCTCGACGCGCTCAAAGAAGACAAACCGCAGGAGGACAATTGAGACAATAAAAGCGCCGTACAGAGATATCATAACGATGCTCCCTGTACGGCGTTTTACTATGAAAATATTCACTATATTCCCGTTTTCTGCCAGCAGACGTCCCGCACCCGGTCGATGACGTCGGAAGCCAGTCCGTCGTGCAGCAGCAGCGTCCCGCCCGCCAGACCGTACACGCCGCCCTTGGTGACGCGATACGCCATCTCGGAAAAGGAGGCAAATTCCTTGGCGGCTTCGCGTATTCGCCAGTGGGGGAGAAAGCCGCCGAGCATACCCCCGAAATCACCGACCGTCGTGCCGTCACAGCGGCAGTCCAGAAACGCGGCGATTTCTTCCGCCGCCGCACAGCCGTCCGACATGCCGAAATGATGAACCACCACATCCGGCTGCCAATCGCCGTTCGCGGCTGCCGTTGCCGAAAGCCCTTCCGACAGCGCTTCCGCGACAGCCTCTTCTGCCACATTGCGCAGTATCAGATGGGTGCCGAAAAGCTGTGTGCTCTCGGAGCCGGGCTTGCCCGACAGCGACAGCCGATCCGCATAGGGAAACACCATCTGATTCAATGTGACAGGATAATGATCCGCCAGATACCGCAGCGCTACCCGTGAAGCCAGCGAGCATATTTCAATTTTTTGTCCGTCATATACCACATCAGCGCCGCCCCATCGCAATCCCAGCAGGTTTTCCATACAAACGTGTTCCTCCCTCAACCAATCATTCTTCACTATTCATTATTCACCATTCACTATTCATTTCTACAGTATGCCGGTTGCCTTCATGATGTCGAGTGCCACATAGCCCTTGGGCTGGCTGCCGTTGACCACGATATCGGCGGCGGCACGGTACAGACTGTCCCGCTTGGCGTATAAAGTCCGGATGGCGCCCAGCTTATCCTCACATTGCAGCAGCGGACGGGTGGCATCTTCTTTGAGACGTTCATAGATGACCTCCGGCGTTACGTCGATGAGTACCAGCACACCGCCCTTGCGAAGGGTTTCCACATTCCGCCGGAAGGTCAGCGCGCCGCCGCCTGCCGAAATGATCAGCCGTGTGCGTTCCGACAGACGTTGACAGATTTCATGTTCCCGGTCGCGGAAGTAGTCCTCCCCGTACACGCGGAAGATGTCGGTAATGCTCATGCCTTCTTCCTGTTCGATGAGACTGTCGGTGTCGATGAGTTCCCTACCGGTTTGTTTTGCCAGTTCGCTGCCCACTGTACTCTTGCCGCAGCCCATAAAGCCGAACAGCACGATATTTTTATTCAATGGATGTTTCTTCCTTTCTGTGGAATTCGCCCTTTCCCGTTGTGTGTCAGGGCTGGTTTTGCTTTTGGGGGATTCCTTGTCTGGATTTGCCTGACCTTGTTATTTGTCCGGGCTGGTTTCGCTCGGCAGGCTTTCGCCTGCCTGCCGGGACGCTGTCCCGGTCCCTGGCAGGGCTCCTGCCCTGCACCCGCCAAAGGGACTCGTCCCTTTGGAATCCCCGCCGCTGCGCGGCTAATTATGCGCTTTATTTTTTCCCGAAATGCCGGTTCATTTCGGCGGTAGCGTCCGCGATGACCTTGGTCACTTCGTCGGGGTCAAAACTCACATCCAACCAGATTTCCTGTGCCGCCGCCGCCTGCCACACCAGCATGGGCATACCGCCCTGGGTCTTGCAGCCTGCTTCTTTCGCTGTCCGGAGCAGCAGCGTTTCTTCGGGATTGTACACCGCGTCAAACACGGCTTTGCAGTGGGGCAATAAATCCGCGCTGACCGCCATAGCGTCGGTTCTGGGATACATACCCACCGGCGTGGCGTTGACCAGCAGATCGAAATCCCCGTTCAGTGTGTCAATGCGGACAATGTCCGCCTGGATGTCTGGATGATACTGCCGTATCTCATCCAGAATGGTCTGCGCGGCAGGCATATCGCTCTCCAGCACGCCGAAGGTCAGTTCACAGTCCGCTCTTGCCGCTTCGCCCGCGAAGACCCGGCAGACGCCGCCTGCACCGAGTATGGCAACCCGTCCCGTCAGCGCGATGTCAGCCGCCGCCAATGCCCGCACAAAGCCCGTGGGGTCGGTGGTGCGTCCCGAACGGTCGGCACAGCGCACGGTATTGACCGAGCCGTATTCCTTCGCCGCGCCTTCTATGGCATCGAGATAGGGGATGACGGCGGATTTGAAGGGAATGGTGACATTGAAGCCGTCCAGTTCCCGCAGCAGGCGGGGTATCTCGGTATCGAGGGCAGCGGGGTCGATATCCTGCACGCCGTACACCGCGTCAATGCCGTTCTGCCGGAACAGCGCGGTGTGAATAAACGGGGACATGGTGTGTCCGATCGGGTGTCCGATGACGGCGAATTGTTTGGTAGACATAGGGATCATCCTTTTTTTGCGTTCTTTTTTGGCTCTAAGATGCGGTGACAGCCAAAATGAAAATAAACCGTAAATATTCGGGGAGAATTGGCTGAAACATATTGACAAATCGTATCGATGCTAATAATATTTTAGTAGTGACCGGTTGCCGTGAGGGGTGTTTTGTCAACAGTAACAGTGTAGCACACCCGACGGACAAATGCAACCGAAATCCTTTCGGATTGGCGTGGAATTTTGGAACGAACCGTCACGTTTTCGCTCCTGACGATGGAGCGTGAATTGAAACAAAGGAGGTGCTTTTTGTGGTATTTGAAAAGGTAAAGGCGATTCTCGCCGATCAGTTCGACGTGGAGGAGGATTCCATCACAACGGAGACTCATATTCAGGAAGATCTGGGCGCTGATTCGCTCGACGTCATGGAGCTGATGATGACCCTTGGCGACGAATTCGATATGCAGGTAGACGAATCCGAAGTCGAAAACCTCACCACGGTGGGCGCTCTTGTCAAGTTCATCGAAGCCAATGCGTAATGTCTGCTGCCCGTTACAGAAAAAGCGGGAGAGTAAACATCAAAATACCGCCGACCGGCGCCATACAAGCGCCCGCATCGGCGGTATTTTTGTTTTTTTCAAAACAGCGGTCATGCCCACTGGTGCCAGTCTACCTGTGAAGAGATGTTGACCCAATCGCCGTCGTCATTGCGGCGGAAGGCAGTGTAAGGCGGCGCGTCGAGCAATTCGAGCGTATCGGGGCAGTAATTGACCACGGTGTTGAGGTCATAGACGCCGTTGCAGCGGGAATTGGCAAGGTATTCATTGCTTTCGGTGCCAGTGAAGAACCGCCAGCCGCTGTCATAGAGTGACGAAGGCATGACGCGGTAAATCAGCGCGACGGGGATTCCGTCCACCACGACCGTGTCGGGTGCCATGCACATACCTCTGCCCCTTACAAACTGTTTGAGCTGTTCACGCGGTATCTTGTAATTCTTCAATTCATCACGCCCTCCTTTGCATGGTAGCTCTCTGCGCTGTCCATAGCATAGCATACAAATTGGGATAAAGTAGTGATGAAATGTAAATTTAGTTTGAATGTCACACAGCGGCAAAGCCTTTTTCGAGATCGGCAATGATGTCATCAATATGCTCGGTGCCGATGGACAGACGGATGGTGTTGGGCTTGATGCCCTGATCGAGCAGTTCCTCCGGTGAAAGCTGGGAATGGGTGGTAGTTGCGGGATGAATGACGAGCGATTTCACATCCGCGACGTTGGCGAGCAGTGAGAAGATTTCAAGGTTGTCAATAAACTTATGTGCCTCAGTCTGACCGCCCTTGATGTCGAAGGTGAAGATGGAACCGCCGCCGTTGGGGAAGTATTTTTTGTAGAGGGCGTTCTGCGGATGATCGGGGAGAGAGGGGTGGTTGACTTTCTCGACCAGCGGGTGATGGGCGAGATATTCCACCACCTTTTGGGTGTTCTCCGCGTGGCGTTCCAGACGGAGCGAGAGGGTTTCGATGCCCTGCAGCAGCAGGAAGGAGTTGAAGGGAGAGATTGCCGCGCCGGTATCGCGCAGCAGAATGGCGCGGATATAGGTGACAAATGCCGCGGGACCGGCTGCCGCCACAAAGGACACGCCGTGATAGCTGGGATTGGCGTCCGCGATGGGGGAATACTTGCCGGAAGCTTTCCAGTCAAATTTACCGGAATCCACGATGATGCCGCCGAGGGTGGTGCCGTGACCGCCGAGGAATTTCGTTGCGGAATGCACGACGATGTCCGCGCCGTGTTCAATGGGTCGGATGAGATAGGGCGTGCCGAAGGTATTGTCAATCACGACGGGCAAACCGTGCTTGTGCGCGATGGCGGCAATCGCGTCGATGTCGGGGATATCGCTGTTGGGATTGCCGAGGGTTTCGAGGTAAACCGCCTTGGTGTTGGGCTGAATCGCGGCTTCGACTTCGGCGAGGTTGTGGATATCCACAAAGGTGGTGGACACGCCGTAGAGCGGAAGGGTGTGGGCGAGAAGGTTGTAACTGCCGCCGTAGATGGTTTTCTGGGCAACGATATTGTCGCCCTGCTGCGCCAGTGCTTCAATGGTATAGGTGATGGCCGCCGCGCCGGACGCGACTGCCAGAGCTGCTACACCGCCTTCCAGGGCTGCGACGCGCTTTTCGAGTACGTCCTGCGTGGAGTTGGTGAGTCTGCCGTAGATATTGCCCGCGTCCGCCAAGCCGAAGCGCGCCGCCGCGTGGGCAGAATTTTTGAAGACATAGGAGGTGGTCTGATAGATCGGCACCGCGCGGGAATCGGAGGCGGGGTCGGGTTGCTCCTGACCCACGTGGAGCTGGAGGGTTTCAAAGCGGAATTTCGCGCCGCTGACCGTGCTGAGGTCGGCTTTTTTGTTTTCCTTGATTTCCACGGCCGCACTGGTGCCGATGGATTCCTTGACTTGGCTGACGGTCGTATCTGCTGTATGGCTGACGGCTGCCGCAACAGCCTCTTTACTCTTTTTATTACCAAAAAGTCCCATAATATAGTAACTCCTTTAATCGTGTTGATTTTTTTGATGGAATATGGTTTGTATTGTTTTTCATGTTAAAAAAATCAACCGCGACACATTCGCCCGAACCGGAAATTTGCGCGGACGAAGCACTCAAAGGATTGGGTCATACACATCAGTCCTTTTGGAAAATTGCATTACCTATATAGCTTATTTAATTAATAGGTTTTGTAGGCATATAGTACCACAGTCCGGACGGTTTGTCAAGCCTGATTTTCCGAATTGTCGTTTATTTACAATTCGTTCATAATTACAGGAAGGCAGCAAAAAGCCGCCCGCGCGGGTTGCTTTTTGTCAAAGCAGAAACCGGCGGACGGCAGAGGAGGGGAGAGGGAAGAACAGGTTGCAACCGCTACGCGGTAACGGCGGCGCGGCGTTTGTTCATAAGCAGGTGCGCCGCGAAGCCCATGCCCGCGCAGGCGGCAATCAGCAGAATGCCCAGCAGCGGACGGAAGCGGAACCACGCGATGGCAATGATGAGCAGTGAATGGGTCATGCCGATCAGGAAGACCACCACAAAGAGTGCGCCGTTGATGACATTGCCGAGCAGCGGTACAAAGGAAGCAATTTTTGTCAGCGGACTGATGAGGGAGAAGTAGCCCATCACCAGTATGACCGCGCCGAACAGCCGCATGACCCATTTGAGCGCTTTGTCAGCAGCACGCATATCGGCGATCATTTCGGCGGCTGAGCGGTTGCCTTCGGTGACATAATTGACTTTTTTGCCCTGCGAAGAGACGTAGCTCACAAAGCTGTTCTCCGAGACGGTGGCAATCAAGCTCAGTTCCTTCCAGTCGTTGTACTTCCACGACAGGCGGATGTCGCCGATTTCGGGTTTGTCCAAATCCGCGGCGTTGGTCAGCCATTTGCCGCTGAGGGTGAAGCCCTCGGGTATTTTGAGATTTTCTCCGTCGGGAGAAAACGTGCGGTTGGCGGTGATCTGTTCGATCTGGGGGCTGCTGAGGGTATATTTGCCCAGCGTCACCTTGTCGGCGTACCACGCCTCACTGTCATACGGTGAAGAGGTCGGATTCTCATGTCCGCCCCTGTGGAAATTGCTCGAATCGATAAGACCCTCTTTCCACACCTTTTCGTAGGTATAGGTGGTATCGCCGTCACTGTCCGTATCGGAGTCTTCTTCCCACTGGTACATTTCCACCACGCGCCGCAGCGCAGGCGTATGGACGCTGACCGTGAAGAGATCGTCGGTGAGCGATTTGTCCACCGTGGTGAATCTGCCGCCCACCGCGACAAGCTGACCCGCGTACTGCGCTGGGTCGCTGTCCGAGACAATTTCAACCACTGTCTTTTCGATTTCGTTGGTGGTACGGATATTGCGGACATTGTTGCCCTCGTTCCACCAGAGCAGAACCGTTCCTATCAGAATCATCAGGATGCCGCTGATGACGCCCGCGAACAGACCGCCTTTTTTGTTACTGGAATTCATACATGACCCGCCTTTCTCAAAATCATTATCTATATTATACCATATTTGAGGAACAATGCAAGAGGAAATATCGAAAATCCCCAATCCTCAGCAAGATATTGCGTCACCTCTGTTCTTCAAATAGATATCAATATCATGATTGATATACTGATAACCCGTGGTGTGCAGAACATCATAGAATTCCCGGATATAATCGAACACCCCATACTGCTCAAACAATTCATATGCCTCATGACCGTTCAGGTTTCTGTGCCGTTTGTAATTCTCAAGGCAAAATATGGCAAACATCATTTCTTTACTGATCATACCATCCCTCCCTGTCATACATCAGGATAATCAATTATTCCGGTTTGTTCTTCCTGTGTCAGCAATGTATACAGCATAGGCGTACTGTAATGCCATATCTTTGTCATTTCATCTTCCAATGCCGCGTACAGTTGAGAATCGTACAGTATTCTCATAGCCTGTTCTTCGGGAATCTGTTTTTCCCTTGCGATCATCGCCACCAAATCGGCACTGATATAAGGCAGCAGCACACAGAATTGTTCCTGATTCAATCTTAATCCTCCTTTATGATCCGTTCGGCTGTCCAAAAAGTCAGATATTGAAGCGCTTTATCGGTATGTATTGCCCACTGGTCATGCAGCACCTCTGTTTTCAAGCGCTTGATGGTATATTCCGCATCATACGCACCCGTTTCAAATAACCGGATTGTCTGATAAACATTATCATCCGCCACAGGTCCAATATGTATATCCGCGCCGTCCTCAACAGATTCTCCGCGCCGATTGCTCACTACAAAGCGAAGCCACGCCTCATCTGCACCACAGAAGCGCATGATACGAATTTCTTTTTCTGCGGCGGTGTCATTCCATTCATAAATTGCCACATAGCCTATATTAACATGATTTCTGCGCATTTTAATTTTCGCCCAATGTTCTGCCTGTTCATAGGAGGTTGTTGTGTAAAATCCCCTTCCAAAATCCAAACACGCCGCCCCCTTGCGAATTTCGGGGATATTTACCAAATCTGTGCTTCCATGATATAACAGCATACCCATTCCCTCGCGACAATTGTTTTTATCTCCTTTATTGTAAACCTTCTGAAGTTAAAAATCAACCTTTGTTAAAAAGATAGCACAGAAATAAAAAAACGGCAACGGCTCGGACGATACATTGACAGTCCGAGCCGTTGCGGTAATGATGTGGGGAAGAAATGGATTCAAACAGAAGAGACAGTGGTTATCACTCAGCGAACATGGGGGTGGAGAGATAGCGCTCACCGGTGTCGGGGAGCAGCGCAACGATGATCTTGCCCTTGTTTTCGGGACGTTTTGCCAGCTGGGTAGCGGCAAAGACCGCCGCGCCTGCCGAGATGCCGACCAGCAGACCTTCGCTGCGTGCGAGCGTGCGTCCGGTGGCAAAAGCGTCCTCATTCTCTACCGCGATAATTTCATCATAAATGGCGGTGTTGAGTGTATCGGGGACAAAGCCCGCGCCGATGCCCTGAATTTTGTGGGGACCCGGCGTACCCTTGGAGAGAACCGGCGAACCCGCAGGCTCCACCGCGACAACTTTGACGTTGGGATTCTGGGCTTTCAGGTATTCGCCCACGCCCGATACAGTGCCGCCGGTGCCGACGCCTGCCACAAAGATATCCACCTTGCCGTCGGTATCGTTCCAGATTTCGGGACCGGTGGTGGCAAAATGCGCGGAAGGATTGGCGGGATTGGTGAACTGGCTGGGAATGAAGCTGCCGGGCGTCTGGTCGGCGAGTTCCTGCGCCTTGGCGATAGCGCCCTTCATGCCCTTGGCGCCTTCGGTCAGCACCAGTTCCGCGCCGTAGGCTTTGAGCAGGTTGCGGCGCTCGATGCTCATGGTTTCGGGCATGGTGAGGATAATCCGATAGCCTCTGGCAGCGGCGACGGCTGCCAGACCGATGCCGGTATTGCCGCTGGTGGGTTCGATGATAACCGCGCCGGGCTTGAGCAGTCCCTTGGCTTCCGCGTCGTCAATCATGGCTTTTGCCACTCTGTCCTTGACGCTGCCGGCAGGATTGAAATATTCCAGCTTGCCGTAAATCTCGGCTTCCAGTTCGTTGGAAGCGATATAGTTGGTGAGTCGGAGCAGGGGGGTACCGCCGATGAGTTCGGTGAGGGTGTTGTAAACTTTCATGATGTGTCATTCTCCTTTATGGTGATGGTTTGGCAAAGAATTAATTACCTGTTTGCCTATGAGTATTGTAGGCATTATAACACCCTCTTTTCCGTTTGTCAAGTGGTTTTTACAATTTTTTTCTGCTGTATGGTCATTCCGCACAGTTTCTTCAGTGGTCTGCAAGCGGGTTGTATGGGACACTTTTGGTGATGCTTTTGTGTAGAGGTTCATCTGACCATGTGAACAATTCAATTGAAGGGACAAAAAAGTGGGCTTTTAGCCCACTTTTCAAACCCAAAATGGTCCATAAAAAAGCCCTAGAATCGGGGCTTTTTGGGCTATTTGGGACAAAAACCCATTTTTTTCCTTATTCATTCGATGGAAAAAGAAGAAATAATGAGGATATATAATAGAAATATTATATATTATATAAATTCGGGCAAAAAAATGGTCTTTTGTCCCGTAATGAATATTCACAAAGAAAAATGCCCCCGTACCGTGAGTGCGGGGGGGGGGGGGCATCATTGAGCGGGAAGGAATCCCGTGCTTCCATTGATGACTGTGGTTTTTGAATGCTTGAAATGTATTTTTGCCAATGGGGAAGGAGACTTCTTTATTTGGACTGCATGGTTCCGATAATCACGCTGAGAGTCTCGAGTGGGATATTGCCGGGGGCGTGTACCTGAATGCCGTTGCCTTCAATGGTAATCTCGCCCGCGGCGGTATCGTTTGCCGTACCTGTGGCGGTCGCCTGCTTCATGACCGTACACGTCGTTCATGCGCTTGAGGTCGTTCACGTCGAACACGATGAGCGCAAATTCCGGTTTTTCCCCGTTATGAATTGCCCGGTCAAGCTCGTCTCTCGCTTCGGCGTAGGCAGCCTTGCTCTTGACGCCGGTGAGGGCGTCGGTGTAAGCCTTGTCTTTGGTTTCATCGAGTTCCTGCTGCTGCTTTTCTTCTCTTTCGAGCGATTCTTGCAGTGCTTTCAGAGACTTCTTGGCTTTCCGCTCCGCTGCCTGACTTTTAATCATCATCAGCAGCATGAAAAACAGTACCGTTCCTGCCGTCCACATGACCGGCATCATATGGGCTTTCAGAAAATCGGTGAAGGTAACTACCTCTTTTTCATAAGAATAGGAGACCAGCCGGTGTTGACAGAAGTTTCCGGGACATAATGCGCTGTTTTGTTCAGAATCGAATAAAGAATATCGTCGTCACTGCGCACCGCAAAGGAGAAATTCATCGAACGTCCGGTGGAAATCGCGGTCAGACCGTTGTTCTCCAATTCGTCGTCCAGTCTGCCCAGACGGTAGTTGCACACCGGAAAACAGTCCGCTTCGCCCGCCGCGACTGCCTTGACGCTTTCCGCCCGGTCGGTATAAGTCACCCGCCGCCAGTTCGGGAAGTATTCCAGCACAAAGGTCAGGTAATTCGGATTGTCGTGGGGCAGTGCGACAGTGATGCTTCCCTCCGGCGTGAAGCTGTGGCGCTTCTCTGACTTCACCGCCGCGTAAACTTCGGTCTGCATGATGGAATCCGTCATCATCATTCCAAGCGATTCCCCGTCGTAGGCGGTCAGGTCAACCGGGAACACACCGTCGATTTCCCCGGTTTTCAGCGCGGTCAGTGCGTCCTCCACGGTATCGTAGGGTTCCGCTTCAAACATCACTGTGGCGTTCTGCATACTCTGGGAGGCAAGTGCCAGATAGTTTTTCAATGCGCCGGTCAGTTCGCCGGTTTGTTCGTCCGTCCCTCAGAACACGAGATAGTCGTCCTGATAACCCATGCGGACAGCGCCGTGAGAGGCAAGCCAGTTGACTTCATTCTGTGTGAAATAGGGATTGACCACCTTGGTGTTGAAATATTTTTCCTGAAGGTGCTGGTTGTAATTTCTGTTTTCATCCAGTATTCTTGCCATTGCGGTGTTGAGGTCGTTCATCAGATCGGCGCGGGCGGGATTCACCGCAAAAAAGATATCCGAGGAACCGATGGCGCAGATCGGTATCAGGTTATTCGTATCGCCGAACACGTCAATATAGACGAAAACGTCTATCTCGCCGTTGTTGAGCATCGCAATGGAATCCGATTCGCCGCCGGTCAGCTCCACGACTTCCGCTTCCAGTCCGTTTCGCTCCAGCCATTCGACCAGCAGCGTCTCCTGAAAACTGCCTGCATTCACGCCAATCCGCTTGCCGTTGAAGGAGGAAAGGTCTTCGGGGGTCACGTCGGTATCCCGAAGAGAGGAAACACAGGCATAATACATCTCGGAACCCATCGGCAGAGAAGAAAAGAGCATTTGTTCCGCACGTTCCTCCGTATAGGAGACGTCCGAGAGCATATCGATTTCTCCGTCCAGCAGCATCTGATAGAGTTTCTGCCAGCTTCCCGAAATATATTCATACTTCCAGCCGGTATAGAAACTGATTTTCATCTGATAGTCATAGGCGTAGCCGGAACGTCTGCCGAATTTGTCCATGATATTCAGCGGCGATTCATACCAGCCCACCCGCACCACATTCTGCGGACTTTCCGCTTTGACCATCCGGAAGGCAGGGAATAACGACAGCAATAACAGAAAACAGAGCACCAGCGAGGCAATTTGACGAAGTTTTTCACAGAGCATTCTCCTCTGCCATAATAAATCTATCTGATAGGATAGCATATCACAACGGAAAAATCAAGAATTTGGATAAAATAAATAAAAAATATATCGCTGCCGCATCGGAATTTATGAAGGAAGCTCGAGCAAGGAAGAAGCATCTTCACCTGCGTCGAGGGATGAGACATCCCGCAGTTTGCGGTTGATGGCGTTGGTGCGGGTTCCCACGAGCTTTTCGAGTTCGTCGTCCGCTTGCTGCAGCCGTTCGCGGGTCTTGTTGAGAACCTGTTCAAATTTGCCGAATTCCTCCTTGGCGGCTTCGAGAATCTTCCAGACCTCCCCGCTCTTCTTCTGAATCGCCAGCGTGCGGAAGCCCATTTGGAGGCTGTTGAGCATGGCTGCCATCGTGGAGGGACCCGTGAGATTCACGCGGTACTCCCGCTGCAACACTTCCACCAGCCCCATATTGACCACTTCGGCATACAGCCCTTCAAAAGGCAGGAACAGAATGGCGAAGTCCGTGGAATAGGGCGGGACGATGTATTTGTCGTGAATACTTTTGGCGCACCGCTTGATTTCCTGTTCCAGCGCGGCGCGTCTGGCTCTGACCTCGCCCGCGTCGCCTGTTTCATAGGCATCCATCAGGTCGGCGTAGCGGTCGCCGGGAAACTTGGAATCGATGGGAAGATAGACCCATTGCCCTTCCGATGTGCCGGGGAGCTTCACCGCAAAATCCACCATCTCTTTGCTGCCGGAACGCAGGCGGTACTGTGTTTCATACTGTTCGGGGGCAAGAATGTCGTCGAGAATGGCGGAGAGCTGGATTTCTCCCATAATGCCGCGGTTCTTGACGTTGGACAGCACCTTTTTGAGATCGGACACGCCGGACGCGACGTTCTTCATCTCGCCCAAGCCCTCGTAGACTTCCGTGAGCCGCTTGTTGACCGCCTCAAAAGACTGGGTGATGCGGTCGTTCAGGGTCTTTTGCAGCTTTTCGTTGACGGTCTGATCGATTTTGTCGAGGCTTGCCTGATTCTCCGCGCGCAGTTTGTCGAGGGCGACGGTATTGTCGGAACGTACCTTTTCGAGCGCGTCGGTCAGGTCTTTCCGGATGGCGGCAAAGGATTCCCGCAGGGCTGTCAATTGTTCGGTGTTGGCAGCCTGCTGACGCTCCTGTCCGTCGCGGAGGGTTTTGCCGAGCGTGGTCATCTGATTGGTCACTGCTGTGAAGGATTCATGGAACTTGCGGTCGAGGATTTCGGGCATTTTCTCGGCAACCACCGTATTGAGCGCGGTGATCTGGCGGTCATTCTGTTCCCGCAGGGCGGTCATGTCCTGCCGCAGTTTTTCCAGAGAGGCTTCCGTCCGGGTCTGATTCCGTTCCAGCGCCTCCCGGACAGACTTATCCAGCGCGGTCATCTGGCGCGTGGAATATTCATTGCGGCGGGCTTCCTGTTCGGCGAGCTGCCGTTCCAGCCGGTCGAGATGTTCCCGGAGCAGCGTGAGCTGCTGTTCAAGCCCATGCAGGGCTGTGTCGTTTGCTGCGGGCGGACGCAGCCATTGCAGCAGCAGCAGTATGAGAATGGCGATGCAGCAGATGAGAATAGCAATATCCATAATTTGTATTTGCCAGCCTTTCTTTATAAAAGAATAAAAAATACGCAAAAAAACTCCCTATACATCGGACCATAGCGGTATCCGCTTGCGTGTCTTCTGTATAGGGAGCCTGTCAGCGCACAGACGCTGTGACGATGTTTTTTATACGTTTACTTACTTGTATTGCATGGTGCCGGTTGCTTTTTCGCCCGAGAGATTGAGCGTGTAGTAACGGGACTCCGGTACATTGACGGTTACGGTATCAGACTTCTTGAAGTCGCCCGAATAGATGGGAGTACCTGCCACGCTGCCGTCATCTGCGGTATCGTATTTGATGATCTCGACATGCAGCTTGCCCTGATCCAGCGTGATGGTGATGGGGTTGTCGCCTTCGGTCAGGTCGATGCCGAAGCTCAGTTCTTTGCTGACGTCAGAGAACGAGACAATACCGGCTTCTTCATTCAGCGTGCCTTTGCCGCTGTCGCTGCTATCGCCGTCGCCGCCGCAGCCGGTCAGAAGCACCGCGCTGAGAACCATGAGCATCATGCCGATACAAATCGAGATCAAAGTCTTTTTCTTCATAATAGTATTCCTCCTAATGGATGGTTGTTATCTGCACCGCACATCTCTTTGCGGTGATTTTATTATAATATAGACCTGTCCAAAAATCAATGAAGAATCGGTATGGGTTTTGTTAAAATTATGCGTGGAACAGGTGTGAAAACCGTTGGCAACCGGTAACAAAAAAGTCACCTGAGCGGTTGGCGGAAAGACGCTGGTGTATGCAAACCAAACAGAAACATTGACAATGCCCGGAACGGTGTGATACAATAAATATATTACTCCCAGAGAAAGGGGCAACTGTACACAGATGAAATACACACAGGAGATTTGTCCGATTCTGCAAAAGGATTCTCTCAACCGCACGACCTTCAGTTTTGTGGTGCAGTCAGAAAAGGCTGTTCAGACCATGCAGCCCGGACAGTTCGCGCAGCTCAGGGTGACGGGTAAAACGCTTCGCCGTCCGATTTCCGTCTGCGATTTCAGCCGCGAAGCGCAGTGGATCCGGTTTGTCTTTGAAATCCGCGGTGAGGGAACGGCGATTCTCTCCCGTCTGAACGAAGGGGACAGCCTGGATATTCTCGCACCGCTGGGCAACGGCTTTGCCGTCAATCCTGCCGAAAAAGCGGTCTTCGTGGGAGGCGGCATCGGCGTTCCCCCGCTGCTGGGCGCTTCGGCCGCCTATGGCGCGAATGCGACGGTATTGCTTGGGTTCCGGAGCTTGCGGGCGGTCATTCTGGCGGATGAATTTCAGACAAACGGTGCGGATGTGCGCATCGCCACTGACGACGGAACTTACGGGCATCACGGATTTGTGACGGAGCTGCTGGCGGCGCGGCTGGAAGAATCCCCCTGCGACGCGGTCTATGCCTGCGGACCCACGCCCATGCTGAAACTGGTGTCCGCGGAGGCGGAAAAGCGCGGCGTGCGCTGCATGGTATCTTTGGAAGAGAGGATGGCGTGCGGTATCGGCGCCTGTCTCGGATGCGCCTGCAAGACCAGACGGGAGGACGGCTCCGAGACATACAGCCATGTCTGCAAGAACGGTCCCGTATTTGACAGCAGGGAGGTAGTCTGGCAATGAACAGATTAGCAATGCAGCTTTGCGGCGTGGATTTTAAGAATCCCGTCATCGCCGCGTCCGGCACCTACGGATTCGGGCGCGAATACAACGAATTTTATCCCATCTCCCGTCTGGGCGGGATTTCCTGCAAGGGTATGACCATCCGGGAAAAACTGGGGAATCCTCCGCCGCGTATCGCCGAAACGCCCGACGGTATGCTCAATTCCGTGGGTTTGCAGAATCCCGGCGTGGAACATTTTATCGAGCATGATCTTCCTTGGCTCCGGCAGCAGGATATTGTGGTGATCGCGAATATTGCGGGCGGTACCGAAGAAGATTACGCCGCCATCGCCGAAAAGGTCAATGAAGCGGATGTGGATATGGTGGAACTGAATATCTCCTGTCCCAACGTCAAGGCAGGCGGCGCGGCGTTCGGTACTTCTCCCGCGACGGCGGCGCAGATTACCAAGATTGTCAAGGAAAAATGCCCCCGAAAGCCGCTCATGGTCAAGCTCTCGCCCAATGTGACGAACATTGCGGAAATCGCCAGGGCAGTGGAGGCTGCCGGTGCGGACAGTGTGTCGCTCATCAACACGCTGCTGGGGATGCGCATTGATATCCGCACGCGCCGTCCGATTCTCCGGAACAACAAGGGCGGTCTTTCGGGTCCGGCGGTCTTTCCGGTTGCGGTGCGCATGGTCAATGAGGTGTATCAGGCGGTGAAGATTCCCGTGGTAGGTCTGGGCGGCATTGCCACGTGGCAGGACGCGATTGAAATGGTACTGGCAGGCGCTTCCGCCATTCAGGTGGGAACCGCGATGTTTGCCGACCCGTATGCCCCGCTGCATATCATCGAAGGCATGGACGAATATCTCGAGGAAAACGGCATTGACCGTATTGCCGATCTGGTGGGCGGTGTCACGCTATGGTGATCCTGTCGGTGGATTTCGGACTGGCGCGGACAGGCATTGCCGTGTGCGATCCGGGGGAACATCTTGCCTCTCCTGTGACGGTGATTGCCGAAAAGTTCATTCCCGCGCTGGTGGACAAGGTGGCTGCCTTTGCATCCGAAAAAAAAGCCGGACGGATTGTGGTGGGTCTGCCGGTCAATATGGACGGCTCGGAGGGGGCGAGCGCACAGAACGTCCGGCGTTTTGCCGCCGATCTGGAACGCATCAGCGGACTGCCGGTGGACTTGCTGGACGAGCGCTGCACCACGATGGAAGCGCACACTTTCCTCAACGCCACCAATACCCGCGGCAAAAAGCGCAAGGCAGTCGTGGACGCGGTGTCGGCGGTGATTATTCTCGAAAATTATCTCGATAAGCGACATGCCGCGGCGCGTCGGGAGGAATCATGAGCGGCAGGGTTTCTCCGCCGGTGGGGGTCTATATTCATGTGCCGTTCTGCCGCCGCAAATGTCCCTACTGCGATTTCTATTCTGTGGGGGCGACCGAATCGCTGCTGGACGCCTATACGGATGAAACCGTCCGGCGGGTGCGTGAACTGCGCGGCGAATCCGTCGCAGCGGATACGGTGTATTTCGGCGGCGGCACGCCGGCTTTACTGGGAGGACGGCGGCTGGCGCGGATTCTTGATGCGCTTTCAGGCGCGGTTTGTCTGGCACGCGACGCGGAGATGACCGTGGAAGCCAATCCCGCCGCTGATCTTTTGGAATTCCTGCGGGAAGCTGCCGAAGCGGGGGTCAACCGGCTCTCGCTGGGAATGCAGTCGGCGGTGGAATCGGAACTCAAAGCCCTCGGACGTTCCCATTCCCCCGACGATGTGAAGCGGAGCATGGAAGCGGCTCACGCCGCGGGAATCCATAATCTTTCGCTCGACCTCATGCTGGGCATTCCCCTTCAGACGCCCGACACGCTGGCACAGTCGCTGGATTTTCTCCGGGAAACCGCGCCGTCGCATGTTTCCGCCTATCTGCTGAAAATCGAAGAAGGTACGGCGTTCTATCGCCGCAAAGACAGCCTGCCCGTTGCGGATGAAGACGGACAGGCCGATCTCTATTTACAGACCTTTGATTCGCTCGACCGCATGGGTTATACCCAGTATGAAATATCCAACGCGGCGCGTGACGGTCTTTGGGGGAAGCATAACCTGAAATACTGGAACGACGAGGAATATATCGGCATTGGACCCGGAGCGCACGGCTTTTTCCGGAGAGAGCGGTATGCCTTCGGCAGAAGCCTGAAGGATTACCTTGCGGGCGGTCAACCGATCCCCGACGGCAGGGGCGGCAGTCTGACGGAATATGTGATGCTGCGCCTGCGGCTGCGGGAAGGACTGACCGATCAGGGAATGCGCGAACGGTTCGGTCACGGCATTCCGCCGGTGCTGCGGAAAGGGGTGTGCCGGATGCCTTTCCGGCGTTTTTTTGACTGTGACGACACCCATATCGCGCTCACGAGAGACGGAATGCTGCTTTCCAATCCTCTCATCGGTGAGATGATTGGCTGGCTGGAGGAAGCAGAAGCAGCAGAAAAGGACTGATGACTATGCGAAAACTGCTCAGGCATCTGAGCCATTACAAAAAAGAAAGCATTCTGGGCCCGCTTTTCAAGCTGCTGGAGGCGCTGCTGGAACTGTGGGTGCCGCTGGTGGTGGCTGCGATCATCGACCGGGGCATCGCGCAGGGCGACAAGGGCTGCACCGTCCGGCTGAGTCTGCTGCTGGCAGGACTGGGCGTCGTCGGACTGGTCAGCTCGGTGACGGCGCAGTACTTCGCGGCCAAGGCGGCGGTGGGATTCGGCGAGCGGGTGCGCCACCGGCTGTTTGCGCATATCCAGACGCTTTCTTACTCACAGATTGACACCATCGGCACGTCCACCCTGATTACCCGCATGACCGGCGACATGAATCAGGTGCAGGGCAGTGTGAATATGTCGCTGCGGCTGCTGCTGCGCTCACCTTTTGTGGTATTCGGCGCGATGATCATGGCGTTTACGGTGGACAGGCAGGCGGCGCTGGTGTTTGCCGTGACCATACCGCTGCTGTCGGCGGTGGTGTTCGGAGTCATGCTGGCTTGTATACCGCTCTATCGCCGGGTGCAGGAAAAGCTCGACGAAGTGCTGCTGACCGTGCGGGAAAACCTCGTCGGCGTGCGGGTGATTCGTGCCTTCCGCAAGGAAGAAGACGAACGTCAGCGTTTCCGTGAGCGTCACGCGTCACTCACCGGCGCGCAGGAGTATGTCGGAAAAATCGCGGCGCTGATGAACCCCGTCACCTATGTCATCATCAACGGCGCGGTGGCGGTGCTGATCTATGTCGGCGCTCTCCGTGTCGATCAGGGCTTGCTCACCCAGGGCGAGGTGGTGGCGCTTTATAACTATATGTCCCAGATTCTGGTGGAACTCATCAAACTCGCGAGTCTGATCATCGGTCTGACCAAATCCGTTGCCTGCGGCAACCGCATTCAGGCGGTGCTGGATATGGTGCCGGATATGACTTTCCCGGACAAAGCGCCCGAGGGTATGCCGTCCTCTTCGGACGCCGCGGCGATTGCCTTTCGGGGGGTAGGACTGCGATATGCCGGCGCGGGCGATCACGCGCTGCGGGATATTACCTTCACGGCTTCTCCGGGTGATACCATCGGGGTTATCGGCGGCACCGGCGCGGGCAAAAGCTCGCTGGTCAACCTGATTCCCCGCTTTTACGACGCGACCGAAGGGGAAGTGCTGGTGGACGGCGTGAACGTCAAGGCATATCCCAAGGCGGCGCTTCGCGGAAAAATCGGCGTGGTGCCGCAGAAAGCGGTGCTGTTCAAGGGGAGTATCCGCGAGAATCTCCGCTGGGGCAATCCCGAGGCGGACGACGACACGCTTTATCAGGCGTTGGAAGCGGCACAGGCAGCGGAATTTGTCGCGGGCAAAGAAGGCGGTCTGGACTATGAAATCGCACAGGGCGGAAAGAATCTTTCGGGCGGTCAGCGGCAGCGGTTGACCATAGCCCGTGCGCTGGTGCGCCGTCCGGCGGTGCTGATTCTCGATGACAGTGCTTCCGCGCTCGACTATGCTACCGACGCGGCGCTGCGTCAGGCGCTCCGGAATCTGCCGTACCGTCCTACGGTCTTTATCGTCAGCCAGCGTGCCGCTTCGCTCCTGCACGCGGACAAAATTCTGGTGCTGGACGACGGACAGATGGTCGGTATGGGACGTCATGAGGAACTGCTGCGAAGCTGTGTGGTTTACGCGGAAATCTACGCGTCACAGTTCCGGGGGGAGGACGACCTGTCCGTCGGTATCGGAAAGGAGGGCGACAGCTATGCAGGGAAGGAATAACGCTTCATCAAATGACGCGGTGTGGAAAAAAGTGCTGTGCCGTATCGGGGTGTATCGCTGGCTGCTGGCGCTTTCCGTGGGACTGGCAGGCGTTTCGACCGCCCTGACGCTCTGGATTCCGCTGCTGGCGGGTCATGCCATTGACTGCGTGGTTGCGCGCGGAAACGTGGACTTTGTGACACTGCGGGGCATTCTGGGGAAAATCGTTTTATCCGCGGCAGTTACGGCGGCGCTGCAATGGCTCATGAATACTGTCAACAATAAAATTGCTTTCGAGGTGGTGCGGGATATCCGCACCGAGGCGTTTGAAAAGATACAGCGGCTTCCGCTGCGTTATCTTGACGCCCATGCCTACGGTGAAATTGTCAGCCGGGTAATCTCCGACGCCGACCAGTTCGGCGACGGACTGCTGATGGGCTTCACACAGTTTTTCACGGGTGTGATTACGATTCTCGGCACATTGCTTTTTATGCTGCGGATTCATGCGGGCATTGCGGCGGTAGTAGTGGTTATGACGCCGCTTTCATTGGTCGTGGCACGGTTTATTGCGACGCGCACCCACACCATGTTCCGTTTGCAGTCCGAGACGAGGGGAGAGCAGACCGCCCTGATCGATGAAATGATGAATCATCAGAAGGTGGTGCAGGCATTCGGACATGAGGAAGCCTCTCTGGCTGATTTCGATGAGATCAACCGCCGTCTGTCCGCCTGTTCGCTTCGGGCAACCTTCTTTTCGTCTCTGACCAACCCCGGCACGCGCTTTGTCAATAATATGGTGTATGCGGCAGTAACGCTGGCGGGCGCGTTGGCGGCTATCGGCGGCAGTATCACGCCGGGCGTGCTGGCAGCTTTTCTGAGCTACGTCAATCAGTACACCAAGCCTTTCAATGAAATATCCGGTGTGATGACCGAATTGCAGAATTCGCTGGCTTGCGCCGAGCGGGTGTTTGACCTGATCGAACAGCCGGCGCAGTCTTCCGACGAGACACTTCCGTCCATGTCCGAATCGGTGAGCGGACAGGTTACGCTGGATCATGTGAGCTTTTCCTATGTGCCGCAGACGCGGCTGATCGAAAATTTCTGCCTGGATGTCAAGCCCGGTCAGCGGGTAGCCATTGTGGGTCCGACCGGCTGCGGCAAGACGACGCTTATCAACCTGCTCATGCGCTTTTATGACGTGGATGACGGCGCGATACGGGTGGACGGAGAGGACATTCGTTCCGTGACACGCGCCTCCCTGCGGCGGAGTTATGGCATGGTATTGCAGGAAACCTGGCTGCGGCAGGGAAGCATCCGCGAGAACATTACCATGGGAAAGCCTGATGCCGATGAAGATGAAATGATTGCGGCAGCCAAGGCCGCACATGCCCACAGTTTTATCAGGCGGCTCCCCGACGGTTATGACACGGTCATCGGAGAGGATGGCGGGAGTCTTTCACAGGGACAGAAGCAGCTTCTTTGTATCGCCCGCGTGATGCTTTGTCTTCCGCCCATGCTGATTCTCGACGAAGCGACTTCCTCCATCGACACCCGCACCGAAGGGAAGATTCAGGACGCGTTCGGCGAAATGATGAAAGGGCGCACCAGCTTTATTGTGGCGCACCGGCTTTCCACGATCCGGGACGCGGACGTCATTCTGGTGATGAAGGACGGTCATGTGACGGAGCAGGGACGTCATGAAACGCTGCTGGCACAGGGAGGTTTTTACGCCAGCCTCTACAACAGTCAATTCGCAACCTGATGATTTTGGAATGATATAAAGACAAAAAGGAAATCATCGGCCGGATTTCTATATTATTCCGGATATGTCAATAAAATCACAGGATATTGTGAAAGATAGACAAATTCATTTCGGCACTTTTTCAAATCTTCGTGGCGGGAATGAGTTGTATTCTTTCGCAGGGTATGGTATAATGGAGCTTGTCAAGAGAACAACAATGTTCAAAATCTGATCATTCGCGCTGATGGATCATCCAAGAAGGAGCTGTTGCTGATTTGGAAATGAGTTATAAAGATATCGGCATGATCAAAGGCAGTAAAACTGTCCCCGTAAAGAAAACCAAGGCGCTTTCCCGACGCGACGTGAGGGAGAAGGTTACTGTGAACCGTGCGGACGAATGGGAGGAGATACTCCCGCTCGATACCGATATTCTGAATGACAAGCCGACCTATCGGTTTGTCAAGCGTTTTTTTGACATACTGCTCAGCACGGGCGCACTGGTGCTTCTCAGTCCGTTTCTGGTGGGTGTTGCCATTGCGATCGTGATTGACGATCCCCATGACGGTCCGCTCTTTATTCAGGAGCGTGTGGGAAAGAACGGCAAGCACTTCCGGATTCTTAAGTTCCGTTCGATGATCAAGGGCGCCGACGCCATGAAAAAAGAACTGGAGGCAATGGGCATTAATCTGAAAAGCCCCGAAGACCCCACCTACAAGGCGGAGGACGATCCCCGCAACACCCGTCTGGGCGGTCTGATCCGCAAGATCAGCGTCGATGAGCTGCCCCAGCTCATTAATATCATCAAGGGCGATATGAGCATTGTCGGTCCCCGTCCGCTGGTGGTCGACGAAGTGGAGAAAATGAATGCCTTTGCCATGCAGCGCCATCTGGTGCGTCCGGGTCTGACGTGCTACTGGCAGGCGGCATCTGACCGTCATGACATCAAGTTTGACAAATGGATGAAGATGGACGTGGAGTACATTCATAATTGCAGCTTGTGGGAAGATATCAAGGTGATTTTCCGTACCGTGGGAATCGTATTCACCGGCAACAATAAGTAAGAGCCCGCTGCCACATATACAAAAAAATACCGTCGCCGTGGAATCGCAAGGAGTTCACGGCGACGGTTTTTTCTAAGGAACTATGCAGAATTTAATCAGTCATTTTCTGCTTAAAAATACAGGTTGCTTGCGTATTTCAGCAAGTGAAATGTATTAATTATTTCTGCATAGTTCCTAAAATTCGTGGTCAGATGATGCAGGATTCGTTGTGAGAGCCGTCGATGGGATAGACGGTTTCCAGCTCCGCATAGGACTTAATCGGCGGCTTTCTGCCGGTTTTATCAGAAGCAGTGTATTTCGGAACCGGAACGGGCATCGGCTGCACTTCTTCTCCGTCGGTATCTTCCTGAATGGGAACGTACATTGTACCGTCGGCATTCATTTCGACTTTCATCATTTTGTCTTCAAACACTTTGAAGGCGTAGGTGGTTTTCAGGAAGGCATTGGCGGAGCATCCGGTAATGAGCAGTACAAGGGCAAACAATACGATTTCCGCCAGCAGGGAGGTATTCTGCCGGTCGGCAATGACCGCCGACCAACCGCCGCAGCGGAGGATAAAGAAGACGGCGCCCGCCGCCACGGCAATGGCTGTGAGAATGCTGCACGCGGTAAATACGCGGGCACCGTGACGGGAAATGACGTTGGACAGACAGCTTTTGACGGTGGAGAGATACATTACCGCGCAAAAGCTGACAAATGAAAGGAAGAAGAGCAGCATTCCGACAATGCCGAGCGGCATACCCGGAAAGTGAACAATCCGATCAAGCGAAATCCCCACCGTGGCTGCCGCTGTGTGGATATCCTTCTCCACCGGAGGATAGCGCAATGCTAAAAATCCCATGATGCTCAGTCCCAGTCCCGCCAAGAAGGAGACAAACGACAATATCGCAAACGGAATCTGCAGCAGCGAACAGCCTAAAGGCTGCCCTGCCATATGAAAAGCACAGAGCAGCGTCATGAGTACGAGAACCATGCCCGCCGCGATGCCTGCCGCTCCGGGAATGCCGGTGAAAGCCACCGCAGCCATCGCAATCAGCAGCAACAGACGGGCGATGTTAAAGAGACTGCGGCAATGTTTTTTGGTGAAATATGCAATGGTATCCATGAAAATGGGTCAACCGCCTTTCCGGGTTAAAAGATCAGCGTGGAAAAAATCAGGGAAAAGAGGGCGATGACCAGTTCCCCCACAAAGACCATGAGAATAAACAGCCAGAAGGGACTTCGCTTGAATTCGGAAGCTTTCTGCAGTCCGAAATAGTACATAATGACGCCTGCCGCAAATCCGATCAGCAGTATGCCGGCTCCCAGCGCCGCGGAAATCAGCGATACGGGCAGCGCGATGAGCGAACAAACCGACAGTGGAAGGGTGGCAAAGGCGGAGATATTGAGCGCCTGTGTGAAAGTGGGTCGTTCTTCTGCCAGTACAAAGATCATCGCGGTCATGAGTGTGATAACGGCGATGGTCACCAGCGACATGCCGGCGGAATAGGCAAATATCTCCGTAAACGCCGACACCATATGTTCGGGCAGGGGAGCGCCGTTGCCGGCTTCCGCCATCATATGCACCGTACCCTTGTCCAGCACGCCGCGGAGCGCTTCGGGAGGCAGGGAGGTAAACATACTGATCTGGGCGATAACCGTGGTGATCAGATACAATGCGCCGAACGTGACCCATACCGATACGGAGCGCGAACGGGCGGCACGCTCCATTCCGCTCAGGGGAGATTCGGACAGCAGGGCTTTGAGACAGCCCAGAACATCGGACGTCTCTTTGACTTCGGGTGCGATTTTTGCTTCGCTGACGCCGCCGCAGTTGGGACACTGACCGTTGTCATTCAGCCGTCCGCCGCAGTTTGCGCAATAGCTCATGGTAAAAAACCCTCTTTCGGACAGTATAAAACTGATTTCGATTTTACCATATAACGATAGAAAAGGCAATATGTTTTGGTAAAAAAACTCAAAAAACTCTATCAAAACGGATGGGCTCCCTGACGCAGCGGATTTCTTCGGTCATCTGATTATTTCACTTGCAAAAGGCGCAGGCATGAGGTATAATACAGTTTATGACTGCACCGACAGCCGAGCCCTCAATGGGTATATCATGCCGCAAACCGTTCCGGAAGGAGAATGACACGATATGAATGCACAGGATTTTCGCGACAAATGGCAGAAACCACTGGTACGGTACACGCTTGCTTCGTCCGCCGCGCAGGGATTGAGCGACGATGTGCGGGAGATGCTGACCCGGACCGGTCTGCCGGCTTCCGCCGAACCGTGGCTCTTCTTCGGAGAGACCGATCAGGTGTCCCACGCGGCATATTACCCCATCGGACAGCTTCCCAACGGCAGCGTGATCTGCGTCGAAACAGCAACCGACCGCATTGTCATTGACGACGGGGTGGAAGGTGATGCGCCGTGGCTACTCAATTCCTCGCTGGAAGCACTCTATGAAAGCATCGTGCTTTACGACGCGTTTATCCGGGAAGTATTGCGCCGCAACCCCCGTTATTCTGTCGATTATAAAATACCCGAAGGTATGCTGAAAAAGCTCACTGACGACCTGACTGCCTGCGACCCTGACGCCTTTGTCGGGGAAGGCTTCTGGTTCAACGCCGTCCGGGCGCTGGATGACAGCGACGGTATGAAATAAATGCTTTTTTCCTTCAGATTATCCTAAAAAAGAAGGTATGGTTCTTGTCTACCAATCATCATCGGCAGCGCGGCACCACCGGCCGTGCCGCTTCAACCCGTCGTGAAAGTGTGTCCCACGCACATCCCCCCAAAAATACCATGAAATATGCCCGTGAACCCATACAGCCGCCCCGTGAGCAGCCGCGTTCGGGACGGTTCTTCTCCGGTTCGGCACTGCTGGCAACCATCGGCTTCGGTGTGGTTTTCTTCGTCTTTGCCGTGACGCTCACGCCTGTGAAGGTCACCAACTCCATTGCGCACATGACGCCCGAAACCGTCGCGCTTGCCATGCAGCCGGCAGTGGGTCAGCGGCTTGCCGACTGCAGTTTTACGCTGCTGGTGGAAGGAAAGGAGAGCCGGTTCCGGCTGGGGGATTACGATTTTACCGCTTCTCCCGCCGCGAGCGGCAGTTCCGAAACGGTGTCATACAAGGATTCCCACGGCAAAACCAAAGAAAAGGTCATCACCACCGTCGATAATCTCTGCTTCAACGAAACCGCTGTGCGGCAGTTTATCAACGATCTCGCCAAGGAATACGGTACGCCCATGATTGAGCCGCATTACACGATAGAGGGCGATACGCTCACGGTTTTCAAAGGAACCGACGGCGTGGGCATCAAGTTTGCCGACCTGATTGCCGCCGTGGTGCAGCGCATTCAGACCGGCGACGACAGCCCCATCGAATTGCAGGTGGATACCCTGACCGCACCCGCTGTGAACATCGACAAAATATATGAGGAAGTCAGATGCGAACCCGCCAACGCGGACTTTACCATTGATTCCGCCGGCAATCCGAAATTTACCGCCGACATTGTGGGAAAGGATTTTGATCTGGCGGCGGCACGTCAGACCGTGGCGGAAGACAGCGATAAATGGAAAATCAAGCTCACGCTCACTTATCCGGAACTCGATCTCAAAACCGTGCGGGCGCCGTTCTGTCTGGACGAGCTGTCCTTCTGCACGACTTCCTACACCGGTTCCTCCAATGAACGTGCGCACAATGTGGAACAGGCTGCCCGCAATATCAATACCTACGGCGATTTTACGGACGGCTATATTCTCCAGCCAGGTGAGGAATTCTCCTTCAACGGCGTGGTGGGCAAGCGCACGGCGGAAAACGGTTTCATGAAAGCGCCGGTCTACATTTCCACCGGTTCCACGGAGGATTACGGCGGCGGCATCTGTCAGGTTTCCACCACGCTCTACTGTGCCGCGCTGTATGCCAATCTCGACATTACCGAACGTCACAATCATCTCTATGTCATTCACTACTGGCCGACCGAGGGCTGTGACGCGACCGTGGACTGGGGACATCTCGATTTCAAATTCCGCAATAATAAGGAATACCCTATCAAGATCACTTTCTCGTGGGAAAAGCGCAAGCTGACGGCGACCATTTCCGGCACCGAGGACGGCATTACCGCCAAGATGTCCAGTGAAGTGACCGATAAGGTACCCTATCAGACCCATTATAAACGTCCCAATGCCGAACATCCCAACGGTTCGTCTTCCGGCGGCGACAGAGGCATGACAATCAAGGTCTGGCGCACGGTGTATCAGAACGGCGAGCGGGTCAGTAAGGAAGAGGAATCCAACAATCTCTACAACCCTCTCGACAAGACCATTTATACGTCGGAACTGCCCGAGGGCGCGGAGTATGAATAAACTGCTATAAAAACAAAAAAACCGGGGAAGAGGATGGTTGTCCTGTTCCCCGGTCTTTTTTCTATGGTGGTTATCTGAAAAAAAATTATGCGTTGAAGATGGCTTTATGGAACACTTTCTTTCCTTTTTTAATAACGACATAACCCTTTTCCGCGAAATCCGATGTGGAGAGTGTTGCCTTGGGGTCGGTCACTTTTGCGTCGTTGATGGACACACCGCCCTGTTCGACCAGCCGTCGTGCCTCGCCGTTGGATTTGCACAGTCCGCAGCGCACCATAAGATGCAGCACGCCGATAGCGCCGTCGGTGAAGTCGGCTGCTTCGAGCTGGGTGGAAGGCATATTCTCACTGTCGCCGCCTGAAACAAAAATCGCTTTGGCGGCAGCCATCGCCTTGTCCGCTTCTTCCTTGCCGTGAACCAGCGTGGTCAGCTCATAGGCGAGAATTTCCTTGGCGCGGTTGAGCTGACTGCCCTCCCAGTCGTTCATTTTGTCGATTTCCTCCAGCGGCAGGAAGGTCAGCATACGGATACATTTCAGCACGTCGGCGTCGTCCACGTTGCGCCAGTACTGGAAGAATTCGTAGGGGGAAGTCTTTTCGGGGTCGAGCCAGACGGCGCCTTTGGCGGTTTTGCCCATTTTCTTGCCTTCGGAGTTGAGCAGCAGGGTGATGGTCATGGCGTGAGCGTCCTTGCCGAGCTTGCGGCGGATGAGTTCGGTGCCGCCCAGCATATTCGACCACTGATCGTCGCCGCCGAACTGCATATTGCAGCCGTACTCCTGGAAGAGATGGTAGAAGTCATAGCTCTGCATGATCATGTAGTTGAACTCCAGAAAGCTCAGACCCTTCTCCATGCGCTGTTTGTAGCATTCGGCGCGGAGCATATTGTTGACCGAGAAGCAGGCGCCCACTTCGCGCAGCAGCTCAATGTAATTGAGATCGAGCAGCCAGTCCTTGTTGTCCACCAGCAGGGCTTTTCCTTCGCCGAAGTCGATGAAGCGGCTCATCTGCTGTTTGAAGCATTCGACGTTATGCTGAATGGTTTCCACGGTCAGCACCTGCCGCAGATCGCTTCTCCCGGAAGGGTCGCCGATCATGCCGGTGCCGCCGCCGACGAGCGCGATGGGTTTGTTGCCCGCCATTTGCAGACGCTTCATCAGGCAGAGTGCCATAAAATGTCCCACATGGAGCGAATCAGCGGTGGGGTCGAAGCCGATATAGAAGGTTGCCTTGCCGTTGTTGATCAGGTTTTTGATTTCTTCCTCGTTGGTCACCTGCGCGATCAGACCGCGGGCGACGAGTTCTTCATAAATCTGCATTTTCTAAATACTCTCCTTTTTGAATTGAAAATAGAGCAGAGAATCTTGTGAGTGGAAAAGAAAAAGTCCTCTGCCATTGAAAAACTGACAGAGGACGAAAATTCCGAATGATAGACGAAAAATCCGTGTTACCACCTCAATTTGCCCGCACCTCGCGGCGAGAGCCTTAGCGGGTGACAGGCAAAACGCGGTATCACCCTGCGCTGTAACGTGCGCTCACGTCGGCACCTACTCACAGAGGACTGGTTCTGCTTTCCGCGCAGCGGCTTCGCGATGTATTTCACCGTCCGACAGCACCGCCTTTCACCCAACGGCGGCTCTCTGAGGCTTGTCAGGGGGATCAGGAATACCCCCGGCGGTTACTTCTTCGCTTCACAGCCTTTGACAGACATTATTAAAACATACATTTCAACAAATGTCAAGTTCTTTTGCGTTATTGGCTGACATAATTTTTGACCAGTTCTGCCAGAAGGTCATCACGATCAATTTTGCGGATGATGCTGCGTGCGCTGTTGTGGGTGGTGATATAGGTGGGATCCTCGGAGAGAATATAGCCCACGAGCTGGTTGACCGGATTGTAGCCCTTTTCCTTGAGTGCGTCGTACACAATCTGCACGAGCGCCTTCATTTCTTCCTCATGATCCTGCTCGATTGAAAAAGTCATTGTTTCATCCATAAACTAAGCACCTCCATAGATATCTCTATTTTACACCAATTTGTGAGGGTAATCAAGGATTTTTTGAAAAAAATACAAAAAAAACAAAAAAACGTGATTACAGTTGGAAAGGAAAAAACAAAAAAATGGTTGTTTTCGCTATCAGGTTATGGTATAATATACAGGCAACATTTTTTATCTGATAATGGAGATGAAATTCACATGATTAGCGATATTGTTTGCGAATATCTTGTCAAGAGAAAACTCAGTCCCACGGAACTGGGACAGGCGGCAGGCGTGGCGGGTCTGGGACTGCTGCTCACGTGGTTTTTCCGTTCTGTAGGCGTGCTGATTGACCGCACGGGCATGATGTCGCTGCTGCTGTTTCTGGTGGGAGCCGGTCTGACGGTGTTTTTTGTACGGATGGCGCTGATGGTCGAGTATGAATACACGATTGTCAACGGCGAGATGACCGTGGACAGAATCCGCGCGCAGAGCAGCCGGAAATCCCTGCTGGATTTGAATGTAAAACACATCGAAAAGATGGGCAAATACGATGAAACAGCAGTGGCAGCGCTGGGAAAGGTCAAGGTGCTGGATTATTGCGCGGATAAGGCAAATCCGGATACGTATTATGCTTTTTATAAGGATGAAAAGACAAATATTAACACTGTGCTGCTGTTTACCGCCAATCAGAAGATGCTGGACGCGCTGAAGGCTTCGGTCAGCGCGACGGTATACCGTGAGGCGTTCCGGAAGTGACGGGCGCAGCTATGCGATTTGTCGGGGAGGACAATGAATTATGCTGATTTTGAATAACGCGCAAACCAAAAAACTGGAGGACACGGCTGTCGAACAGGGCGGCATCGAACATATCAAGCTGATGGAAAACGCCGGTACGGCGGCATTCCGGTTTATCAACGAGCGGCTGAGCGTCAATAACAAGTCGGTTGCGGTGGTCTGTGGCAGAGGCAATAACGGGGGCGACGGCTTTGCACTCGCGCGGAAGATGTTGGACGGCGGGGCGAAGGTGCGCATTATGCTGGCGCTGGGACAGCCCACCACCGAGGATGCTTACCGTCTGCTCGCCGAGAGCGAACGGGCGGGCATCAAGACCATTTCCTATGTAGAGAACGACGGAGACCGTCAGGATTTTGCCAAGACGATTGAAGCGGCGGATATCATTGTAGATGCGATTTTCGGAGTGGGTTTTCACGGTACCGTGAGCGAGGGTCTGAAAAATGTCATTGACATGATCAACAACGCGCGCGGGACGGTGGTGTCGATCGATGTGCCGAGCGGTGTGGATTCCGATTCGGGTGAAGTCGCCGGTCCCTGCGTGCGTGCGGACTATACGGTGACCTTTACCACTATGAAGCCCGGACATGTGATTTATCCGGCGGTGGATTACTGCGGTCATGTACATGTGGCACTGATTGGCATAGATGAGCGTATGGTGCAGGAACAGGAACACCACATTGCCACCATTGACTATCAGCGTGTGCGCAGCAGTTTTCCGCTTCGCAGCAATAATACCCATAAAGGCGTATTCGGACGGCTGCTGTGTATCTGCGGCAGTGTGGGCATGGCAGGCTCCGCGACCTTCGCGGGCAAAGCGGCGGTGATGTCGGGCGTGGGCATGGTCGAGATGGCAGTTCCGCGCGACATTTATCCCATTGTAGCGGGCAATCTGGTAGACCCGATCTATGTGCTGCTGGGCAGTACACCGGCGGGAACCATTTCGGCGGATTCTCTGCCGCTGATTCTCGAAAAAATGAAAAGCGCCACGGCGGTCATGATCGGTTCCGGCATGGGACGCGGCGACGATGTGCGCACGGTGGTGGAAGAAGTGATCCGCCGCTGCGAGGTGCCGCTGATCATCGACGCGGACGGTCTGAACGCCATCAAGGACGATCTGGGCGTGCTGAGTGAAGCCAAGGCTCCGATTGTGATGACGCCTCACCCGGGCGAAATGGCACGGCTGGTGGGCAAGACCAACGACGAGGTGCAGTCGCAGCGGCTGGAGGTAGCGTCCTCCTTTGCGATGACGTTCGGCGTGTATCTGGTGCTGAAGGGCGCCAACACGGTATGTGCCACGCCGGACGGCAGAGTGATGATCAACCTCACCGGCAATCCCGGTATGTCCAAGGCGGGCAGCGGCGACGTGCTGTCGGGACTGATCGGTTCGCTGCTGGCGCAGGGCATGGCGCCGGAAGTGGCGGCAGCGGCGGCGGTGCATATTCACGGTATGGCGGGCGACAAAGCCGCCGAGAGTTTCTCCCAGCACTCCATGACCCCCAATGATATTATCATGGAATTTTCGGATATTTTTGCCGATATAGAAAAAATCTGACCATAGCCGCCGGCTGTTGGCTTTTGATTCTAAGAGCCTGTTCAGTATCTCCACGTGTGCGGATGGCGCAGCCAGATTTTTCGTCAGATGAAGCCAAAACCGCAGGCAATACTTTGTGTATTAACGAGGATTTTGGCAAAATATGGCGGAAAATATGCAAGCCAGACGTGC
>JAFPUM010000041.1 GCA_017395425.1 Clostridia bacterium | reverse complement strand
GATATTGATGGCGGTGATGATGACGTTGTACATTTTCTCCGAGATCAACTTGGTGTCGAAGATATCGCTGAGTGAGACATGATCGGTGTTGAAGTACATATCCTTCGATGCGCTGTAAAGTGTGTAGCAGTTTTCGCTCACTGTGTCCAGCCTGACTTCGTCAAAGTCAATGCGGCTCTCTCGGATATTGCCCTTCACCTTGTTCCACAGAATCTGATCCGCCGTGAGCAGATACATCGCCGCCATGAGGCGGGTGTCTTTCTTGTCCTTCTTCCGGATGGCTTTCTTGAAGGTGGACTTGTGCTGCTGGCTTTTGAATCTCATTTGGTAATCACTCTCCTAAAATTTTCGTTAGCAAACAAAAAAAGCCGATTGTTTTTTCTGTCGGACGCTGATCAGACGTCCATCTTCAAAACAATCGGCTTTGTTGCTTATCTACAAAAAAGCGCACAGATTTTCTACCTGTGCGCTTGATTGGCTGTGTATTGAATTTTCTTGAAATAGGGGCAACGGCAGACCTCGAAATGAGCATCACAGGAGTTCACTTTCAAAAATACCCCAAAAATGCCCAATGTCATCTACGGTACAACCCTTGTGTTTTTTGCCCCCTAAAATGCCGTGAAGCCCCTACTGTAGGGGCTTCACGGGGGGTGGCATCTTTTTTATGCAACCTTTCTGGTGGAGGCGAGGAGAATCGAACTCCTGTCCAAAAACCGCTTACCATTGCTTTCTACGGGTGTATTTTGTCTATAACATTCCCCCGGCGGACAGCCGACAAACAGGCGGAGAGCCGAAGTATTCTCTGATGCGTGACGGATTACGAGAAAGCTCATCCGTACACGTTCACCGCTGATCGACGCCCGAGCGGAGCCGCGGTACTCTCCGGACAGACGGCTGCGTTAATTACGCAGCGTAAGCAACTGAATAGTCGTCAGTTAATTTTAAGGTTTCAGCGTTTAGAGTGCTGCTGAGATCACTACCCGCTTACGATGACTTACAATCCCTGTCGAGACCATTGCGCCCCCATGTATTACCCTATCAAGAGTATTTTATTATATCACGACAACAAAAAAAATCAAGGGGGCCGAAGTAGCTTTTTACAGAAAGTTCACATATTTCTTTTTCATGCCGGATTTGCATATTCAATGATTCTGTGATATCATAAACAAAAGCAAAGATAAGAAGGAATGGTATTGCATGGAAAAGACACGAAAAGCGATTCGTTTTGAAGGTGCGGTGCAGGGCGTAGGCTTCCGCTATCGTGCGGAGCACGCAGCGGAAGCCGTGGGTGCCACCGGGTGGGTCTGCAATGAAGAGGACGGTTCCGTCTCCATGGAAATCCAAGGCACACAGGAACAGATTGACGCCGTGATACAAGCCATTGAAAGAGGCTCTTATGTTTTCATCGAAGGAATGGCAGTCAGAACCATTCCTCTCGTGGAGGACGAATGGTTTTTCCACGTCCGATAATGGTGGTCAATCTCCGTGTTCTTCCAACGGACGCGCTGCCATACGGATGAGCTGCCCCACTCGCTCCATCACATAATCGTAACCGTTCCTGTCGTGAGGACGTGTGCAGTGTTCACAGTTCTTGACACCGTTCGGCAGATAGACAAACTGTCCCCCGCACTGATCGCCCAGCGCATACAGTGGGCAGTAGCAAAACAGACAGTTGAAGTCTTCCCCCACTCCCTGATGACACGGATAATACACACAAGCGGTATTCTGAAAGAACCGGTAACTGTTTTCCTGCATAGGTTTACCCTCCCCTATCAGGTACGATAATCACCATTGATTTTAACATAATCATAGGTCAGGTCACAGCCCCATGCAGTTGCCGAAGCCTCGCCCTGATGCAGTTCAATCTCCACCCGGATTTCATCGGCAGCCAGCACAACCTTCGCCTCGTCTTCGGAAAAATCCACGCCCGCGCCCCCGCGGCAGACTTCAATCCGTCCGCCTTGTGAAGAAAGTGCCACATCCACCTTGTCAATCTCAAAATCTGCTTCGGCGTATCCGATAGCGCACAGAATACGTCCCCAGTTGGCGTCCTCCCCGAACACGGCACATTTGAAAAGAGGCGAACGGATTACGCTTTTCGCCACAATAATCGCGGTGTCGAGATCAGGCGCCCCTGCGCATTCGCACTCGATGAGTTTCGTGGCGCCTTCGCCGTCCTTGGCGAGCATTCTGGTCATACATCGCATGACATAATACAGCGCGGATTGGAAGCGGTCAAAATCCTCGCCTTCCGCAGCAATTTCAGCGTTGCCTGCCAGACCGTTTGCCATAAGCAGCACACAGTCATTGGTAGAGGTATCGCCGTCCACACTCAGGCAGTTATAGGTAACTTTCACCACCGCTGAAAGCGCTTTTTGCAGCATTTCAGAGGAAACCGCCGCATCGGTCGTGATAAAGTTGAGTGTGGTCGCCATATTGGGGTGAATCATGCCGCTGCCCTTTGCCATACCGCCGATACGACAGGTCTTTCCGCCAACCTCAAATTCCACCGCCACTTCCTTCATGACCGTATCGGTGGTCATGATGGCATTGACGGCTTTTTTGTGATTGTCCGGCGAAAGTCCCGCCGCCAGTTCATTGATATGATCGGCAATCGGTTCGATGGGCAGCACCTGTCCGATCACGCCAGTGGAAGCCGGCACAATCTCTGTGGACGACAGTCCCAGCGCTTTCGCCGCGAGTTCGCACATTTTTTCGGCTTTTTCCACACCGTCGGCGTTGCAGGTATTGGCATTTTTGCTGTTGGCGATAAATCCGCGAATCATTCCGCCGTTTGCCTCGAGATGCCGCTTCATCACCAGAAGCGGCGCGCCCTTGACCTTGTTGGTGGTATACACCGCCGCCGCGTGGCAGATCACGTCGCTCACAACCAGACCCAGGTCGTTCTTGTTTTTGTCGCGGTTCAGACCGCAGTTGAGACCATTGGCGGAGAAACCCTTCGCCGCACAGACGCCGCCCTCAATCGTTTCAAAATTCTTTTCCTGAATACCGTTGATCATTATCTATCCATCCTCAAAAAATATAGTTTGTAAAATACCGTTCTGCGTTATAATAAAAGATATCTTTCACCAGCTTCTCTGAATACTTTTCCCGCAGGAACGCTTCATATAAATCCGCCATGGATTCCACACCGGTCATATCCTCCGGAATCTCACAGCCGTCAAAGTCGCTGCCCAGAGAGAGACATTTCTCACAGCCCCGGGACAAAAAATAATCCACGTGACGCAGGATATCTGTCATATGCGCGTTTCCGTCATCCCGCAGGAATTCACGGAAAAAATTCAGTCCGATCAGACCGCCGCGTGACGCCATCACGTCAATCATTTCGTCGGTGAGATTGCGTTCATTGCCGCAGAGCCGCCGTGCGTTGGAATGGCTCGCCATAAACGGCGCCTGCGTCTGCTCCGCCACTTCATAAAATCCCGCGTCGGAGAGGTGGGACACATCTATCGCCATACGCAGCCGTTCCATTTCCTTCACAACGGCTCGCCCGAAATCGGTCAAACCCTTCCCGCCCGGAACACGGATGCCGTCGCCGATTTCGTTTCGGTCATTCCACGTCAGTGTCATCAGCCGCACGCCATCGTCATACAGCGCCTGCACCCGTTCGGGTTGACCCGCCAGCGCCGAACCGCCTTCCACCGAGAGAATCGCGGCGCACCCTGCCGTCTGTTCGTGCAGTTCTGCCCGGTTTCGCACAATCCGGAACTGTCCGGCGCACTGCCGCTCCTGTGCGTAGAGATAGTTCCGCACCTTTTCATAATGGGCAACAGCTTCTTCTCCGCGCAGTTCATCGGGCATGAACACCGCGAAGACCTGTGTCCATCGCCGGAATCGGTTTCCACGCTTCAGGGAAAGATGCCCGGCTCCCTGCATAAGCGATACGCCGTCCAGCTTCGCAGCGCATTCATACGCGGTATCGCAGTGCAGGTCAAATAAATCCATCATAGACCTCCGAACCGAATGCGCCCTTGAAAACACGCAGATGATCGACGATAAATATTTCCTTTTGATCGAATACCGCCCAATGACCGGAGATATCCACCACATCAAACCGTCGGCGCATGGTCGTCCCGTGGGCTTTGAGATACACCAGCGCTGTCTTGAAAATACGCCGCTTCTTGGTGCGGGTCATGGCAGCCACACCCGTATAACGCGACTGCGGCGTGCGGGTTTTGACCTCGACAAACACCAGCAGGTTATCTCTTCTGGCGATGAAATCAATTTCCCCGTAGCGCGAATGATAATTGCGCGTCACAATCTCGTAACCTTCCAGACGATAGGCTTCCATTGCTGCCTCTTCGCCCGCATTGCCAGTGGGATCGGCAATCATGTCTCCTCCCCCGTTTCGTTCCCGGAAGGAATTCCTCCGATTTTTTTCAGAAAGCTCCGACGGTGTACGGGAGACGCCCCGTATTCCCGCAGTTTTTCAATGTGTAAAGCGGTGCCGTAACCCTTATGCCGGGCAAATTCGTACTGCGGATAGACCGCGTCCAGCGTGCGCATAAAGCGATCCCTGCTCACCTTCGCCAGAATCGACGCACAGGCAATACTCATGGACTGCGCGTCCCCTTTGACAATGGTACGGCAGTCGGTCACGATGGCAGGCGGACGGCGGTTGCCGTCGATCAGGCATATGTCGGGTTTCACAGAAAGACCTTCCGCCGCACGGGTCATTGCCAGATAGGTGGCTTGCAGAATGTTGATTTTGTCAATCGTGGCTTCATCCACCGATGCGATACAATAGGCGGCTGCCTGCTGACAGATCACGTCAAACAACGCTTCCCGCTTTTTTTCGCTCAGCTTTTTGGAATCGTTCACGCCCTCAATGAGCTGCCCCGGACGCAGCACGACCGCCGCCGCAAACACCGGTCCCGCCAGCGGTCCTCGTCCGGCTTCGTCAATGCCGCATACGACCTGTGCGCCGTCGGCATAGGCTTCGTTTTCAAATTTCAGCCAGTCAACCGGCTCGCCTGTCTGTTTCTGTCCCGGCATAGGTCAACCACCTCCGTTTTTGGTATCTCTGGGAAATGACAGCAAATCATCCGTATTCGCCCTTCCCCGTTGTAGAGGTTGGCGTAATTTGCTTTGGTGGGGATTTCCCGTTTGCATTCGCCCTTCCCCGTTGTAGAGGTTGGCGTAATTTGCTTTGGCGGGGTTCCCCGTTTGCATTCGCCCTTCCCCGTTGTAGAGGTTGGCGTAATTTGCTTTGGTGGGGTTCCCCGTTTGCATTCGCCCTTCCCCGTTGTAGAGGTTGGCGTAATTTGCTTTGGTGGGGTT
>JAFPUM010000040.1 GCA_017395425.1 Clostridia bacterium | reverse complement strand
TTTTTTTCCTTTTTTTCCTTTTTTAAAAATGCTGACCAACGTTTTTCCGCAGCCACTGTGTGACGCTGGGGATCTCAAACACCACCATGCGATAGGCATTAATCGCCGTCAGCACCAGCAGCACCAGACACGCCATCTGCATCAGCGACAGCAGCAATCCGAAAATCCCGACGGGCAGTGCCGTCAGAAAATGCGAAGTGTCCGCAAACCCATCCAGATTATCCCGAATCACCGCGCACAAAAAGATCACGATGGAAACCGCCAGACTTTGCGCGGCAATCAGCCGTACAAACAGGCTCCGCTTCTCCAGCAGGAAAATCACCAGCGGCACTACCCATGCCGCGAATCCCAGATGGCTGATCATCGACATGGCAACCGGTATCACTGCCGCCAGCAGCGCCGCAACGTTTTCGTCCAGATTGCCGATACTGGACTGATTTCTCTGTCCGCCCGGCTGCTGCCCCTGCGGGGGCATATACGGATAGTTCTGACTGGGTTGCTGATTCATACAAATCTCCTCCTATTTCAGCCGGTAGACCACCTCTGTATTGGTGTCTACATTGGTAAAGGTGCCGGAACGCCCTTCAATCTGATAATACAAGCGCGATACACTGCCGTCTTCATATGTGATGGTCAGCATATCATACCCGTTTTTGCGCTGGGTCTTGTAGCGCCCTTTTTTATGGATATGCCATCCGTCCTCTGATCTGACCGATATCACCGCCGTGCCGCCCGGTTTGAATTCCATGATGATGTTGGGCTTGTCGCTCACATCATAGGAAACCACCCATTTGCCCGTGACGCTGTCGGTCAGCAGCGAGGCTGCCAGCACCGCTGTCAGCAGCAGTCCCATGACTGCCGCTAAACATATGCTCCAGAAAATCTTCCGTCCGCGGCGGCGTTCCTCCGGCGTATCGGCGCGCTGCCGCGCCTGTTTGCCGGATCGCACCGCGCCCCGCCAGTCCAGCAGGGGATTGACCCATCGCTCGGTTTTCGCGTCGAACCGGCGATACAGCGCCGACGCCCGACGCACCACCGTCTTTTGCAGAAAACGACCCACGGCGCCGCGCACCCGGTCAACGGTATCCAGCGCCAGCGTTATGGCTTTGTCAAGTCCGCTCTCCTCCGGGAAGGTGTTGAGCCGTCTGGCGGCTTCGGACATTTCTTCCTCTTCCGGCTGCGCCGACGGTTCTGTCCTCTCCGGCGGATCCGATAATTCCGGCACCCTGTTCCGGCGGCGGTCAAAGGCATCCGCTTCGGGGCGCAGCCGCTCCAGATCCGAAATGCCGTCCTCAAAATAATACGCCGCCAGCAGATCGTCCTCTTTGTTGCGCACCATGCTGCGAATCTCGGCGGAAAAACGTCTGTGCCGTTCATCCGCTTCGCTTTCGGACGGCGTGCGCATCAGTTCATTCAGATCCACAGGCGTAAAGACCGGGTCTTCAAAATGCGCCGCGGGATTTTCCTCCTGACGCTGCGGTGCGGCGTCCTCCGGTCTGTCGAATTTCAGCACCGGCGAAAAGGATGTATCGGTGTATGCCGGGTCGGGCAGCTCCGGCTCGCGGCGCACCACCGAAATCTGCCGCCGCACACGGGTCATGGTGTCGCCGTCGGGTCTGGCCAGCTTCGCGGAGGTGCCGCAGCGGGGACATCGCTCGGAATGGGGATTCATCGCCACACCGCATTTGGGACATCTCATCGGAATTCCTTGCCTCCCTGAACAAATTACCCGAAATCAAGCCATATTTATTCCAATTTGTTTAATATAAGTGTTTCTTGACCGAATGTAAAGTGCAGTTCTTCATCGGTCACAAAATCCGCGTTGCCCGACAGCGTGTTGCCGGTGCTCATATATTCCTCCAGCCCTTCGAGTGTGATCGAACAGGCGCCGCCGTCGCTGACCGTGTAATGACCCTCGAACTTCTTGGTGATAAACAGCGCCTTCATCACGCAGCTGCACCTGCCCGCGTCGTCAAACGTAAAGGTCACGGGGAGCATCATACCCTTGTAGGGCAGCTTGGTGGTCCATTTTCCTTTGAGCTTTCTGCGCAGAACCTCGGCTTTCAGTTCATCGGCAACGGAACTCACCGACTCCGGCTCGGAAGAATCGTCTTCCTCCAGCGAATCGGGATCGCCCCAATCGTCCGGCTCCTCCGAAACCGCGGAGGAAACCTCCTCCTTCTGCTCACTGCTCACCGGAAACAGATCGTAATCGACATAATTGCCGTTACGTTTGCCTGCCGTCTGCCCCGAAAGGAACATCGCGCCCGCCACCATGACAATCACCACGGCAATCGCGGCAAAGGCAATGATCATGCCCTTCATGCCGCTCATCAGCGCGTCGGAACGGGATTGGCGTCTCGCGTCGGCAGCCGCGTCGGTCAGGCGTCCGGTGCGGGTATCCACCTGCACATAGCGCACCTGATTCGGGTCGGGCTGTATGGGATGACCCGCCGTATACGGTCTTTGTGCCGTGCCGTTCGGGCGCTGGGACGCCGCCTGATCCTGCGGGCGCTGTATCAGTCTGGAACCGCACTTATGACAGAATACATCCGTATCCGGCGCTTCCTGTCTGCATTGCTTACAATACTTCATCGGGTGTCATTCCTTTTTCAGATCAATCGTCATGCCCATGCCGTCCATATCGTTGAACTCCAGTATCTTTCCCGTGACGGTATAGTACATCTCCATCGTGTAATCCGACGTGGGATCCATCGGGTTGGTGAGCGTCATGGAAAGATAAGGCTCGCCGCCTTCATCCTTCTTCTGTTCATAGGTGCCGTTCAGATTGACCGGCGTATCGTTCACCACCAGATTGAGATAGAGCGAGCCGCTGCTGCTGAATTCCCATGTGGACTGGAGCGTCTGGGAACCAAGCTCCTGAATCTGGGTGATGGGGACGGAGGCGGCATCGACGTCGCCCTTCCACACACCGATGATCGGATCCGTGAAGGAACCGGCATAGCGCCAGATGCAGAATGCCGCAATCACCGTCAGACACAGCGTTGCCAGCACGCCCAGACCCCGGAACCGTCGGCTCCTGAGCAGGCGCAGATCCTTGGAAGTCAGCGCGACGTACATCTGACCGTCCTTGAGTGGCGGCAGATCGCCCTTGACGTGCGCCGTTCCCGACGCAACCACGGTATAATCCTTTACCTTCGGCTTCGGCGCAAGCTCGGCGCTGCTCTTGATCGGCTCGTTGACGGGTTTCTGGTTGCCGTAGGCGCTCCGGGCATTCTGGAGCTTGACGGTGGTTTCATAGCCCATACTCTTTTTGGTTTCATAGGAAGAAGCGGACGACACTGCCGACAGATCGGGCAGCACCAGATCGTCGTCCTCCTGTGTGTCCGCGGCGGAAGGCATCGGCAGGGGCGAAACATCCCCGCCGGAGGAAACGCTGTCCATCGCGCTCGCGGCGCTCGCAACCGACTCGGGAATGTCAAAATCCAGCACCGAAAAATCAATGCCGCTGCCGGGAGAACCCGCGTCCGACGCGGAAGCGGTGCCGGAGGCGGCGGGAGAATCGGAAACCACCGATCCGCCGTAGGAACCGTAAAATTCCGGAGAAAGACCCGCCGCAAGTTCCTCCGCGGAGGACGCCGTTTCAGTCGCCGCGGGAGCGGGCGCTGGCATGGGAATGGGCTGATCGGAAGCGGTGTCGGCGGCAGCCGAAGGGACTGCCGCGGCGGCATCGCCGGATGACAGTCCGGCCTTATTGTCAAAATCTTTTTTACTGAAGAAACTCATAGCGCTCTCTCCCTCTTGTGTCATCATCATCCGTGCGGCGGCAATGGCTGCCGGTGCGCCGCTGTTTTTTTCCTTATCTGATATTATACTAGAAACTGTCGGTAATTGCAAGAACAAAGGGGAAAGTTCAATAGAAATTCACTCAAGAAAACCAAACCCGCAAAAAATAAACAGCGCCGGGCGCAATCCGATGCTTTTTTTCTGAATTGTTATTGATTTTCCTTGGATTTTGTTGTAAAATGTTAAAAGAAATCTGTCGCTTTTTTATTCGTACCCTTCGTACAGCAGTACAGCAGTACAGCAGTACAGCAGTACAGCCGTACAGCAGCGGCTTATTTTAGTATCAGTAAAGGAATGTGATGATTTATGAGATGTCCCAAGTGCGGCACAAATCTGCCCGACAGCGCCGTAAGCTGTTCCCGCTGCGGCTGTGCTCTCTCCCAGACCCGGACCACCGCAATGCCCTACGCCTATACCGCGTCCGCCGCGCCTGCTTCCTCCGGCTATGCCGCCTCCGCCGCCAGACCCGGAAAGTCCGGCGGTGAAATTGCCGCCATTGTCACCGCCATTATCGTATCGCTTCTGAGCGTGATGGCAGCCTTTATCATTCTGTTCGCTTTCCTTGCGAAATCAGCCGAAAAGGTCGCCTCTTCCTATGATCTCGACGATTTTGGCAGCCTGATCGGCGAGGGCGGCAGCGACGATGAGTACGGCGGCTTCGGCGGTCTCAATCCCGACCTCTTCGGCGACTATGACGGTTACGGCATGGACGGTTTCGACGACGAGGATTCCTGGGAGGATTTCCTGAAGCAGTACAGTTCCCTGTTCGGCGATTACGGTATGTTCGGCGATTCGAGTATGTACCCCGCCTCCCTTCCCGCTTCGGAGCATACGCCCGTATCGTTTCAGGACTCGCTGTACAGTTTCTCCGACGGCTATATCAATACCTCTTATACCGTGTCGCTGGAAGAAGCCTATCGCGGCGACGCGGCGCTCAAACTCCTCCAGGGCGCCAAGCTCCCCGAATGGAATGACGATCAGGAACTGTATCTGGTGAAATTCAGGCTCAACGTCACCAAGCAGGATACCGACGCCTTTGTGCCGGTCGGCTCGTCCACCATTCCCACCGCGTATGCCTGTGGAGAAAACGGCGCTGTCGGCAAGCAGTTCCACTCTCTCAACAGTCTTTCTTACCGCGATAACAACAAGCTCATCAAGGCGGGTGAGGAAGCCGACTGCTGGATGGCTTTCGTTGTGGACAAGACCGAAGAACGTCCGCTGATCGAATGGAAATCCGGCTCCTCCGAATATTTCCGCTATTCCGGTCAGGCTGTATCCGATGCCGCCGGGCTGACGGCCGGCGCTGCCTTTGAACCGCAGGCATAATGTTCCTCGTCCTGTTGAATACAATTGTCATATGGTTATTTTTAACACTACTATAACAGAACGGAATTTTTAATAATGAGTGAACGCAATTTCTCCCACGGAAACCCTGCCGGAAAAGGCAGACAGTTCCGTCCCCGAAATGCCGCAAGGACAACCGATTCCGCCGGATGGGCGGACGATTTCGAATCGGATGACGGTTTTTCCGATTTCCCCGCCGCCAAGGATGTCCCTGATGCCGCCGACAGTCTGCCGACGGACGGGCAGCCCGGATCAACCCATCGGGGACGCAGATTCCAGCAGGCATCCCGCAAAAAAACCGCCTCCCCGCCCGCCGCGGATATTCCTCCGCCGGCGCGGGAAGCACCGGAGATGCTCCCGTCCGACCCTTCCGACGAACCGCAGCTCCCTTCTCCGTCTGAGCTGCCTGACGCGGATATGCTCCCGATCGTGACTTCCACGTCTTCGCCCGAAGAAAACGGAGAAGCGGCATTCGCATCGTTGGACGACAGCGTTTTTTCCCCGTCCGCGACCGAGATTCCCACCGCGACCGAAACCTCTGCCGCGCCCGACTTTCCCTCCCACCTCTTGGCGGACTGGGACAATGACCTGCCCACAACCGACGGCATCGGGAACGCATTGGATGACGACACGTTTCTGTCCCCCTTTTCGCCGTCCCAAGCCCTCCCGGCAGAGCCGTCTCCCGACATTTCGCCGGATGAAGCCCCGGTCAGACCGGTCGATGAAGCTTCTCCCGCCGCACAGAAAAATTCCCAGCGCTATACGCTGGCGATGGTCGCGGTCGGAACGCTGTTTCTCGTGTGTCTTTTCTTCTTTCTGCACTCACTGCTCCACCACGAAGATACCACCGAAGAGGTTCCTTCGGTATCCGGCGCCAAACAGGTCAGCGCGTCGGACACCGCGGTGCTGCTTTCATGGGACGGTTCCTCTTCCGCCGACGGCTATCGCCTCTACTATACCGACGGGGACGGCGTCGCCATTGTGAGCGACTGCGACCTTCCGTTTGCGGCGCTTCGCCATCTCAAGCCCAACGCGTCCTATGAGGTGGATATCTTCGCGCTCAGGGACGGCAAAGAATATCAGTCACAGCACCTCACCTGCACCACCCAGAGCTACTGTGAAGTCAGGGAAATTCTCGTTTCCAAAGTCGGCAGTGATTTTATCTCCCTGAATTGGAATTTTGAGGGCGCGGACGAAGGGTTCGAGGTAATTGCCTATGTGCTCGACGAAAACGGTCAACGCTACCTGACTTCCAAAAAGATCCAGGTTGCCGCCGGCAAGAACAAATGCAAGATCAAAAATCTGACCCCTGAACTGCGCTATACCGTCGCAGTAATGCCGTTGACGCCCTATGGAAAGATGAATCAATTGACTTTTACAACCGGAAAACATTCCAAAAAGTATAATGATATTGATATAATACGATTCGTTATTTGTCCTGCCGATTCCGAAAATATCCCCAATGTCCACACGCTCAAACAGCTTCAGCCCGATACCGCCTATAAAACCTCGCTGATTCTCAACGGGAAGACCAACAAAAAGCACACGGTCAATCTCTCGCTGGTGGTCACTGACGCGGACGACAACGTCATCACATGCAGCACCTATCCCGACGTCCACACCAATCCCGAAAACAAACAGTGGTTTATTCACCGTTCCTTCCTCTTTGATTTCCGGTCCCCGCAGAAGCCCGGCGATTACACGATGTATCTGGTGCTCGACGGACAATACGGCATGAAAATCAAATTTTCCGTCGAAAAATAATTCCAAATTGTAATTTTTCATCGTATCATTACAACAAAAAAACGCTCGCTTTCCTGTCCGGCAACCTACGCGACAGGTTCAGCGAGCGTTTTTTCATTTGTTTTTTTCTGATGGGATAACGGATGCCGCTGTTTATTTTGTCTCTTCACTGCCAAACAGCTTGGTTTTCCGGAGCGCCAGCACCAGCGGAATCCCCAGAAACACACAGACGCCCAGCTCCCCCGCGCCCACTTCCAGCGCACACAGCCAGAAGGGAAGCTGATATACCACTGCCAGTTCCCCGCCTACGATCAGCGCGTTGAGAATCACCGGCGGCCAGATCGCCAGCACCGGAATCCCCTTCCATTGGAACCGACGCAGCCAGCGGGTGAGAAGCGCAGCGATCAGCGTCGCCGCACTGCCAAAGATCACGTCAATCCAGCCCGCAATATTGGAACCGGTCGCCACGCCCGCCGCGTTGGACAGCACACAGCCGAGGGTAAGTCCCGGAATTGCCGCCGGTGTGAAAACCGGCAGCAGCGTCAGCGCTTCCGAAGCGCGGAACTGAATGTTCCCGAAGGATAGTGGCGCCAGCACCAGCGTCAGCACGGTGTAGAGTGCCGCGACCACGCCCGCATTCGCCATGGAGAGCAGCTTGTTGTGTTGTTTCTGTTGTTTGTTCATTGAAAAAAATCACTCCGTATTTTGATTTATTCTCCGCGCAGCGTTTCGTTAGAAAAAAACCGCCCGGAGAAAGGTCAGGAGGTTGCGACTGACCTTTGATATTATAGAATGTTATAATATCCTGATGATTACTGATTGGAATTTTTTTAATATTGTATTTTCAATCCATATGCACATTACGCGTTATGCGTGACATGCACCCTTGTGATGCGACGGTCGGCGACCTGTTCCACCATGAATTCGTAGCCGTCCAGTCGGACGGTCGGATGCTCGTCCTCGCCCGGAATCCGTCCCAGCGTGCTTACAATATACCCCGCCAGCGTATCGTAATCCCCTTCCGGAATCTCAATGCCCAGCAGGTCAGATACCTCATAAATCGAAGCCGTGCCGTCAATCGTAAACGTATTCTCGCCCACGCGGCTGATCTCTTCGTCCTCATTGTCAAATTCGTCCTGAATATTGCCCAGAATCGACTCGATCAGATCCTCCATGGTGATAATGCCCGACGTACCGCCGTATTCGTCCACGACAATCGCCATCTGCACCTTGGTTTCGGTCATCTCGCCGAACAGCTCGCTGAGTTTCTTGGTTTCGGGAATATAACTGGCAGGACGCATGAGTTTGTAAATCGGGGTATCGCACTGCTCCGCGTTCCCTACGAATTTGAGTAAATCCTTCACATACAGCACGCCCTGAATGTTGTCCAGATCGTCTTTATAGACGGGAATACGGGAAAATCCGTTTTCCAGTGCGAATCTGACGGCATGGCGCACATCGGTGGTATATTCCAGCGCTTCCACGTCCGTGCGATGGGTCATGGCTTCGCTGGCAGTCGTATCACCGAATTCAAAAATATTGGCGATCATATCCGCTTCGGATTCCTCAATGACGCCCTTTTCTCCGCTGGCGTCCACCATCATCATGATCTCGTCTTCCGTGGCAATTTTCTCACCCGCATGGGTCGGGACGCCAAACAACTTGGCAATCAGTCCGCTGATGCCCTGCACGATCACAATATACGGTGTGAAAACCCCCGTCAGAAGGACGGAAATGCCCGCCACCGCGTAAGCAATGCTTTCTCCGAAATGGGCTCCGAATTTTCGCGGCAGCAGGGACACATGAATGATGAGAAAAGCCGAAACCGCCAGCGATACCAGCACAATCGACAGCCACGCCGTCCATTGCTCCGAGAGGGTAGCATTTTCGGTCAGCCATATCTTTGCCAACGGATAGAAGCTTTGCCGCGTAATCACGGCGGCAATGAAGATACATGAAACTGTTATCAGACGAATCAGCGTTGCAAAGGACACTTTTTTCTCTGTCCGAAGTGAAACCAAATGTTGTGCATTTTTTTCACCGTCCTCTGCCCGCTGTTTGGCGCGGGTCAGACTTGCCGAGAGAATGGCTGTTTCTGTCAGCGTTGCCAGAGCGCCCATCACCGCAGCGCCCAGCAAAACCAGTATGGAAGCTGAAAGATTCATCGACCATCACCGTCGTCATGGCTTGTCATAGTGTACTCCCTTTCCGTTTAGAGATCAGTTTCAATACCATATTCTATTATTATAATTTATCAGCGGGAAGTTGTCAAGAAAATTCCGAAAGAAAACAGAATCCTATTTTTTAGCATACTCCATAAACGCGTAGATCACATCGTCATCTTCCCAATCGGGGATACTTTCGGGAGACGCCATAATGACATAATCCCCCGCCGCACTGTATCTGAGAAGCGGTGAGTCCTCCCCGTCAAAGACAGGATACAGTTCCCCGCTGTAATCTGTCCCGATCCGTTCGGACGGCTCATGCAACTCCTTCCTCGCCACAATCACCACAATGCTGTCATGCAGTGTGCGATAGACCACTCCGTTTGGAATATAAAAGACATATTCATCCGCACCTGTGAGCATTTCAGTACTGTTTATCTTTTCATAAGGTAAATTTGATTCTAAAAAGAATTGTTCCGCAAAGGCTTCTGTTTCTATGGACGACTTTTCCACCTGTCTGTTATGAATCGTTTCTGTTTTTCCACAACTGACGGTGTAAATCGTGCAAAACATTGCTATCAGTATCAGTTTCAGTCTCAATAAAACCGTTGTTTTCATGCCATTCTCCTTTCCTGGTGGAAAAAGTGGAAAAAAAGGATTTCAAAGCGCTGCATTCTTTGAAATCCCCTTTCTGTTTTCCTATTTTCCACTATTCCGCAGCTTCATCGACTTCTCCGCCCAGCAAATTCGCAAGATCGGTCAGATCATCGTTGGAATAGAAATCAATCTGGAGCGTACCTTTTCCGGAAGTTCCCACAACCTTAACCTTCCGTCCCAATGCCATTGCCAGCGCAATTTCCACTTCATTGAAATATTGGTCGCGGTCAGTCACCGGCTTTTTCGGTGCGGCATCTCCTTTTTCCTTCTTCACCTGCTTTTCTACATCTCTGACCGTCAGTTTCTTTTTGACAGCCATGCAGGCGACTTTTACCATTGAATCTTCATCATGCAGTCCCAGAAGCGGACGGACATGTCCTACTGTCAAATCCCCCGCTGTGAGCATCCCTAAAATGGAATCCGGCAATTCCAGCAGCCGTACCGAATTGGCAATACTCGGGCGGGATTTTCCCACCCGCGAAGCCACCTGTTCCTGCGTCATGCCGTATTCATTCATCAAATGACGGTATCCCTCGGCTTCCTCCACAGGATTGAGGTCTTCACGCTGCAAATTTTCGATCAGCGCGATTTCATCGACTTCCTTATCGCTGAGTTCGCGGATGATCACCGGCACTTCTGTCAATCCGGCACTCTGGGCAGCCCGCCAACGGCGTTCTCCCGCTACAATCTGATAGCCCCCGCCCACCATCGGTCGGACAATCAACGGCTGGATGACTCCCACAGCCGCAATGGAATCCGCCAATTCCGCCAGTGCCGCCGCATCAAATTCCTTTCGGGGCTGGTCGCGATTGGGTTCGAGCTCCGAAATATGCAGGGTGGTGGTGCTGTCCTTGCTTTCCGCGATACTGCCGTTATCCATGAAGAGCGAATCCAATCCCTTGCCCAGTCCGCTTTTCCTGCTCGCCATGAGCTGTTTCCTCCTTCGGATGTCATTTTATCGCTTGTTGTTTTTGATGATTTCCTTTGCCAGTTTATCATACGCCTCAGCGCCTTTGGAACGCTTATCAAAATAGTTGATCGGTTGTCCGAAGCTCGGTGCTTCCGACAATCGCACCGTGCGGGGAATCACGGTCTTGAATACCTGTTTCGGAAAGTATTTTTTCACCTGTTCCGCCACTTCCTGCGTCAGATTCAGTCTGCCGTCGTACATGGTAAACAGCACACCCTCAATTTCCAGATGATTGTTGAAGGTTCGCTTGATTCTCGATACGGTATTGATGAGCTGCGCCAGACCCTCCAGCGCGTAATATTCGCACTGAATCGGCACCAGAATGCTGTCCGCCGCGCTGAGCGCGTTGATGGTAATCAGGTTCAGAGAGGGCGGGCAATCCACCAAAATATAATCATATGCTTCCCGCGCGCTCGCGAGCCCTTTTTTCAGAATAGCTTCCCGGTTTTCCATCTCGGCAATATCGAGATCCGCGCCTGCCATGGTGATATCGGACGGCACGACGTCCACATTCTTAAATTCTGTTGTTACGGCGGCTTCCTGTGCGGTCATCTCCCCCATCATCACCTGATAGGAGGATTTCTGATTTTCCTGTTTGCTGATGCCCAGTCCCGACGTGGCGTTGCCCTGCGGATCAATATCCACCAGCAGCACCTTCTGATTCATCGCGCCGAGTGCCGAAGCCAGATTGACGGCTGTTGTGGTTTTTCCGACGCCGCCCTTCTGATTGGTCACGGCAATTATTTTTCCCATGTTCTCATGTCCTTTCCGTGCTTCATATTACTTTATCATCATTATACCATAGCCTGCTGAAATTTCAATCGATTTTCACACTGCATTCTTGAATTTTATGTAAATTCACTGTTTTTTTCATCAGGCATTCCCATTGTTTCACGTGAAACACGGCGTTTTACAGCGGTTTCTTGGAAATTTTCGCCGACGGACGTGGAAAATTCGCGGGTGTTTCTTTAATCTTATCCATTACCACAATACTCCTCCCGCTGCCATCCGAAAGCATCAATTCATGCACCTGACGGACTTTTCCGCCCAGCGTGCCAATGCCCGGACGCGCCAATTGTATTTCTTCGACGCAGTCCGGACCTTTCATGGAAGCAAACTGCCCGCCCACTCTGACATACGGCAGACAGTACTCCGATAATTCCCGCAGTTGCGCCACCGCACGCGCTACCGCTACATCAAAGCATTCGCGGTATTGCGGCATTTTTCCGCCCTCCTCAGCCCGAAGATGCACGGCATTTACATCGAATGCCAATGCAGATGCAACCGCTTGTAAAAATCCAATACGTTTTTGCAGACTGTCCAGCAGTGTCAACCGGATATCCGGGCGCACAATTTTCAGAACCATGCCCGGAAAACCGGCGCCCGTACCGACATCAATTACCGAAGCATTTTGCGCAATTTTCAGATAATGCAGCAGCGTCAGAGAATCCTCAAAATGCCGCGTCATAATGCCTTCTGCGTCTGTTATGCCGGTGAGATTCATACGTGTATTCCAGTCTGTCAGCATTTTTGCATAGGTATCCAGTTGTATGAGCTGTTTGTCTTGCAATTGAATCTCATATCGTTCTGCTTTTTGCCGCATAGCTGTAAAATCAATCATACCATTCCCTCATTTTTGGATGACGCCTGTTGCTTTGTTAGCCAGATCAGCAAAACCGAAATATCCGCCGGACTGACCCCTGAAATTCTTGACGCTTGTCCCACATTTTCCGGACGGATTTTTGTCAGCTTTTCAATGGCTTCCAGCCGCAGTCCGGTAATGCCTTCATAGGAAATCCCTTCCGGCAGCTTTTTTTCTTCCAGGCGGCGTGCCTCCTCGATCATTGCCTGCTGACGTTTGATATAGCCTTCGTATTTTATTTCTACTTCCACCTGTTCCAAAATCACCGCCGGTAAATCCGGACGGGTGACGTCGACCGGCGTAAGAACCTCATAATTCAGCTCCGGACGTTTCAGCAGTTCCACCAGGCGGACAGGATTGCTGATGGGCGTTGTTTCACGTGAAACAAGTATCTTGTTCAACGTTTCGGAAGGCGGAATCGGTGTATCCTTGGCACGCTTGCATTCCTGTTTTTTAAGCTCCAGCCGATGTAAAAATGCCCTGTATTTTTTGTCATCCACCAGACCAATCGCGTGCCCTATCGGCATCAGACGTTCGTCAGCGTTATCCTGCCGTAGAATCAGCCGGTATTCCGACCGCGATGTCATCATCCGATAGGGATCCGCCACACCTTTTGTCACCAGATCATCAATGAGCGTGCCGATATAGCTGCCGGAACGTTCCAGAATCAGCGGTTGCTTGCCTTGTACGCGCAGCGCCGCGTTAATACCCGCCACAATTCCCTGCGCGGCTGCTTCTTCATAACCCGAACTGCCATTGAATTGACCCGCGCCGTACAGTCCCGGATACTCCTTAAATTCCAGCGTGGGACGAAGTGCCAACGGATCGACGCAGTCATATTCAATTGCGTATGCCGTGCGCATGATTTTAACATGTTCCAGACCCGGAATCGTCCGATACAGAGCAATCTGCACATCCTCCGGCAAAGAAGAGGACGCTCCCTGCAAATACATTTCCTCCGTATCCAGCCCGCACGGCTCAATAAAAAGCTGATGGCGTTCCTTTTCGGAAAAGCGGACAATTTTATCCTCTATACTGGGGCAATAGCGCGGGCCGATACCGTCAATCTTCCCGCTGTAAAGAGGCGATCGATGCAGATTTTTCAAAATAATATTTTTAGTCTCGGCATTTGTCCAAGTGACATGGCAGACCACCTTATTTTCCAACGGAAATGCGGGATTTTCCAAGGTATCATAGGAAAACGGAACAATCTGCTCATCCCCCTCCTGCACTTCCAATTGGCTGAAATCAATGGATTGCCGATGAATTCTTGCAGGCGTTCCGGTCTTGAACCGACGGCAGGGAATGCCGAGTTCACGAAGGCATTTTCCAAGAGAAGAGGCGGCAAACATACCGTCCGGTCCACCTTCATAACTCACGTCACCCACGTAAATCTTTCCGGAAAGATAGGTGCCGGTTGCCAGAATGACGCAACAGCAGTCATACACTGCGCCCAATCGCGTCACAACCTGCCAAAGTGATGCATTATCCTGCTTTTTTCGGATAGAAATAATTTCTGCCTGTTTCAAATCCAACTTTTCCTGTGTTTCCAAGGTATGCTTGATGCGTGCGGAATACTTCCGGCGGTCAATCTGCGCACGCAGACTGTGAACCGCCGGACCCTTCCCGCGGTTCAGCATACGGCTTTGAAGAAATGTATCGTCCGCCGCCCTGCCCATTTCTCCGCCAAGTGCATCCACTTCGCGAACCAGATGTCCCTTTGCCGTACCGCCAATAGAAGGATTGCAGGGAAGATTGCCCACGGCATCCATATTGATGGTAAACATGACCGTCCGGCATCCCAGACGAGCCGCCGCCAGCCCCGCCTCAATTCCCGCATGACCGGCACCGATTACCGCTACTTCATAACGGTCTGCCTGATATTCCATGAATAATACTATCCTGCCTTTCGTTTTAGAAACTATATCAATGTTTCACGTGAAACATTGATAATTCCTTATTTTCCGACGCAGAACTGATGAAAAACCGCGTCTGTTACTACTTCCGTGACACGCTCACCGGACAATTCCAGTAATGCTGCCACAGCGCTGTCAATGGAAACGCCCACCGCGTCCAGCGTCATACCGACCCGAATCGCCTGTACGGCTTCCTGCAATTCGGACAGACAATGTCTCGCACACTGTAATTGCCTCTCGCCCGATAGAATACCCTCCGCGGGGTTCAATTGAGAAACACCCAGCAATTCGGATATTTCTTCCGCTAGCTTTTCCAATCCGACGTCGTCTTTCGCGGAAATTTCCACGACCCGCGAAACATAAGCTTCAATCGACTCGGTCTGAATCTGATGAGGCATATCGCTTTTATTGACGATTGCCACACAGGGGCGATGTTTGAGATTTCCGAGAAGCCGGTAATCGGTTTCATCAAGCGGCTGGGAATAATCAAATAACGCCAGAATTAATTCCGCCTGATTCATGCGCCGGACAGCGCGCTCCACCCCGATGGATTCCACCGGGTCATCGGTTTCATGAATACCCGCCGTATCCGCCAGGCGAAGAATGACGTCCCCTACCACAACTCTTTCTTCGACAATGTCGCGCGTCGTACCCGCAATATGGGTGACAATACTTCGTTCACAGCCGGCAAGACAGTTCATCAGCGTTGACTTTCCGACATTTGGTTTTCCGACTATCACGGTATCCACGCCGTCACGCATTATCCGTCCCGCGTCGCCGTCGCGTATCATTTTCTGCAATTCGCGGATACATTCGCCCAATCCTTCAGAGAGTGCGGAGCTATCCACCGGAATGAGATCCTCTTCGGGATAATCCGTCCAGGCCGCGAGATGTGCCGCGTATCCTACAATGCGTTCTTTCAGCCGGTCAATTTTCTGCGCCAGCACGCCTTCTCTCGCGGAAATTGCCGCCCGCGCCGCTTGTTTTCCCTGCGCGTGAATGAGATCCATCACGGATTCCGCCTGCGTCAATGAGATTTTTCCGTTTTCAAAGGCACGACGGGTAAATTCTCCCGGTTGTGCGAGACGTGCGCCGTTTTGCAGAACAACACGCAGCACCTGACGGATTAAATACAGACCGCCATGACAGGACAGCTCTACGACGTCTTCGCCGGTATAGCTTTTCGGCTGGCGATAGACAATCGCAATCGCCTCATCTATCATTTCATTGTCATCATATACATGACCGTAATGCGCGGTGTAGCCCTTAGCGGAAGCCAGTGCCACGCGATTGACGGAGCGAAAGACTTTGTCGGCAATCAAACCTGCGTCGCGCCCTGAGATCCGCACCATACCAATGCCGCCGGTTGCCTGCGGCGTTGAAATGGCTGCGATGGTATCGCCTGTCCGGTTTATCATGAATCCGCCTTCTTTCTGTTGATCGTTGATTATATTATTATATCATAATTTTGACCAAGAGTAAAGCCAAATCCGTATTTTTTCAAAGAAACATTTCCGTATGTTTCACGTGAAACATATCAAAAAGCCCTCCGCAGAAAGACAATAGACTTTCTGCGAAGGGCGCCAAACGGATTCAATTAATTGTTCTCGTCCTGACGGTCGGAAGCAATTTCGATTTTGCCGTAGGTGAAACCGGATTCGTAGTTGCTCTTAGTGCGGGTAACGGGACGGCTTTCAACGGGCTGATATTCTGTATTCCGTCTGCGGGCGAAACCGCTGCGGCTGTCACGAAAGCCTCCGGACGGTCTGTCATCGTCGCGATAGCCTCTGCGATAAGCGCTGCGGCTGCCGCCGTAATTACCGCGACCGTGTCCGCCGCGATGATAACCGCTGCCGCCTCTGCCATACCCGCTGCGACCGTAACCGCCGCGGGAATTTCGGCTGCCGGTTTTGGCGTACTTTGCGGGCATACCGTCGCTGCCCTCATCCAGACCGATGGGGCCGATGACGACATGACGCTTTTCATTTTCGCCCACAGACCAGCTTGTCACACCCTCAATTTTCTGAACAGCGGTATGAATAATGCTGCGCTCATAAGGGCTCATGGGTTCAAGCGCGAGATTCTTGTGGAGCTTGTAAGCCTTATATGCGGTCTTGGAGGCAACAGTTTCCAGCGTTCTTTCGCGCTTTTCACGGAAATTCTTGACATTGAGTGATACCTTGAAATATCCTTTGCAGCAATTATTGGCGGCGAGACTCACCAGATACTGCAAAGCGGTCAGCGTATCGCCGCGATGACCGATCACCACGCCTAGATCATCATCGTTGCCATTAATATTCAATATTGTACGTTCCGCACTGGATTCGGCAGTAATCACCAGATCACGCACACCCATCAGCGTCAGAATCTCGGAGAGAAACGCCACAGCGGCATCCGTGGCAGCCGCGTAATCCTCTTCCGAGGAATTTTTCTCGCTGTCTGCGACAGCGCCGTCCGTCTCCGGATGAATGAGGTCTTCATTTTCCGGCTCCGTCAAGCCGTCAAAAGCGACACTTTCGCCGTCTTCCGAATCATCTGATTTCTCCTCAAAATCAGATGATTCGGAATCTGTCTCTTCCTCATCACTGAGATACAGATTATTTTCGTCGTCCTGAAAAGCATTCTCATTTTGGATATCCATGTCGGAAAAATCATCGTCTGCTGTTTCTTCTTCTTCCTCGGTGATGAGAGAAAGATCTTCCTTCTGAAAGACGCGCACCTTCACCTTGCCAAACAGGGAGGACAAAAGACCCTTCGGCTGCTCCAGCACTTCGTATTCCGCCTGATACACTTCTATGCCAAGCTGCTGGCATCCGTTTTCGACCGCTTCCGCAATGGTTGCGCCGGTCACAATAATTTCCTTCATTTCAGAAACATCCTTTCCATAACTTACATGGGTCAATCATTTTACAGTTGTTTGATGAACTACTTTTTCTTTTTGCCCTGATAATCCGCTGAGGAATTCTTCTTACTTTGACCCGAGGATTTCTTCTTTTTACCGCCGGATTTTTTGGCAACTGCCGGCTGAACGGTTTCCGCCTTTACCGGTTCCGATAGAGGCGCGGCGGGAGAAGCATAAATGGGAGAAAACTGTTTGCTGCCCTTGGCGGAACCGACCGCCTTCATCACTTCTTCCTCCTGCAATTTAATCCGCGCCAGCCGACGGGCTTCGGCGTTGGCATTCAGAATGGCGGCATTGTAATACTTATGCACCACCCAGCTCTGCAGCGGAGCGATCATGCTGGAGCAGGACCAGTAAAGCGCCATAGCCGACGGCACCGACAGCGAAATCCACGCGGTGAAAAGACCCATTGTAATCCCCATCATATTCGGGCTGCAGCCGTTGGGTTGAGCTGCCTGAGCAGCAACGCCATTGATCTTATTGGAGAGGAACATACTGCCCGCACTCGCAAAAAATACCACGAAGGTAAGGATAATGGCGGGGTTCCAGAATTTAGCGATAGAAAGCAGGTCAATGCCCAGAAAATTAAAGCCGTGGCTGAGTTCATAAATCGGCGCCAGCGCTTCCGCTTCGGCAGCGGTAAAGCCATAGTGGGCATAATTGCCGCCGATATTGCGCACCGCCTCAATCACATTGATCTGGGAATAGTAGGAGCTGGAAGTCGTGGTATAGACGTCGCTCAGGGATTTGACCCGCGTAATCGCGTCCGCCAGCGTACCTTCATTGATATTCATATGCAGCGTGCAGGAAATCGGCATACAGATCGCGCGGTACAGACCGTAGAAAATCGGAAGCTGAATCGCCATCGGCAGACAGCCGCCCGCCGGACTTTGCCCTTCGCGTTCATAAAGCTTCTGTACTTCCTCATTGTATTTACCGCGATCGTTGCCATAGCGTTCCTGCAATTCACGCATTTTAGGCTGAAGACGCTGCATTCCCGCCATACTTTTCTGCTGATGAATGGTCAGCGGAAACATCAGCAGACGCGTAAAAATCGTAAACGCAATCAGCGCCACACCGAAATTGCCGAATATGTCATTAAAAAACATCAGCACATATCCGAAAATTTCTCCGATAAAATTAAAAATCGCATCCATTGATTTGATCAACTTCCTCCCGTTCGGTTTCCTTGTTCAAATGTCACATATTTACACCATTGTCTGCGCCGAGGTGGGTGATCCGGGTACCCGATTAAAAGGCGAATATATCTCCTTTTTTGGGATTCGCCCTGCCTTGGTGGTTGTCTGGGGCGGATCTTGCTTTGGGATGGTTCCTTTTCTGAATCCGCCCTTCTCCATCGGTGATCCGGGCGCGATTCGCCCGGCAGGCTTTCGCCTGCCTTGTGGGACGCTGTCCCACTCCCTGCAAGGGCGCCGCCCTTGACCCGCCAGGGAGCTCACCCCCTGGACCCCGCGCCGCTTCGCGGCTAATTATGGCTTTTCTCTTATCTTTACTTTGATTTTCTTTTCCGGCACCGGATCCCATCCGCCCGCACTGAACGGGTTACACCGCAGAATGCGCCACAGTCCCATAAAAAACCCCCGGAAAGCCCCGTAACGTTCAATGGCTGTATAGGTATAGGCGGAGCAGGTGGGATAATAACGGCACCGCGGCGGGGTATTGGGTGAAATACGGCGCTGATAAAACCGGATCAGCCGCAGAAACAGATTCTTCACGGCAGCACCCCCGCTTCCCTGAGGTGTTTTTGCATCACACGGGCAATATCGGTGCTTTTTTTATGCACCGTCGCGGCTCTGGCGACAAACACAATGTCCCAATGTCCCTGCGTTTCGGGATACAGCGAGCGGAACGCCTCGCGGATAATGCGGCGGCAGCGGTTACGCTGGACGGCATTGCCGATTTTTTTCCCCGACGTCACACCGATCTGAATCCCGCCTCGTTTTTTTTTGAAACAATAAGTGACTAATACAGGAGAAACAAAGTTTCTTCCCCTGTGATACGCACGGCGAAAGATATAATTCTGCTTGATCACCGTGTACTTTGTTCTGGAGTAATTGGAAGATAACGTCATTCTGTTCAGCCGATCCCTCTTTGTAAAAACAAAAGCCACTTGAAAAAAAGTGGCCTTGCATGAAACATCACTCGATAAGCGATCACATCCGGTATGGTCAGAATGCAGACAAATCACCGCTATGGTTCCCGCAAAAAAAACAGGAACCACCGCGGATCATGCCGTCACACCCAACACCGGAAGCGATTAATAGGTGAGTGTCTTTCTTCCCTTTGCTCTGCGTCTTGCAAGCACCTTGCGGCCGTTCTTTGTTGCCATTCTCTTACGGAAGCCGTGCTCGACCTTTCTCTGACGCTTCTTGGGCTGATATGTTCTGACCATTTGCGTTACCCCCTTTCGGAAAACCAAGCGTAAACGCGGGAACCGGAAAACAGCCCCGCAGCGGACTTCGGCGGACGCCGCCACAGGCGCATCCAACCAAAAGCATACTCATGTATTATAGCGCATTCCACCCGAAAATGTCAATATGAATTTTGAAAATGGAAATGATTTTTTTGCTTAAAAACCGGAATTTTCATCACTGAATTTTCAACACATTGTGCAAAACTCTGTGGAATACCACAAAATATCTCTATTATATTAGCAATTTGAATAAATTTATCAGAAATTATTGTTATATTTTCCATATATCGGTGGAGAATCGACCGTATCGTTCTATAAGTTTTGCACAAAACTCCCTTTGACATTTCTCAAAATTCTTCTATCAAAGGCTATTGAGGTATGAAAACGAAGATGGTATAATATACAAGTCAGACAATTCGGAGGACAGTATCAAAACATCGGGATACGATGGATTTTGAGATGTATTCTAAAAAGGAAAGGAAAATCGTCACGCATCATGGAAATCAAAGAACTCTGGGAAAAGGTATGCACCAAGCTGATGAGTCAGGTCAACGACGTCTTTTATAATGTATGGATCATACCGCTGGAACCGTATGATCTCATCAACGGCAATGAAATGATTATCATCGCGCCGTCGCAGTTTCATCGCACCGTACTGAAGGATCAGCACATCAACGACAAGATTGAGATGGCGCTTTACAATACCATCGGCTTTGAGGTCAAGCTGACCATTCTGGTCAAAGGGGAAGAGCTTCCCAACGGAGAAGTGATCAGCAGCGCACCGGAGCCATTCCGTCAGACGGCTGACACGGATGAAAAGCCCTGGCAGGAAGAAGTGCGCCGTTATCAGATGGCGGCATCTGCCGCACCCGCACCCGCACCTGCACCTGCTTCCGCACCCGCTTCCGCGCCCTTAACGGCGCCGGCGGCAAAAGATACCGCTGCAGCTTCCGCAGCGCAGGGACTGATGTGTTCCCCCTCCGACGATTCGGAATACACCTTTGATACCTTTATCGTCGGCTCATCCAACCGTTTTGCCCACGCGGCGAGCGTGGCGGTAGCGGATAATCCCGGCGGCTCCTATAACCCGCTGTTTATCTACGGTCCCTCCGGCATGGGCAAGACCCACCTGCTCTTTGCCATTCAGAACGCGGTGCAGAAGAAATATCCCGACAAAAAAGTAAAATACATCAAGGGCGATCAATTCACCAACGAGCTGATTGAAGCCATTGCCAACGGCAGACAGAATGAGTTCCATCAGAAATACCGTTATATCGACGTGCTGATGGTGGACGACGTGCAGTTCATCGGGGGCAAGGATCAGACGCAGGAGGAATTCTTCCATACCTTTAATACGCTGCATCAGGAACATAAACAGATTGTGCTGACGAGTGACCGTCCGCCGAGAGAGATTCAGACGCTGGAAAACCGTCTGCGCTCACGGTTTGAGATGGGACTGCTGGCAGATATCCAGCCGCCGGAATATGAAACCCGCATTGCCATTATCAAGCGCAAGGCGCGGCAGTGCAATATGGAGATCAGCGACGAAGTGGCGGAATTCATCGCGGAGCGGCTGAAATCCAATATCCGGCAGTTGGAAGGCGTGGTCAAGCGCATTAATGCCAATTATCAGCTGGATAAGGAAACCCCGACGCTGACCATGGCACAGAATGCTATCCGCGACGTCATGAATGACGTGCAGCCTACGCCGATTACCATTGAACGCATCATTGAGGAAGTGGCAAGGACGTTTGAGGTGACGGCGAAGGACATCAAATCGCCCAAGCGCGCGGCGCAGATCTCGCAGGCGAGACAGGTCACGATGTATGTGGTGAGAGAAGTGACCAATCTTTCGTATGAAGAGATCGGGAAGGAATTCGGAAGAGATCACTCGACGGTGATTTACGCGGTACAGCAGGTCGAGCGGAATATGAAGAAGCGGCCGGATTTCAGGAATATGGTGAATGATCTGATTAAGAATATCAAGGTGTCCGCGCAATAAAAAAGGAAAAAGAAAAAAAGCGCGAAGCGCCAATTAGCCGCGAAGCGGCGCGGGGTGCAGGGGGTGAGCTCCCTGCCGGGTCAAGGGCAGCGCCCTTGCGGGGGACCGGGGGCAGCGCCACCGGCAGGCAGGCGGAAGCCTGCCGGGCAAAACCAGCCCGGACACGCAACAAGGCAGGGCGAATCCAGAAAAGGAACCGACCAAAAGCAAAATCAGCCCGGAAATGCAACAAGGCAGGGCGAATCCAGAAAAGGAACCCCCCAAAATATAATCCAAAAACGGCAGTACGCAGAAAGAAAAAGCGTACTGCCGTCTTTCTATATGTATACAGAACCCGGTGGAAACCGTGTGGACAGCCCGTGGACAGGCGGTGCAAACCCCCTTGAAAGATTTCCAAGCCCTTTCTTTCCCCTCTCCGGGATTCCCACACCATTTTGAACAACCAACGTGGACAACTGTCAGGATTTGTGCATTGTGGAAATTCCTTGAAAAACTTCTCAAAACTTTCCTCTCCACCCTCCACTGTGTAAAATTCCTCTCAGTCCGCTTCTGAAGAAGGTTTCCGGACTTTTCCACCGATTCCACCCCCCCTACTGCTGCTACTGACCTATTTTTATTATTATA